>JASFYT010000093.1:0-36157 GCA_045047085.1 Rhizobiaceae bacterium | reverse complement strand
TTACGCTGGCAAATTTGACGCAATCGATTTCAACGCAGATGCAGCCTCATGATCCGACGTCCATGACATCCACTCAAATATCATCTGAGAAATAGTAATCGGAACAATTCCATATTGCGTCAGTCGATGAATAGAATCAGCACGTCCAATCTCAGATTTGGAAAAAGACAGATCGACCAGCAAGTGGACGTCAAATCCTTCAACAAATGCTTCCAAAGCTGCTGACCCGAGGCTGGCATCCAGCCAAAATCCACATACAAACAAGCGTTCCCGCTTTTCAGATTTAATTGCAGTCACCAGTTCGTCATTCTGCCATGGGGCCTGGGTTGGCAGGCACGGAAATACTCTTTGTCGAACATTTTCACACGGGTGAGATAGCCACTTGTCACGTTTGCTCTTGTTTGCCTCGTAGGTCGCAAAATATCTTGGAACCTTGGCCAGGTCAGCTGCTTCATCCAATGAATTGAATTTGGTTGCCGTTTTTGATCTGATTTCTGCTGGCAACGCCTCAAGTGAATCAGCTGTTGGCTCAACAATCAGAAGGCATGATGTTTCCGGGACAGATGTGGCTACCATTTCCATTCTCCTGAGTTTCCAACTTCAATTGTTCTCTAAATACCTGCCGGGAACCATTGGCCGTAGCAAGGTCAATCCAGCTTGGGTGGTTAGCACTGTAATTGTATCCGAGTATGTTTGAGTCATTTTGAAGAACTCTGTCCACCTATGCCACATTTCATTTGTCATCCCGTTTCAAATTTTCAAAACTCTACAGACTTCGGATCGTTATGTTACGAAAACATTCCGTTAGAAAACTGCAGCAAACATGATACGTTCTTCGCTTGCATTCTCTGGTGTAAACTCTTCAACAATGCGGCCTGCTCTTGATACGAGTATTCTGTCCGAAATATTTAATATTTCAGGCAAATAAGAAGATATCACAATTACTGCATAGCCTTTTTCAGCAAGATTATTAATGTTCTCATGTATTTCCGCAATCGCACCGACATCAACACCACGCGTTGGTTCATCAAATATAATCAGCTTGGGATTTTGGATCAGAGATTTTGCTATTACGACTTTTTGTTGGTTGCCACCGGAAAGCTCAATAACTTTGGCACCTGAATTTATTGCTCGAACATTCAGGGTCTTGATCCATTTAGCAACTTTCTCGCGAATTTTCCCAATGCGCACCAGCTGCCTGCCGCGCACCATCGCCAATAAGCCAATTGTGATATTTTCTGCAATCGATAAAGTTTCGAAAAATCCCTCTGTTTTTCTGTCTTCAGTGACATAGACTATTCCGTCTTTCACGGCTTGACTGGGGACCCGATAACGAACCGACTTCCCGTCAAATTTTATTTCTCCCCCGTGAAAAAAATCTCTTTTGTCCACTCCGGCCAATATTTTGGCGGCTTCTGTACGACCGGACCCGATAAGCCCAAAAATTCCAGTAATCTGACCTCGATAAACCGAGAACGAATTATTTTTTACGATTCGCGACATCGAGAGATTCTGCACACTAAGTATCTTGCGACCTGGCAACCGTGTTTTCCTATGATCACCGCCTGGACGGGAATATAGTTCGTCAGACAATTGACGGCCTACCATGTGGCGAATAATTTTTTTACGATCAAAACGAGAAACTTCATCGGTAACCACAAGTTCACCATCGCGCAGAATGGTAATTCGATCAGCAATTGCCAACGCTTCTTCCAGGGCATGACTTATGAAAACAACGCCCACGCCTCTGGTTTTTAAATCCCCAACGAGCGCAAAAAAATGCCGCTTTTCTTCTGGCGTTAGCGATGCGGTTGGCTCATCAAGAATAATAACCCGGGCGTCTCTGCGCACAGCACGGGCTATTTCGACCATCTGTTTTTGAGCTGCCCCCAAGTTTGCCACATCAGCCCAGGGATCGACATTAAAGTTTAAAGACTGCATAAACGTCTGCGCTTCAATAAACACCCCGCGCAATCGATTAAATACCTTTTCCTCGCCCAACAATAAATTCTGTGCAACAGACATCGAGGGGATCAAACTGGTCTCCTGAAAAACCATCACAATCCCGGCCTTGAGGGCTTCTGCCGGTGTTCGAAATTGGGCCTGCTCGCCCTCAATCAACATTGATCCACTGGTTAGTTGGGTTACCCCTGCAATTATTTTTGTAAGCGTAGATTTGCCCGCACCATTTTCTCCAAGAAGAGCGTGGATTTCCCCTTCTTTGAGTGTGAAATCGACATCCTTTACAGCAGCAACGCCACTGTATTTCTTGGTAACCTTCCGCATTTCAACTAATGGTATCATTGCTCTAAAAGTCCAAGTTTAAGCTTGATAATTTCATTGTTTCCACGGCTTGTCAGCAATACACCTGTCTCCACCTGCAAACAGGAAACAATTCCATGCCGGCTGCCACTCGCTCTCGAATGAAAACTCTGCCTTGGCTGAAGATCTTTATCCAACCTTACCGCCAGACCGTATGACCGCGATGGTGCCCATGCCTTTAGCTCACCAAGTTGTTTCAATGCTCCACCTTGCAGCGGTTCCCTGTGTGAGCGCGGGGGAAACAATGAAGGAGCTATCCAGTAGTCCGGGTCAATACTGGCTATCATTTCATCGCAGTAGTCATTTTCTCTCAAAACGAATTCGACAAGCTGGTTACGCGGCGCAAATATCGCCATCCAAATCTCACCGGACACCGGGTCCAAATTCAGTTTGCCCGGGTAGCCCGGGATATCTGCCTGAACAATGTGTTTTGCACCGCTTGCATCCACCAACACCAGCTGGTGACGCCAAGCTTCGGAAAACGCGAAGCTGCCATCATGGAAACTGACAATGCCGGAAGGAAATGCCAGCTTGTCGACCAAACATTGGGCAACGCCGGTCGCCGGATTAACCCGCCAAACCGATCCACTTGAATTACGCGACATCAAATCGAGTTTCCACTCTTGGCTACCGCATTGTTGTGATCCAAGGCAAAGTAGTATTTCTCCCTCTTGGGTGACAGCCATTGCAGTTGGACAGCGTATCGCCCGCCCGTCTAATTCTTCAAGAACCAGAGTGTAGTCTAATTTGCCACCGCTGCAGAAAACCACCTTTCCACTTTCAAGACCCACAACAAACTCGTTGTCTCCCATGGGTGCAAAACATGTAATTGGCGCGGGAAAATTTCTAAGTAGTTTGGAGGTTTTTTTTGCCAGATCTAGTTGCCTCAGTTCTGTACCGGAAGAAAACCAGATATGTTTTCCATCACTTGCAAGGTTGTCCGGTTCGCCAATGTTTAGAACGTGATCAGCTTCATCCAAATGGGTGTTTGGCAACAAAACCCCGTCCAACGGCGGAACGGTTATGGCAAAATCACCACTGCCGCGGAAACGATCCCAGGCTCTGACAATAAAATTCATGTTGCCGCTCCCCAGTAGCTGTTGGGACCGGTAAATTTCGGATCCGCTTCTTTCAGGCGATGACGCCCAATCCTGTTGTTCCAAAGTCCGCCCAGATATAAAAACCCTTTATGTTCTCGTATAGAGGTTACGGCCGGATGCGCCTCCCCGTCGATATCCCATAGTGTTTCAAGAATCTGCCCGTCTAAATCAAATTTAGCCACGCAGCCAGTATTCAGGTTTGGATAAAGCCATTCATCCCGTGCTACCCGATAGACCATGCGACGTCGAAATCCGGGCTTGCGCATGGCGAGATCAAATGCAGGACTTCGCATTCCAACGAGACCAACCCAGAATTTACCGTCAGATGAGCGATTGATATTATCGGGATAACCGGGCAAATCAGAAATAACAACTTCGAGTTGACCGGCTTTGGGTCCAGCGTACCAGTATCGATTGATGCGGCAGCCCCAGGTTTCGGCAAAAAGAAGTGACTCGCCATCATGGGTCATGCATGTGCCATTGGGGAATTGCAGGTTTCTGATCAGCGTTTTTGTGATTCCGGTGGCCGGGTCATAACAGATCATGCGACCGTTGCCGCGTGCCTCAAGTGCATCAATCATCCACTCACTGGTATCGTAGCGAATTGTTGCCTCGCTAAAATAGATCTTGCCGTCGGGTGCAATATCCAGATCATCAGCAAGCCGCATTCGAGAATCATCGATTACCGACCACATACTCCGATTGGTTTCATCAGTAAGTTTAACGGGTTTTCTTTCTTTGGTGATTTTATAAAGGCCCATGCCGGCAACACACACGACCAACTCGCCATCCGGGTTCCAGGCCAGGCCCAACGGATGCCCGCCTATATGGCAATAGACTTCGATTTTCTTGTAGTCCGGTGCAAACAACCGCATGACATCGCCATGGCGACTGCCGCAATAGATATTGTCGTCATTATCAAGAATGATATCTTCCGGCCCTTCAAGCTTACCTTTGCCAATGGGTTCAGCTGAACCAAGCACCTTGTTTTCTTCATAAGGCGTGCCGCAACCCAATTGCGTTTCGGGTACCTGCGGCAATTTGAAATAGGTTGGAGATACATAGGCCCGATTGAGTACTTTCAACCGGTTTTTCATCCACTTGACATCAATCGCCACAGCGGAAAGCAACACAAATCCCAATATCAGATCACCAGCACCAGTCCTTAGTCCCATCCGCACGACACCACTGGTAATGAGTACAATGATAACAGTTCCGATTACGGCTTTGGCAACGGAGCCACGCCCTCCGCCCAGGCTGTTGCCGCCCAAAACAGCAGCCGTCAGGATCACTATTTCCAGGCCCACGCCGACAGAACCTGACGTACTCCCCAAGCGTGCTGCATAAAATATTGCCGTTGCGCCCGCCAACGCGCCTGATAGAATATAGGTCGAGCAGATGACCCGTTTGACCGGCAAGCCGAGATTATAGGCTGACCTGCGCGAGCCGCCAACGGCGCTTAGTTGCCATCCAAACCGCATCCGCGTCAGCACAACATGCGCGGCGATTGCGACCGTGGTTGCCACCACCAAGCTTGCGGGAAATCCAAAGATTTTGGCATAGCCAAGATAATCCCATATCTCTACAGGTTGTTTCGGAATTGACACGATGACAGCGTAATTTATCGTCAGCAACTCGACTACAGCTCTCACTGCGATGAGTGTCACAAGTGTTGTCAAAAAAGCCCGCAGTCGCAGGTAACCAATCAGCACCCCGTTTACCAACCCGACAAGACCACCGAGTAACACTACGGCTGGGATAACGACAATCAGTGGTAGTGAGAATACGTTCACCATGGCCAATGCGGCAAAATTGCATAGCGCAAATATTGAGCCAATGCTCAAATCTATGCCACCCGCTTTAATGACCAGCACCATCCCCAATGCAAGGAAAAGATATTCTCCAAACTGCCGAAAAAGACTGGACAAGCTAACGATGTTCAAAAAACCCGGAACGACTAATCCAAGCAGAGTTATCACCAGCAACAAAATTAGAACTGGAATGGCATTGTCGATCCAGTTCTTGCTTAAAATTTCGCCGACAATATGATCAGGGACAAGTTTATAACGCCAACGGGCATAGGTATCATGGACACTCATTGGTTTTCCCTGCTTAAATTACCATACTCAAATTTAACCGACCGGCTCGAAAAAAAATTCCATCCGGCCAATGACTTTTATTATTTGTTACCTGCCGCAATCTCATCGACAGTCCAACACGAACGAGGGGTGAGCACGTCCTTGGTCAGTGTTACATTTTGCGTGTAATATCCAATCGGCATGGAGCCCGGTTTTGGTTTCGCCTGCAACAGATACTTAATGACGTCCACCAACTCAGATGCCTGCTGTCTTGTATCCACTTTTACATAGGCAGAAAAAGCACCACTCTCGATGTTGGTGCAGCCGGATTTCCGGTTACCACCTCCCTCGGTCACAACATGAACTTTCCCGGTTAAATTCGCTTCACGTATAGCGGCAACTGCACCGATATCCTGATTGTCCCATAGTCCCACAACTGCGCACAGGTCCGGGTGTTGTTTAAGAATTGTCGCCGTGATATTGCGGGCTTTTGAGGCATCCCAATCAGCAGCTTGCAGTGAAACGACTTCCATGTCACCGCGTGCTTTCAGAGCATCCTGCATGCCCTGCACACCGAGCTGACTTGGTGGACTGGTTGGAGGGCCCTGAAGAATTGCAATCTTGCCTGATGTGCCGGTACCGGCACCACACAGTTTTCCAGCTGCAGCAATCTCGTCCATGCCAACCTGATACCAGTCTCCCCCGACATAGGCATCACTGTTCACCAGCGTTTTCAGGTTCATCTGAATGACATTGATACCCTCACGCATCGCCCGGGTTATCAACTTACTATAGGCCTGCATGTCATTATTGTGAAAAATAAGGATATCCGGTTTTTCAATAATCAATTGCTCAATCGCTTGGGCACCCGCTTCAACACTCCAGTTTGAGTCGCGGATAATAATTTCGTATCCAAGTTCCTTGGCGGAGCGCTGCATCGCTGCATTCCAGCCCTGAGTAAGATCAAAGCCCATTGAAAGCGGTACAAAGGCAATTTTTTTACCCTTGAATACCGCATAATATTCCGGTGCCAGGCCATCATCAAACCTTTCTGCCTGGACAGAATTTGGTATTGCTTGCGACAAAACCATCGCGAAACCGAGCTGAAGTAGTTTCTTTTTAATAGTCATTTCCCTCTCCTTTAAATTTCCGACTTTGAAATCGAACTAGATATCACCCTGCTGAGACGTTTGCTCGTCGCGGGGATTAACAATCGAATCAAGTACTATAGCGGTCAAAAGCACCATACTTTTAACTATATTTTGAATAGAAACAGACAAATTCATTATTGTCATTCCATTCAATAACAATCCAATAAGTATTGTTCCAACAATAACGTTTCTAATGCCACCCTTTCCTCCAGTTAAACCTACACCACCAATCACCACGACTAATATAACGTCGTATATCATTGTAGTATTTGCGAGTTTTGTATTAACGGTGCTTACCGTTGCTGCCATGACCAAACCGGCAGCAAAGGCAATGAAGGCGCTGATTGTATAAATCATGACAGTGACCGGCCGTGTCGGTATGCCACTTATTCGAGCCGCCAGAGGATTGTCTCCAAGGGCATAAACAAACCGACCAAACTTTGTGTAACGCAGCACAACGAGTGCCAGACACGCCAACACACCAAATACAATCACCGGCATTGGAATTTCAACGATACGGCTGGTACCAACGTCAATGATCCAGTCCACACTGATTGGCAGATAGACATTGTCATTGGACACAAGTGCAAACCGGCCAAACCCTGCGACAATAATTGCGACGGAAAGTGTGGCAAATATTGAAGGGATTTCCGCGTACGCAATCAGAAAACCGTTCAGAATACCAATAAAAAGCGCAAACCCTAGTCCCAGCAAAATCGCCAAACCAAGAGACATTCCGCCGTCTACTAGAGAAAACGTCCATCCAACAGAAAACACCATGATCGCTACCATCGACAGGTCTATTCCGCGCGAGATGACAACGATTGCCATGCCTATTCCGAGAATTCCCAGGATAGTGACGCCTTGCAATAGAGAAAACAGATTTCCGAAGGTTAGAAAACCAGACAGTGTAAAAGAAAAAATCACAAAAAGCAGCAGCGAAATACCCAGAACCATGCGCTCCTGCGTCATCTCAATCGGTGTGACCTGCAAGTTTAGACTCGCCAAATCTGGTCGCAAATTACCCATAAGTATGACCACCATCAACCGTCAGGGTTTGGCCGGTGATAAATTCACTGGCGGAGGAACTGAGGAATAGTATCGCACCTGTGAGGTCTTCGGGTGATTCCGCGCGCGGTATGGAACGTTGCGCGAGGAATGCCTTCATTTGTTCCGGGTCAACTGTATCACGTTCGATTTCCGTGTTGGTGGCACCAGGCAGAACTGCATTCACAGTAATACCGTCGGGACCCAGTTCGCGTGCCATCGACCTGGTCATACCGATTATCGCAGCCTTGGATGAAGTGTAATGCAAATAATTCTGGCGACCCATTGTCCATGCGGCTGATGATACGTTTACGATGCGGCCCCACTGTTTCTTACGCATCGATTTAACGAATGCGCGAGCAACAAGGAAGGAACCGGTGATATTAACATCCAAAACACGGCGCCATTCTTCGATCGATATCTCCTCGAATGGACGCATTTCCAACGTGGAAAATATTGCCGCGTTGTTTATTATGATATCGACCTGTCCAAAGCGCTCAAGAGCCACATTTGCCATGGAAGCTACAGAATCTTCTGACGCAACATCAACATGAATAGCCAACGCTTGCCCGCCACTCGCTTCAATTTCTTTTCCGACCGAGACAGCTTTTTGATGATTTAGATCTGCAATGATCGGTATGGCGCCAAGTTCTGAATACGCTTTTGCATAAACGCGCCCCAGGCCCTGACCTGCCCCTGTAATGAGAACAATCTTACCCGTAAAATCACCAAAAATAGTCACCCAATACCTCCACTAAGTTTGTGCGCATGCCGGTAAATCCTGAAAACAATTCCATTAGTTAACCGCGTTCTGGAATTGAGAGCACACACGTTTTATGCTTTTAGAATGGCGTGAATTTACCTCTGATGTCCAATATGTTTATTCGGGTATTCTATAACCTTTGGATTATAGAAATGGCATATGTCGGAATTTTCAGATAATTAGGGCGGGAAATGAATTAAAAAGAAAAAAACAGCGACTCAATTGGAGCCATTGAGGTTGAAATAATGGAGAACCTGAACGAAAATTAGTCTTCTATTCGAATGTTAATGTGGACATTTTTCTCATAGGTAAAACACAACAACTCCTCAATGCTCTCCTCGCGCCCAATGCCGGATTGCTTTACACCTCCAAAGGGTGCGCCAAGAAAGTGTTTTGCCACCTCATTTACCCACACATAACCCGCTTCTACCTGTGCTACCATTCGGTGCGCCGTTGCCAAATCCCGGGTCCAAATTGAACAAGTCAATCCGTATTCCAGTGCGTTCACTTCCTTCAGCACTTCTTGCTCGTCTGACCACTTGCGCACTGCCAATACGGGCCCGAATATTTCTTCTGAAGCTATCCGCATCTCAGGTGAAACATCTGTAAAAATTGTAGGCTCGATATAATATCCGTTCTCAAGACCGGGTCCGACTGCAGATTTACCACCCGTAACAAGACGAGCGCCTTCCGATTTGG
The DNA here is from genome assembly GCA_045047085.1 of Rhizobiaceae bacterium. GTDB lineage: Bacteria > Pseudomonadota > Alphaproteobacteria > Rhizobiales > Rhizobiaceae. The sequence goes on along the minus strand of JASFYT010000093.1, from coordinate 26,997 downwards.
CGCTGTCTATATAGCCCATGACACGATCAAAATGCTGCTTGCTGACAAGTGCACCCATGCTAGTATTTGGATCTGTCGGGATGCCGGGTTTAAATCCGGCAACCGCTTTTTCAACGCGTTCAATTACCGCATCATGGATGTCTTGATGCAGAAACGCCCTGCTGGTTGATCCGCAAGATTGACCGCACCAGGAAAAATTCATTCCCCCTACAATTGCTTTTGCCAGAGTATCCGGATCTGAATCCGGGTAGGCGATCAACGCGTTCTTCCCACCCAGTTCAAGAAGCACAGGCTTGATTGTCTCACTTGCCGCCCGCATCACGGCGCGTCCGGCTTCGATCGATCCGATAAGCGTAACTTTAGCGACGTCTTTATGCGAGGCCAATGCTGCCCCTGCCTCCACACCACCAGGCACAACATTGAAGGTGCCAGGAGGCATCATGCCATCAATCAATTCCGCCAGACGCAGGGTTGAAAGCGGTGCTTGCGCCGGGGGTTTGATGATCACCGCATTGCCTGCCGCTAGCGGTGCAGCCATTTTTCCACCGCAGAACATGAATGGATGATTGAAAGCAAGGATACGTGCCACAACACCAATTGGCTGGCGCATGGAATAATTGACACAATCCGGCCCCATTGGAATGGACGACCCTTTCATCTCGGTAACGAGGCCAGCAAAAAAATCCATTTGAGCCGCGGCAATATTTGCGTCTCCCATCATTTCCTTGACCGGATTTCCGCAATTCGCAGCATCGATGGTCGCGAGCTCCCGAGCATTTTTCCTCAGTATAACTGCGATCTCTTTCAATATGCGGGCTCGTTCAAGTGGCACCACATCCCGCCATTCGAGGAATCCACGGCGGGCAGCGGCCACAGCATTGTCGACATCTTTTGCCCCGGCCTCCGCCACCATGCCAAGTACTGTACCCAGACCCGGATTGTAAGTTTCAGCGTAGTTGCCACTCAGGGGTTCATGCCACTTGTTGCCGTAGTAGATCGCCCGATTTTCAGGCAATTTTGGCTCCCATAAGTCAGCATTTTTACCAGCTTTTACGGATGCCGCTAATGTTCCCATGAGCCCTTTTCCACTTCCATCTAAATGCACATTTCCAGTAGTTCGCAAAGGTTACTTAGATGTCTAATATTCACTTTGCAACAACTTTCCGAAGAATTTTTCCAAAAATTCTCGCTATTTTCTCCTATTCCGCAGCGGCTGCAGATTTGTCCAAAAGTGTACGCCAATCGACAGATTTCGGGTAAATTCCCTGCACCGATTGTATCTGCGCCTGCGGTATCCTTGGCTCATCCGTACCAATCGCCTTGGCTCCTTTGGCAACTTTTTGCGCGGCATCCACCATAAGTCGGCGGAACTCGACGATTGCCAGATCAGAAGCCCCCAGCACGTCATTTGTTCTGTCGGCAATCTTGCCAATGGTGACCCACATTGCGATGTCTTGATTTGGAATTCCCTCAATCCCGGAAAAATTACCAAGCTTCATTGCTTTGCGATCTTGTTTGAAATTGTTCTCAACGGTTCGCAAAGGTTCCCAGCGCTCATTTAGATCAATGCCTTTTTGGGCGTGGGTAAATTTTCGCCATTCTTCGGTTGAAGGCCGTGTTTCACCGCCCCAGGCGATAAAGTGGAACGCCGTGGTTTCATCGTCAATTGGCACAATTACACTGGCAACATTATAAGATGAATTCGGTGGAATGAGTGAATAGTATGGCGCAACAAATTCTGTAATTCTCAGATAGTTGCTATTTGTGGCATCCTTGATCGGCTTACGAATCGCGGCATAATGAAACCCGTAACTCGTCGTTTGAACTTGCAGCCGCGGAGATTTGTCAGTGGAGGGCCGGTACCAGGACTTATCATCTGCCGCAGCGCTTTCTACACGGGCGGGCACCATGTCAGATGAGTGCAAACTCGATGAGTGCGCACTATCGATTTGCCCTTCGTGGATTTGAGCCCAGTTGCAGGGAATTCGAATTTTCAGGATCGATATGGGCGTATTTTCTGTCGGCGCAAATGCAGGTGGGTCAAACTCGGGCACGGACTCTTTTTCACCCAACCACGCCCACACAAACCCGCCCCATTCTTTAACCGGATAGGCGCGATGTTTTACCTTGTCCATCAATGGGCTGCCATCCGGTTCAGACGCCATCGCTACGATATTGCCGTCAACGTCCATTTTCCACCCGTGGTACAGACATCGTAATCCGCATTCTTCATTGCGGCCAAATACCAAGGAGGCCTTTCGATGCGGACATAACTCGTCGAGAAGACCAACTTTGCCATCGCTATCCCTGAACGCCACATATCGATCGCCAAGCACCTCAACCAGCAGGGGAGTTCCATCTGGCTCCTCCACTTCTTCAATCAAACAGACAGGCGTCCAGTGCTGTTTCATCAATTGCCCCATCGGAGCGCCATTTTCAACACGGGTTAATAGTTCATTTTCTTCATAGGTGAGCACATCATTCTCCATAATAAAATTAGATATCTAAGTAATTTATTGCATCCCATTCCCATAATGTCCAGTAGTTGACATTTTATTTTAGATATCTAATTATTAAACATATTTTTCAAGGACCCGCAAATGATACCGCCGACTGTATTGAGACCGATGAATGTTGTTCGAAAACGAATTCTTACACCGAGTATTTGCGAATTTACATTAGAAGCAACCGATGGGCAAAATTTGCCCGCTTATGAACCCGGTTCACATGTCACTGTTGAAACACCGAGCAAGGCAATGCGCCGTTATTCGCTGGCAAACGACGGGTCAGCACCAACAGATTATGTCATTGCAATAAAACGCGAACCGGCCTCGCGTGGGGGTTCCATTTCGATGCACGAACAAGCGTTGCCGGGTACAATTCTAAATATCTCCATGCCTGAAAATAGTTTTCCTCTAATGGATGCACCCCGATATCTACTAATCGCCGGTGGGATCGGAATTACTCCCATCTATGCCATGGCACAGCGACTGGCCGCCGATGGCAAGCATTTTCAAATCATCTATTGCACAAGAACGGCTGAAGAAACCGCCTATCTGGAAGAAATGACCAACACCTTTGGCAACGCTCTGTTGGTACATCATGATCAGGGGAATCCAGATAAAATATATGATTTCTGGGATCATTTTGCGGAAGTCCGCAATATGCATATCTATTGCTGCGGACCGCAACCATTGATGGATGAAATTAAAGCAATTTCAGGACACTGGCCCGAGAGCCACATTAATTTTGAGGACTTTAAACCGGTCGATGTCGTACGCGGCGGCGACGTTGCGTTCGAGGTGACTATACAAAAATCTGGCCGCACAATCACCATACCCGCAAACCGCTCAATCCTGGAGGCAGTACGCGACGCGGGAGTAAGGACGGTAAGTTCTTGTGAAAGCGGCACATGTGGTTCGTGCAAATCAAAACTTATCGAAGGCTGTGTCGATCACCGGGATATGGTTTTGATGGATGAAGAAAAATCAAACCACATTATGTTATGTGTTTCGCGGGCCAAATCCGGAGGCCTTGTCATTGACCTTTGAGACCTCTGAGACATTTGAACCAATCCGGTTGGGCGTCATCGGTCTGGGCCGCGCCTTCATGCTGACATTACCTGCAATACAAGCAGACAAACGAGTTCGATTGGTTGCCGCATGCGCGCCGCGTGCAAAATCCCGTGCGGCCTTTGAAGCAGATTTTGGCGGTAGCACGTATGAGAAAATTTCTGATATTTGCAACGATCCGAACGTTGAAGCGGTTTACATTGCAACACCGCACCAAATGCACGCTGAACATGTAATTGCAGCCGCGAAATGTGGAAAACATGTTCTGGTGGACAAGCCGTTGGCCATATCAATGGAAGATGGCGAAGCAATGGTGTCTGCTTGTCAACAATCCGGTGTGCATTTGATTGTCGGGCCCAGCCACAGTTTCGATGCCCCTGTCCAACAAGCGCGCTCAATCATCGAACGAGAAGAGCTTGGAAAAGTTCGCATGATTCAAAGCTTCAATTACACCGACTTTCTGTATCGGCCCCGACGCCCTGAGGAACTAGTAACCAATGACGGGGGTGGAGTTATTTTTAGTCAGGCAGTCCACCAAATCGACATTGTACGCTTGCTTGCAGGTGGAATGGGCAGGCAGGTGACGGCGATGACCGGAAATTGGGACCCGAAACGGCCTACAGAAGGGGCGTATTCGGCGCTTTTGAGCTTTGAGAATGGTGTATTTGCGTCACTTACATATTCCGGATATGCCCACTTTGACAGCGATGAATGGTTGGGCTGGGTCGGTGAACTTGGACACGACAAAAATCCTGAGGACTACGCGCCCGCGCGCAGGGCATTGGAAACCGTCGCCTCGCAAGATGCCGAGGTGACATTGAAGCAAAAGCGCACTTTTGGCGATGCTCCCGCCCTCAAGCCACAAACACACCACGAGCATTTTGGACCGATAATCATTTCATGTGATCACGGTGATATCAGGTTAACCCCTGATGGAATTTGGAAATATGGTAACAAGGAACGTTGCTTCATGCCAGCACCGGCGATGGCGAGCCCGCGAACGACAGTAATTGATGCTCTCGTTGGAGCTTTGAGAAAAAATTCACCGCCAGTTCAAACAGGACAGTGGGGGCTGGCAAGCCTGGAAGTTTGCCACGCAATACTGGCATCGGCAAAAAGCGGCAAGCCAGTCTTACTTGAGAAACAAACAGCGACCAACGGATAGGAACAACAGCCATGAGCGATTTAAAACTTTCAATTGCAATGGGTGACTATGATCGCACCCGGCCAATCGTTGATGGCAGGGTCAAAATTGATGGTGTCGATCCTACCTGTATGCTGCTTTCACCAGAAGAGATGTTCTTCAGGGCATTTCGCCACCAGGCGTTTGACGTAAGTGAACTGTCATTATCTTCCTATTCAATATCACTCACCCGGGATGATCCCCACTATATCGCAATTCCGATATTTCTATCCCGCGCCTTTCGCCATACGTCGGTATATATCCGCAACGACAGGGGCATCGACAAACCTGAGGATCTTCGCGGAAAGAAGATTGGTATTGCAGAATACCAACTGTCAGCCAATGTGTGGGTGAGAGGAATTCTTGAGGACGAATATGGAGTGAAGCCCTCGGACATCACGTGGGTTCGAGGTGGCATGGATACACCTGGACGGCCTGAGAAGATAAAAATCATTCTTCCAGATGACATCACAATCGAAGAAGCACCACCGGAAACAACGCTAAATGAGATGCTCATTAGTGGCGAGATTGATGGATTTGTTGGGCCGCGCTGGCCACGCTGTTTCGGTGAGGGGTATGCCAATATTGTCCGTCTGTTTCCAGATACCATTCAAACTGCAGAGGACTATTACCGGCGCCAGAGTATATTTCCAATCATGCATGTGCTGGGTCTGCGTCGATCACTGGCCGAACAACACCCCTGGCTTCCCGGTGCGTTGTTCAAGGCATTTTCGGAGGCAAAATCAATGGCGCAAGTGTCCTTAGCCGACACCTCCGCAACAAAAGTCACGATGCCATTTGTGGAAGACAATCTTCTTCGCGCCCAACAATTGATGGGCCCTAATATCTGGACCTACGGTTTGGCCCAAAATATCAATGTTCTGGAGACTTTTCTGCGCTATCATCATGCTCAGGGATTATCGCCGCGAAAAGTAAAGGCGGATGAGCTTTTTCACCCAGCAACTGTCGAGGCTTATAGCTTGTAAAAATATCGAACAACACAATTGCCTCTAATCAGATAGCTTCTGTTGCCACATATTATTTTGACAAACATAATTGATAGCAATGTCAGCCGGAGCCACGGGTAGGCGGTACACTCCTGCCCTCAGACAATGCGAAAGCTTCATCAGACGCAAGATTTTGGACGACGGCAAGTAATGATTTGCGCAATAAACTGATTTCTCGTTTTGAAAGCCCTTTGGTTGCGACGTCATTAACTTCAACGGCGAGGGGTTCGAGTATTTTTTTTGCTGCCCTGCCCTGCTTCGACAAGTAGACGTGCTGTCGCCGGTTGTTTCCTTCTAAATTCCGGCGTTCGACGTACCCCAATTTTTCCAACTTCACCAGGGCGGTGTGCGTTGTGGGTTCGGTTAGCTGGGCGCGAGTGCTCAAAACCCGTTGCGACAACCCATCTTCCTCCCACAAAATACGCAGAAAAATCCATTGGCCAAATGTCACATCGAGCCCTGCAAGCCGAAGCTGTAGTGACCGTGTAAATCCACGCGCCGCCAGCCGCATCAGGTGCGCCAAACGCTCATCATGCAAGCTGCTAATTTCCAACATTTGTCCCATTCAGCTAGAAGTGTTCAATTTAAATAGCACTATTTACTCCAGATATTTTTCATATGCAGTCGAAATTAATATTCAACATGATTCTTGCACGAATGCCAATTGTAAAACAGTGGCAGACGCTGTGTCGCTAATTGACTCCAATGCCCGCAAATGATTTTCATATCAGTCATCATTTATTTGCAGAGTAAGTAGTCGGCTGGCAACCGTTTCGACGCATGATCTGAACCACCTGTCACCGATATCTCCAGCTTTGCGTTGGTGCCAAATCATGCTGATTGCATAATCCCTGACCTGTACAGGCGATGGGCAATAGACAAGATTGAAATCTTTCGCATAGCGATCTGCCACGTAAAACGGAACTGTTGCCATCAACGGAAGTTGGCTGAGAAGTGATGGCAACGCGGAAAATCTCGGAACCACGGTGTGGACATTCCTTGTTCGTCCAATTGCATGCAGCGCCTCATCGACGATACCTGAAAATGTACCATCGAATGATACAAGCACATGTGGAACGCTTGTATATTCATTAATCGATACCGGCACTTCCACACCCAGCAAATTCGAATTGAAAAGGCAACAAAACTCGGCCTTGCCAACGGTTTTTGTCTGCTGCCAAGGTTTTGCCAGCGCACCAAGGACGGTGACTGCAAGATCAATTTCCCCGGTGTCGATTTGTTCACCCACGGTGTCGTACGTGATAGAGTGGACCGCAAGCCGTACACTTGGAGCATCTTGATTGAGCGCAGTGAGCAGCGGCGGCAGAAGTGCGGCCTCTTGGTCATCCGGCAGGCCGAGCCGAAAGACACGGTCCGATGTGGTCGGATCAAACTCCTCCGCATTAAAAACAACTTTTTCAACTTCCAGCAACAGTGATTTGACGCGGATTAGAAGTATATCCGCTTTTGGGGTTGTTACCATTTTTCGCCCTGAACGAACCAGAAGATCGTCGCGAAATAGCACGCGCAGCCGGTTAAGAATAGCGCTGACGGCAGGCTGTCCGCGAAGCAGCCGTTCACCGGCTCGCGTAACGTTCTTTTCTTCCAGAATTATGATCAGCGCCGTCAGCAGATTAAGGTCAATATTTCGTAAATCATTCATATTGATAGATCTTATCAAAACAATCAATTTCAATGATGAAATAATTTCAGATACATTTCGCGTTGTCAAGTTTGAACTACAGACCAACAAAGTTGCTTGGATTACTGGCTCTTTGAGGGCCTGTAGGAAACGACCCAATTAGGGGACACCATAAAATAATTCCATCAAAAATAATGAGAAGAGACTATGCAAAATACACATACTGGGCCTGATCTGAACACTCAGCGTCCACTCGAAAATCAGACCGCAATAATCACCGGTGCCGCGCGAAACCTTGGAGCACATTTTGCTTTGGGACTGGCAGCTGCCGGGGCCAACACACTTATCCACTACAATGCAGACGGTTCCGGCGCTGAAGCTGAAAGTGTGGCAGAAGCTGCCCAAAAATTCGGAACAAAATCTGTTGCTATCCAAACCGACCTGACCTCAAAAGACGGTGCAAAATTACTGTTTGAGAAAGCGGAAGGTGTTTTTGATAAAATTGATATCTTAATCAACAATGCCGGAGCCATGCACAAGGCGCCGATCGCCGACACTTCTGAAGAAGATTTTGATCGTGTTTTCGCACTTAATTCCAAAGCAGCGTTTTTCATCATGAAAGAAGCGGGTAACAAGCTTCAGGACAATGGACGGATTATCAATATTGGAACAAGTCTGCTGGGTGCATTCACCGGTTATTACGCGGCCTATGCGGGTTCGAAAGCGCCGTTGGAAGATTTTTCCCGCGCTTTGGCAAAAGAAGTTGGCAACCGGGGGATCACTGTAAATACTGTTTGCCCTGGCCCGTTGGAGACTTCATTTTTGACGGATGCGGAACCTCAGGAAGCGCTTGATTGGCTTGCCAGCGCAAGCGTTGCTGGCAGGTTGGGGCAGGTTGAGGATATTACCCCTTGGATCGTCTTTCTCGCATCACCTGGTGCACGCTGGGCAACGGGTCAAACAATCTTCGTCAATGGTGGCTTTGCCACTCGGTAGATGTTGGCACACATTCTTTCCCGCCGTCGTGCATTGTACATAATACGCGATGCTTTGCACGGGCGGGGATTAAGCCAAACTCCCATGCCCAAAAACTTAAATGGAATACATTATTTTTTTCGTGAAATGTGTTGTTTTTATGCGCAAATTACAAAGACATGTCCATATTCATCGCCTAATTTGGTCACAAGAAGGTCAGTGACCGGTTGCAATTTGACCTATGGGGGAGACGAATTCATGTACAAGATAGGGGAAGGGAAACAGCAATGACAAAAGTCATTATCAACGGTCACAAAAAGGAAATCGAGGTCGCCGATGGCACGCCCCTTCTTTGGGTAATACGTGAAAATTTTGGGATGACGGGAACGAAATTCGGATGCGGCAAGGGACTATGTGGTGCCTGCACCGTGCGTGTGAATGGAAAAGCTGTGAGATCGTGCCAGACCAATATTGAAGATTTGGATGATGGCACTGAAATCACCACAATAGAGGGCCTTCATCCCTCTGGTGAGCACCCGTTGCAACTGGCATGGATCGAATATCAGGTGCCACAGTGCGGGTACTGGCAATCAGGACAAATTATGCAAGCAGCCGAACTGCTGGCGCGCAATGAACCACCATCACGTGCGCAGATTGTCGATCACATGGGTGGAAATCTGTGCCGGTGCATGACGTATGACCGAATAGTGCAGGCCATTGAAAAAGCAGCAGGTTGAAGGGGAATATTGTGATGACACACCATACGAAAACACCGAATATTACTGATACAATCAATCTGACACGCCGCAGTTTTCTTGTACGTGCAAGCGCTGGTGCCGCCCTTACAATGGGATATGGATTGGTATCATCAACCTCAGCCGGTGCGGGGCAAGATGGTGTAATATCACCAAATATGCACTTCTATATTCATACCGATGGACGTGTCGTCGTCCATATCGCCAAGGCAGAGATGGGGCAACATGTGGGAACCGCACTGGCGCAAATATTGGCCGAGGAATTGGAGTGCGGCTGGGCGAATATAGAACTCGTCTATATGGATTTTGACCCTCGGTTCGTGCTTCATCTTACCGGGGGTTCCTGGTTGATCAACTGGTCCTATGATGCCCTGTCACGTGCGGGTGCGACCGGTCGAATTGCCCTGATCGAAATGGCAGCAGCAGCACTGGGAGGCGATCCGTCTGATTACAGTGTCACAAATGGAGTGATTTCCGGCAACGGAGGGACAATTACTTATGGTGAACTTGCTTCCAAAGGCACAGCAACACGAATGTTCAGTGAAGATGATATGAAGGCAATTATGCTAAAATCGCCGAACCAGCGAAACCTGGTGGGTACATCGGTTGAAGCCCTGGATATTCCGATAAAAACCCGCGGTGAAGCGAACTACGGCATCGATGTGGTGTTGGACAACATGATCTACGCCACCCCAGCCACGCCACCGGTGCGTTATGGCGCAAAGGTTCTGTCGGTCAACGATTCGGCGGCAAAGGCAATTCCGGGTTATTTACGCCATGTGGTGATCGAAGACCCCTTGGGCACGCAGACCGGATTTGTCATGGCTGTCGCGGATTCTTATTGGACTGCAACAAAAGCCGCGCAAGCCCTTGAAATCGACTATGACACCGGGCCCAATGTAAATGTTACTTTGCAGGACATCCACACAGAATCACGTCGCCTGATTGAGACCGAGGAAGCGGTTCGACTGTTTGTCAATGATGGCGACACCGGTTCAGCTCTTGGCAACGCCGATGAAACAATCGAAGCCGAATACACCACCGTACTAAATATCCACGCGCCGCTGGAGCCGATGAATGCAACAGTTGAGATAATCGATGATGTTTATCACATTTACGCCGGCAACCAGTTTCAAACTCTGGTAATGGGCCTGGTTGGAGCTCTTGGTGTCAAACCCGAAAACATCCGGTTCCATCAGCAATATCTGGGCGGTGGGTTCGGGCGACGCCTCGACGCTGACTATATTGTCATGGCCTGCCTAACGGCGCGGGTAGTTGGCAAACCGGTCAAGATGATTTATTCGCGCGAAACCGATACGATGTTTGACTTTACCAGACCGGCTGCCGTCGTAAAAATGACTGCCGGTCTCAAGGGTGGCCAGATCGATGCCTGGAAAAGCTCGTCGGCCTCGGCCTGGGCCTCAGCGCGCCAGGCACCAGCATTTCTTGCTAAAGATCTAACGGGTGATGAAGAAAAGAAACTGGACGCATTTGCGGTCAATGGTGCCGATCACTGGTACACAATCCCCAATCAAAAGGTATTGCTTTCCCTGAATACACTGGCGCAAGCGGCAACCCCGTCAGGTCATTTGCGGTCCGTCGGACCCGGTTGGCAATTCTGGGCGGGTGAGAGCTTTGTCGACGAAATTGCCGCCAAACTTGGCATCGATCCCCTGGAGTTACGCTTGAAGTTGCTGGATGGCACAGGTAAAAACGCTGGCTCAGGGCCAACCGAAAATGGCGCGTTGCGACTTGCTACCGTGCTTAAAAACGTCGCCGGGCGCGCTGGTTATGGCAACACTCAACCCAACGGTACAGCCATGGGCCTGGTATGCGTTTCCAGCCAGGAACGCAATTCTGCCACATGGACTGCCTGTGCCGCAAATGTATCGGTCAATGTGAAAGATGGAACATTTAAGGTCAACAAACTGACGCTTGCAATGGTTTTGGGAACGGCTATCAATCCCAACGGTGTCAGGGCACAGATCGAAGGTTCGGCCATGTGGGGTCTGTCAATTGCTCTATTGGAAGAATGCGCATTTGAAAATGGAGCTATTCAGCCGGATAACTTCGACAGTTATTTTCCTGCGAGAATGAATGATTTGCCAGAACTCGACATAGAACTGATTCCGACAAAATACTATCCGACAGGTTGTGGTGAACCGGCAACTACAGTTGTAGCTCCTGCAATTGCCAATGCAATCTTCCGAGCCTCCGGCGCCCGTGTCAGATCCCTGCCGATCACACCTGAGAAAGTATTAAAAGCGCTCGCAATTTGATATGAATCTGCTTGAATAAAAATTCTGAAACAGAGCCGGAACAATAAAGACAGGTTAAAATGTGTTTGAATGGGCTTCATTGTTCATTCAACACATTTTAATACGAACGCCACTTGTGTCCGACACAGGAGCACAACCCAGGCGATCAGCGTTAAATTTCTATGACGTTGCCTCGGAGATAAACTTGGTGGTCATATAGGCATCAAATGTTTCACTGCCTCCCTCGCTTCCCAATCCACTATCTTTCACCCCTCCCAACGGGGTTTCCGGAAGAGCCATACCAAAGTGATTGATAGTCACCATGCCCGCTTCAAGCTGAATTGACGTGCGATGTGAGATCTCGAGAGATTTGGTAAATACATAGGATGCAAGACCGTATGGCAGTGAATTTGCGCGCTTTATAACTTCGCCAGTATCTTTAAATGACGTAATTGGAGCTACCGGTCCAAATGGTTCCTCAAGCATAATGCGTGAGTTGTCTGGAACATTCACAAGAACTGTGGGTGGGAAGAAATTTCCAGATCTCGTGAGCGGTGTCCCACCGGTCAGCAATTTTCCACCATTCTCACATGCATCAGTTACAAACGCTTCCATAGCAGATACCCGACGCTTGTGTGCAAGTGGCCCCATGGTTGTAGCTTTATCCATTCCATCGCCAAGCACATGCGCAGAAAACGCATCTTTGAAACGTTCTGTGAATTCTTCAACTACACTTTCATGCACAAAAAATCGGCTTGGAGCCATGCAAACCTGACCGGCATTGAGCGCTTTGAACTGTGCAAGCATGGACGCAGCACGTTTGATGTCAGCATCACCAAATACCAATGCAGGAGCGTGACCACCAAGCTCCATGGTAATACGCTTCATATGCGCCCCGGCCAGTGCAGCAATTTGCTTGCCCACTGGAATTGATCCAGTAAAGGAAACCTTTTTTACGATCGAAGAGCGGATCAGATAATCCGATATTTTTGAGGGAACTCCCCACACGACATTTAAACACCCAGGTGGCAGTTCTGCATCGTGAAATATCTTGGCAAGAGCCACAACTGCGCTTGGTGCATCTTCAGATGCTTTCAGCACTACCGTGCATCCGGACCCAAGTGCTGCAGAAATTTTGCGTAACGCCTGGTTAAACGGAAAGTTCCACGGAGTGAAAGACGCACAAACACCAACAGGTTGACGAATTACGGTTTGCCGAACATGGGGTTTACGTGGCGGGATAACTTTCCCGTACAAACGACGGCATTCTTCCGCATGCCATTCAGCGTGATCGGCGGCATAAAAAACTTCGTGCCTTGCCTCAGCAAAGGGTTTGCCTTGATCTCGTGTAAGATCGCGTGCAATTTGATCAGCCCGTTGACGAATCAATTCAGCAGCACACCTGAGAACACGGCTACGCTCAAGTGGTGAACTCCAGCGCCACTTTTCGAACGCCTGCGCTGCGGAACTCAGTGCCAGATCGAGATCTTCGTTCGTTGCATGAGGTAATAATCCAAGTACATTTCCGTTGGCAGGGTTGATTACAGATTCACCTTCTCGCTCATTTTCACCGATGAAACGACCGTTGATATACATTGATAAGGGCGCATACCTTTCTATTGCTAAATCGTTCACAAGAAAACGCTCCCACCGTCAACGGCCAGGGTTTGCCCTGTTATAAATGATGAAGCGTCACTTGCGAAAAACAGTAATGCGCCAATTAAGTCATCGGGAACCTGATCGCGCTGTATCGAACGGCTGGTTCTTCTAACAACCTCACCCATCTTCTCTTCCATTCCAGTCGCGAGCACGCCATCGCTCAGAGTAAATCCGGGCGCGATGGCATTCACGGTGATATTCTCGTTTCCTAACTCGCGAGCAAGCGACCTGGTAAACGATATTACAGCCCCTTTGCTTGACGTGTAGTGCAGCATGTATGGAGCTCCCTTTAGCTGCGAAGTTGACGCAATATTCACAATTCTGCCACCACCTCGTTCCCGCAATGCTGGTAGTGCCGCTCGGGCGCAAAGAAACGGACCCAGAGTATTAACCTCCATGACTTTCATCCATTCGGCCGGATCAATCTGGTCAAACGGTTTCAATGTCAGCGAAGTAAATATACCGGCATTGTTGACAAGCAAATCCAGTCCGCCGAATTTATCGACGGCGTGTGCCACCATCTTGTTGGTATCGTCAACGCTGGTAACATCTGCATCAACACCAGCAACATCAAATCCCTCGTCTCCCAGCATTTTTGCTGATTTATCAGCATCGTGTGTATCCGCAATTACCACTGAATAGCCTGCGCCAACCAATGCGCGCGTGAATGCAAGGCCGATGCCACTGGCACCCCCGGTTACGATAGCAACTTTCTTTTCTAAATTCATTATTGTCTCCCAGTGAATTGATTGATGGACGGTTGAAATTCAGGAATAGAAAACCCGCCAAAAGTGGCTTATATCACCGAAACTTTTATTGGTTCCGTCGCATCGACCAGATCGCCTGAAGGTACAAAGGCGTCACAATAAAAGGCTTCCCTTTTGAGTCCCGCCAGCGCGACAAAATCCTTGCGGGCCGCATCAATCATTACTGGTGCACCACAGGCATAAACTTCCAATCCTGACATGTCAGGGTAATCTTTTTGAATGGCATTGTGCACCCATCCCCTGCGGCCGGCCCATTTCTCGCAAGAACCTGAGAGTACCGGTGTGAACCGAAACCAGGGGTATTTTGCAGCCCATTTCTCGGGCACTGACTGCGTATAAATGCCAGCTTCGGTGTCGGCACCCCAATAAAGATGGACAGCACGCGAATTGCCTTGATGAATCTGATGTTCGATAATTGATTTAATAGGTGCAAATCCGGTACCGGTTGCAACTAGTATGGCGACCTGGCTATCATTATCGCTCAATGTGAATTCCCCAAAAGGTAGCTCCAGTTTGAGGATATCTCCTTTTCCCAGGCTTGCCAGAACAGATTGAGAGAACTTCCCACCAGACACGTGCCGAATATGCAACTCGACCTTGTCATTTTTATGTGGTGAATTTGCAATCGAATAGTTGCGACTGTCACCATCTGGCATGAGTACGCGCAAATACTGACCAGGACGAAACACCGCCCTTGTCCCAATTGGAAGTCGTAAATGAACGATCACAACGTCGCCCGTTGGCCTCTCAATCTTGTGAACCATTGCATTGTGCATCCTACTGGAGACCGGATCGGATTTTCGTATTCGTGTCGGCACGATTTTCAGGTTGCTGAGTGGTCGCACCTGGCAAAGCAAAATTCCGTTTGTTGGCGTATTACAAAGCCCATGGCCCCGCACCATCGCTTCACCGGAACTAATCCCGCCTTCGCATGATGCGCAGACACCTTTTCGGCACGAATATGGTATGGTATATCCAGCACGCTCCGCCGCATCGAGTACCGTTTCATTTTCCTCACATTCAAATGAAATATCTTCGTCGGCTATAGAGATAATGTATGTCATCCAACACCCCCAACCAGGTGGATAGCCCGGATCACGGCTTCCGGATCAGCAATGTTTTGTCCGGCAATATCAAACGCTGCGCCGTGGCCTACACTGGAAAACATGATACCACCGCCTATCGTCAAAGCAGATGCATTGCGGCCTGCCAATAACTTGACGGGAATGTGACCTTGATCGTGGTACATTGCAACAAAGACATCAATATCGTTTCGGGCGAGCATCGTGTCAGCACCTTGCGGACCGCAAATATCAATTCCACGCGCTCGAATAAGTGATGCAGCCGGGACACTTATCAGGTTGTCTTCGCTGCCAAACAGACCATTTTCCCCGGCATGAGGATTAATCCCAAATAAGCCTATCTTTGGTTTTTCAATACCTAAATTTCGCAAGGCACGGTCAGCGGCAACAGCCGCTTTTTCGATCAGCTCCGGGGACAAACGGCTAAGCGAACTACTGACACTTTCATGCAATGTGGCATGGACTATTCTAAGCCCACCGCCAATCAGCATTAAAAAAACATTATCAGGGCCGATATCAAGAAGTTCAGAAAGAAGGCTGGGATAGCCTGAAAAATTACGTCCTGAACTGTTTACGGCAATTTCGCAATGGGGGCAGCCAACGATTGCCCGACCGAAATTTTCTTGCAACTGCTCCAGCGCTGTTTGTACATAGGCTACTGTTGCTTTGCCGGCTGCTGCGCTAACTGTTCCCGGCGAAAAATCTGTAGGAGCCATATGATCCACCGTCAGGAGATCAATACTTTTTCCACATTCACCCCAATTTTTTTTTTGAACTTCTATGCCAAATCCGGCCTGTCTTGCAAACGGTTCGACCAGATAGCGTTCTCCAATAATTACAGGTCGCAGTTCCTTATTGTCGAACAACGAGATCGCGGCTTTCACCGCTATCTCTGGACCAATACCGTTGGGATCTCCAACAGTTAGCAAAACCGGGGCCCGTCTTGATTCGATCACAATGGAAATCCAAGCAGCGTATCGATATAACCGCTATCAAGGACCACTATTCTTTTGATCAGTTTTGCGTCGTCTTCCAAAATTCGGTATCGATCAATATAGCGCCCTGTGGCGAATAGATCCGTTGGCCCTTCACGAGTAATCCTGGCAACCATGAATGATGTTTCAGATTCCAGTTCATCATCATCCACGTTCGAAATATACGGTTGACCAAGCATATGGCGGTAGGAGTGACGCTCATATACGTTTGCTTCCAATAGTGACAAAACACGATCGCGGAGCATAGCTTTGCTATCCATCCACATCAAGCCCGCCTCAAGTTTCTGGGCATAATTGTCTGCAGTAGTTATTTGGTAGAAGCAGTCATCAACAAAAAAATCCGGCCAGTTTTTGCTATTGCCATCGTCAATTGCATTGGCGTATCGTGCCTGAACCATGCTTATTAGCCCAATCAGTGATGACATCTCTCTCAAGTTGACTGGGTCGCTCATAGGCCCATCCTCTTGCGGTATTCAGTCCAAAACCCACGAATTGCAGCCTCGGTAATTCGATCATCTCCAGATTCGATCGAATACCCTCCCATCGCCAAAACTGAACTGTCAGTTGACGCGCCAATTGTTCCTCGTTGAACAAACCCGCCAATACAGCCATCCTCCATCGAGACATAACCAGCCGGACCGATCAGATTGGACAATTTCAATCGGATTTTTCGTTGTTCGGGGGTATCACCCTCGAAACCGATATACGTCCACTTCAAGTGCATGCTATCTGTACCGCGCGGCAACACAGAGCGGATGGCGACCGAATTCTGAATTTGCTGGAGGACAAAATTTGGAAATACCGAAAGAATTTGCAGGGTTATGTCATCATCATATTCTTTGAAATTTTCCAGAAGTGAGGTGTCGGACAAACTTAGATCAGAATCTGACCTGATATTTTGTTCTGAATAAACATTTTGTTTTTCCGTATCCAATTTGGAATCACTGTCCACACAGGAATAGCTGACGTGGCAGCCGCCGGTCTCGTTGACAATTATTCCACCCTCTTGCGACAATCGGTTAAGTTCAAACGTTGTGAAAAACGTATGAAGAATACTGGCGTGATAACTATCCTTGGTGTTTTCAACATACAGCTTCCAATTGTTTGGCAATATTTGGGTAAACCGTCCCAGAATAACCGGTTTACGTCCTCCCAAAACCCGCTCAATTCTGCCAAGAACTTCTTCGCCAAGATAGTCTTCAATATCGTCAACATCATCGTCAAAACTGCCAAAAACTAGCCCTGCAACTGTGCTGACGCGAAGCTTTCTTGGCCCCTGTTTTGCCATGTCGAAATCTTTAGCAATACCACCGCGTCCCTTGATGCCATCCTTAAAGGCAACACCCACCAGGTCACCTTGCAGACTATGGGTCCAGGCATGATACACACAGGTAAAGTCTTTGACATTGCCGCGATCTTCAAGTGCCAGCAGTGAACCCCGGTGAGCACAGCGATTTTCAAACGCATAAAGCCCACCATCATTATCTCGTGTCACAATGACCGGTGTCTCGCCAACATCAACCGCCACAAAATCACCGGCAGCTTCGAGCTCAACTTCAAGACAAAGATAGTTCCAGACGGGGCCGTGAAACAGTTTTTCTTTTTCTGCTTCCAGCACTTCTTGCTGCTGAAATATCCAATATGGCACGCGAGACGCTCCGTATTGTTCAGGCCAATCGAGTTGATTTGCCAGACTTGGTTGCGGTTTATTGATCACCTTTAATTCCTAATTTTGTTCGTTATACGTACATTATTCGTTATACGTACAAACAATAACTTTACTAAGAATTTATGTCAAGCTCATTTGAAGGTAGTTGTCTTAGCGAATTTGCATCACACGACAACCTCAGTAATAGTATGGAAGGGCGCGCAATTTGCTCATTTATTGTCGAGTTACGACTCCCGTCGCGGGATATCACGCAAATAAAGGACAGTGAAATAGAAAACCAAATTAAACCCGTAGCCAGGGCACCAGAGGGTATGGCAGGCTTGGCCAAAGGGTTAGCAATAATTGAATCCTTTGGCGAAACTCGCGAATGCCTGACAGTGACAGATGCTGCACAAGTGGCTGGAATCTCGCGCGCCAGCGCACGCAGATGCCTGTTGACGCTTGCCGATCTGGGCTACCTGATCAGAAACGGTTCCCAATTCCATCCCACTCCACGCATGCTCCGTTTGGGTGCAGCTTATTATGATTCGGCCACCCTGCCGCAACTGGCGCAAATACATCTTGATCGTGCAAGGGACGATCTGCAGGAATCCATTTCACTGGCGATTCTGGAACAAGGACATGCTGTATTCATTGCACGCTCAGAAACAAAACGTATTGTTTCAAGTGCCGGGAATATCGGGCAACGCTTACCTGCCTATGCATCGGCGACAGGAAGGATCCTTCTGGCGTCCCTGCCTGACGGAGATTTAAATACCTATCTTGAGAAGACCGAACTGGTGGCGCTCACCAAATCAACAATTATCAACATACGGGATTTAACAGCCCGCATTCGCCAAACGAGCGTCAGCCAGGTTGAAGTCACAGACGAGGAACTGGAAGAGGGATTGATTTCAATGGCAGTGCCGGTAAAGGGGCAAGATGGTGAAACTGTTGCTGCGATGAGCATGAGTGCATCAAGTGCCAGGATAACCGCAGATCAGATGAAACAGAAATTTTACCCGACACTTATGAAATATGCCGACGCATTGTCCAAAACTCTTTGATCAAACTTATATTGCCTCCACCGGCGCACCACACCTAATAAAGTAAACGCATTAAAAACAGCGTGATGGAAGGAAATCCCACAAGGATGACCGTTCGAACCAGATCAGTGACAATGAATGGCACAACGCCACGATAAGTTGCCGAGAGTGGCGTATCTTTTGCCATTGAATTAATGACAAACAAGTTCATGCCAACCGGTGGAGTGATGAGGCCGACCTCCACAACAATCAACACCAATATACCAAACCAGATGGCAAATTCCTCCGCGGTCAGACCATAATCGAGACTGGATACGATGGGGTAAAATATCGGAATGGTGAGCAATATCATGGATAAGGAATCCATTACGCTGCCTAAAACCAGGTAAATCAGGAGAATCAAGGTGAGTATTGCCCAAGGGCTTAATCCCAATTGCACCACCCAATCCGCCGCTTCAACCGGAACCCGGCTCAAGGCCAGAAAGCCATTGTAAATGCTGGCACCAAAAACAATAAAGAAAATCATCGCAGTCGATGACGCAGTTGCCAAAATTGATTCTATCAAGGTTTGCTTAGTCAATCCGCCATTGACGAGAGCAAGGATACCCGTTCCGGCAGCCCCCACTGCGGCCCCTTCGGTCGGAGTAAACCATCCCAGATAAATTCCGCCGACCACTGTAAGAAAGATCACCAATACCGGCCACACATCCAATAATGTGCGGAACCGTTCTGAATAGGGAGCACGGCTTCGCATTCCCACCGATTTGGGGAATATACGCACGTAAATTGCAATGGCAATCATGTAGCCAACTGCCGCCAGAATACCTGGTACGAATGCCGCCACAAATAGTTTTGCAATGTTTTGCTCAGTCAGAATCGCATAAATGACAAGAATAAACGACGGCGGGATCAGAATACCAAGTGTGCCGCCTGCGGCAAGTGTGCCGGTTGCGAGCGTGCCGGAATAACCATATCGGCGCAACTCAGGCAATGCCACCTGACCCATGGTTGCGGCTGTGGCTAGCGATGATCCACAAATTGCGCCAAAACCTGCACACGCACCAATCGCAGCCATGGCAACACCACCTCGTTTGTGGCCGATCCATGTTTCGGCAGCCTTGAACAACGCCTGCGACATGCCACCCAATTTGGCAAATTGTCCCATTAGCAAGAACAGCGGAATAATCGTAAGTGAATAACTTGAGAATGTTGAATAGGTTTCATTTTTTAGCTTGGACATAATCGGAAGCCAGCTGTCACCAACCAGATATGCACCAACAACCCCGGCAACGAGCATAGAAAGTCCAATTGGAATACGCATGAATATAAGCAAAAGAAGTGCCGGAAATGACCAGATGCCGATTTCAAGATTGGTCAATGTTCAACCCCTGTTTTCTGACTGAAATGAGAATTACCGGTGGTGACTTCCTGCCACCGTACAAACACCATGTAGATAGCAACGACACAGGCAATCACCGCAGCAAACAAGCTGGCCGCATAGGCCCACCAAATGGGAAATTGCAGGATGAAGGTGGTATCCGTGTAGCGAATTTTGGTTAGCATGCCGCTCCACAACCGCAAGGCAATGATGATGATGGCAATGGCCATCACAATTTCTGCAACAAGATGAATCATACGATTGATCGAGCTGGACAGGAAGTTGGTGAAGATGTCGACAGAAGCATGCCCGCGGTTGATTTGGCACCAAGGTAGAAAGGCAAACACAGCAAACCCAACCCCTGCCTCCACCAGTTCAAAATCACCTGGTACCGGACCCAGACCAATAAAAATGAGCGCACGTCCAATGATCGATACACAGGTAATAAGTGTGATGATCAGGAGTACACACCCGCCTATCAATGCCAGCGCCCGTGCAAGCCAATTAACGGCATGACCACGTTTCATCGCAAGTTTCTCCAAATATTAATTGAACTGATGCAGACCGGAGCAACTATCGCAAACTCAAAAATCGTTATTGAATGCACTGGCCTAAAATTACAGGGTGGGTGCTCTAAGAGCACCCACCCTGTGGTATGGACGACCAAGCTTATTTCTGTGCATCTGTGTATTTTTTAATCAAGGCTTCAGCCTCGGCGATCATCGCCTTTCCATCATAGCCTTTTGCATCCATATCGGCAGCCCATTTATCATAAACCGGTTGTGCTACCTCTCGCCATTTGGCGCTTTCTTCTGCGCTAAGTGTAATAATGTTGTTGCCTGCTTTTAACGCTAACTCACGGCCTGAAGGCCCATCCGCTGCCTGGGTCTTTCCGGCAAATGCTGAGAATTCCATGCCGGAGTTATCATCGATTGCCTTTTTCAAGTCGTCGGGCAAACTATCATATTTGGCCTTGTTCATTGCTAGTACGAAAGTGATCGTATAGAGAGCTTTGCCAGTAAACTCGGTGTGGTTTTTCACCAGTTCAGGCACTTTGAGAGATGCCGTCACTTCCCATGGAATAGTTGTCGCATCGATGACCCCTTTGGACAGTGCTTCGGGGACGGCGGGAACCGGCATTCCAACGGGTATTGCTCCAAGTTCCTCAAGAAGCATATTGACGGTACGCGAAGCACCGCGAACCTTTAAACCTTTCATGTCCGCAACGCTGCTGACCGGGGTTGCAGAATGGATTGCGCCGGGTCCATGGACCCATCCACCAAGAACTTTCATGTCCTTGAATTCTTTGTCCTTCATATCCCTTTCAAACATTTCCCAAAATGCACGCGAAGTCGCTTCCGCGTTGGTCATCATGAATGGCAATTCGAAGACTTCAGTACGGGGAAAACGACCGGGAGTATAACCCACAACAGTCCAGATGATGTCTACAACGCCATCCAGAACTTGGTCCATCAGCTCTGGCGGTTTGCCCCCGAGTTGCATGGAAGGATAGCGCTCTATCTTGATGCGATCATTAGAATCTTTCTCTATCTTGTCGGCCCAAACATCAAGAATATGTTTTGGTACATTGGCTTGCGCAGGTAAAAATTGGTGCAATTTCAAAGTTACTTCCTGAGCTGCTGACGACATGACACCCAAAAGCATGCTGGAAACACCAATGATGGTGGCGAGCGCCAGTGATTTGATGATTGTTTTACTCATGGAAACCTCCCTAGATGATTTCAATTTTTCGGCCGTGGGAAACCTGCAAATGAGATGCTGGCTGCTCCCTTGTTCCGTTTCATAGAATTTGTTTTTGGAGGACGGCTTTTCGATTGTTCCATAATACAAGTTCCTCCAATTTGTTCGTTATGCGTACATTGTACTATAATCGAACTTTATCCATCACCCGTAATTTTGTCAACCTGTCTTTGTTCAAATTTGCCATCATGGGCCGCTAAAATAATGACTGTAAAAGGAAGTTTTTATTGCTGCGACGCACACTCAATCGAGCGCATGCAAAATATGCGGGCTGACAGAACGGTTTGCCACCAAACGCACCAATACCACTTGTGAGAATTGAGTTATTATCCCCGATTTTCCATGATCATTGTTTCCGCTCCGGTCCGGTCCGCGAAGTGCATTAAACGCATCGCTGTAGATATGTCGGAACACGCGAACCATTTCCGGTAACCCCGGGAGAACAACTGTCACCACGGCAACTTTTCCGTGGAGACAATCCCACATCATCTTTATGCCGTCATTTTGGAATCAAACCAAAATTTACTGATCCTAATCAAAAAACTGGGCGAACTCGTCAACTTTGAGTTTTACGGCAACCAGCCGATTTTCCGGCGCACTGTGATCGGCATACCCAATAGATAACCCACAAGCCAGCAACTCACTATCTGATATGGGGAGTTCAGCGCGTATGATTTTGTGAAACCAGTTGAAGCAAGCCTGCCCGCAGGTATCTAGATTTTCTCCGCGTGCCCCGATAAAGATGTTTTCCAGAAACATGCCAATATCCATGAACGTCCCCGTTGCCAGTCGCCGGTCAAACGTAACAAATATTCCAACGGGAGCACCAAAAAAGGTGTAATTTTCTCGCATTTGCAATGCTCTGGCCGCCTTGTCCTCCCGCTTGATTCCCAAAGCCTCATATAGTCCAAACCCCACTTTTCGACGGCGGGTTAAATAGGGCTCAACCCACTCTGTCGGGTAGTAATCAAATTCCGGCTGGTGATTTTCCGGTGGATCGTTGTCCAGGGCATTTAGTACGGCGCTCGAAATTCTGTCTTTGGTTTCCCCGGAAACAGCGTAGACTTTCCAGGGTTGTATATTATGACCACTTGGCGCTTGACCTGCCCCGGCAAGAATTTTACGCAGTTTTTTTTGGGGAACAGGATCTGGAAGGAAGCGCCTGACTGAGCGGCGCGAAATTATTGCTTCATGTACATCCATACTCGATCTCTTATTATCAATTGTGTCATGGAATAATTGGTAACGGATAGGCATTGGGCTTGTGGAAAATATCCGCACAAACTTAATGATCTGGAATGACTTTAAAAGCAAAGTTTTTTATGTCAATATCTTTGCATAATAATATACTCATACCAATTCCTGCAATTCCGCCAAACTACAAATGGCTGTGTTTAGCAAACGTTGCGCAGTTTCATAGAGAGTTGTAGGTTCCGTGCACAATTTGAAATTCAGAAGGTGATTATGCGTAAATTGCAAGTATCGAACTCCAAACCATCTACAAACCGACCCAAGGAAGGTGAAATATTTCACCTGAGCAACAGACTTCTTTTCCGGTTGTTCAAAACAACCAATGTACTTCATACTGTCGGGACAAACTGGACACTTGACATGAACCTGACAACCCAGCAGTGGTCGGTCATTGGTGCGCTATCGCGACCTGGATTTGAAGAGGGAATGGGGGTTGGTGAATTATCTGAATTCCTGCAAGTCACTCGACAAAATCTTACCGGATTGTTGGACAGGCTGGAAAAACAATCGATCACGCAGCGAGTCATCAATCCAAATGACGGGCGAGCCAGACTTGTACAGCTTACCAAAAAAGGCTGGAACACCTGGGATATCCTGGCTCCAAAACTATCAAGTTTCTACAATTGTGCACTGGACACATTTACTGCGGAAGAGATGACGCATTTTCTGTTATTCATGGATAAGTTGCAAGCAAATTTACGCAAGATTCAAACATAGTTTTTACGCTTACTGCTTTTCAAATCCGAAATTTTTTGCTCGTGATCGAAGTTCAAATTTCTGAATTTTTCCGGTGGCTGTCATCGGCATTTTATCAACAATCTCCAGTCGTTCCGGGTAGTAGACTTTTGTGATACGTTGCTCAGTCAGGTACCTGGACATTTCCGCCATCGAGAATTCCTTTCCCTTTTTCAGCACAACAAAAGCACAAGCCCGCTCCCCCAATCGGGGGTCTGGCATCGCAACAATTGCCACCTGCGCCAGGTTGCCATGGCGGTAGAGAGCATTTTCAATCTCAATGACCGGAATATTTTCACCGCCCCGGATGATGATATCTTTTGAGCGACCGGTTATGCGAATATACCCATCCTCGTCCATCCGGGCCAAATCGCCCGTATCGAACCATATTTCATCGGCAATTTTGTAAAGTTCGGGCCGTTTAAGGTAACCCACGCAAATGCTTGCCCCGCTGGCTTCCAATCGCCCTTCCCGGCCACAGGGCAATTGATTGCCGTTGTCATCGACTATTCTAACCGCCACATGGTCGACGGCGACGCCATCGGTGCCAAATATTTTTGCTTCCGGATCACCAAGTTTAACAAGGGTCACAACAAGAACTTCCGTCATACCCCACACCGGAATAATTTCGGCATCCAGTTTTGCCTTGGCGCTCCGCACAAGGGCCGGCGGGATTGGTGCGCCGCCGGATACAAACAACCGAAATCTGCTCAGATCACATTCAGATATTTTCTCAAGATTTGCCAGATCGGCCAGAAACGGTGTCGCGCCAACGCAAACGGTCGCTTTGTCCTGCTCAATCAAATCGGCGGCCGTGTCTGCATTCCAGATATCCTGATAGATAACCGTGGCACCGGTGAACACTGGTAGCAACAGGCCAAACAAATAACCAAGCTGATGGGCTAACGGTGTTGGGCATAAAACAACATCGTCACCGGTCAATTCTATCCGTTCCACGAACTGACGAACATTGGCAAAAAGCGTATTCGCTGTATGCATTGAACCTTTTGGTTCGCCAGTTGTGCCGGATGTGAACAACAGTTGCATGATTTCATTTGCATGCGGTGGTGGTGGCTGGATAAAGTCTGCTTCACCTGTGAGACAACCAAAGCCGGTTTCCGAGTCATCATCATCCAGCACAAAGACGTATTCAAGCGTTGGCAATTCCTCACGCAGTCGCAACGCCATTGCCTTGAAATCAAACCGCTTGAACCTTTTGGGAACGATGAATATCCTGGACCGGGATAGTTCAAGCATATAGCTCAGTTCTTTTTCCCGCAAAACCGGCATCAACGGGTTTGTCACTGCCCCCACTCTGACACAGGCCAGTGAGATTGCATAAAACTCCCAGCGATTGTTCAACTGGAAGGAAACAATGTCTCCCAAACCTATTCCCAGTCTGGTAAAATTGGCAGCAATGGATTTTGATAACTGGCTGAGTTCTGCAAAGCTTACCGAAATCTTTTCATCACGTTCAGAAAAATAGGAGATTATTGCAGTGCGATCCGGTTCAGTTTTTACCCATTCATCAAAGTGGTCAATCAGAATTTTATCATCCCAGGCACCAACGGCGTTCATCTCGTTAATGCGTTCTTTAGTCAGTACGACTGAGCGTCCCTGATGAGATTTCATTACATATTTTCCTGACTAAAAATCCATGGCCAATCGCGTGGCATCCTCAATTGCCCGCATGGCATCGAGCTCCCCTGCTTGCCGGGCATCGCCGATCAACCGGTAAGAAATATTTTCGACATCAAGTGCTTTTGCCAGGTCGGAGTTGGAAACCTGCCCGGCACAAATGACGATGGTATCGGCTTCAATCAGCCGGGCCTCGCCGACAATTTCCACATGGAGCCCGTCGTTATTTATTGCCCTGTAAGTCACGCCGGACAGCATTTTTACACCGGCATTGTGAAGGCGTTGCCGCTTGATCCAGCGGCTTGTTAGTGAGAGTTTGTTCCCGGATTTGCCGCTGGAACGCTGCAACATTGTTACTGCGCAGGCAGGCTTTATGCCGGATAATATTTTTGTTGCCAGGCTTCCAGAAACATCCGGATTTTTGCTCATTCCAAACTCGCGGGCAAAAGCGTCGAATTCGGGTTTTCGCGGGCCATCAAAAATCAGGAACTCTGATACATCGAACCCGATGCCACCGCTACCGATGACAGCGACATGTTTGCCTGTTGATTTTTTCCCAGAAAGAATTTCATTGTAAAAAACCACATTTGGATGATCAATACCGTCAATGTTGGGAAGGCGCGGCCTAACACCGGTTGCGATAATGACCTCATCGAATTCAGCCAGTTCTTTTGGCATTGGGCTGGCATTGAGTTGAACAACAACGCCGTGATTGGCAATACGAGTTTTCAGATAGCGCAGCAGTTCTCCGAATTCCGTTTTGTCAGGTATCCGGCTGGCAAGATTTAGCAGCCCGCCCAATCGAGTGCTTTGCTCAAACAAGGTAACTTTGTGCCCACGCTTTGCCGCTTCAGCGGCCATTGTAAGTCCGGCGGCACCAGCGCCAACAACCGCTACTTTGAGACACGTGGCAGCTTTGCTACCAAAATATTCAATTTCACGAAGTGCCCGAGGATTTACCAGGCAGGAAGGAACCTCTCCAATGAAAACCCTATCAAGACACGCCTGATTGCAGGCAATACAGGTATTGATGGTTTCTGACCTACCCTCGGCACATTTATTCGCGAAGGCCGGATCTGCCAACATTTGCCGCGCCATTGAGACCATGTCGGCTTCACCATCTCTAATAATGCGCTCCGCTTCGACTGGATCATAAATTCGGTTGGAAGCGGCAACAGGAATATCAACCACCCTTCAAATAGCTGATGCATGCCTTGCAAATGCTGCGCGAGGTGTAACATAACTTACCGTCGGCACGCGCGATTCATGCCAGCCAATTCCTGTGTTGAGACAATCAACGCCCTCATTTTCCAGCAATTTAGCGAGCTGCAAAATTTCATTCTGCGACATACCACCTTCAACAAGCTCCAACGCGCTGATGCGGAATATCAGTGGAAAATCTTTGCCCGCAGAACGCCTGACCGCACGCACAACTTCAAGGGCAAATCGCATACGATTTTGTGCTGAACCACCAAATACATCGTCCCTTTGATTGGTGCGAATAGCAAGGAACTGGTTGATCAGGTATCCTTCCGATCCCATAATCTCGACACCGGCATAACCACATTTGCGTGCCAACTCAGCTGATCTTGCAAAGTCTTCAATTGTTGACCAGATTTGCTTTTCAGATAGTTGGCGTGGCTTG
>JASFYT010000092.1:0-22962 GCA_045047085.1 Rhizobiaceae bacterium | reverse complement strand
CAAGGCCATCAGCCAGCGCGTTAAAGATTGGTGTGGAATCGGACACACACTGCAGACGTTCGCTCCGATTGATGAAAACGATAAAATACGAAAATTTGGAGGGTGCCTTAATATCAATTTCAAAGTGAAGTTGTTCATCTTTCAACCAATCGTTCAGCTTCAAGTCACGCCCTTGCACGCAGATATCGTCACTCTGTATTGAGCGCATGACAAAGTGACCAGCATCCAAATTTGACGGCCCCAAATTGATTGTCTTCAATGGAATACAATTAGTCAAAGTTTTGAATTCATCTGCTTCGAAGCTGTCAGTCGTATGATGATTGATCCATATTCTGGATATCAGTTGTCATCGTCTCTCGCGCGAAAGGATTTGGCGACGAGGCGCAATCGGGCCATACGGTCGTATAGCGTGTTGCGCGGAATGCCTAAGCGTTTTGCAGCTTTACTTACTTTGCCATTCTCCTCACTAAGTGCGCTCTCTATGATCAGCCGTTCGCTGTCTTCCAGTTGTTCTGCCAATGTGCCACTTTGGGTCTCGGATTGCCTTGTATCCAGTTCATGCCGGTATGCCCGATTTTCTATTACAAGTTTACGGTGATCCAATGCTCGGCGCAGCGTATCGACTAGCCGATCCGGATCGCAAGGTTTTTCCAGATAGTCATAGGCGCCTTCCTTGATCGCACGCATTGCGGTGGGAACGTCTGAATACCCGGTGAGCAAAACTACGGGAAGATCGGGGTCGCGGGCTTGGGCAAAACGCAAAACGTCGAAACCATCATGATTTGGCATCTTAATATCCGACAAAATCACACCTTTGAAATTCGAACGAATTGACCGACGGGCCTGAGTGAATCCATTGGTTGGAATTGGTTCCAAATCTTCAAGTTCCAACGTTTGCACAATCGAGGCACGCAATGCTGCGTCGTCTTCAATGATCAATACTTTGCGTGTCATTGTCGCTCCGGCAAGATTGGCAGGGTCATAGTGAATTCGGCGCCTTGAGATAGATTACGGCAACTCAGTTGACCGCCAAAACTTGAAACAAGGCCAAAGGACAATGCGAGCCCCATGCCCAGTCCTTTGGACGAGCCCAATTCTTTGGTTGTATAAAACGGTTCAAAGACACGTTCCGGGTCTTTAATGCCAGACCCTGTATCCTGCATTGATATCATCGCCTGACCGTCCAGCTCTTTAAGCATGATGGAAAGTGTTTTTTGATCAGAATTTAGCATGGCGTCGATAGCATTCGACACGAGGTTTAATACAACTTGCTCCAGTCGCACATTCCCGGCCATGACAAAGATGCTGCGATCTGGTATGTCACTATTCAATGTCACGCCAGCAGACATAATTTCGGATTGCATGATCTCCAGCGCTTTTTTTGTAACCTCAACAAGGTCTATCCGCTCGGAGGGTCTGTGTTCTTGTCGGGCAAAGGCTCGCAGATTGCGGATGATGCGGGTTATCCGTCGGGTCTGATCTGCAATTTGAGACAGGTTTTCAGCGGCATCGGATGTCCGCGCTCGGTCAAGCAACCGTCGACCATTTTCTGCAAAATTCAAAATAGCAGCGAGTGGCTGGTTTAGTTCGTGGCTCAACCCCGCGGACAAACGACCAAGGGCTGCAAGGTTGGATGCTTCAACCAATTCATCCTGAGCAGCTTTCAACTCACCGGTTCTTTCTTCAACCCTTTGTTCCAGTGTTGCGGAGTGGCGAGCTTCCAATGCTAGCCTGCGCCGCTGCTGCACAAAAATTGCCCCCATCAGCCCAATCGCCGCCATGAGTGCTAACGCCAACCCTGTTCGAAGCAGAGCAGAAGCTCTGGCCTCACTCGTATCCAATATAATCTGTGCGGTCATTTGGAGTTGTGGGATATCAGCACTCAGTGTCTGCACCTCACTGATAACCCTTTCGGGCGGAGCGAAAGTCCAAAGGGTTGTGCCTGCAACTTTACGCGGTCCTTGAAGTGGAAAATTGGCGCTTTCAGAATTTCCCAAATTTGTTAAGAGCAACAATCCCGGGCGATTGGCAGATATAGACAAGCCTTCATCATTAAAGAAAACCAAAGGCTCAGGGGTCACAGGCCACTCGAATTCCAGCGCTGCCAAATTCGCCGACACTATAGTTGTTCCGATTGTTTTAGAATCTTGCCGCACTACGCCACGACTGAAGCGGATCAAGCGCTGACCGCCTTCAATTTCAATGGCATATCCAAGCCGTCCATTGATTGCAGCACTAACCAGATTTTGAGAATAAACATAAGCAGCGTGGCGCGGTGACGAAGACGCCACCACTAGTCCGTCAGGATCGGTTAAATCAATATCCCACGCCCCGTAGGTTAGGCTCAGCAAAGACAGATCAGTTTCAACTTTTGCCTTCATTGTGGGGGCAAGAGCAAGTGCCATTTTTGGGGTCTTGGCAGTGATATTTGCCAGCGCACGATATACGCCAAGTTGTCCGCGCAAACGGCTACTTGCCTCGGAAAGCCGCACTTGACCAGCCGTGCGGTCACTCGATAGCGACGACTCAAATGCATCGTAATAGGCCCATACAGCAACGCACATGGACAGAACTGCATAGATGCCAAAGCTGATAAGAGGGTATCGTAACAATGAAGCTGCAATCCTATTTCAGGAAGTTTCTGTATAGGTTTTTTGCATCGTTCAAGGCAAGAGGTTTGTCCGGTTTTTCGGATTTTTCTTTCTGGAGGCGTTGGTTGTTTTTGTACGCCTTTGTTTTTAATAAGTTAAAAAAAAGTCAAATTAATGGGTTGAGTTAAGTCTTCTACCCGTTTTTCCTAAATGAACACGGCGCAAGAGGATGCCGCACAAAGGGAGAAAACCTATGAAATACCTTCTAAAGGCCGCATGCGTTGCGGCGCTCGTAGCTTTGCCAACAACTGCTATGGCAAATTGCGATGATGGCGAGATTGTAGTCAAATTCAGTCACGTTACCAATACGGACAAACACCCGAAAGGGATTGCCGCCACACTGTTGGCAAAACGCGTAAATGAAGAAATGAACGGAAAAATGTGCATGGAGGTCTTCCCGAACTCCACGCTCTATAATGACAACAAAGTACTCGAAGCAGTGTTGCAGGGCGATATCCAATTGGCAGCACCTTCACTTTCGAAGTTTGAAAAGTTCACCAAGAAGTTTCGTATTTTTGACCTGCCATTCATGTTTAAAGACATCAATGCGGTTGAAGCTTTTCAGGCATCTGATTCTGGCCAAGCCATGCTTAGTAGTATGCAGAAGCGTGGTCTGCAGGGGCTTGCATATTGGCACAATGGCATGAAACAAATGTCAGCCAACAAACCTTTGATTGCACCCACAGATGCAAACGGGTTGAAATTCCGTGTGCAATCTTCAGACGTTCTGGTGGCTCAGATGGAAGCGATTGGTGGTAGCCCACAAAAGATGGCTTTTTCTGAAGTTTACGGCGCGCTGCAACAAGGTGTTGTCGACGGTCAGGAAAACACCTGGTCAAATATCTATGGCAAAAAGTTCTTTGAAGTTCAGGATGGAATCACACAAACCGACCATGGCATCATCGACTATCTATTAGTCACGTCAGTGGATTGGCTCGACGGTCTGCCTAAGGATGTTCGCGAACAACTCTTAGCGATTGTGTCCGAAGTGTCTGCAACCCGTAATAAGGAATCCACAGCTGTTAACGAGGCCGCAAAAAAATCGGTCATTGATGCTGGCGGAACCGTGCGAATGCTAGATGCAGCGCAGCGTCAGGCGTGGGTTGATGTGATGAAACCGGTTTGGGATAAATTTGCCAGTGACGTCGGTCAGGAAAACATCGATGCCGCACAAAAAATCAACCAAATGGTCAACTGATCTCTATCGAGATTAGATGTTGGTTTCAGGTGCCGGTCTAACCATCGGCATCTGGCTTATCCTGGGGAGGAAAAAGATGGCCAAGTTCAATCAGACAAATAGCCGGATGGACCGGATTGAGGAAACAACGATAGCTGTAATTCTTGGCATCATGACATTGATGACATTTGCCAACGTTACAGCACGCTACGGGTTTAATTCCAACATTTTCTACGCGCTGGAATTGACCGTGTTTCTTTTTGCATGGCTTGTGCTACTGGGGGCTGGTTATGCTGTGAAGAAAAACCTGCATTTGGGCGTAGACGTCATTGTAAATATGCTGTCTCCGCAGGGCAAACGTAGAATGAACCTCTTCGTTATCGTCGTGTGCCTGACCTATTCTTTCTTGCTGTTAAAAGGGGCTTGGGACTACTGGGCTCCCTACGCCAATCTGCCACCGACAAGCGGTCGATGGTTCCCCACCGGTTTTGTTGAAAATTTTCGTGGTCGAGGTTGGTACGAGACACAAGATATCCCCGTACCGTTCTTTATGCGCTGGTTGGAAGATGTGTTCAACGACGGCGAAACTTACGAAAAACTGCCAAAGCTCGTGCCGTATATCGTGTTGCCAATCTCAATGGCACTGCTGTTGTTTCGTTTTATTCAGGCAGGATTGCGTGTCTGGAGAAACGAACAACACATGCTGATTGTCAGTCACGAAGCTGAAGACGAGGTAGCAGAAGCTGCTGCCAAGATGAAGGAGCAAGATTAATGGAAGTGCTCATTCTCTTCACCATGGTCATTGGCTTGATGTTGGTGGGTGTACCAATTGCCGTCTCGCTTGGCTTTTCGTCAATCATGTTTTTGCTTATTTTCTCTGACGGTTCGCTAGCCTCAGTCGCCCAAACACTGTTCGAAGCTTTTGAAGGCCATTCAACTCTTTTGGCAATCCCGTTCTTCGTTCTTGCCTCCAGCTTCATGTCCACTGGTGGGGTGGCAAAGCGGATCATACGTTTTTCGATTGCGCTTGTTGGGCATTTTCGCGGTGGTCTGGCGATCGCCGGGGTATTGGCCTGCATGATCTTTGCAGCACTTTCCGGCTCTTCCCCAGCGACAGTTGTTGCTATTGGGTCCATCGTTATCGCAGCGATGCGGGAAGTTGGTTATACCAAGGAGTTTGCTGCCGGTGTGATTGCAAATGCCGGAACGTTAGGCATTTTGATACCCCCTTCAATTGTCATGGTGGTCTATGCCGCTGCAGTGGAAGTTTCCGTCGGGCGAATGTTTTTAGCCGGCGTTATTCCGGGCCTTCTCGCAGGTACCATGTTGATGATCGGTATTTATATCATGGCCCGGATCAAAAATATGCCGACGGGAGAGTTCAAAGGCATAGGTGAAATATGGGTTAGTTTTAAAGATGCGGTATGGGGACTTATGCTGATCGTGATCATCATGGTTGGTATCTACGGAATTCCCGGAGTTACCGGCGCGATCTTTACACCAACAGAAGCAGCCGCCGTTGCATCAGTTTACGCATTCCTTGTAGCAACTTTCGTTTATCGCGACATGGGGCCTCTGGCAGAGGGTGGATCGATCCTGACCAGACCGCAGGTATTGATATCAGCTCTTTGGCACGAAGATACTCTCAATACATTACGCGATGCGGGTAAGCTGATCATCACTCTTATGTTTGTGATCGCCAACGCGCTTATTTTGAAACACGTCATTACCGATGAACAGATCCCGCAAATGATAACCGAGGCCATGCTTGCCTATGGTTTTGGCCCGATCATGTTTTTGATCGTCGTCAATGTTATCCTGCTGATAGGCGGCCAATTCATGGAGCCGAGTGGGCTACTGGTTATTGTTGCGCCGCTGGTTTTTCCAATTGCTATGGAACTTGGGATCGACCCTATTCATCTAGGCATCATCATGGTGGTAAATATGGAAATCGGCATGATTACGCCTCCGGTTGGATTGAACTTATTCGTCACGGCGGGGGTTGCGAATATGTCGATGATGGGTGTCGTTCGTGCATCATTGCCGTTTTTGGCAATAATGTTCGTGTTCTTGATCATGGTCACTTACATACCGTGGATTTCGACCGTGTTGCCAAACGCCGTGATGGGGCCGGAGATAGTGACAAAATAATTAAAAGACGGATGCCCTGATGAACTCGAAAAGTTATCACACCAATTTGGGCATCCACCTATCCAAGGTAACAATAGGTTTACAGGTCCTGCCCATTATGTCCTTGCACTGGCTGTCGCAGGCAAAACAATAGGCTGAGTACAATCTGGCTTCTTTATTCGCATTGCGGCCATTGGAGCGAGTAAAAACTGCAAATTCCAATCGGTAT
This sequence comes from Rhizobiaceae bacterium, assembly GCA_045047085.1. Taxonomy (GTDB): domain Bacteria; phylum Pseudomonadota; class Alphaproteobacteria; order Rhizobiales; family Rhizobiaceae. The sequence goes on along the minus strand of JASFYT010000092.1, from coordinate 16,775 downwards.
CCTCAATTGTTTGAATTGAACTCCGTGGTTCAAAGAAAATAAAAACAAATTTTCCTTATAAACCCAATGGTTTTCGGGGGGGCTACCCTGCGCTCTTTGAATGCTCGTTATGATTAACAAAATTATAAAGGAAAAATTCCAAAACGGAATGCAATAGCCACCAAACTTGCAACATATTTGTCGCCCAATAAGGTGGCTATCAGATTGCTTGTTCAACTAAACCTGCTTTTAAATTTCGAATTTTATGCCCTGCGCAAGAGGCAGTTCTCGAGAGTAATTTACAGTGTTTGTCTGGCGACGCATATATGCTTTCCATGCATCTGAACCGCTTTCGCGTCCACCACCAGTTTCTTTTTCACCGCCAAAGGCACCACCAATTTCTGCCCCGGATGGGCCAATGTTTACATTGGCAATCCCGCAATCGGAACCAGCAGCCGACAAAAAGAGCTCTGTTTCACGTACATCTGTCGAGAAGATACAAGAAGACAACCCTTGTGGCACTTCATTGTGCATTCGGATTGCGTCATCTAGCTCGCGATATTTTACAACGTAAAGCACCGGAGCAAATGTTTCATGATGCATGATTTTGGTTTGCGATGGCATCTCCACAATTGCCGGCGCCACATAAGCCCCATCTGGGAATTGTTCTGTCAAAACGCGCCCGCCGCCTCGAACGACACCACCTTCCAGCTCGGCCTGCTTAAGCGACGTTTCCATTGCAGAAGTTGCGTCATTATCAATTAGTGGTCCAACCAACGTAGCATCTTCCAATGGATCCCCAATTGGCAATGTTTCGTATGATTTAATAAGGCGTGGAATCAGTTGATCATAAATATCCTCATGAACAATCAAGCGACGCAGCGAAGTACATCTTTGCCCTGCCGTTCCGACGGCAGAAAATACGATTGCCCGAAGTGCCATTTCTAGGTCGGCGGACGGCGCCACAATCATTGCGTTATTACCACCAAGTTCAAGAATGGTTTTTCCGAGACGTTTTGACATTTCACTTGCAACAGCTTTACCCATGGGGACTGAGCCTGTGGCAGAAACAATTGCTACATCCTTGGATTTGGTAAGCATTTCACCCAGCTCACGTCCACCTATAAGCGTCTGGATAAGGCCTTCCGGGGCGTCATCGCCGAATTTTTCGAGAACACGGTCGCAAATTTTCTGAACAGCTAATTGTGTTAATGGAGTTTTTTCCGAAGGCTTGGCAATTACTGGATCTCCACAAACAAGAGCGAGTGCAGCGTTCCAGCACCAAGGTGCCACGGGGAAATTGAATGCCGTAATAATTGCGCATGTTCCAAGGGGGTGCCAGGTTTCTCTCATAGCATGGCCAGGGCGTTCAGAGGCAATCGTTAGTCCGTAAAGTTGACGAGAAAGACCTACAGCAAAATCGCAAATATCGATCATTTCCTGCACTTCACCAAGACCTTCCTGGTAAATCTTACCACACTCCAAGGTCACCAGGCGGCCCAGGTTCTCTTTTTCCTCCCGCAGGGCCTCGCCCAAGAGACGTACCAGCTCACCACGGCGCGGACCCGGAATTAGCCGCCACTTTTCAAAAGCCTGCGAGGCTGACGTGATCATTGCCTCGGCCTCAGTAGCGCTGTGCTCTCTGACCACAGCAATTTCAGAACCGTCGACTGGCGTTGTTACTGGTAAGGTTCCACCTTTAACTTCATTTTCGTTAAAACCGCATGCGGTCAAGATTTTGCTGTAGGTCATAATATTATCTCTTAATAAGTTGTTCAATGTTTTGGATTGATTTTGCGAAGGCCTTCCAGGGTCACTTCACAAAGCCGATCAATTTCGGATTGCGTCATTGGTGTTGAGAGTACGCCGGTACAAGTTTCGATCATTAGGAAACCATTTGCAAAAAAGTAATCAAGAAGACTCGATATACAGGCTTGCTCTTCGGGACCAACATATGCGTCGCGGTAACTTGTTGGCGCAGTTTCCTTAAAGTGGATACGAAACATAGAACCGCCGCCTGTGACACATGCAGGTACACCAGAAACTTTGATAGCTTCTGCAATTCCAGTTCGCGCTTTCTCGGATAACTTATTCAATTTGTCCACCTCAGCACGATCAAACATTTGCATCGCCACTGAACCAGCGGTCATGGTAACAGGGTTGGCGCTGAATGTACCATAGTGCGGAAATGCAGCTGGGCCGTTTAAGGGATTCATAACCTCAAGAACATCAGCACGCCCTGCAATTGCTCCAACCGGAAAGCCGCCGCCAATCATTTTTCCCATTGCCGTGAGATCGGGAGAGAAGTTGTAGGATTCTTGTGCGCCGCCAAATTGAGTGCGTAATGTGATCACCTCATCGATGATCAACAAGGCTTCATTTTGTAACGTCCATTCGCGTAACGCAGTTACAAAATCAGCGTGCGCAGGTATCAAGCCGATACGATGTGGCAATAAATCCAATAACACACCCGCAAGTTCGTCTTTGTGTGCATTCAGGATTTCAATGGCCCGTTCCGGGTCATTGTATGGAATGATTATTACATCATCGAGCGCTGATTGCGGCGTTCCTCGCGCTACAGGTACGCTTGCAGGAGCCATTTTACTCCCCCAATTGGACGGGTTAGCGGTCTGGCTAACTTCTGCGTAATCATAAAGTCCGTGATAGGACCCTTCCGCCTTCGCAATTTTTGGGCGTCCCGTATATGCTCTGGCAGCTTTGATGCAACTCATCACGGCTTCTGTACCGGAGTTTACGAAACGAAGTTTTTCAAAACTCTCGCAACGATTGACGAGCTGTTCAGCGTACTTAACTTCAATTTCCGTACCAACAGTAAATGCAGTGCCTTTGGATAATTGAGACTGAACAGCATCGACAATTTGTGGGTGTGCGTGTCCGTGGATCAAAGAGGCTACATTATTGGCAAAATCAATTCGCTTAGTGCCTTCGATATCCTCAACGTAACAACCCTTGCCGTACGCGGCATAAACAGGGTGCGGCTTTCGCAATATTGTATTACGACTGCAGCCGCCAGGCATTACAGCCTTTGCGCGCTCATACAATGCCGCACTTTTAGTCATTTGCAGCATCTCAAGTCTCCAGACCTGTTTTCGTTAAATATTGCAATTTACCACTAACCCCATCCCATTTTTCTGCATCTGGAAGCGGTTCTTTTGTATCCGTGATTTGAGGCCAATTAAGTGACAACTGTTCGTTAAGTAGCAAGAACTCTTTTTTATCATCAGGCAAATTATCTTCACTAAAAATCGCATTGGCAGGACACACATCAACACATGCGTCACAATCAATGCACTCGTCCGGATGAATAACCAAAAAGTTTGGACCTTCATAAAAACAATCAACAGGGCACTCATCAACGCAATCTGTATATTTGCACAGGATGCAGTTATCTGTAACGATATAGGTCAACTTTAAATCCTCAAACTCTTAATTAACGCACCTATTCTGCCGCAAGCGCATTCAGTGTCGGTATGTCATACATCGCATAGAGTTCTGCTTCATCGAAGATCACTCGATCATCGTAACCGCTAAACCAGATTGCCTCTTCATTTCTCCCAACGATCGTGACCTTGCATCGATCAGGTGCATCTGCAGCTGAACGCAGGAGTTTAAAAATCACAACGCCATTTTCTCCACCCTTCACACCCGGAAACGGCTTGTTAGTAACAGCGGCAACTTCAGTCTTTCCCTTGTAGTGTGTAATCGAAAGACGAGCGTGAGTCTCAACTCCAGAAAGACCTTTTTGGGACTCATTCAATATCGACCAGGCGCGCTCAATCGGAACATTAAAGGCTTTGTGTCCAACAATATCGCGACCACAGAAAAAATAATGGTTCTCAACACCGTTGCGTTTCAATTCACGTTGCATAATCCGCAATGCGTCGGCATCATCGTTAATACCGGCAATAATTGGAGATTGATTATCAATATTGATCCATGGGCGTCGGCCAAACTCCTGAATAGCTGCGCGAGTTTCCGGAACCCATTCCAAGCCGCCATTTGGATGAGGTATATATTCTCCATCAGGATCGGTAAGTAAAAACTCATCCGGATGATTAAAATGAACCATCATGCGAAGGTTTGTACGAGGGTAAGTTTCGTGAAAAGCATCCAGCATAGAAAAGAAAGTCTCATCAAAACGCTTGGGATAAAAGGCCAACTCTTTTGTGCCAATGCGAATGTTTTCTATTCCGGCCTGAGCAAGGGCAGATAACCATTGTGCAATATTTTTATTGCCCAACACCATTGGATCTCCGCCAGACATCAGAATTTCGCGGAGATATTCGCGATTAGTCTCAGGATGACGTCCACCATTCTCTCCTACCAACCGATTATGTTCAGTTATGTAATCAACAATATCCTTGATCTGAGCCAACCCTTTGGGTGCAACGGTGCCATCCTCACGGGTGATTTCTTTTTTGGCAATCAATTCCTCGCGGTAGCAAAACCGGCAATGGGCAGAGCAAGTAGCCGCAACATAAATAAGTCCCAGTTCATATTTGTGAATTAATCCTTCAACAGGACTATACGTCATCTGTTTGCCAGGATCTTCGGCTCCATCAAGATCATAGGTTTCTTTCGGACTGGCTTTGACCAATGTCTGAATTGCCTTCGAAGTTTTGGCCCGTTCAAAATAATGACGGGTTATCTTTACTGGCATGCGGGCCTGCAGGTCACGTTCTGTACCATCCAGTTCCAATATGGCTGCCAGTTCTTCCTCAGAATAAAAACCCTGCATGTCCTGGGGCACATTTCCCTCGAAGAACTTTTTAAGTCCGGTAATAATGTCCCTGTCATATTTGCCATTTGTAACAGTGGCCAAAAATGCGCTCTCTATTGTGGAGGGCACGTATTTTTCTTTGCGAGTCATGCGACATTCTTTCAACGATTTGGGGTCTTCGATCCGAGCATAAAATGGAACGTTCAAGCCCAGAAGATTTCAAACGAAGAATGATGGATTCAGCAAATGTTCACAAACGTTGAATTTGCATTGATATATGCATAAAATTCATGATAGGCGTGTTTGTGTGCTTGATCAGCCTACTAGGCGCACTCCATTTATGAGTAGAACTGATGAGTAAGGCGTGTTCCATGAACGAGTTTCAAAGGCGTTTTTTACCCTCACATTCGGTATTGAGAAGTTTTGAGGCCGCCGCCCGGCACGAAAGTTTTACGCTTGCGGCAGAAGAATTAAATCTTACTCAAAGCGCGATTAGCCGTCAGGTAAAAGAGTTGGAGGCGGTGGTCGGCGCCGATTTATTCCGCCGTGTTGGACGAAGGGTTTTATTAACGAAGGCTGGACAAACCCTCGCTGTCGATTTGGCCGTAGATCTAGAAAACATTCGACGCACGATGATGCGGGCAATTTCAGCAGGCGATATGAATTCGACTATTCGGGTTGCAACACTGCCAACATTTGCGAGCCGGTGGCTGATTCCTCGCTTGCCCAATTTCGCGGAGCTGCATCCAAATTTGGAAATCAACTTATCCACAAGGCTTATACCTTTCGATATGGAGGTCGAGCATTTCGATGTTGCAATCCATTTTGGGGAGAAAAACTGGCCCAATACCGATATGCGATTGCTCTGTTCTGAAACCATGATCCCCGTTTCCTCACCGGCTTTCAGGGAACACCACAAAATTAGCACCGTAAGTGATCTGGCAAACTCCCCACTGCTCCATATGTCAACGCGACCAACTGCTTGGCAGGAATATCTACAACGACAATCTCTTGAGGATGAAACCTATCTTACCGGTAAATATTTTGACCAGTTTTCTATGGTCATTGCCGGTGCGGTTGCTTCATTGGGTGCAGCTCTCATTCCTCGTTATTTGATTGAGCAAGAGATGTACACAGGAGCATTGGAAATCCTCATTGATGAAACAATTACAACCGATAACAGTTATTTCGTGGTCACACCCGCCAGTCAGAAAAGCAAAAATGCCAACGCATTTTGCGACTGGCTAATCGAACAAATTGGACAGCCTACTCTCTAAGTATTCCAGATATTCATGAATTGATACCCATCGAGGGGCAAACCTTAAAACGCTGATCGAGGCCAGTTTGCAAATCTTCTGGATAGGTTGCGAGACAGCGGTCCTAGCATAATTTCCGAGTTATCGATTAAAAGGTACCCCAGTGGTGGTAAGATAAGCGGGTGCTGAAGCTCGAGTATCAATGATGCGTCCCGATATCATCTTGGAAGGCCAGTTTCCAGACGAGGCTACAGGCGAAAATCGCCCTTGGCAGATACATCGACGGGTTCTACAATTCTGTCAGGCGGCATTCATCGCTGGGCTTTAAATCGCCAATCATATTCGAGGTCGGACATGGCCGAGATAGAGTGAAAACCTCTCCACTAAATCGGGGTAAGTCCAAAATGGCCGGGGCCGCGGGTGATTAGCATCAAGGATAGTCCAGCATGCTGCCCATCCATGTTCTGGTGAAATTTATGCTACCTTGGATGATGTACCGGCTGTTGCCTTGCGAAAGGCTTGGGCCAGATCAATGATTAAATCATCTGGATGCTCCAATCCTACCGACAGGCGGATCAATCCTTCGCTGACGCCGGCCCGGTCTCGCGCTTCCGGGGGAACGCCTGAATGTGTTGTTGAAGCAGGGTGGCAGACCAACGATTCGGTTCCCCCAAGACTAACAGCAAGCTTGAAAAGTTGCAGCTCGTTGAGAATGCGGAAGGCCAAAGCCCTGTCATTTTCAACGACAAATGCAAATGTCGAACCAGGACCGGTACATTGTTTTTTGTACAGCTCAATTTCTGCAGGATTGGTCAGATGTTCCGGATGTAGAATTTTGCAAGGAATCGGGGCATTTTCTGCAAGCCAGTTTGCAACTTTAGAACCGGTTTCTGCTGCCCGCTCCATTCGCAATGTCAAAGTTTCCATCGACCGTGACAGCATCCATGATGAATGGGGATCAAGTTGAAATCCGAAGGAGCTTCGGGTCAGGCGAATTTTCTTAATCAGGTCCTTTGAGCCAGTAATACCACCAGCAATAAGATCGCTATGCCCGCCAACATATTTGGTCAAAGAATAAACGCAGATATCAATTCCCATTTCGATGGGTTTTTGAAACACCGGCCCAAGCATGGTATTATCACATACAATGATCGGACTTTGTCCCGTTACCGACGACCATTCATCAACCACGCGGCGAACCATCGCAAGATCAATCATCGCATTTGTTGGATTTGCCGGTGTTTCCAGATAAACGATTTTTACCGGGCCTTGAGCAGCGGCTTTTTCCAGGGTGTGAGTTAAGGCACCTTCAGAAAGTCCGTCAATAAATGGAATCGGTTTTATCCCCCATTTAGGCAAAACCTTGCCGAGCAACGTTTCGGTTCCACCGTAAAGGGGCGTATAATGTACAATCGCATCGCCCGGGCAACAAAGGCTTAGGAAGACTGCACTAATCGCCGCCATACCGGATGATGTTAACAGAGCATTTTCCGCACCATCAAATAGAGCCAACCGGTCTTCAACAATCTCGGTATTGGGATGATTGAAACGGCTATACACCAGCCCACCAGCGCCACCGTCTTGTGGTGCAGGCTTACGACCGGCTACCACGTCAAAGAAATCTGCGCCCTCTTCTGCCGATTGAAATGCGAATGTTGATGTCAGAAATACTGGTGGTTTGACGGCACCCTCAGACATAGAGGGTTCATAGCCGTAGGCCATCATCTGGGTGGACGGATGTAGTTTATGGCCATCAATCTCAAGGCGCCGGAACGATTTATCTGCTGGCATTATTTTCTCCCATTTTTAGACAGGTTAAGTTATTACATATAGAAAAATCGCACTTAATAATTCATATAATAGGTCATTATTAGTGGATAATATCTATGATACTAGACAATATAGACAAAAAAATTCTAATCGCTTTAACGAAGGATGGTCGCGCCAGTGTTGAAGCCATCGCCGAAAAGGTGGGGCTTTCAACGACCCCGACCCGTCGGCGCATTAAACAGCTGGAAAGTTCCGGTGTCATAAGAGGATATCGTGCGGATATTGATCCCGAGGAATGCGGACTCAAAATGGCAGTTTACGTTTTTGTCAAACTCCAGAGCCGCAATCAAAAATCAATTGCAAAATTTGAAGCGGAAGTAATTGGATTGGATGAGGTGCAGCGCTGCGATCTGATTTCTGGTTTGCATGACTATATTTTGACAATGCGTATACCCAGTATGGAAAGTTATAACAGCTATTTACGTGAAATCTTGGCAGAATTGCCGGGCATATTTGGCATTGAAACGAGTGTCGTTATCGGAAAAGTAAAAGATTCACCTCAACTGCCATTTGAAGTATGAATTCGTAACGGAGCCTCTACCATCAAGTGGATTTTAAGTTCGGTCGGACAGCTGCGCAAACAATCATATCAATCGCCCCGGCAGAATAACACGACCACACAATCTGCACAGCCCATGCATGAATCAAGCATCAGGCTGTCCAGATTTAATCAAACAGAATTGGTGGGCCTCACTACAAAAATATTACCGTAGTGCAGCTTCTATATTTCCGCCATCGACAGTCATAACATGGGCTGTTGTTCTTGGGCTTGAGGCTAGCATGACAAAGGCATCGCCTACATGGTGGGCTTCAACTTCCCGTTGCAATAGATTGCCAGCCATATAGGTCGCTTCATCAATGCCGCGCGCTTTGGAGCGTTGGGAAATGAATGCATCATCAAGCAGGCCTGAACGAATACGATCGGCATTTATGCCATTGACCTGAACACCCTTGGGGCCAAGTTCAAGTGCCAGCTGCCGGAGCAGAAAAAACGTCGCGGCTTTGGGAATGCCATAAGCGCCAAAGCCTTTGCCCGGGTTTACTGCCTGCTTGGATACATTGAACAATATCTGTCCGCCGCGGTCCTGTTTTTTAAATACATGTGCTGCCGCCTTGGAGAAAGTTTGATGGGCGAAAAAGTTCAACTCAAAGCTTTTGCGCAAATCGGCATCATCAAGAACTGACATTTCGCCGGTCCACGCAGCCCCTGCATTGGATACGAGAATATCCAAACCACCAAAATGGCGTACACAGGCATTCATGGCTTTTTCAGCGGCATCTTTGCCGGTGATATCAAGTGCGATACCATGGTGCCATGGGCCAAGTTCCTGCAAGGCGTTATCGAGGGCCTTTTGTTCGAGATCGACCAGGAATATGTTGGCGCCGAGCGCTGCAAAGGCTTTGGCTGTTGCCAGACCAATAGCACCACCACCACCGGTGACCATGACAACTTTTCCCTGGAATTTGGGTGGCGTTCCCTTGCCAAGTTTTGCCTGTTCCAGCGACCAGTATTCCATGTCAAAGAGCTTTTCCGCGCTAACCGGATAAAAACCTCCACAGGCTTCGCCATTTGTCATGGCCAAAATCCCCTGTTCTGCCAGATCGGATGCGGTTGAAGCGGCTTTTGCATTGGCGCTGATGCCCACTACACCAACCCCTTCAATCCAGGCAAGGTTTGGAGACGGAGACAATAGAGATTTTTCTCCCGGCGCAAAGCGTGCGGCATTTTTCTCAAAATAGGCGGTGTATTGATCAATAAAATCATCCACTGCTTTGGACATTGCTTCGCGTCCACCTGCGAGAATATCGCTGGTGATAACAAGCGGATGGTTTTTGGTGCGTATGACATGGTCCGGGGTTGCAACACCTCTGGTAGATAATTCAGCGAGGTCCGGTCTGGTCAAAAATTCCTGGACGTTCTCTCCTGCCCGAATATCCATCACAGGCATGGCCTGATCGTAACTGCCGGTAAACTTTGCATTGGCATCACCAATTATCCCACGCAGGACAGGCAGAATTTCCACAGCCTTTACCATCATGTCTTTGGATGGCGGTCCGGATCGCTTTGGCACCTTACCGCTCTTTTTTTCCAACCAGGCTTCAACCATATTGGTATGTTCAATAATCAAGTCGTAGGAAGCTTTGGCGGTTTCAGCAAAAGCAAAATGACCATGTTGTTTTAGCAATAATCCCTCGACGTGAGGGTTTTGATCGAAAATATCGGCGGCGACTTTTGCCAATTCAAAGCCTGGCATAATGAAGGGAACCACCACCAGTCGATTGCCAAATATTTCTTTAACCACAGCTTCAACTTCTGGCAGATCTGCGAGTGCCAACATGGCTGTTGCGTGGGTGTGGTCAACGTAAGTGTGAGGCAAATAGGCGTGCAACAGGGTTTCAACCGATGGATTTGGTGAAGTTGAATCCAGCAGGTTTTTTCGCTGGGCGTTGACCATGTCTTCGTCGCTGAGATGATCCAGCTTTCTAAGTTCTTTCAGAGGTTCAATACTGACAGCAGGCAAACCAGCAGCTTCGATGGTTTCCAGGTCCCAGCCACTACCCTTGACGTGCAATACGGAAACATCATTGCCGAAAAGATCCTTGCGGGAGAGTTTGCATGATGTGTTGCCGCCGCCGTGCAAAACCAGATCGTGATCCTGACCGATCAATCGTGAGGTATAGACCCGGAGTGCCAGTTCTTGGTCCGCAGGATTATTGCCTGCCGCATCAACAAACTTTTTTGCATCTTCATCGCGCCATCTATTAACTACCATGATATAACTTTCCTCTGTCCACAGGATTGGGGTTTTCTCTATTAATCACATATTTTGACAATTGTCAGCATATAGTGTCAAATATATAAAAGGAATTATATGGTAAAGAATATTCGAAGACGTATGACAGGAAAGGTGAGCGGTGAAAGCATCGTCATTGAGGCTGCGTGGATGTATTATCACGATGGTTTGAACCAGAGCGAAATTGCCGGAAGGTTGAATGTGTCGAGGGCAACCGTGGTCAACTATCTGCAGGAGGCGCGTGAGCGCGGCTTTATTCGTATTACCCTGACGCCTGAAGCCTTCACCAACCATCAAATTGCCCTAGATATTCGCGAACAGTTTAATCTGAAGTCTGCCTATATTTTACCTGCAGGTATTGGAGGTGAGGAAGAAACATTAATGCGGGTTGCTCGAGGTGCAGCGGAGTGGTTGCCGGATCTGCTTGAAGCCAATGACCGATTGGGGGTTTCATGGGGGAGAACTATCTACGAGGTGGCCGAAGCCCTGGAGAAAACCACTACGGACAATGTCACTGTTTCGCAACTTGTAGGTTCGATGGCTACGCCCTATGGTTTTACCGCTGAAATATGCTCGGCCCACCTGGCCCAGCGGCTTGGTGCGCGGTTGATAAACCTGCATGCACCCGCAGTACTAAGTGATCCTGATCTTGCAGCTCGATTGCGCAGTGAGCCCATCATAGCATCTCAGCTTGATGCACTCAGCCATTGCAATAAAGCAATATTTGCTGCCGGTTCCTGTACACCCGACAGTCATATTGTCAGCAGCGGTGTTGCAACAACTGAAGACCTCGAATGGTATCTGGATCAGGGTGCCACTGGCGTTGTGTGCGGGCGTTTTATTGATGCAGCTGGTAGGCCCATCCCCGGAGCGCTGGATGACAGGATGATCGGAATAACACTTGATAAACTATTGGGTCTTGAAGTGGGCTTGCTGGTTTCAGTTGGCGAAGACAAGGTGAAACCTATGTTGGCGGCGATTGCAGGCGGCTATGTTACCCATCTGGTAACCAGCAGCAAAACCGCGCAGCAAATGTTGGTTGCTGCGCTTGATAACACCGACAACTAACTTGACGCGAACTCAGGAAATAGTCTTGCCAATCCCTCAGGTGATGCTTCGCAGACACCGCGTTCGGTAATCAGGCCGGTTACCAAACGTCTTGGAGTAACATCAAAGGCCGGGTTTCCAGCCGGTGTTCCGTCCGGGCTGATTTGTACGCTGGTGACGGTGCCGTCTTCGAGCTTGCCCCAGACCTTGGTTACCTCATCACCGTCGCGTTCTTCAATCGGAATTTCTTTCACGCCATCCGAGATGCTCCAGTCTATGGTTGGCGATGGCAGGGCGACATAGAACGGGATATCATTGTCATGAGCGGCGAGTGCCTTGAGATAGGTTCCGATCTTGTTGCAAACATCACCATGCCCAGTCGTCCGGTCGGTGCCGACAATCACCATATCCACCTCACCATGTTGCATCAAATGGCCACCGGCATTATCAACAATCAACTGGTGTGAAACACCGTGGCCGTCCATTTCCCATGCTGTCAGATGGGCACCCTGATTACGGGGGCGGGTTTCGTCGACCCAGACATGAATTGGAATTCCAGCCTCCGCCGCATGATAAATTGGTGACGTGGCAGTGCCCCAATCGACGGTCGCCAGCCAGCCGGCGTTGCAGTGAGTGAGTATTTTTACGTGCTCGCCCGGTTTTTTCTTGGCGGCAATTTCCCGAATAATTTCCAGCCCGTTAAGGCCAATCTGGCGATTGCATTCAACATCTTCGTCGCAAATTTCGGCAGCTCGTTTGAAGGCTGCCGCTGCGCGTTCAGCCTCCGGCAGTGGTTTCAGAAATTCGCGCATGTGATTAAGAGCCCAGCGCAGATTAATCGCCGTTGGCCGGGTTTCATGTAATATATTCCAAGTCTCATCCAGCGACGCATCGGATGGATCATTCCTCATTTCCACGGCAACGCCATAGGCAGCTGTTGCACCGATCAATGGCGCGCCTCGCACCCACATATCACGGATGGCGTAGACGAATGCCTGACGGTCGTTCAATTCGACAATTGGAAATTGGTGCGGCAACCAGCGCTGGTCAATAATTTTCACGGTTTGCGTTTCATTATCGAACCAAATCGAGCGGTAATGGTGTCCATCAACGTTCATTTCAGGCACTCCCGATCAATTGTTTGCGTCAAATCGAGCAGCATGGCTATGCTTGAAATACGGTTGCGATTGACTACCAATTGACGGCCCAGTTCCAGACTTGGCCTTTCACATTTCGCCCGCAAATCATCATCTTTTATTGAATCATATTCAATATTGTGGGCAAGGCCCAGAATTCGGCGATGCATTTCGATCCCGGCAAATCCCAACGTATCGCGCCAAATAGCATCGAGCCGATGGCCAAGTGCCTGCTCGCTGGCAAGGATGTGTCCCTGATCCTCATAGAGCGTTTTTGGATAAAGAATGCCAGTGCGTTCCTCACGCCAAAGCCGTGAGAATTCCGTACAGAAAACCGTCCAGATATCTTCTGCTACAGACAATATCCACTGCTGATAGTCGCTGCGTTCACCGGGTTCGGCTTCATGACCGGGCTGGGCATAATAGGCCATCAGGAAATTTCCAATCAGCATGCCAATATCAAAACCCATTGGGCCGTAGAGGACAAATTCCGGGTCAATGACTTTAGTATCGCCTCCGGCTACCATCACTGAACCGGCATGGAGATCGCCATGCAACATGGTTTCAGCATTGTTGCAAAAAGCCATTTTCAGATGTTGGACCTCGACCTTGAGATCAATATCGTTTCGAAGCCTTGCCACAATATCATCAAGTTGTGGTGTTGTGTGCCGGTTCATTTCTGCTTCGAAATAGGGGTCGGAAAAAACAAGGTTTTCAGTAATGTCACATAGGGCAGCATTATCGGCAAACATCGCTACATCAGCTTTGCGTTTTACCGTATCCATAGAAAGGTCTGAGCCGCGAAACAACGTTCGGGCGCAGAAATTGCCAAGCACTTCGGCCAACCCCTCATGGCGTTTTCCCTGCATCAGGCTGTGTCGTAAAATCACATGTGGAGTAAAATACTCCATGACGATCAGCGCCTGCTCCTCGTCAAAATGATAAATTTCCGGCACAGCACCAGGATCACGTTCGGCCTGTCTGGTCAAAGCATGATATTCAAAGAATGCACGTTTTAATGGCAACGGCCAGCTATCACCCACCAGTCGAACATAAGGTAGAGCTTGCTTGACTATAACCGATGCATCCGGGCCATCGACAATAAACACCAGATTGAGATTTCCATCGCCAACTTCACTGGATTTCCATTTCGATGTATCGGGTCCGATACGCTCGGTGATAGCCTCAATTGATCCCAATCGCTCGGCGATGGTATTTACATCAAGCGGTTTGTAACTGTTGTTCAATTCGCTCAAAGCTAATCTCCCTATTGCGTTGTAGCAGCCAATGCATATCTTGCAGTGTCCAATCATTGGGTCAAAATTACCAATTGTCAATAGCTATTGACAATTGCATGAATTTGCCATTAGCTGACCCCATCAGGGAGGAAAAATTGCCAAAAAGCGTGATAAATATCACTGGACTGACCAAGGCGTTTGGCACCAATAGTGTCCTTCGGGGGATCAATATTGAGTTGCAGCCTGGCAATATAACTGCGTTGATGGGGGCTAATGGTGCTGGCAAGTCGACGCTGGTAAAAGTAATTTGCGGCGTTCATAAACTGGATTCTGGTTCCATCACTTTGTTTGGAGAGCCATTCAATCCGAAAACACCGGCTGAGGCCATTCGGGCGGGAGTCGTAACGGTTCATCAAAGCATAAATGACGGTGTCATTCCTGATCTTGATATAGCTTCAAACTTGATGCTTGACCGTCTGGCAGAGCCGGGTAGCGGTTTCTTCCTCAATCAACGTAAGATCAGGCAACAGGCGCGCAAGATAGCGGCAACGATGGCGCTTGATTTCGATGTTACCGAACTGGTTAGTAATTTGCCTCTGGCAGAGCGTCAGCTCGTCGCCATTGCACGGGCCATGGCCCATCAACCCAAGCTTCTTATCCTTGATGAGCCAACTTCATCTTTATCAGCCGCTGAAGCCCAAAGATTATTCGAGTTACTTGATCGCTTGCGCGATGCTGGTGTAGCGATACTTTATATTTCCCATCGCATGTCGGATATCCACCGTATTGCCGACCGTATCATAAGTATGCGCGATGGAAAAATCTCCGGAACATTCGAAGATAAACCACTGGATTATGAAGGCGCGGTGCAAGCCATGCTTGGTCACGCGATGCAGAGTGTTGATTTTGATGTTCATAAAGCCGGTGAAACGATTTTAAAACTCAAGGATATATGTCTTCAACCCGATGCCACACCATTTTCCCTTGACCTAAACACAGACGAGGTAATTGCCATCACTGGGTTGGTGGGCAGCGGAAAAACCAAACTGGCCGGCGTGTTGTTCGGTCTTGATAGACCATATTCAGGGTCTCTTACACTCGAAGGAAAGAATTACCAACCCCGTTCTGCGCGCGAAGCGATTGAATTGGGGGTGTACCTTTGTCCGAAGGATCGCGCCAATAATGCGATCATCCAAGAGTTTGATATTACCGAAAATATCACCGTTCCATTCCTTTCCCGCTTTTCAACCGCTTCCTTCCTCAACCTGAGAAAAGAACAATCATCGGCGGTCAATACAATCAACCAATTGGGCATCGTCTGCCAGTCTTCTAAGGACGCTATTGACACTCTTTCGGGTGGCAACCAGCAAAAGGTAGTTGTTGGCCGTTGGTTGTCACAAGATTCAAAATTGCTGATCCTTGATGAGCCGTTTCAGGGCGTCGACATCAAGGCAAGACGCGATATTGGCAACAAGATCAGGGACACAGCCAAGAGCCGGGCAACGGTAGTGATGGTTGCGGAGATGGATGAAGCGTTGGAAATCGCTGACCGCATAATAGTCATGAGCGATCACACGATTATCGGTCGGCATGTAAACAAGAATATCGATGTGGACAAGGTGCTCGGCCAGGTGGCGGGCCAGAGCGGCGAGTTTGCCGATTCTGCAGAATTAAACAACGGATAGACGGGCAAAACGTGAGCGAAAACAATAAGACAGAAGCTGGCCCAAAAATAAGGGTCAAGATGAAATCGACACCGACGGATCTTGCCATTCGTTACGGCTTCCTGACGTTGCTGGTGGGGCTGGTGGTATTCTTCAGTCTTGCAGCCGATGGTTTTGCCGGGCCGCATAGCGCCGTATTCATTTTTCAGTCGGTCGCCATTACCGGCATTCTGGCGCTCGGCGTTACCTGCACTCTGGTGGTCGACGGGTTCGATTTGTCAATCGGGTCAACTGCGACTTCCGCTTTGATGCTTTCGGCCTATGTGCTGGTGGTATGGGAAATGAGTGCATTTTGGGCCGTTATTGCCTGTTTGGCAATGGGTGCTGTCGTCGGGCTGGTCAACGGCCTGTTGATTGTGAAGGCAAAGGTTCCAGACCTTCTGGCGACACTCGGTATGATGTTTTTATTGATCGGTCTGCAGCGCATTCCAACCCAGGGGCGCTCAATCGCCACTGGTATGCGCCTGCCCGATGGCACCGTTGCAAATGGTAAATTTCCGCCAGAATTCCTCGCTCTTGGTCGTCATCGTTTTGATTTCTTTATTGAGAATCTAATTCCGTTTTCTGTGGTGTTTTTGTTGATTATTGCCGTCCTGGTCTGGGTATTCCTCGAGCTCACCCGCCATGGCCGATTGATGTATGCCATTGGTTCCAACGAACGGGCGGCAAGTTTGGCTGGTACTAATGTTAATCGCTACAAGATTGTCGCCTATATGATCTCGGGCGTTCTCGCATCGGTCGGTGGCATATTGCTGTCGGCACGGCTTGGTCGCGGCGATATCGCATCTGGCAATAATCTTTTGCTTGATTCTGTCGCTGCTGCACTCATCGGCTTTGCCGTTCTAGGGGCTGCCAAACCCAATGCATTTGGCACAGCAATCGGTGCATTGTTTGTTGGCATCCTGTTACAGGGAATGACGATGATGAATGCGCCTTACTACACACAAGATTTCGTCAAGGGCGCGGTGCTTGTTGTTGCGCTGATGTTTACCTTCGCTCTCTCCAGCAGGCGCGGAGGGGGACACAATT
>JASFYT010000091.1:0-19756 GCA_045047085.1 Rhizobiaceae bacterium | reverse complement strand
GGATTGGTTCAACTATCTTCAAACGCCGGACGCGCCTACGTACAACGAGAATTCATCGCCTGGTCCTTGATTAAATGGCTAATTCTAGGTGGCATATTGGGTGCATTGTTAGGCGGACAGCTGGTTCTTGAACTACCCGATCGTTGGCTTAAAATTGGTTTGGCACTGTTCATTCTGGCAACGGTCTGGAAGCTAATCCCCTATAAATTAGTCGCCGGCAGGGCAGGCCCATTCATTTTGGGAATAGTTTCAGCATTTGTATCAATGTTTTTCGGAGCAACAGGCCCACTACTGGCCTCACTTTTTTCAAGATTACCGAAAAAGAGACAAATAGTTGGCACCCATGCCGCCGCTATGACCTTGCAGCATGGCATCAAGGTCATAGTGTTTATGGCTCTCGGGTTCTCTTTTGCACAATATTGGCAATTGGTACTTGGAATGGTTGCAACGGGGTTCTTAGGCACATGGGCCGGATCATTGCTTCTAAATAAATTACCCGAAAAACAATTCCGCATCATATTTGTCGGAGGCCTCACTCTACTGGCCTTAAACATGATCCGCATGGCCCTTTAACCTTAGCTTCACCAAAGCCATCAGGGGAAAAGAACACGAGCTGCACAGAGCGAGCGTCAGAACAAATACATCTCAAAAACAAAGAACCCCCGGACAATGCCGAGGGTATCTTTTGTGTTCGCTGTTTGGAGGTCTGTCGCGAAACCAGATTTCGGAAGTCTGTATCGGACCAAAAGGTTCAAGTCTGGCACCGCGCCTTCCGTCTTTCTGATATAGGTAACCTAACCCGAGGTTTCCAGTGGCGATGTGTATTTTATCACACACCGCCAACATTTTTTGATTGTACCTCAAAAGCTATCATTCAAGGCGGCGAAGAGCCGCCCGGCGCTAATGCGCGCCGGTCATGTCAAAGACATGCTTCCAGCATGGCGCAGGCCCGAACGATAGTGAGGATACGCCGTGAGCCAAACTAAGTCGGCATCAATGTTTCGGTTAGCTCCACCCAGTAGGAGCACCCAACAGGAATGGCTTCATCGTTAAAGTCGTATTCTGGATGGTGCAGGCTGGCTGTATCGCCATTACCTATGAAAATAAAGGCACCGGGGCGCGCCTCCAGCATGTAGGAAAAATCCTCTCCTCCCATTGTTGGAGCAACATTGGTTTCAACTTTTGTGTCTCCAGCAACAGAACGCGCAATAGCAATTGCCTTGTCCGTTTGCGCATCATGGTTGGCAGTAACCGGGTAATTATTGAAATAATCAACGGTGGCTATAGCACCATGCGCTTCACATATACCTTTGCAAACTTCTTTAAATCGCTTTTCAGCATGGACGCGAACTTCCTTGTTCAACGTACGAACCGTGCCGGAAATTTTAACCGAATTGGGCACAACATTATAAGCATTGCCTGCATCCACAATGGTCACGGAAATAACCAAGGAATCAAGCGGGTTAGTACTGCGTGACACAATAGCCTGAAGACCAATAATCACCTGTGCCGCAATCACAATCGGATCTACACCTTGATGAGGCATAGCAGCGTGAGAACCTTTGCCCTCAATGACAACATCAAACTCATCGGTAGAAGCCATCAAAGCACCGGGACGAATAGCGAATTCACCCACACCCAGACCGGGCATATTATGCATGCCGTAGACTTCCTGAACACCATATTTGTCCATCATACCGTCATCCACCATGGCTTTGCCACCGGCACCACCTTCTTCGGCAGGCTGGAAAATGACGATCACTGTGCCATCAAAATTACGCGTTTCAGCCAGGTATTTCGCAGCGCCAAGCAACATTGCCGTATGCCCGTCATGACCACAAGCATGCATCTTACCCTCAACTTTTGAGGCATGGGGTAGGCCTGTCGCTTCGACAATCGGCAGCGCATCCATATCGGAGCGCAGACCAATCACTTTACCGGAATTATTGGTCTTGCCGCGAATAACACCAACCACACCGGTTCTACCAACGCCGGTTTCAATCTCATCAACACCAAATTCTCTCAATTTGTCAGCAACTGAAGCAGCAGTTTCGTGCACATCGTACAACAATTCCGGATTGGAGTGAAATTCACGCCGCCATTTAGTTATTTCATCGTGTAGTTCTGCCATACGATTGACAATAGGCATATATATTCCTGACAAGGGTTGGTGATTACAGAATCATAATCGTGTATGATTTTAGTACAAAATTCAAACGGGAATTTCGCGTTGTTGAGATCAAAGTTAAAGATAGCATTCTTTTACCTAGCTATGCTGGCCATGACAACTACTGCGATGGCAGCCAATCCGCACATCCTCGTGGATGTGAACTCTGGCGAGATTCTATCGCAAAGCGGGGCCAATGATCGCTGGTATCCGGCTTCTCTCACAAAATTGATGACAGTCTATGTCACCTTCCGCGCCATTGCTGCGGGCGAACTGGAAGAAGGTTCCCCAGTCATCATCTCAAAACTTGCAAGCCGCCAACCTCCCAGCAAGATGGGTTATAAAGCAGGCACACGAATTCGCGTCGATACCGCATTGAAAATCACCGTGGTCAAAAGCGCCAATGATGTTTCCGTGGCATTGGCCGAAGCCGTTGCAGGCAATATGAAAAACTTCGTTGCCCGTATGAACCTTGAGGCAAAACGGTTGGGCCTGATCAACACTCACTTCGTCAACTCAAACGGATTGCACTCAAAGAAACAGTATAGTTCCGCCCGCGACATGGTATTCTTATCGGCACAAATTCTACACGAATTTCCCCAAAACGCTTACCTCTTTGCGGCACCTACCCTGAAAACCGCCAAGAAATCCTATCATTCCTACAATCTGCTGCTTGAGCGTTTTTCCGGCGCCAACGGTATGAAAACCGGCTTCGTCTGTGCATCTGGTTATAACATGGTAGCCAGCGCAAAGCGTGGTGGAAAATTCCTGCTCGCAGCCGTCATGGGCAGAGCTTCCCAAACCGCGCGGGCAGTTGCCGCCGCAAAACTTCTCACCGAGGGTTTTGATGGAAAAACTTCCTCAACAGGCAATCTTTATACCGGCTCATCTGCAAAAGGTCGCAAAGCAAAAAACATGCGTCCTATCCTCTGCACACCTGAGGCACGCAAAAAAAGATATGACCCGGCAGGTGGAAAAGCCGTTATTAAGTCAGCCTATCTAACCAAACAGGCCAAATCCGGCAGCACTTTGAAAATCAGGATCGGTGGCATAGACGGAAGGGCCAGCGATGCTTACCTATCGTACAAATACCGGTTGGCCGGTAAAATTCCGATACCAACCAAGCGCCCTCGATATGTACTGTTGAACGTCGATGGAGAAGAAATCGCCAAACCAATCGGCATACGTGGTGCTATTCCTATTCCAGTTTACAGGCCCGGCTAAATGATCCCCACTCAGATCCTCACCGGTTATCTTGGTTCAGGCAAAACTACCCTGCTCAATCGCGCCCTCAAAGCACCAGAGATGAAAAACACCCTGGTAGTCGTCAATGAATTCGGCGAGATTGGCCTCGATCACTTGCTGATGGAAAATTCCAATGACACTATTCTGGAACTCTCCAACGGTTGTATCTGCTGTATGATCAGAGGCGAATTGGTAGATACACTTCTATCCCTTAAGAACCGAAAGTTTGATCGCCTGATCATTGAAACCACCGGCCTTGCCGATCCTGCCCCCGTCGCTCAGGCACTGATCGGGCATCCGGAGCTCTCGCGAACATTCGACTTGCAATCGATCATCACAATGGTTGATTGCATCACTGCATTCCCTAATTCAAATAAAGAAATCGAACACCAAATAGCCTTTGCCGACAAAGTAGTCATTTCTAAAACTGACTTACTCAGCGAAAATATACGAGAAGCTGCCATTGATGAATGCAAACAGCATGTACAGGCGATAAATCCCAATGCTGAACTGGTTCTGGCAACCAACATCATCGATCCGGCAGAGATATTCCTGAAAATCGGTAAATCCACCATCAAGCCGGTTTCAAGCACCCATTCCCATCACCACGTCAAAACCATCACCCTGCACCACGAAAAACCCATGCCAAGGCAAATACTGGATCAGTTCATGGAGCAGACAATTGTGCAATTTGGTGGTGATATTTTACGCATAAAGGGGCTGGCTTATGTGATTGAGCACCCCGACAAACCTCTTGTCGTACACGGCGTACAAAACATATTCCACCTGCCCAAAAAGCTGGACAAATGGCCAAATGAGCCACAAACTGTGTTGGTGATCATCACAAAATTGAAAAACCCGGACCCAATCCAGCGATTATTCGCCACCTTCCTCAATAAACCGCAAATTGATACCCCCGACCGGGCAGCAATGACGGAAAGCCCGTTGACGATACTCGGTACTTAGAATTACGCCTCCATTGCCCTTTTGATATACATCGCGCGCAATTGAGAGGTAAGAATACCCGGCGCTCCATTGCTCAAAGGCTTCCCATTAATCTGCACCACAGGCATCACAAACGATGTGGCACTGGTAACAAAAGCTTCTTTTGCATCCTGAGCCTCCTCCACCGTGAACGGGCGCTCCTCAACAACAAGGTTTTTTTCTGCCGCTAGTTCAAGCACCACATGGCGGGTAATACCATGCAAAATCTCGTTACTGAGATTACGAGTGATAATCTTACCGTCCCTGGTGATAATAAAAGCATTGTTGGAAGTCCCCTCGGTGACAAACCCGTCTTCCACCATCCAGGCATCATCTACGCCTGCTTCAGCCGCCGTTTGTTTCGCAATCGATTGCGCCAATAGAGAGACCGTCTTGATATCGCGTCGTTTCCAGCGAATATCATCGATCGTAATGATCGACATACCGCGTACAGCCTTGGGATTGTTCACCGCATCCAGCACTTGAGTAAACATCACCAAAGATGGTTTCGGTTCAACTGGAAAAACAAAATCACGGTCCGCAGCCCCACGGGTGACCTGTAGATATACAGTTCCGTTCTCAAGTTCGTTCCGGGCTACAATTTGGGCCTGAATTTCGATGATTTCTTCATCACTCGCTGGGCTTGGCATATTTAGTTCGCTCATAGAGCGCCGTAAACGCGCCAAATGGGCCACATTATCAATCAGTTTTCCATTGATCACAGTAGAAACTTCATAAACCCCGTCAGCAAAGAGAAAACCGCGGTCAAATACTGAAATTTTAGCCTCTTCTTCCGGCGAAAACTCTCCATTTACGTAAACAATACGGCTCATAATTGGTATCTTTCTCTTGAAATTTGGCAATGATTTAAAAGGACTGTTTCACACTAACGCCGCATTTTACAACCAACAAAGTATCAATATTCAAAACCTGCCTATTTAAAGCCCCGCGAAGGCGGGTTTTTCTTGACATTGTGGTCAACACCTATATATCTGCGGCGTTCGAGGGCGTTTTATGCACCCACGAGCGTTAATCTATCTGAAAAGACTGACAAAAAGACAGCCGGGCAGCGAATGTTGCTTAGAGCTGACATGAACTTGTAAGGAAACAAAATGTTCGCAGTCATTAAAACAGGTGGCAAACAGTATAATGTTGCTGCCGACGATCTTTTGAAGATCGAAAAACTAGCTGGTAACACCGGTGACATGATTGAATTCACAGAAGTTCTGATGGTTGGCGAAGGTGCCGATACGACAATCGGTTGCCCGACAATTGACGGCGCTATGGTTGTTGCAGAAATCATTGATCAGGGCCGTGCGCGCAAGGTTATTGCCTTTAAAAAGCGTCGCCGCCAAAATTCACGCCGCACAATTGGCCATCGCCAGCATTTCACACAGGTTCGGATTTCTGAAATCCTGACCGATGGTGCAAAGCCTTCGAAAAAAGCTGCTGCTAAAAAGCCAGCTGCCAAGAAAGCTGAACCAAAGAAAGAAGCTGCTCCAGCAAAAACTGAAACAGTTGATGCGCCAGCCAAAAAGGCAGCACCTGCTAAGCCAGCACCTGCTAAGAAAGCCGAAAAATCTTCTGATGCTTTGTTCACGACACCCAAGGGTGATCCTGACGATTTGAAGAAAATTTCAGGCGTTGGTCCGGCACTTGAGAAAAAACTGCATGCATTTGGTGTTACCAAATTTGAACAGGTTGCAGCCTTTTCAAAAGCTGATATCGAAAAACTTGATGACGCTCTGTCATTCAAGGGACGTATTGAGCGCGATGGCTGGCTAGGCCAGGCAGCACAATTCGCTAAAGAAGTTTAATTACAAGAAGTTTTAAAGGAGAAAACCAATGGCACATAAAAAAGCAGGCGGCTCAACGCGCAACGGTCGCGATTCCAATTCAAAACGTCTTGGTGTAAAAAAATTCGGCAATGAAGCTGTTGTTGCGGGCAATATTATTGTGCGTCAACGCGGCACCAAGTGGCACCCGGGTCTCAATGTAGGCATGGGCAAAGACCACACTATTTTTGCCACAAGCCCGGGCAAGGTAGCTTTCCAAAATCGCGCAAACGGCCGTACCTACATTAATGTGGTGACAGCCGAAGCTGCAGAATAGCCGGTAAAAAACTCCGGTGTCTCATCGACCCCGGTTTTTTCAAAAAACGAGTATCAGTAGGGGAGATGGGAATACCATCTCCCCTTCGTTGATTTTCACGACGCGGGGGATTCTTCAACTCAAAGGCTGATGGAGGCCTAAATGATTGAGAACCAGGAACTGATAATTGATAGCGAAATACTAACCACCAAAGATTTGGTGCTGCGCCCTCCTCACGCTGAGGATGCGCAGGATTTGCGCAAATTGGCCAATAATATCAATATTGCAAAAAATCTGGCCACCATGCCATTTCCATATTTCGACGCTGATGCCCATGACTTTCTAAAAAAAGTCACAGGCAGCGCCAACACTGGTTACACTTTTGCCATCACACACACCGAAACCGGCGAAATGATGGGTATTTGTGGCCTGCATGAAGCCAACGCCCGCTATGAATTGCCGTATATCGGCTACTGGCTTGGCGAAACCTATTGGGGCAATGGCTACGCGACACAAGCCGCACGCGCCTTGGTAGACCTGTTCTTCAAAACAGGGACTAAGGACGCCATGATGATTTCCTGCATTCGCGATAATGCAGCTTCAAGACGCGTCATCGAAAAATGCGGTGGCGTCTATTGGAAACCAAGCGAAGAATTTGCCTCCACTCTGGGGCAAAACCATTTGATGGATAATTTCCGCATCACCCGTGAAACATGGATGGGTGCGGTGGCTGCGTAAAGCAGCCTTATGTAAGGGCGTTAGTTATGAAGTTTCTTGATCAGACCAAAGTGTACATTCGCTCCGGCGATGGCGGGGCTGGTTGTGTCTCTTTTCGGCGTGAGAAATACGTAGCGCTCGGCGGTCCCGACGGCGGCAATGGCGGCAAGGGCGGCGACGTGTGGGTGGAAGTAGTTCAAGGTCTCAACACCTTGATCGATTATCGCTACCAACAGCACTTCAAAGCCGGAACCGGTATTCACGGCATGGGCCGCAATCGCAATGGTGCCAAGGGTGATGATATCACCATGAAAGTACCCGAAGGCACTCAGATTTATGAAGAAGACAATGAGACGCTGATTGCTGATTTAACGACAATCGGCCAGCGGTTTTTGCTGGCAAAGGGCGGCAATGGCGGTTTTGGCAATACAGCCTTTAAATCCTCCACCAATCAGGCCCCAAACCACGCAAATCCCGGTCTTGAAGGCCTTGAAAACAACGTCTGGCTACGACTGAAACTGATTGCAGATGTAGGACTGCTTGGACTACCAAACGCTGGAAAATCCACGTTTTTAGCCAGTGTCAGTGCTGCAAAGCCAAAAATTGCAGATTATCCTTTCACCACACTGCACCCGAATCTGGGAGTCGCAGCCATCGATAGCAAAGAATTCGTTGTCGCCGATATTCCGGGTCTGATTGAAGGCGCACACGAAGGTGTCGGCATTGGCGATCGCTTCCTCGGCCATGTGGAGCGCACCCGCGTCCTGTTACATATGGTTTCAGCAACAGAAGAAGACATCACAAAAACCTATAAAACCATCCGTCACGAAGTGGGTTCTTACGGCCACGGACTGGATGAAAAGCCTGAGCTTGTCGCCCTTACCAAGGTAGACACACTAACGCCGGATGAGCGTAAAGAAAAAGCTGCCGAACTGGAGAAAGTCTCTGGCCAAAAGCCGATCATGCTTTCTTCCATTACCAGAGAAGGCGTTGAAGAAACCCTGCGCGCCATGATGAGCCAAATTGAAACAGCCCGTGCAGCAGATGGCGATAAAGACGATACGGCATGGTCGCCGGACCTATGACCCGGCTCCAAAAATATAAACGCATCGTCGTAAAAATTGGTTCCTCCCTGCTCGTTGATCGCGAAACGGGCTTGAAAGAAACTTGGCTGCATTCCATTGCCAGCGACATTGCAAAATTACGTGAAGCAGGCTGCGAGGTGCTGGTGGTATCTTCAGGTGCCATCGCTCTTGGCCGCACCATTCTTGGACTGGCAGCATCATCAATCAAATTGGAAGAAAGCCAGGCCGCAGCCTCTGCCGGCCAGATCGCCCTTGCCCGTTTTTATTCCGAGGCCCTCAGTAAACACGACCTAAAAACCGGGCAAATCCTGCTGACCCTCGGCGATACTGAAGAGCGACGACGATACCTCAATGCCCGCGCCACAATAGATACTCTGCTAAGGCTCGGTGCAGTCCCGATCATCAATGAAAACGACAGCGTTGCCACCGGTGAAATCCGTTACGGCGACAATGACCGCCTCGCTGCACGTGTTGCAACCATGGTCAGCGCTGATCTGTTGGTACTTCTATCCGACATTGACGGGCTTTATAACGCTCCGCCTACCGCTGATAATTCAGCCCGTTTCATCGATCGGGTAGATGCAATCACCCCGGAAATTGAAGCCATGGCAGGGGACGCAGGAACCGAACTTTCCCGCGGTGGCATGGTCACAAAAATTGAAGCCGCAAAAATTGCTACTTTGGCTGGAACCGCCATGGTTATCAGCTCCGGCAAAGAGCTAAACCCGCTGCGAGCCCTTAGCGATGGGGCCAAATCTACGTGGTTCAAACCAACTTCCACACCGGTCAATGCCCGCAAAAAATGGATCGCCGGGCAGATTGAATTTTGCGGCAAAATCACCGTTGATGAAGGGGCCAGCGGCGCTCTATTATCCGGCAAGAGCCTGCTGCCTGCTGGCGTGCGCTTAGTTGAAGGTGATTTCCACCGTGGCGACATTGTTGAAATTCTCAACCATAATGGCAGCGTACTCGGGCGTGGGCAAATTGCCTATGATGCGCCGGATGCCAAACAGATTTTAGGCCGCAAAAGTGGTGAAATCGCTGAAATTCTGGGTTATGCTGGCCGCGCAGCAATGATCCATTGCGACGATATGATCCTGAACAGGGGAAAATAGCCATGCTCGACAACACAAATATTACCGAAATCATGTCAGAAATCGGCACCCGTGCAAAACAAGCATCCATCATTCTTGCAAACACCCCTTCCGAGAAAAAACAAGCCGCTTTAATCGCCATGGCCGAAGCGATTTGGGAAAATCGCCAAAACATCTTGGAAGCCAATGCAATTGACATGGAATCAGGTCGGAAAAACAAACTTTCCACCTCTTTCCTTGATCGTCTTGAACTGAATGAAGCGCGCATTCAGGGCATCGTTGATGGCATACGCGCCATCGCCGAATTGCCTGATCCTGTCGGCTCAATCATCGCCGAATGGGATCGCCCAAACGGTCTCCATATCGAGCGCGTTCGCACGCCACTTGGCGTCATTGGTGTAATTTTCGAAAGCCGCCCGAACGTAGCGGCAGATGCCGGAGCCCTGTGCTTTAAATCCGGCAATGCGGTTATTTTGCGCGGTGGTTCCGATGGATTTAATTCTTCTAATGCAATCCACGCCTGCTTGGTAGCCGGCTTGGAAAAAGCGGGCCTTCCCGCCGCCGCTATCCAAATGGTGCCAACTACGGACCGTGCTGCGGTAGGTGAAATGTTGCGTGGATTGAACGGCAATATCGATGTAATCGTACCACGCGGCGGCAAAGGCCTGGTTGGCCGTGTACAGGAAGAGGCTCGCGTTCCAATTTTCGCTCACCTCGAAGGCCTGTGCCACATCTATATAGATAAAAGCGCCGATCTGGAAATGGCCATCTCCATCGTGGTGAATTCCAAATTGCGCCGCACCGGCGTTTGCGGTGCGGCAGAAACCCTGCTGGTAGACCGCAATAGCGACAAATTAGTACCGATTTTGACCGCTCTTACCAAAGCCGGATGCACCCTGCACGTCACCAATGAAGTGCAAGCCATATTTGCGGATAGTGAATTAGCCACCGACGACGATTGGTCAAAAGAATATCTCGACAGCATCATCTCCGTAAAATTGGTCGATGGCATTGGCGAAGCAATTGAACATATCAACCACTGGTCTTCAAACCATACTGACGCAATCATTTCGGAAGATGATGAAGCCACCACGCGCTTTTTCAACGAAATTGACAGCGCCATTTTGCTACACAATGCTTCAACACAGTTTGCCGATGGCGGTGAGTTTGGCATGGGTGCAGAAATCGGCATTGCCACCGGAAAAATGCATGCCCGTGGTCCGGTCGGCGTGGAACAACTCACCAGTTTTAAATACCGCGTACGCGGCCAAGGCCAGATACGACCGTGAATGAAGCATCCTACAAACAAGCATTGAAAATCCCCCACGCGGAAGATGGCATGACCATCGGTCTGCTCGGCGGCTCGTTCAATCCACCCCATGAAGGGCATGTGCATATATCAGAACTGGTGCTGCAACGCCTGCAATTACACAAAGTGTGGTGGCTTGCATCTCCTGGTAATCCATTGAAAAATAACAATAAATTGCCCGACCTCAACGAACGCCTAACCCTTTGCCAGAAATTAGTAAGCAATCCTAAAATTGAAATCACCGGCTTCGAAGCCAAATTTCATACCCGCTATACCGCCGACACACTGGCCCTGTTAAAACGTATCCGACCAAGGTTGAATTTCATCTGGATCATGGGGGCTGACAATCTGGCACAGTTCCACCACTGGCAGGACTGGAGAAAAATCGCGGCAATGATGCCGATGGTAGTGATCGACCGTCCGGGTTCTACCCTTTCTTTCCGCTCGGCAAGAGCCGCCCAAGCCTTGGCGCGTTATCGAAAAGATCCTGATACCATCACCAATCTGGCTTTTGAAAAACCACCCGCATGGACTTTCATCCACGGCCCAAGATCCAATCTATCTTCAACGGCCATTCGGGCCAAATCATCAAATTGAAACACATTCAGAAGACCCTGTCGGTTTGCACGCTCAAGAAATTCTTGAAAATGCCACACAAACCGGGTTACTCTCCAAAATTAGGAACTTAAATTATGCAAGTCACGCAATTAGCACCCAAGAGGGACACACTGACCACAGCGACACCAAAGCAGAGCAAGAAGAAAGCATCTGCAAAGCCGTCAAAAACTGCGAAACGCACAAAAAACACAGTGGACGACGCTCTCAAAGCAATATTGGCCAATTTGGATGACTCCAAGGCCGAAGATATTGTTACCATCGACATCAGAGATAAAACAGCGATTGCTGACTATATGGTTGTGGCTTCTGGCCGCTCAAAACGTCATGTGGCCGCCACAGCAGATACCCTCGTGCGCCACTTGAAATCACTTGGCACCAGCGCCCGCATCGAAGGCATGCAAAACGCTGATTGGGTTTTATGCGATTTCGGCGACATCATCGTTCATATTTTCCGCCCCGAAGTTCGTGATTTCTACAGCCTTGAAAAAATGTGGCAGATAACCGACATTCCGGAAACACACGATTGATGCAGATCTCCATTCTGGCCATAGGCCGGATAAAGTCCGGCCCGGACCTATCGCTTTTTGAGCGCTATATGGACCGCACCAGTAAATCTGGGAAATCACTCCATCTAAGCGGCCCCGATTTGCGCGAATTCAACGAAAGCAGATCTGCGTCCACCAATTTGCGCAAACAGGAAGAGGCAACACAACTTCTTTCGGCAGTATTGCCAAATAGTTACCTCATGGCTCTGGATGAAAATGGTCGCGATGTTTCCAGCGTCCAGTTTGCAGAAATCATCCGCAACTTGCGTGATGACGGAATTAGACATTTGGCAATCGCCATTGGCGGCCCCGATGGACATGGCCAGGATTTGTTAAAAAAGGCCAATAAAACCATCCGCTTCGGTGCTTTGACATGGCCGCATCAACTGGTGCGCATTTTGCTGGCCGAACAAATTTACCGCGCCACTACGATATTATCAGGCCACCCGTATCATCGACCCTAGAACGTTAAACGTTTTGCGAGCTCCCAAGTGGCCGCCCGTTGCATTTGTAAAGGCCGAGCGTAGAACGAGGCGTTGAGAGCAGATAAATGCCATAATCAAATGCTTTTAAGCAGCCACAATAAATCCTGTGATAGACATTTGTTAAATGTTGCTAAGTGATTCGCCATAATATTGAGGCTCGAATTTGTCGGTCGTAAATCTGCTAAAAGGAATTTTTCAAACCATCCCCCGCACGCGGCGCTTTTTTGTGTCTATTTTTCTGGCCTTATCGATCTCCACAACGTTTGCTCAGACACTCAGTACAAAACAGCATGAAAATGCCGAAAGGCTGGACGAGATACGTCAACAAATCAGCTTGAGCGAGCAACGTAAGGCAGAGCTCGCAGCCGAAATTTCAGCTACTGAGCGTGACCGCGCCGACCTAAACCGCGAACTGATCGATGCCTCATCCAAGTCCAGAAAGCTGGAAGTCCGGATAGAACGAACAGGCGCCCGTTTGCAAAAACTCGACGAACAGAACAAGAATTTGCGCACATCTCTGCGCGAACGACGCGGGCTTTTGTCAGAAGTTCTGGCAGCATTGCAAAGAATGGGGAGAAAACCACCACCCGCTCTGCTCGTTCGCCCGGAAGACGCGCTTTCCTCTGTACGCTCTGCAATTCTGCTGGGCGCTGTTGTCCCCGAGATTCGCACTGAAACAAATATTTTAATTACAGAACTTAAAGAACTCGCCGGAATCACCGATGAGATAAATTCTCAACGCCAAAACCTTCATTCCGACCTAAGACGACAGGCCGAGGAAGAAGAACGTCTCACATTATTGTTAGCGGAAAAACAAAGGCGCACGAAAATTGCCCGCACAGATCTTGCAAAAGAAAGCGCAAAAGTTGCTCAGCTTGCCGCCAATGCCACCTCGCTGAACCGATTGATTGAGGAATTGGAAACAAAAATTTCAAGCGCCCGCAAAGCAGCAAATCTCGCACATCAGGCAGAAGAAAAGTTACATCAAGAAGAACAAGAACGCATCGCAAACGCACGTCAAGGCATTGAAAAACTTGATTTTTCCGATACCAACCGCATAAAACCGGCAATGAAATTTGCCTCTGCCAAAGGCTTGCTTCCAAGGCCTGTCAGTGGGGTCAATATAGTGCCTTTCGGCAAGACGGATAGTTTTGGTATCACCTCAAACGGCGTATCAATTGCCACCAGAGTAAACGCCCGAATTGTCTCTCCCGCCGATGGTTGGGTAATTTATTCCGGCCCCTTTAGATCTTACGGTCAGCTCTTGATCCTGAACGCCGGCAGCGGTTATCATATTGTATTAGCGGGAATGAAGAATACATATGTAGCACTAGGCCAGTTTGTCTTAGCTGGTGAACCTATCGGAATTATGGGTGCACAACGCCTTGCGAGCGTGGATGCAACGATTCCGGGCTCGACGCGACCAATTTTATATGTAGAATTCCGTAAAGATAAAAAATCAATCGATCCGGCACCATGGTGGGCGGATGTTAGCACGAAAAGAGCTTTTGATGATTCGTAAATTTGCACTAATTTTTCTGGGAGGCATCATGGGAGCAATAATTGTATTGTTCTCCATTCCCGACCTACAATCCACCCATTCGGCACAGGCTGCTGGTGCTGACACCTATCGTCAACTGAGCATCTTTGGCGATATTTTCGAACGGGTCCGCTCTCAATATGTGACTGAGCCTAAAGAAGAAGAGCTCATCGAAAATGCAATCAACGGCATGCTACGCTCCCTTGATCCCCATTCGAGCTATCTCAACGCCAAAGCATTTTCCGATATGCGGGTCCAGACCAAGGGCGAATTTGGCGGTCTTGGCATTGAAGTAACAATGGAAAACGAATTGGTAAAAGTGGTAACACCGATTGATGATACCCCGGCAGCACGCGCAGGCGTTCTGGCAGGCGATCTGATTTCCAAAATTGATGGCGAAAATATCCGCGGCATTGGCCTTCAGGCTGCTGTCGAAAAAATGCGCGGTCCGGTAAATACACCCATCGTTGTAACCGTCATTCGCGAGGGTGCCGATGGCCCCATCGATATCACCATAATTCGCGATATCATTAAAGTACGCGCTGTGCGCTTCCGGGTGGAAGATGACGACATAGGTTATATCCGCGTTACCAGTTTCAATGAACAAACATTTGATAATCTGGAAACAGCAATTACCAAACTCAAGGAAAAAATCGGCAAAGACAAAGTGAAGGGCTATGTGCTTGATCTGCGTCTTAATCCAGGCGGCCTGCTCGATCAGGCGATTGCTGTATCAGATGCGTTCCTTGATCGTGGCCTGATTGTTAAAACACGTGGTCGCGATCCTAAACAGGAAAGCAGAAGCGATGCCAGACCGGGCGATTTGACGGGTGGGAAGCCTATAGTCGTGCTGATCAATGGTGGCTCTGCAAGCGCATCCGAGATTGTTGCCGGTGCACTCCAAGATCATAAACGCGCCACAATTGTTGGCACAACATCATTCGGCAAGGGTTCTGTTCAAACAATCATTCCTCTTGGTTCAAATGGTGCGCTGCGTTTAACGACCGCGCTCTATTACACTCCGTCTGATACTTCCATTCAAGGCATCGGCATCAAGCCGGATATCAAAGTCATCCAACCCTTGCCCGATGAGCTCAAAGGCAAAGTGGAAGCAAGAGGAGAATCAAATCTTCGCGGCCATATTGTCGGCAAGGAAGAAAACGATAAGGGATCAGGGTCCATTGCCTATGTACCACCAGACCCCAAGGATGATCTCCAACTGATATACGCCAAGGATTTATTGCACGGCACAGAAAAGCACGCAGCCTATCCGCCAGATCCAAACACAGCTGTACCAAACTAAATTTGGCTGCAAAAGAATCCCAAAAGGGCCAGAAATTAGGCCAAAAAAAGGGAGAGGGCAACCTCTCCCTTTTGATTCCAACCAAAACTTCTAGCGAAATACGGGCACGACGAGAATGAACCTGAAAGGCAAAACATATGCCTGTACTTGATGATCTGGATGCACCGCTGGGTCAAAAAATTGAGAAAAAATCAATTCTCCGGCCAGTTTTGGTATCTGTAGCATTTTTGGTCACGGCAGCCATTGGCGGTGGTGCTTATTTTTTAACAAGTGACAAACCGCAAGATGAAAAACAAATTGCCACAGAAAACCAAAACACGTCAGTTGCAAAAGTCGAAGCTTCTGCTGCCCTGTCAAACGATAATGGCGAAGGCGCGGAGTCCGGTCCCGGCGAATTAACGGAAATTGAGCCAGAAGGCGACATCACCGAACATGTCACCGCACCGACAAAACGGCCAACTTCTCGGGAGTTGGCGCAAATTCGCCAAAAACTAACTCTGGTTCACATCCCCGATAAACAATTGAGTGAACAGGGTGCAACCGGCATCATCCCAAAACGCTCTCCCGATGGCCTGCGAGCCATGGATGTCTATTCCCGCCCACCCTTGACCGAAGGAAATTTTGGCGTTGCAAGAGTGGTACTAATCGTCGGAGGCATGGGCATAAGCCAGACAGGAACCCAGCAAGCTATCAAACAATTGCCCGGCGCGGTAACATTCGCTTTTGCCCCATACGGCAACAGTTTGAGCCGCTGGATGCAGGCAGCGCGCAAATCCGGTCATGAATTGTTACTGCAAATTCCCATGGAACCCTTCGGCTATCCGCAAAACAGCCCCGGCATCCACACGCTGCGAACCGGCGTATCTCCTGAGGAGAATTTCGCCAGCCTCCACTGGAGCATGAGCAGGCTTACCAATTATGTGGGTGTAATGAATTATCTGGGTGGAAAGCTGCTGGGCAATGATAAAGCACTTCGACCGATTTTTGATGAAGTAGCGGAGCGCGGCCTGCTTTTTGTTGAGGATGGTTCAATCAATAATTCTCTCGGAGAAGAAACCGCCAAGCAATCCCTCCTGCCCTACGCCAAGGCTCATATATTGATTGACCGGATCAATTCCCGGGCAGAAATAGCCAAGCAACTCAACCTGCTGGCAACCGAGGCAAAACGCACAGGGCTGGCAATTGGCGTTGCCAATGCTTTTCCAGAATCGATCAAAATGATTGCACAATTTGCCAGCAAGGCCAAAGAATTGAAGCTGGAAATCACACCGGTATCGGCAATCGTATCAAACCCCGGCGAGAAATAATTATATGGCCAAATTGCCCTACCGCCCTTGTGTCGGCATTGTCGTCTTGAACCGGGATCGTAAAGTCTGGATGGGCCATCGCGCCCCCAGCTTTCGTGATCAGGTATCGCGTCAAATCAGCGAGAAACGCTGGCAATTGCCACAAGGCGGCATTGATAAGGGCGAGAAGCCACTTGCCGCTGCAAAGCGCGAATTATGGGAAGAAACAGGCATTACCAGTGCAACTCTGCTCGCAGAAGCGCCAAACTGGATAAAATATGACCTCCCAGACGAACTGATTGGCAAAGCTCTAAAAGGAAAATGGCGTGGCCAGAGCCAACGCTGGTTTGCTTTTTTGTTTGAAGGCAAAGATGCAGAGATAAACATCTCCCACCCACCTGAAGGCGCGCCGGTAGAGTTCGATAACTGGCGCTGGGCTGATCTAGCCGATATCCCGGATCTGATTGTGCCATTCAAACGACAAACCTACGAACAGGTAGTCGAAGCATTCAAGCATCTGGTTTAACTCTAACCAAGAACCTTGATCACTACGTATCTCGCCAGTCGTGGTAGAAGCTTCTGCATCACCGACAACGGTAATGCGATACATCCTTCTGTCGCCTTGCCTTCCGGGGAAGCCAAATGAAAGAATACCGCGCTGCCACGATATCTGGCCCGTGGAAAAATATTATAGTCCATCACCAGACAAATATCGTAAAGATGGTCCGCCCGGTTCATGGTTTCGTGCGAGGCATTGAGGGGACGCGTAATCATTTCATTATAATTGGGATGTTCCGGCGCATCGCACCAGCCGTCTGATGGCTCAATCCCGCGCATCGCCAGCCTGTTGGTTGGCGAAAGAATACGGTCTTTTCGAAAAAACCCATATAGTAATGAAAAACAGCCAGCTGGCGTTTTCCCGTCTCCTTCAATCTTGTTCACGCCAATACCTCCCCTCCCCAACAGGCAATCAAAGCTCTGATTTCCTGCAATGAAAATGCCTTTATGTGGTAGATAACCCGGTTTTCTTCTTACTGTCAGGGTAGAAATATTTTGCACGAACACGTCCTCTTTTCCCCAAGATAGGCCATTAGCATTCACAAAATGCAATGTTTCTTCACAAATGCGTGTTTTTGGCCACCACCCCCTTAAAACACGCCCCACTAATTCCTATTCAGAATAAATCAATGGACCAATGATAAAACATGATTCATATTGCGTAAAAAGGGTAAAACGACATGACAGCGAGACATATTCTGCTGGTAGATGATGATGAAGATCTACGTGAAGCGTTAACAGAGCAGTTGAAACTCTATGAAGAGTTCAGCGTAGTGGTCGCAGCAAACGCCACCAGTGGCATCCAGGCCGCCCGTGCTGAGCACATAGATCTACTGATTATGGATGTGGGCCTGCCCGATATGGATGGTCGTGAGGCCGTTAAAATCCTGCGCAAAAGCGGATTTAAAGCTCCCATCATCATGTTGACCGGCCATGACACCGATTCGGATACAATTCTGGGCCTTGAAGCCGGTGCAAATGACTACGTTACCAAGCCATTTCGCTTTGCCGTGCTGCTTGCCCGAATCAGAGCTCAATTGCGCACCCACGAACAAAGCGAAGACGCGGTCTTTTCCGTTGGTCACTATTCGTTCCGTCCAGCCCAAAAAATTCTGCTGGAAGAAAACGGCAACAAGGTTCGCCTGACGGAAAAAGAAACCGCGATCATGAAATATCTTTATCGTGCAGAACAAAGCGTTATCGGTCGAGATGAATTGCTGGAACAGGTTTGGGGTTATAATTCCGGCGTCACAACCCACACGCTGGAAACTCATATTTACCGCCTGCGCCAAAAGATCGAACGTGACCCGTCCAATTCAACTCTGGTCGTCACTGAAGGTGGCGGCTACAAACTGGTCCCCTGATGGCAATAAGCGACGACATTGCCCTGCTTTCCAAAGTGAAATTATTGCAGGGTTTCGACACCGAACAATTACGGCTGCTGGCCTTTGGTGCACCAAAGCGCAATTTGGCAGCAGGCGAGGAACTGTATCAACAAGGCACCATAACCGACGGCGGATTTGTCATTGTATCGGGCCAAATTGATCTGGTAGCCAATATGGGAGAGAGAGATACTATTCTGGGTAACTATGGCCCCGGCAGCCTGATCGGAGAAATGGCTCTGATCACCAAAACCACCCGTATAACAAGCGCCCTCGCCCATACAGACACGCAATTGATCCGCCTGTCGCGTACAATTTTTTTGAGGGTTTTGGAAGAGTTTCCTGATCTTGCAGTAATTCTTCACAACCGAATTTCGGAATCCGTAAAAGATATCGTCGAAAAAATGGATCGGGTACGCATGAAGCTAGAGCGCGAAAAGCTTTAGAGCACGATTGCGAAAAGTATTAGCCGGTTTTCAGGTAAATTGTGCGTTAAAACAAACTGATAGCCAAATTTTAAAACTTGAAACGCGCAATCACCGGCACATGGTCAGAGGGTTTTACCCAGTCTCTGGCTTCACGAATCACTTCAATTTTTTGTAGCGATTTGGCGATACCCGGTGCCGCCCATATATGATCTAGCCGCCGGCCACGATCATTGACCTTCCAGTCCCGTGAACGATAGCTCCACCATGTGAAGAGCTTCTCTTCGGCGGGAATATGTTGGCGGATAAGATCGCGCCAGTCACCATCATTCAGAATTTCCGTCAAGATTTCCGTCTCAATCGGCGTATGGCTGACCACTTTTAGCAATTGTTTGTGGGACCAGACATCATTTTCCAATGGGGCAATGTTTAAATCTCCCACCAGCACGGCATTTTTTTCTGACGTAACAGATTTAAGCGCCCGCATCTCATCGAGAAATTTCAGCTTGTGATCAAATTTCGGGTTAGTCTTTGGATCAGCCTCATCCCCGCCCGCGGGTACATAAAAATTATGCAGATCAATTTTCTCGCCGCCAAAATCGTGCACCGTACAGATATGGCGCGAATCGCCCATCTCGCAATAGTCTTTGCTGTGTGATTCCAGAATAGGGAATTTGGAAACGGTCGCTACCCCATGATAGCCTTTCTGCCCATGAACAGCCACATGTTCATAGCCCATTTTCTGAAATGCCTTGGCCGGAAATTGGTCATTCTGGCATTTAATTTCTTGCAGGCAGAGCACGTCAACCTTATGAACATTGAGAAAGTCTTCGATCAATCCGATACGCAAACGCACCGAATTAATGTTCCATGTGGCCAGAGAAAAAGACATTGAGTACCTTGTGAGAAATGGGGAATCAGC
>JASFYT010000090.1:0-38324 GCA_045047085.1 Rhizobiaceae bacterium | reverse complement strand
CGCTCAGGCCTCCGGATGGGCGGCGCATTGGCGCCGGTCGCTCCTTCGCTCCCGCCTTCGGCGTGGCAGCTACGGGAGAGATGGAACAAGGGAACGGTCCGGTGAAAATTTGGGAAAAGAATCAGAGCCCGAAGGGCGAGCGTGGGAACCCGGCGCTAACGCGCCGCGCCTTCGCAGGCCCGACCAATTGGGAGGAAACGCCGCGAGAAAGAAAAACCCATTCGCCCACGAAGTGGGCGAAGTAACCCCTACTCTTCGCGCCCCACATGTCGCATCTGGTCCAGCAGCGGCTTGGCCAGATAGCTGAGTGGAGAGCGTTGTTTTGTCTGGATAAATGCCTCAACGGGCATGCCAGGAACCAGTTTTTGCCCGTTCAATTTGGTAAGTTCAAGCGGTGCTACTTCAACCATTACCTTATAGAAGGGTATTCCGGTTTGTGGATTAATTACGCTATTTGGTGAAATGTTTTTCACAGCCCCGTCAATCTCCGGCGTTGTGCGCTGATTAAAGGTGGTAAACCTCAAAACTGTGTGTTGTCCGGCAGTCAGCTCATCAATAAATTGCGGTTCGATATTGACTTCAATTTCAAACTTATCATCCTGCGGAATAACCTGCAAAATAGCGCTCCCCGGCGAAACCACGCCACCTATGGTTGCCACTGCCAATTCATGGATGATACCAGCGACCGGTGCCTTGATCTCCACGCGTTTCAACTTTTCTGACGTAGCGTGAAGTTGCTGGCTGACGTCATTTACTTCCTGATCTATCTCACGCAATTCGGTCAACACAGATTGCTGGAACTCGCGCTCGACCTGGAGAATTTGAATTTCTGTTTCACTGATTGAATTATTGATTCGTGCCAATTCCGCATCATGCTCGGCATTGCGCCCTACAAGGTCTTCCTTCTGGCGTTCCAGTGCCAATAATTTGGTTGTGGGGGCCAAGCCCTTTTCCTTCAAAATGCGCACCCCGCCAAGTTCTTCTTCGAGCAGAGCAATCTGTGAGTCTTTGGATTTTTTCAAGGCATTCACGCCAATTTTTTGACTAAGAAATTGAGCGATTTTTTTCTCGAGCAATTCCTTCTGTCCGGTGCGGGTTGTTTTCCTAACATCGAACAGTTTTTTCTGCCCGGCTCTAATTTGCTCGTCAACACTCACTCCCAACAAATTGAGAATCTTATCAGACCATAGGATGGTAACTTCCCCATCCCTTTCAGCAAGAAGGCGCGCCTGCCTTGCTGTGGTTTCACGAAGGCGATTGTTATAAATTTCCAGATTTGAGCGAAGCAAGGTATCATCAAGCTTTACCAGCAAGGTACCCATTTCAACAAAATCACCATTGGTAACGTTGATTTGGGTGACAATGCCACCATCAAGGTGCTGCAGAGTTTTTGGTTTTCCCTGAACAACCACGACCCCCTGCCCGATTACCGCGCCAGCAACATTGGCAAAATATAACCACCCCCCTAACCCGCCAAACAATAGCAGAGCGCCGATGGTCCCTGCCATTAACAAATTTGAAGTGCGAGTATTGGGTTCAGCTTCGGGAATCGCCATTTCACTATTTCCAGCCATCAGCCAACCTCCGGGCTACTTCTTCTCTTGGGGCTTCTTTTCTTGGAGTTTCTTTTCTTGGAACTTCTTTTGGCGCTTCTCCGGGAGTTTCTCTGGAGGGTTCCCTTCGATCTACGACTGGAACATGTGGTATTCTTCCTGCGCCTTCAGGTGGGCGCGTTACTTTGCGCATCACTTCGTCTTTTTCACCGAACTCCATTTGCTTGCCGTCTTTTAGCATCAAAATCTTATTTACTGCGGCAATAGCGCTTGGTCGATGGGCCATCACAATCACCACGGAACCACTACTACGCAAGGCCCTGATACCTGCGGTAAGTGCTGCATCCCCCTCGGCATCCAAATTGGAGTTTGGTTCATCAAGAACTACCAGTGCGGGCATCCGTACGGCAGCTCTGGCCAGTGCAATACGTTGAGCCTGACCGCCTGACACAACAGATTTTCCTGGCCGAATTTCCGTAGAATAACCATTGGGCAAATTAAGAACTAAATCATGCACGCCCGCTAATTTTGCTGCGGCAATTACTTCTTCATCAGTTACTTCCGGGTCAAATCTAGCAATGTTTTGCATAATTGTCCCCGGCAACAACTCTACCGATTGAGGTAAATAACCAATATGCTTACCCAGAACATCGCGGTCCCATTGGTCATAGGTCGCACCATCAAGACGTATTTCGCCACGATCCGCATTCCATAGGCCGACAATCAGTCGCGCCAGGCTGGATTTTCCAGATCCACTGGTACCAATCACGCCAAGGCCATCGCCCGGTTGCAGATTTAAGGTAATGCCCTGCAGAATCGGCTTGTTGATACCACTGCCGTCTTGGTTCGGTGACATTTTGATTACATTAACGAGAGAGAGGTGTCCTTTGGGATCCGGCAATTGCACTGTATCAGGCTGAATACCCAAATGAGCGAGACTTTCTTTCAATCGGCTAAAGGCATGTCTGGCACGGATGAAGTTTTTCCAACTTCCCACTGCCATATCAATGGGCGCTAGTGCACGGCCAGATAGAATAGAAGCAGCAATCATTGTACCAGGAGTAATCTCCTGAAATATCGCAAGATATGCACCCAACGCCAACATACTGGACTGAAGAAGCATGCGTATGGTTTTGGTCGCGACGGAGATAGCGTCTGTCCAACTGCTTGCTTTTTGTCCTGCAACCAGACCGCGCTTGCGAATCGTTTGCCAGTGGTTGGTGATATTTTTTATCATCCCCATGGCAACAATGGCTTCAGCGTTACGGTTGCTCAACTCACTGAAATCATGGTCCTGAAACTCGGCCTGCGAACTCTCAGCAATCAGCTTTTTGGTGTAGAGGTCATTAACAATAGTAAGAATGACTACAACGATGGCACTTGCAGTTGCGAGCAGACCAAGCTGGAAGTGCAACATATAGACAATCGCTAAGTAAAACGGCACCCATGGAAGGTCAAATAGCGACAGCGGGCCGGGGCTACCAATGAATTGTCTAATAACAGTTAAATCAGAAATCGGCCGGTATTTTCTTTGTGCCGCCGCTAACCCCACGTAAATCCAGGCCTTATTGGCAAGTGCCATGATATCGATATCAAGTTTGGTGCCAACACGGGAAAGGATTCTTGTACGAAGAAAATCAAACAATCCAAGGAAACTAAAAAGTACGACAATCAATACGAATAATGCAACTAGAGTAGGCACCGAGCGACTGGTCAAAACCCGGTCATATACCTGAAGCATAAACATTGGGCCAGTTAGCATCAAGAGATTGACAACACAGCTAAACAGAGCCACGCCCCAAATAGCCTTTTTGGATTGGCTCAGCACCACATTAATTGGGTTCTCGACAGGATTCTTCATGAATAACTTCCACAACTATCAAACAAACGAACACACCTAAATAATTTTATCAATACAGACAATAAAGGCATGGACGAAATAATCCGCCCATGGCCATTACTATTTGCGATACATATGGTCTGTTTTCAATTGACCCTGGAACAACTCACAAATATTTAGCTGTGAAGAAGCTATCAGCTCCAATGCCCAAAACAGACACCGTTCACATAGCATCATCCGATTAAAAAAACCTGAACCACCGACCATGCAAATGATACATTGCCGGTAGCAATCAGGTAACCCAACGGATTATCATTCTCAAATGTGGCTTATTGTAGCTCCGAAGAGGAGAACTCCTTAAGGTTTTTCACCCCGTGCAAGACGTGCATTGATGTCTTCTATAACCTGCGGCAGATCAATCAGACTGTCGATTACATAATGAGCACCCGTTTTCAGCAGGATGTCTCTGGTATGTGCCATGCGGCGAGCAATCTCTTCATCGCTCAGGCTGTCGGCTTCTTCAAGCGTATTGATATTCATATAGTTTGAATAGCGCACCACGCCTACGCCCCAGCAACCTGCATTTATTGCTTCGCCAACACCAGATGCGGTGTCATCAACTTTTACAACAGACTGAATTTGATCAATGCCCATTAGGTCAAGATTTTTATAAACCATGTGCGGGCTTGGGCGAGCGCCATTGACCACCTCATCACCAGCAACGGTTGCATCCAATGTCAGGCCTTGTTTAATGCAAGCTTCGAGCAGGACATCAACCATTGAACGAATGAAACCGGTGGAAGCACCGATCTTAATGCCCTGTTTTTGAAATTCGAGGCAAACATCTTTTACGCCGGGAAGAAGAGTTGTGTATTTAGGCAAACAAGCGAGCTGTGCCGGCACGAAATCAGCAAACATTGCATCCACATCGGATTGACCAGGGTATTGGCCTTTGATCGATTTCCAACGCTCGGCGATGATCGGGTCTTTTGTCAGCTCTTTAATGTGCAAATCTTTGCGCAGGCCCATTGGTCCGCGAGCTTCAAGCATTGAAATTTCAACGCCTTGATTTTTAAACACTTCGACAAACACCACAGCCGGGGCGATGACATAGGCATCGGCCAGCGTACCGCTCCAATCGAGAACCAGTGCTTTTACCTTGCCACGATAGCTGCGCGTATAATTGAATTCACCAAAATTGCTCATAATTTTTCCTAATGTTAGATATTATTCGTTGTTTAATTCTATGTTCAGTTTTTCGCGCTCTTTGATTGCGATTTGGGGAGCCGCTGCACTTTTTACGTCCATTGTTTTTAGTGCCTGCTCTACAGCTTCGCAGAGCTCAACCATGACATGTTGATCAATTTGTCCGATACAGCCAATGCGGAAACTGTCAACGATTGTCAGCTTACCCGGATAAATGATGAACCCTTTTTCCTTCAATATCTGATAGAATATATCAAATTTGAAGGCGCTGTCCTGCGGGGCAAAGAAGGTTACGATGATCGGTGAAAGCCATTGGGCATCGAGCAAGGTTTCAAAGCCAAGAGCCCGCATGCCTTTGACCAGGACATCACGATTTTCTGCGTAACGTGCACCACGTCCTGCCACCGAACCTTCTGTTTTATGGGCCTGCAGTGCTGTTAAAAAAGCTGCGACCACATGGGTTGGC
This sequence comes from Rhizobiaceae bacterium, assembly GCA_045047085.1. Lineage (GTDB taxonomy): Bacteria > Pseudomonadota > Alphaproteobacteria > Rhizobiales > Rhizobiaceae. The sequence continues at coordinate 33,259 of JASFYT010000090.1, read as the reverse complement.
GGCGTGAACCGCCACTGGCCGGTATTATTCATCACTTGCCACTGGTCATGCACATCAAGGCTGAGCGAATGGGCATTGCCCTTGGCTGCGGCCAAAACTTCTTTCTTGGCAATGATAAAACCAAAACCTGGGACGCCCTCAATGCACTTATTGGCTGAGGAAACGATGGCTTCATAATCAATCTCATTGAAATCGAGTGGAATCGCACCGAATGCGCTCATGCTATCTATAAGAATTTTACGATCGTGGGCTTTAACAACATCAGCGATTTCCTTGACCGGATTGAGAATGCCGGAGCTGGTCTCGCAATGGACCACCACTACATGAGTAATATTTGGATCGCCCTCCAGTGCGCTGGCCACCTCGCTGCCTCGCGGCGGCATATAATCACCTTTGTCGATAATAACGTGGTCGCGTCCTAGAACTTGCAGGATTTTTGCAATGCGCAGGCCGTAAGCTCCATTGCTCAACACCAGTGTCTTTGTGTCTTTGGCCAGTAATGACCCCAGCATTGCTTCTACAGCGAACGTGCCGCTGCCCTGCATTGGAACACAATCCAGAATGTCATTTTTGTCACCGGTCATTTCCAACAGCATTTGACGCAACTTTAATGTCATCGCGCGAAAATCACTGTCCCAAGAGCCCCAATCGCATAACATTGCTTGCTTGACTGCGTAAGACGTTGAAAGAGGTCCAGGCGTCAGTAGATATGGCTCTCCTAGCCTTGTCTTTTCTATTCTAGAATCATTCATGCGACGCTCCTTCTGCTTCAGATGCAATTAGCGCTTCTTTTATTTGTTTGTAAAATCGATATTATGTATCTTACTATAAATTTTATCGATGTATTTGATGGGCATCTCAGATGCGATATGTACAATTGCGAGCTTTTCATAATGTGGCGCTATTTGGCGGATTTTCGCGTGCGGCAAGCGCATTGCATTTGACCCAGCCGGCGATCTCCGATCAGGTACGCAAGCTGGAACAGGAACATGATGTTTTGCTGTTCAACCGTGCAAAAAAACAGATCAGCCTAACTGAGCAAGGCAAAAAGCTTTTTGAAATCACCAAGCGGATGTTTGAAATTGAACAACAAGCGTCCGAGTTATTATCGCAAACCCGTGCGTTGAATGCGGGTACATTACGCATCATTGTAGATTCTGCCTTTCACATCATGGCCTTGCTCAATCTTTTTCGCGAGAAATATCCAGCCATTAAAATAGAAATGCGTAGTGGCAATTCTCGGGATGTGATTGAAGCGCTTAATTCCTATGGTGCCGATATTGGTGTGCTTGCCACACAATCATTGCAGGATTCACTGGTTACAGTTCCGCTTGGGTCTACTCAAATTGTTGCTTTTGCTTCACGTAAAAATCCACTGGTTAATGTCGATAAAATCAGCCTCAAACAATTGGCGCAATTGCCGCTGGTGTTGCGTGAAGAAGGTTCGCGCACACGGCAAAAACTCGAGGCTTGTTTTGCTGGTGCTGGTATTCCCCTCGTGCCTGCAATCGTTGCAGATAGCCGGGAGGCCGTGCGTGAAATTGTGGCGACGGGCGAAGCAATTGGATTTGTTTCACATGCTGAATTTGGTGAAGATGGCCGCCTCTTTTCGATGGCTATCACCGGCCCGAAAAAATATCTAACGGGCCTTTCGATGAATGAGGCAATTGCCTGCTTGAGAGATCGAAAGGAAAGCAGACTTATTCGTACTTTTATGAACTTAGCCGAAGCAAACCCGTATTAAAGTTTCATCAATAGTTTTTAATGCGAATAATTCGCATTTGCATTGACAGTTGCGAACCATTCTCATAAATTCCTTTTAGTTTTTGCAGAGGAATACCATATGAAGCTTGCCCACATTCTCATTCTCATAGTATCGCTTGTCATGTCGAATGCTGCGATGGCAGGCGACAAGCTTAAGGCAATTACGACTTTCACGGTGATTGCTGATATGGCTTCAAATGTAGCTGGTGATGCAGCGATTGTGGAATCCATTACAAAACCCGGCGCTGAAATTCATGGCTACTCTCCCACCCCGCGCGATATTTTACGGGCACAGGATGCGGATTTGATTTTGTGGAATGGTTTAAACCTTGAACTATGGTTCGAGCAATTTTTCTCCAACCTCTCCGATATACCGAGCGTCACCCTCACCGATGGCATTGTGCCAATGGGCATCACCGAGGGGGCTTATAATGGTAAACCCAACCCGCATGCATGGATGTCACTGGAAAACGCTTATATCTATGTGGATAATATCCGGGACGCATTTTCCAAACATGACCCGAAAAACGCTAAGATCTATGCTGCCAATGCAAAGCGTTATAAGGGTGAATTAGGTGCTGCCATTGCTCCTCTGCGCGAAGCCATTCTGGCCGTGCCAAAAGATGAGCGCTGGCTTGCTACTTGCGAAGGAGCGTTCAGTTATCTGATCCGTGATTTCGAAATGAAAGAGCTTTATTTGTGGCCGATTAATGCTGACCAAACAGGCACACCGCAACAGGTGCGCAAAGTGATTGATGGGGTGCGGGAGCATAAAATTCGTGCAATCTTTTGTGAAAGCACTGTCAGCAGCCGTCCGGCAGAACAGGTGGCGCGGGAAACGGGTGCCGCGTTCGGTGGGGTGCTTTATGTGGATTCCCTTACCGAGGCGGATGGTGAAGTTCCCACCTATCTTGATTTGTTACGCGTCACTTCTGAAACGATTGCTGCGGGTCTGACCGCACCAGCTAAATAGAGAAGTACCATGCAACAATCCGAAACAATTGGCATTCGTGCAAACGATCTGACAGTTACCTACAAGAACGGTCACACCGCCCTTTTTGATGCGAGTTTTGAAATTCCTACTGGCACGATTACCGCTCTGGTGGGGGTAAATGGTGCTGGAAAATCAACTATATTCAAGGCATTGATGGGGTTTGTTCCAGCGGCAAAGGGCGAGATTTCAATTCTTGGCCTTTCTGTCAAAGAGGCACTCAAACAAAATATCGTCGCCTATGTACCACAAGCCGAAGAGGTGGATTGGTCCTTCCCGGTTTTGGTGGAAGATGTGGTGATGATGGGCCGCTACGGCCATATGAATTTCATGCGCATGGCGCGTGATGTCGATCGCAAGGCCGTTGATACCGCGCTTGAACGCGTGGGCATGACGGAGTTTCGGGACCGCCAGATTGGCGAACTTTCAGGAGGTCAGCGCAAGCGGGTTTTCCTTGCTCGTGCTTTGGCGCAGGATAGCCAGGTGGTTCTGCTTGATGAACCTTTTACCGGTGTCGATGTAAAAACCGAAGATGCCATAATCCAGTTGCTGCGTGATATGCGCGATGAGGGCAGAGTGATGCTGGTGGCAACTCACAACCTTGGTTCTGTTCCAGAATTTTGCGATCGCACTATACTGGTCAAGGGTACTGTACTGGCCTATGGGCCGACCGAAGAAACCTTTACCCAATCAAACCTTGAAAAAGCCTTTGGTGGCGTGTTGCGCCACTTCGTGCTTGGTGGCAAGGATTTGCATGATGATGATGACGCGCGTCAGGTAACCGTTATTACCGATGATGAGCGCCCGTTTGTAGTTTATGATGAAAAGCCAAAAACCAACAGGGGAGCGACCGACAAGTGATCGACACCCTGCTTTTGCCGTTCGACTATGGTTACATGACCAACGCCATGTGGGTGAGTGCGCTAGTCGGCGGTGTGTGCGCTTTTCTCTCTGCGTATTTGATGCTCAAGGGTTGGTCTCTGATTGGTGATGCGCTGAGTCATTCCATCGTACCCGGCGTTGCCGGTGCTTATATGTTGGGTCTTCCGTTTGCCCTTGGCGCATTCGTGGCAGGCGGTTTGGCGGCAGGTGCGATGCTTTTTCTCAATCAGCGTTCCGGCTTGAAAGAAGATGCGATCATCGGACTAATCTTCACTTCATTCTTTGGCTTGGGGTTATTTATGGTTTCGATCTCGCCGACCTCGGTTAATATTCAGACCATAACTCTGGGAAATATTTTAGCCATCACCCCTTATGACACACTGCAATTGGCAATCATTGGTTTTGTGTCACTGGCGATATTGCTGGTGAAATGGAAAGACTTGATGGTAGCGTTTTTTGATGAGAATCATGCCCGCTCTATCGGACTGAACCCGGACCGTCTCAAAGTGATGTTCTTCATGTTGCTATCTGCATCCTGTGTCGCGGCATTGCAGACTGTGGGGGCATTTTTGGTGATTGCCATGGTGGTAACGCCAGGTGCCACAGCCTATTTGCTGACCGATCGTTTCCCGCGTCTATTGATGCTCAGCGTTGCGATTGGGACGATCACAAGTTTCGTTGGTGCCTATGCCAGCTTCTTCATTGACGGGGCAACGGGCGGCATTATCGTTTGCCTACAGACACTACTGTTCCTCACAGCATTTTTCCTTGCCCCCAAGCATGGCTATCTGGCCGCGCGCCGCCGTGCCGCTAAAGCACTGGAGGCACGAGCATGATTGAAGAGCTGCTATTACCGTTTCAGTTTGCCTTTATGAATAAGGCGTTCGTCATCACAGCCATCATCGCGGCTCCAACTGCGCTTTTATCCTGTTACCTCGTGCTCAAGGGCTGGTCTCTGATGGGGGATGCTATCAGCCACGCAGTACTGCCCGGCATTGTGTTCGCTTATATCATCAATATCCCGTTGATCATCGGTGCCTTTGGGGCGGGTATGATTTGCGCCCTAGCCACTGGTTTTTTGAAGGAGAACAGCCGGGTCAAACAGGATACGGTGATGGGGGTGGTCTTTTCCGGAATGTTCGGTCTTGGTATTGTGATGTACACAAAAATTCAGACGGATATACATCTCGATCATATCCTGTTCGGCAATATGCTTGGCGTGAGTATGGGCGATATTCTTACCACCGGCTTGATTTCGCTGTTTGTTGTTGCCGTTATCATACTAAAACGCCGCGATTTGTTGTTGCATGCATTTGATCCAGCACAAGCGCGGGCTGCGGGTCTTTCTGTCGGGTTACTGCATTACGGGTTGTTGGCGATCCTGTCACTGACGATTGTCGCGACCCTCAAAGCAGTGGGCATCATCCTTGCAATCGGTCTTTTGATCGCGCCGGGAGCAATTGCATTTTTGATAACCAAACGCTTTGAGCGAATGCTTGTTGTGGCGGTCCTCGTGACACTGATTTCCGGTTTTCTAGGTATCTATCTCAGCTTCTATCTCGATAGTGCTCCGGCTCCGACGATTATTTTAATCTTGAGCGGGATATTTATTGTCGCCTTTATCTGGCAAACGAAGCGTGCGCGGAAACAGTCTCAAGCTTTTTAAACTACCAGTTCTTTTTACTAAGTAACTCAAATATTTTATCACGTTCTGAAAGGACGAGCAGCAGGGCCATGTCGCCGGGTTGCAGTTTTCGAAGGATATAGGCAACTCCATTGGCTGGCGATGTTGCAAACATTATATCAGTTTTAGCGAGGCCCTGTTTGACGCACACATCCATTGTCAAGGCGCAGACTTCTCCCAATTCACGACCACGCAGATATTCCACAACTTCGGCGGCAACTACAATATCCGGATTGAGTTTGAAAACAGATTCCGTGACGGCGCGAATATCCTCGTTAGAACGATCCCCCGCGTGGCTGATCATGATATATATTCTTGCTGCAGTCACAGAACCCAGCGCTTGAGTTACCGCAGAAATCGAATGTAGATTATGGGCAAAATCGACAAACACACGGGCACCGTTTATCTCAAATTCATTGCAGCGTCCGGGATTGTCCTCTTGGTTGTTTTTGAAACTTGATAGGCCAATTATTATTGCATCATTTCCCAGGCCCATGGCTTTTGATAGGCAGAGCGCTCCGAGCGCATTGCGAATATTATAGTGTGCAGCGCCCTTCATGGTGATCGGGATATCTGCAACATTGATCATGGTATTTGTATTTGTGCCGTCGAAATAGACAAGCGCCCTGCCATCAAACCAGGCACATGCATGGGCGTGTCTTTTGGCCTGAAGGATTTGTTCTGACTTAGGGTTTAGCGAGAACCAGCAGATTTTCGACGGGGTGAGTTCTGCCTGCGCAACGACATATTTATCATCCGCATTGAGTACCAAAACACCATTATGGGCCAATGTGCGGTGGACCGCGAATTTTGCTAATGCCAGATCTTTGACTGTATTGACGCCGTATTCACCTAAATGGTCCGCTGCAACATTTGTTACCAGAGCAGCGGCTGCGTGGCGCACCGGTAGCCCCCTGCGCAAAATACCGCCACGGGCAACTTCGAGATAGGCAATTTCCGTCCGTTTGTCGCGCAACAACATACGCGCGCCACCGGGGCCCGAATAGTCACCATGATCAAGGATGGTATCGCCAACGCGCACGAAATCAGTTGAGGTCAAACCCGCTACTTTCCGTGCCGCCTTGGCGATTGCAGCGCAAAGTCTGGTGGTGGTGGTTTTGCCATTGGTGCCGGTAATCAGAGCCACTGGTATATTATGGAGTGCATCCCAATCAACTGCATTGGGTGTGGGCAATTTATTGACTGGCCATACCTTTGATCCGTCGCCGTGACCGAGAGAAATTTCATCGTCGTCACACAGAATATCAATCTTGTGCATATCAGCAGCATCTATCAGCGCAATCAGATCAGGATTGGCCTCGCGTGCCATCACGGTTTTCAGGCTACCAATCATCGCCTCGAAATTACCCGATGGCTGATCCAAAATCTGGGTTGCACAAAAATGCCATGCGGTCTGGGCGACAAAAATGGCCGAATAAAGCTGGTCCATCGGCGCTGATATCGCAAAATTTATTCCACCGGAAAATCGGCGACTGGTAATTTGTTCGCCGCCCCAACCAACAGCATCCATTGTGCGCCGGGCATGCTTATCCCAAATCGAGATAATTTGTTCGGGGTCAAACATGCTGAAAGAAACATCCAACGCCGCGCCCGGATAATCCCAAAGCATGCCGGGGCCAGTCAATCGACGGGCATCATCCAAAACCAACTGCTTGCTGGTTGGAATTGGGATCGTCAATGCATCTTCTACCGAATCTCTTGGCGGACCTGCCCTATCCGTCATGCCTAATCGCTTTCTTCGCCCGTGCCCCGTGCAAGCCGAACGCCTCGTTCATCACGTATCAAGGTTTCATTCTCGCCAAGGATATCGTCCATAGCAACTATGTCTGTTTCCTCAGCGGTTTTCGTTGCTTCTGGAACCCTCTCTTCGCCTTCGCTGTTGAAATAGATGATCTGTTTCCAGCACCGCACACTGTCATCACCGAAGATTACCACTAGATCGCCTTCGCGAGCCATTTCCAGCGCCTTGGCAACGGCATCCACTTCATCAGGGATGATCTCTATTGCATCAGCATCCACATCGTTGTTGAGAAGGCCTTCCTGCAACATTTTTGGAATTTCATCATGGCCGCGATTGCGCCGATTATCGTCGGCCTTGCAGATATAGTGATCAAAATGACCACTGAGGATTTCGGCAGCTTCAGACACATCTTCATCACGACGATTACCCGGAACTGCAATCACAGCGATCCGGCGACCCGACACATCAAGTCGATCCACGAGATCAGCAATAGCGCGGAAAGCGGCCGGGTTATGGGCATAATCGAGCAGCACTTTGAAGGGGTGTTCATCGAACACATTGGTGCGGCCCGGCGCCTGGAAGAAACTGGTATCAAAAGTACGCAGGCCGTGGCGGATATTATCGAGATCAACCCCGAAACTGAATGCCATGCCTGTGGCAAACATAGCATTTTGCACATTGTGCATTGCCTTGCCTTCCATCGTCGCCGGTATGAGATGCGACCACAATACCGGCATATGGGTACCATTATCGTAGATGGTAATCATGTCGCCATTCATGCCTTTTTCGAGAACAACGGCACGTCCGCCAGCACGGATATGCTCTTTGACCAGCGCATGGTCAGAGTTCATCGTGACGTAACAAATAGTGTCGGCATGAGAAAAATCTGCCATACGCAGGCAATGAATATCGTCGGCATTGAGCACCACAGTATCGGTAGCAGACTCTATCACTACCCGTTTAACTACCGCCAGATCCTCAACCGTATCTACTCCGCCCAGCCCCAGATGGTCAGATGTGACATTGAGACAAGCTGCCACATCACTGCGTTGATAACCGAGGCCTGAGCGCAGCAATCCGCCGCGAGCGGTTTCCATTACTGCAAAATCAACCGATGGATCACGCAATACGATTTGCGCCGAGGTCGGGCCGGTCATATCGCCCTTTACACTCAACTTTCCATCCACATAAACCCCATCCGTCGAGGTCATTCCGACGGTATTGCCACTGGTCTTCATAATATGACCCAGCATGCGAGATGTGGTGGTCTTGCCGTTGGTACCAGTGATGGCTGCAATTGGAATACGCGACTTTGTACCGATCGGAAACAGCATATCAATCACTTTGCCGGAAACATCGCGTGGCTCGCCCTCACTGGGTGCCACATGCATTCGGAAACCGGGAGCAGCGTTCACCTCGACAATAGCGCCGCCAATATCCTTGTAGGATTTGGTGATATCATCAATCAGAAAATCGACCCCGCCCACATCAAGGCCAATCGCCTTGATCGCACGCTCGGCCATCTCGCGGTTATCGGGGTGCACCACATCGGTCATATCGATGGCCGTGCCACCAGTTGAAAGATTGGCGGTTGAGCGCAGATAGGCTATTTCGCCTTCCGGCAACACGCTGTCCTTGGTAACACCAGCTTCTTCCATCAACCGGTCAGCCTGTGCGTCGAGTTCAAGATTGGTCAGTACTTTTTCATGACCAATACCGCGACGCGGGTCAGCGTTTATGATCTCGATCAGTTCTTCGATGGTATTATTGCCATCACCTACCACATGACCCGGCACGCGTTTTGCCAGCGCTACCAGCTCATTATTCACTACCAGCATACGGTGATCGAAACCTGTGACGAAACTTTCAACCAAAATTGCGCGGCTGTTGCCGAATTCACGAGCCTCGGCGAAAGCAGTTTCGACTTGATTATCTTCGTTCAAATTGATCGATACGCCGCGCCCATGATTGGCATCGAGCGGTTTGATCACCACCGGATAGCCGATGCGACGGGCAGCGCGTACAGCTTCGCGGGGGCTATAGACCATGCGCTGCTGCGGCACTGGCAGGCCCAGATCGTTTAGCAAATTATGCGTGTCTTCCTTGTCGCAAGAAAGTTCAACTGAGATATGGCGGGTTTCGCTGGTGATGGTGGCCTGAATGCGTTGTTGATATTTGCCGTGACCGAACTGAACCAAAGAATATTTATTCAGCCGCAACCACGGAATATCACGCTCTTCGGCAGCCTTAACCAGAGATCCGGTAGAGGGTCCAAATTCCTGTCGCTGGGCGTGCAGAACATATTCTTTCAGTTCTTCTTCCCATTCGAATTCATCGTCGAAATCATATTCAACTTCGGTTCGTACATTTTCCGGCAAAAGATGCATCAACAATCGCAGGGCTAGCTTTCCCGCAGCAAGGCCCACATCGCGCTGGCGATAGGCGTAGACCATATTATACTGCCCGATCTCACCCGTTCCCCGTGTGCGCCCGAAAGTGACGTCAGTGCCAGCAACATTTTGAATTTCTATTGCGCAATGCTCCATCACGTGGCCAAGCCATGTGCCTTCATCTTCGCGCAGGCGTCGGATGAAACCGCCTGATTCACGGTAGGAGCATCCATGTTCTTTCAGACCGGGAAGAGCTTCAATGAGGCCATCAATAAAAGTGTTGCCGATTTTTGCGGAGGGCCAATTTTCCAGCGCACCCAAATCAATCACATGACGAATGACAGGAAACCCAGCCCAAACATTTGGCCCGACAAATACATTTGTTGAAATGATTTTCATTTCTACTACTCCCGCTCAAGACCCGATGTTTACATATTTTTTGTTTTGTTACAGGTCTATTTTCTTGAAGACCGGATTTCGGGTGCAAATTCTGGTTTTTTCTGCTCGTCACTTTCTACCGGCAGGCTGCAAAAGCCGCTGTTATTTTCATCAGGCGGATAAGCGCGACGGGCATTGAGATCGTAACGGCACCCCTGTCCCATCACATCAAGCTTCAAGCCGAGCAGCGAAAGTGCCTCGCCGGAACTTGCCTGCCACATGGAGGAAAATGTTACTGCACTGGCGTCAACTACCGTGACCGTACCGCTGCCAACGACTTCAAGAACATTGTTGTGGTCGATGAAGGCTGCTGTATCTTCGTCAATGCCAAGACCGATGAGAAATGGATTATATGAAGAGGCTGATAGCAAACGCCCCAAGCGGTTTCGCTCGGTGAAATGTTGATCGATGATTACCGCATTGGTGAGTCCCAGGCCAGGTGCAAGGCTAACGCCACCGCCCACTGGTGCCGAATTACTGTCGCCGCCAGCCATCATATGTTCAGACATGATTGAAGCACCTGCTGAAGTACCCGCAACAGGAATGCCCGCAGCATTTCGGCGGCGGATTTTCTGCGCTACCTGTGTTCCGCCAAGAATGGTTGAAAGCCGCAATTGATTGCCACCGGTCATAAAAACACCGGTTGCCCTATCGAGCATTTCCAAGAAGGCAGGATTATCGCAATCTTCACGGCGATTGATCGGCAGGAACTCAACTTTCCCCGCGCCCAGTTCGCGGAAAATTTCATTATAGTTCGGACCGATTTCCTCCAATTGGGAGGCCGTGGGCACAACAATGATATCAGCGTTTTCACCACCTGAGAGTTCAACAAATTTTCGATGAATTTGCATCTCTTTGGCTTTGTCCTCACCACCACCGATAGGGATGATGAAGCCACGTTGTTGATTATCTTCTACTAGTGCGGGAGACATTTTTTTTGGTTAGTCTTTCATGTTTTCATAAGTGCCGAGAATAACCGGTTCACAATTTTGAACATGCCATTTTCCACGAGCCATCACGTGGCTGACTTTTTTTGATTGGTCAAGCACAACGAGATCAGCATCAAAACTTTTTTCAAGCTTGCCCTTGCGTGACAATCGAAGCAAATGAGAAACATTTGAAGTGAGGCATGGAAGAATTTCTTCCAGCGGAATATCTTGGTCAGCGAGTTCTGCAAGGGTTTCAGGAAGGATTGATGATGTGCCAACTCCCATGCTGGTCAGTTCGCCTTCGCTGTTGAAGGCCGGCAAACAGCCACCACCGTCTGAACTCATGGTGAGTAGTTCAGCGGGATATCCGCCTTCGCGATAAGCAAGGAACGCCTCGGCTGCTGTCAGACCCGATCCCACATGCTCTTTTGGAAACGCAGTTACATCAATCCGACAACCAAATTTGGTTAGTTCAAGTGCCTCGGCAAAAAGTGGTTTGTTGCGATTGATGTGGGTTGGGTTAAAAACCCGCGTTGGGATTTCACTGATTTCTATAGCGCGTCGCAACAGTTCGAGGCCGCGTTCTCCATCGCCCATATGGCAATGGACGATACCGGCTTTACCAGCCATCAACCCGCCCACATGAGCATCTCCCGCGACCCGCAAAAACTCGTCCAATGTCGGTTGGCTTGAACGGTGATCGCTGATTGCCAGTTCGCCCACGCCGATGATCGGATCAACAAATGCGATATCGCTGCGCACATTTCCGGTGAGTGTGGTCAACGGATAATGATAGCCTCCCGTATAACACCATGCGGACAGTCCCTCCTCGCGCAGACCATAGGCTTGCGTTACCAGAGTTTGGGTGTTGCGGGTGATATCGTCCGTGCCGAGAAGGCCAACGACGCTCGTTACTCCGGCAAGGGTGAACTCAGATAATTTTACCGGCGGCACCCTGCTGCTGGGGCCACTCTCACCGCCACCGCCTGTGATATGGGCATGACCATCGATAAATCCCGGCACAACACTGGCGCCTTCGACATCAACAATCTTTACATCAAGGCGGGTGTCGAGTGTTGGGACTTCCGTATCAATATGGATAATTTTTTCGCCAGCAATTACCAGATGGCGCAGACCCACCGCTTTGGGTGAATACAGATTGGCATTTTTAATCAGGTGTAACATTGAGAACCATTATATATCCGGCGCAAATTTGGGCCTGCGCTCAGAGCATTTGTACAAGAATTCAGCATATCGGGTAATGGCATGAAACAAAAGAGGCGAGTTTCCCTGTTTCCTCGGCTTTCGTGGGGAAAACATTGCCGTTCTGAATTCTCAATGCATCTGTATAGCCGCGCTATTCGGTTGCAAATTCAGATATCATAAATCAGGCTACAATGAGTGCCTATCAGATTGTATAAACGCACAATACAACTTGGAAAAATACACCGTTTGCCGTTGTCTATGTAGATATTGAAAGCTGCCCTTTGAATGACCCTATTGCTTGGAAAAATTTTTATTTCAATTTTTGTCGTGTTGGGGCTCTCGTGGGTTGCAGAACATGTGAATCCGCGCATTGCTGGCATTCTTTCCGGCATGCCGCTTGGTGGCGTTCTGATTTTGTTTTTTGTCGGCATTGAACTTGGACCGCAGTTTGCTGCTGAAAGCGCACTTTATGCGATACCATCTCTGGTTGCCACCATATGCTTTGCCATTGGTTATTATTGGGGATCACTTTCTAACAGCCGTTATTCGCCTTTGATCAGCACGGTGACCGGCATTGTTTGCTTCTTCGTTGTTGCGAGTGTTTTGAGCATGTTTGAATTCAGCTTGATCACCGGAGCATGCCTATCGTTGATCACGCTTGCGGGGATTGGTTACGTATTTCATTCCCATGACACCAACAAGATACAGAATAAAATTCGCCTGACTTTCCCCCGAATGTTGTTTCGCTCGGGAATGGCGGCCAGTTTTGTGGTGACAATCACCATGCTTGCCGATGTGATAGGCTCCCAATGGTCTGGCCTGCTGATAGGTTTTCCCATGGTGTTTTTGCCGTTTTTATTGATCATCCATATCACTTATAGCGGAGATCAGGTTCGTACAATTATCAGGGGTTTTCCCCTAGGGTTGGTTAGCCTTGTTGGCTTTTTGATGGTGGCTACAGAAACAATTCCAATATTTGGCGTCAACATGGCAATTTTGATATCGCTTTGTGCGGCATTCACCTATCTCACATTGCTGAGTTTGGTGCTTAGGCGCTTCAAAACCGCTGTCGTTGAATCATGATTTTGGTTTAACCGGAGCACGGCTAAGTTTGTTATTTGCCGCCATCATTTTTTCCAGAAGCATGATCAATTGAACCGCTTCTTTTTCTTCAAGTGGTTCCACAATGCGCTTCTGTGCGTTCACAACGGCAGGTGATACATCACGGACAACTTCTCGGCCAGATTTGGTCAGACTGACAATGTTGTAGCGCTTGTCGCGTGGTAATTTTTTACGCTCAATCAGACCTTGTTCTTCAAGATTTCGGGTCACCACTGTAATGGTGGTCCGATCAATCGCCGTTAATCCACCGAGGGTTACCTGATCCTGAGGGCCATCTTTTTCCAGTGCTGCTAGTACTGCAAACTGAAGTGGCGTCAGGTTAAAACCTGAGCATTCATCGAGAAACAATGCCACGGCAACCTGATGGCATCGGCGCAGCAGGTTACCGGGAAACCTAGTATAATCGTCTATATTCTCTCCCATCAATCCAGCCTTTAAGCGTTACCGCGATCCTGACGCCAAAGGCCAAGTTTTTCCTGCGCCACGCGATCTGAAAAACTGAACAATACCGCTTCGCCATCAGGTTCATGGCTAACCCATTTCCAGCTCGGCACAACAAAAATATCCTTCGGTCCCCATTCAAAAACTTCGCCATCAATGGTGGTGTGGCCTGAGCCTTCCACCGCCACATAGACGGTGGCGTCGGTGCTGCGATAGGCTGCCGTTTTGAGGCCTTTGGGGATCAATTGCAAAAAGGGCGCAATCGTTGGCATGGCGTAACCACCGTCAACCGGATTGACATAGCGCATTTTCAGACCGTGGCAGGGATCCCATTCCTGTTGATTTTTCATGGTCTCCAATGCTTGGCGGGAGCGCTCATAGGGATAATTGAATATGGGCGATGCCAGCTTTTCTTGTTGGTAATCTACAGGCAGCATGTTGGAGCCGAAGCGGGCAAGACTGTCGCCGGTCTGGCGATTAATCGGCTGCTCATCTTCGCCCAGACTTTCCACGAAAGATGCATCAAAAGCTGTGACAATTGGTATATCCAACCCGTCCAGCCAAATCATAGGATCGTCTGTATGATTGCCATGATCATGCCAGGAATTAGGCGGAGTGATAACAAAATCACCATATTCCATTTTCGTGCGTTCTCCATTTACGGCAGTGTGCGCGCCCGAACCATCAAGCACAAATCTTAGTGCTGACTGGCTGTGGCGATGGGAGGGAGCTACTTCATGGGGCAGGACAAGTTGCAATCCGGCATAAAGGGACGTTGTCGTTTTAGAGGAACCGGGCATTCCCGGATTTTCCAATATCAAAACCCGACGCTCGGCTTCCTTCGCGGTAATCAGGCCACCAGCTTCAAGCAAATATTCTTTGGCCTCTTCAAATTTCCACAGATGCGATTTGCAATCGCTGGTTGGTTCCGGCGTAATAATATTTGACATAACGGCCCAAAGAGGCATGAGGGATTTTTTGGCTATCTTTTCATAAAATGCCAGACGCTCCGGGGTATCAGCGGCTTTCTCACTTGCAGACATGTCTTATTCCTCCGTTTTGTTCAAAATTTTCGGCACAGCTCAACTCAGGCTGAGGCTCGACTTGCCATACAGCCATTCAAGGCGATTGTACCATTCTTCTTCGGACCTCTTTGAGAATACATCGTTGCGGATAGCTGCTTCCGCTCCGTCGGGATGAAACACCATGTCGCCCATAAGCCTTGCGCTCATTTGCACTCGACCAGTGCGCAATGCCCGATTTGAAACATATGCTTCCAGTGCCTTTTCCACATCACCTTCATGACGGCCAAACATATGGGACAGACAAACCGCGTCTTCCATTGCCATGCAGGCACCTTGCGCCAGATATTGCATCATGGGATGAGCCGCATCGCCCAGAAGTGCTACTCGGCCATCAGCCCAATTCATTATCGGATCACGATCACACAACACCCAGAGTTTCCAATCTTCGCCGTGTTCAATGATTTGTTGTGCGCGCGGCGTGATGTGTTCAAAGCCCTGACGCACCTGTTCTTTGTCGACAGCCCTGCCCGCAACCAGCTCCTCAATGTCATTGTGATAAGTCACGACCAGATTATAAACTTTACTAGCCTTGAGTGGGTAGTGAACGATGTGGCATTTAGGGCCAGCCCAAAGTGTTGCTGCGTTCCAGCGCAATTCTTCAGGCATTTTATCCACCGGGATAACGGAGCGATAAGTGGCATGGCCGGAAATGCGAGGTTCTCCGTCACCTATCATTTGTTGGCGAACATTGGAGCGAAGCCCATCTGCGCCAATCAGTACCAGACCATCAACCGGGTCTTTATTACGGCAAAATACCCGCACGGATTTTTCGTCCTGCTCATAACTTTCAACAGCATGGCTGGCGCGTATTTCCACCATTTTGCTATCCCGGCACGCTTTGAGCAACACACCATGTAGATCGGCGCGATGCACAACCGCATAGGGATTTTGGAACCGTTTTCGAAAATTTTCTCCGAGCGAAATCGCGACAATTTCTTCGCCATTGGTTGCATCCATCAACCGCAAATAGTCCACGTAAACAGCCTTGGCGCGAGCCTCTTCGCCAATGCCCAGATAGTCAAAGCAATGAAATGCATTCGGGCCGATCTGGATACCTGCACCAATCTCGCCCAGCTGTGAGGCCATTTCAAGCACAATGGAACGAACGCCCTTTTGCGCTAAACCGCATGCGATTGCGAGACCGCCTATGCCACCACCTGCAATGATTACCGGAAGTTCTTTCATTATGAATAACTGGCTTTCGTTGGCATTGATATTCTCATCAATTAGGAAATCTAATATTAATCCTAATACTGATTATATGGATGAGTCAAACTATCACAAGGGCAAGAATGGAAAGAGAGAGCATCAAGCAGCGTATGAATGGTGATTTCGCGTTGGTTAGTGTTTTCGAGCAGCAAGTCTTTCGCTCAAGCGGCCAGATCATGTTTAGAGCACAATTACGAAAAGTGGTGACCGGTTTTCGGATAAATTGTGCGTTAAAACAAATGGATAAGCACTTTTGGGATTCAAATATCGCAAAAAGTGCTCTAGGTGTGAGTTTAGCCTACAACTTTTGCGGTTGCAGCCACTTGTTCATCGGACATTTGCCATGCAACGGCCTCAGCGTTTCTTGCAACCTGTTCCGGCGTACTGGCACCTGCAATCACACTTGGTACTACTTTATCACGCAACAACCATGCGAAAGCCAGATCAATCAGTTCCTTGTCTTGCGCTTGAGCCACTTCGGTAAATTTTACTGCAAGTTTCAAATTTTTATCATTCAGGAACTTATCTGTTGATGGATTGGCATTCGAAAGTCTGGTGCCAGAGGGAATAGGTTCCCCGATTTTAAATTTTCCACTCAGAACTCCGCTTGCCAACGGAAAGAACGGCACCAGCCCAATCCCAAACTTCTGACAGAGAGGAATAGTTTCCGCTTCCACCGTTCGAGATAGCAGGCTGTAATGCTCCTGAGTTGCAATGAAGCGGTTAGCACCCAATTCGCGAGCGATGAAATGAGCTTCAACAGTTTGCCACGGAGCAAAATTGGAACTGGCAACATAATTGACTTTCCCGCTTGAAATCAGATCATCCAGCGCCCGTAATGTCTCGTCAATCGGCGTATCGGGATCTGGGGTATGGAAATACAGAAGGTCGATCCAGTCGGTGTTGAGCCGTTTTAAACTGGCCTCAACTGCTTGCATGATGTAGCGCCGCGAACCGCCATGGCCTGCCTTCATTTGCATTCCGAATTTACTGGCAATCACTGCACCCGCCCGACGTGAACCCAACGCTTTACCGAGATACTCTTCCGACGTGCTGCCGTCGCCCATGGGGTAGACGTCTGCTGTATCGAAATGAGTGACACCGTGATCGAGCGCTGCATGAACCACCGCCGCGGACTTGGTATAATCTAATCTACGGCTGCCATGCCCAAAATTATTGCATCCAATGCCCAAAGTTGAAACCTTCAACCCGGATGTTCCAACATTGCGTAATTCCATGATGCGTCCTTTTGGTCAGTCTCTTAAGGTGGAGACCAGTTAATTAGTACCATTATTTCTGTCGCCGTTACCCTATGGGCGACACGGCCACATTCAATGATAATGGTAACACAACTGCCAAATGCCAACAGCCTAATAAAATCATTGTCTTGACTGTATATAAGGTGGAAAATAAACTTCTAATTAAATGAAGAACCATCCTGTGGATGGAGGAGAAATCATGATAAAAATTTGGGGTCGGAAAAATTCGTCCAATGTTCAAGTAATCTTGTGGTGTGCAGCCGAGCTTGGGATTGGATTTGATCGCATTGATGCCGGAATGAATTATGGCGTTGTTGATACACCTGCCTATCTCACCGAAAATCCTAATGGCACAGTTCCCATGATACAGCATGACAACGATACACCCATATGGGAGTCCGCTGCTATCTTACGCTATTTTGCCAATAATTTTGGCAATGAACTTGTATGGCCATCTGATCCGGCTGCACGGGCTCAAGTTGATAAATGGATGGAATGGGCGAAGGTAAACATCGTGCTAAAGTTCACGACACCGGTATTCTTAAGGGTCGTGCGAACTGCGCCATCTAAACAAGATCCCGTAGCAATCAAAGCAGCGTTGAAAGAACTGAATAAATACCTTGATATTGCCGAAACAAGGCTTGGTGAAAATTCCTACCTCGCGGGCAGGGATTTCACCATGGCTGACATCCAGTTTGGGCATATTCTCTACCGCTATTTCACCATTGAAATCGAGCGTGCAGATCACCCGAATATTCAACGCTATTATAAAGCATTGTGCAAACGACCGGCCTATCGCGAATATTCCATGGTTTCCTATGAGGAATTACAGGCGAGAGATTAAAATTTGCCCGCAAGATCATCAATGATTGGACAATCTGGTTTGTCATCTCCATGACAGTTTTCTGCTAGAGCATGAAGGGTATTCCTGAGGCCCTGAAGCTCCTCAACCTTGCGATCAATTTCTGCAACTTTTTCCAGGGCAAGAGCCTTCACGTCACTGCTCGCACGGTTCTTATCTTCATAAAGTGATAACAAAGTGCGGCATTCCTGAATGGAAAAACCCAGACTTCGCGAGCGTTGTAAAAACCTCAGACGATGAATGTCGGCATCGCAGTAATCACGATAGCCATTTTGCGCCCGTGCAGGTTTAACGAGCAGAATTTCTTCGTAATAGCGGATTGTTTTTGGCGGTAAATTTGAACGCTCTGCCGCAGTTCCAATGTTCATTATGGTGCTCCTATAATTTTACTGTGCGCAAGCGCAGGGCATTTGAAATCACAGATACAGATGAAAGGCTCATGGCAGCAGCGGCCAGCATGGGCGACATTAGCATACCAGTTAACGGGTATAAAATCCCTGCTGCGATAGGCACGCCTGCGGCATTATAGGCAAAGGCAAAAAACAGATTTTGTTTGATATTGCCAAGCGTTGCGTTGGCAAGATTACGTGCCCGCACAATACCTGCCAAATCTCCCTTGAGAAGCGTAATACCGGCGCTTTCAATAGCCACATCAGCGCCTCCTCCCATGGCTATGCCCACATCAGCGCTCGCAAGGGCTGGGGAATCGTTAATACCATCACCAGCCATCGCCACAATTTTACCTTGAGCCTGGAGGCCGTCCACCAAATCTTTTTTTGCTTCGGGTAGTAAGCCTGCATGAACCTCATCAATGCCCAGTTCTTTGCCGACAAATTTCGCGGTTGCTTCGCTGTCGCCTGTTGCCATGATGATAGACAGTCCACTTGCGTGTAATGAACTGATAGCTTCTGCTGTGGTTGCTTTTATTGGATCGGAAACCGCGATCATGCCTGCAATTTTGTCACCAGCGGCAACAAACATCACGGTTTTTCCGGTTAACCGAAGAGCAGTGATCGCTTCATCGTTCGTGCTGCCTGACACGCCTAGATGTTCCATCATCGCTGCATTTCCAAGGCCTACAATTTTGCTGTCCAAAGTTCCCTGAACACCCTTGCCCGTCACAGCTTCAAAGCCATCCAGAGGGGTAATCTCAAGGTTACGCTTTTGCGAGCCTTTGATGATTGCATCGGCTAAAGGATGTTCTGAATTTTGCTCAAGGGCGGCAGCCACTCTGAGCAATTCATCTTCACTCATATCGCCGAAGGATACCACATCACTCAGCACTGGTTTACCCTCGGTGAGCGTTCCGGTTTTATCTATGATCAGTGTATCCACCCGCGCCATTTGTTCCAGCGCATCTGCGTCTTTGATCAGCACACCCATTTGCGCACCTCTGCCAGTGGCCGTCATGATGGACATGGGCGTTGCAAGACCCAACGCACAGGGGCAGGCGATAATCAACACCGATACCGCTGATACAATGGCATAGATCAGCGAAGGTTCAGGGCCGAATATCATCCATGTGATAAATGCGATGATTGCGGCACCCACCACAGCCGGAACGAAGTAACCAGCGACCTTGTCGGCCAGTTTTTGCATCGGCGCTTTGGAACGTTGGGCGCTGGAAACCATGTCGATAATTTTGGCCAAAGTGGTATCGCCACCAACCCGCAGAGCTTCAATAATCAATGCGCCATTCTGGTTGGTTGTGCCTCCGGTGACAGATTCACCTTCAGCTTTTTCAACGCCGATGGGTTCGCCGGAAATCATCGCTTCATCGACCGTTGAATTGCCTTCCAGTACAATACCATCGACCGGAATAGATTTTCCGGGGCGAATTCTGAGGCGATCTCCAACCAGAATATTTTCCAGTGGGGCATCATATTCAGAGCCATCTTCATTGATGCGGCGGGCGGTTTTTGGTGCGAGATCAAGCAGTGCCTTGATTGCATCGCCGGTGCGCTCGCGAGCACGTAATTCAAGCATCTGACCCAAGAATACCAGCGCGATAATTACCACGGCAGCTTCGAAATAGACCGGTATAAACCCACCCGAATCGCGCATCAATTCCGGGAAGAATTGCGGGAAAAATAATGCCACAACGCTGTATCCAAAGGCTGTGGATACACCCAACAAAATCAGAGTCCACATATTGAGGTTCCATGTTTTTATCGAACTCCAACCCCGTGCAAAAAGTGGAATAGCGGCCCATAATATCACCGGAATTGCGAGAGCAAACTCCAGATAACGGGCGACCTGCTCTCCCAGCCATTCGCGCAAAGGTAAGCCAAGCATAGGGCCCATGGTCAATATCAACAGGGGTATTGCCGCACAAACACTCACCCAGAAGCGCCGTGTAAAATCTATCAACTCATGGTTGGGTCCATCCGGCACTCCACCCATTGGTTCAAGTGCCATACCACAAATCGGGCAGGTTCCCGGACCATCCTGAATGATTTCCGGGTCCATCGGGCAGGTGTAGCGTGAATCCTTGGATGCAGCTTTCACTTGACGCTTATTGGCACCGGATAAAAAGAAATATGGATCAACATCAAAACGGTCGTGACAACGTTGTGCGCAAAAATGATAGTCTTCATTTTTATAGTTTAGGGTTGGTTTTCCAGCATCAAGGTTCACGGTCATGCCGCATACGGGGTCGATTGCTGTATCCGCTTTTATATCCATTGCCTGATTTCCATTATTGAATGACTGGCGTCTTATATGTTGGTTCCAGTCACTAGAAGGTCAAGCAATTAATATACTTTATGCAGGTTGCACTCCAGATTGCTCGCTCTCATCACCGATCCATCTACGGATTTTTTCTTCCAACGCGTTGGGTGACACCGGTTTGGAGAGATAATCGTCCATGCCTGCCTCGATGCATTTTTCCCGATCGCCTTTGATGGCGTGGGCGGTAACGCCGATAATTGGGATGTGCCGATCGCTGTCTTGCTCGCGTTTTCTGATTTCCCGGGTTGCCTCATGACCATTCATTCGCGGCATGGATACGTCCATACAGATCAATTTGGGTTGATAACGTTCGTACATCTCCAGCGCTTCAATTCCGTGGGAAGCAATTTTGAAACTGTAGCCACTAGCTTCAAGAATTTGTGAAAAGACGATCTGGTTAACTTCATTATCTTCGGCAATCAGAATGTCAATTTGGTCAATGCCGGATTTTCCAGAAGAATTTATTTGTGTAACGACAGATTTTTCAACATAGCGGCCGAGTGCCTTAGCAACCCGGATACCTTCGAAAGCCTCTGTATGATCTTCCTTACTGGCTTGCAAAACATCAACCAGAGTTTCGAGCATCAAAGAGGAGCGTGCGGGTTTGGTGAGGTGTCCATGTATTTGTAGAGATGAAAACAAACTTCCATCTTCCATCTGGTCTACAGATGTAAGCATGATGATGGGAATATTCTTCAGTTGCTCGTCGGCAGCCATAATATTGGCCAAGTCGGCACCGTTCATTTCAGGCATATGATAATCGAGAATGACGACATCAATGGTGACGTTACGCTCTTTGGCCGCACGCATCATTGCCAATGCCTCATTGCCGGAACAGCACGCTGCACTATCAAATTTCCATGCTGCCATTTGCTCTGAAAGAATTTCACGATTGACTTTATTGTCGTCAACAATCAACACCCGCGCGCCTGAAACATCTACTGGCACTCGTTTTTTGGCGACACCATCCTTATGGATCGGCAGCGTGATGGAGAACCAGAAGGTTGACCCTTCACCCACGACGCTATCTACGCCGATTTCTCCTCCCATTAATTCAACCAGTGATGACGCGATTGCCAACCCCAAACCCGTACCTTCGTGTTTGCGGGTGGCGCTTTCATCCACTTGAGAGAATTTTTCAAAAATTCTGGCGCGTTTTTCTTCCGGTATTCCGATACCTGTGTCTGTGATATGGAAAAGCAGTTTCGACGCTTGTTCATCACCCTCTTGGGTTTCGCCAGTTACGTTGACAAATACGTGGCCATGGTCAGTGAATTTCACTGCATTACCCAAGAGATTTGTCACAATTTGGCGAATGCGCCCAACATCTCCGACAAATGTCTCCGACAAGTTTGGATCAATACGAACTGCCAGTTCCAGATCTTTTTCAACAACACGAGAGGAAACCAATGTGGCAACATCCTCAATTGCCTCATGGATCCTGAATGGCGTTGGGTCAAGCTCCATCTGGCCGGCGTCAATTTTTGAAAAATCAAGAATATCATTAATGATTGTAAGCAGAGCTGCACCGGACTTTACAATGATATCTGTAAAGGTTTTTTGCTTGGTATCGAGTTCGGTACGCGCCAACAGCTCCGCCATGCCCATCACGCCATTCATCGGAGTGCGAATTTCGTGGCTCATATTGGCAAGAAATTCCGATTTGGCCCGGTCGGCTGCTTTGGAAGCTGTTAATGCCTCCTTCAATTGCAACTCTCGTTCCTTGGTTTCAGTGATATCGGCGTAGGTTACAACTCTGCCACCACTATCACGAACATTTCCTGTTACGGCTACATATCTTCCATTGCCGGTGGGTCGTTCAATATATGCGCCTTCACCAGATTTTGCACTTGCGGTTATGCGATCAAACCGCCTTTTTGCCTTTTCGCCTTCGCCGAAATCCCCGCGCTCCAGAGAGTACCGCAGATAGTCTTTCCAATCTCTGCCAACTTCAAAATACTCGGATGGAATATTGGTTACTTCAGCGATTTTCTCGTTGGCAAGAATGATTTTGTCATCGTCGCAGACCACAATGCCTTGAACCATGACTTCCAAAGCTTCTTCCATAAGAGCTTCGTGCGCTTGCAAAGCAGAGCGGGCTTCTTGAAGTTCGCGTTCATGCCGCTTGTCTTTAGTTAGATCAAAATAACTATGAAGCAATTGGCCGTCGGGCAGTTTCTTGCATTTGAAGCGATAGACATTGCCATTTGGAAACTCAACGTCGATTGGGTTATTTGACGCTTCATCAATAGATTCAAAAGGTAAGATTGCGGTATCGGCATCCATGCTGGCCTCACCGTGTTGCAGTGATTTCAGGGTGGCCAGATCGAAATGCACTGGTTCGCCAAATCCCTGTTTTTCCTCCAATGCCTTCGAATCAATACCGAACATTTTGCAATAACGATCACTGGCAACCATTACTGCATTTTCACTATCGGTGATCAGTATACCTTCCTCGGCATTGACCACAACGGTTTTCAAGACACTTTCACGGTTTTTCTGTTCGGTGATGTCACTTCGAATTGAGACCCGTTGCCCATCTTGCGTCATGTGGTCCCGCCGGGCAATCCATCGATTATCACTGGTCTGGAAAACAATCTCTGTTCCCAGCTCATTGTCCCGGTTTATCAATTGCTCGTTTACCCACTCCTCTTCTCGACCGACCGCCGTGGGGACGACCCCTGTTTTGGCGAGCATCAAAAATATTTCGTGAGCCGTTTTTCCAAGCGGGTCTTTTAATCCTGGAAAAACATCCTTCATGGCATCATTTGCAACTATTAGACGGTCATCCTTGTCCCAGAGCGCGAAGCCGTCTTTCATGGCGTTTACGGCCAGACCCAATTGCTGCCAGACAATTTGGTCTGCACTTTGGTCTTCATTATGATGGTGATATTGAAAAATGTTTTTTAGGGTCGGATGTTTAACCAAGCTATCGGCAGGCATCCGCTCAAGCAGCAAATTTAGCAACTCATCCTTTTCCTCAGGGCTAGCCACCATGAGGGCTTCGATCATGTTCAAACTATCCAAAACTTTGTCTCATATGCACGCGGGCGCGCCCCCAAAATTCCCAAGATTACCCTGCACAAGACATCTTAGCCATTTTGGGATGAATATTTGGTAAATATTTAACCTTCAAAGCAGGCTATTTGAATGGATATTTTGTTGCTGCCACAACAGAACAAACAGATACCAATTGCTTATGCCGGGTTACTTATTATTGAGAGTACACCAAGGCTTTCTATGTTTTTAAAAATTGTCTAAAACACCCTTGCCCGTCATAATTGGGTTCATTCTATTGATTACTAAGGAAATATCGTGGCAAAACCCGAATTCAGGATGGAATTTGACCCAGCTCATGGCGAGGCTATTAGCATAGCCAAGGACGTGCAGCGTATTACTGCCAACAATGGTGGCCCGTTCACATTCCATGGCACAAACACTTATATTGTCGGTGATAAAAACGTGGCTGTGATTGACCCTGGCCCAGAGGCGGATGACGCCCACCTTGGAGCAATCATGAATGCTCTGAAAGGCCGTACGCTCAGCCACATCATTGTCACCCATACCCACATGGACCATTCTCCTCTGTCGCGAAAACTTGCCGCCCTTACAGGGGCGCCGACCTATGGTGAAGGTGAGCACCGTGCTTCGCGTGATCTGCATATCGGCGAACATAATCCTCTCGATGGCTCTGCTGACCGGGAGTTCGAACCGGATGTGGTTTTATCAGATGGTGATATCATTAAAGGCGAAGGCTGGTCGCTAGAGGCAATTTTCACACCCGGCCACACAGCCAATCACATGACATTTAGCTTATTGGACACTGATATGATGTTTTCTGGTGACCACGTGATGGCGTGGGCCACAACGATTGTCGCGCCACCGGATGGCTCAATGTCAGATTATATGGCTTCATTGGAAATATTGGCTGCCCGTGAAGAAAGTGTGTACTTTCCAGGACATGGTGGGCGGCTGAACAATGCGCCTAAATTTGTCCGGGCTTTGAAGGCACACCGTAAAATGCGTGAAACCGCCGTATTGGCTCGTATCCGTAAAGGAGACGAAACGATC
Source organism: Rhizobiaceae bacterium (assembly GCA_045047085.1). Lineage (GTDB taxonomy): Bacteria > Pseudomonadota > Alphaproteobacteria > Rhizobiales > Rhizobiaceae. Next base: position 8,434 of record JASFYT010000090.1, on the reverse strand, counting down.
CCCGACATCGTAAAAATTATTTATAAAAGCACGGATCCAAAACTGCATGGGGCAGCGGGCCTGTCCGTGCTTGCCCATATCGAAGATTTGATTGCACGTGGGAAAATCACCAGTGATCAGTCAGTTTCAATCAATGGAAGATTTTTTCCGGTCGATGAGGGTAACTAACATGTCCTGACCCAAAAGATCAGCCCTCTCCGGCTAATCCCAACAAAGCCAAATCCAGATCCCTCATGAATGCTTCAATGATTTTTGCGTTGACACCAAAATCATGGGCCCCCCATCTTGATGAAGAACGCATCTCCACCAAAGTTGTTACGTCCTCGCTAACGATATGGATGACTGAATCATATTTATAGCCAAATACCAGGCTAGAAATGGTGACCTCGACCGAAATATTTACCGGGCCAATATTTTCATCGGTTATATCTTTTTTGGCTCCTGCAAGTTTTTCTGTATCGGATGCGGGAGCCGGTTCTACGGCACCGTATCGGGCAACAACTTTCCAGCCCCGATCTTCTATGATCAGGTTTACGGCCTGAAACACCCGCTCGGAACCTGCCGGATAGCGCCTAGGCCCCACCTTTGGATAGGCAAGCAACAGGCGTTCTGAATATTCATCATCAAACTCCGCCAATTGATTGATACCGGCCGCTTTGTGGCGTTGGCGAAATTCCAAAATTTTTACGAATTGAGGCGGATTGAATGTGTTGGTGGATACATCATTTGCCAAAGGCAAAGCGAGAGCCAAAAATGCGTAGTAGCTAAACGGAAGCAGCACAGCGAGGGACAAGAACATTCCGCGCACCATAACTTTTCCACCCTTATGCCCCTTGGACCAAAGATCGGAACCTGCCTTGATTGCCAGGATCATTGCAATAATTGCAATCACCAGGCCAATCGCCAAAATCACGAAAAGCTGTGGTGTTTGAATCCCGCCAAAGCGGTGCATCAAAGTTGCCAACAGGAAATAGGGTATCGAGAATATCCCCAGTCTTTGACACCAGATTGCGGATACGGATCTTTTTCGTTCGTAGAAACCAGCCATGGAGATATCAACTCTCGTTCAGCAAATGGAATATTGCCTATATCAAATTTGAGAATGGAAAACACCAGTTTTATTTTTCAAAATTTGGGTATAGGATTTTTAGAGGAATCTTCCCAACAACATTATTGACTTGGAAACGACCATGACTCAGCACTCCCCCCTTTCCAATATGCAAGCCCGCGATGCAGCATCTGTTTTACACCCTTATTCAGCCCTGCATAAGCTCAAAGAAACCGGCTCGTTGATTATCAATGAAGGTAAGGGAATTTACGTTTATGATGCCCATGGCAAAGAATATATCGAAGGCATGTCCGGCCTTTGGTGCGCAGGCCTTGGGTTTGGTGATGAAGAGTTGGTCGAAGCGGCCAAAATGCAAATGGAAAAGCTCCCTTATTACCATTTGTTTACCGGGCGCTCGATGGAACCGGCAATCGAATTGGCGGAAAAACTGAAAGAAATTTCACCGGTGCCGGTGTCGCATGTGTTCTTTACCAGTTCAGGGTCCGAGGCCAATGACACGCAGGTGAAATTAGCATGGTATTATAACAACGCTCTCGGGCGACCCGATAAAAAGAAAATAATTTCTCGGGTAAAGGCCTATCACGGGGTAACCGTGATGGCTGCTTCTCTCACAGGCCTTCCGGTTAATCACAATGATTTTGATTTGCCAGTGGACCGGGTATTGCACACGGATTGTCCACACTATTATCGCTTTGCCAATGAAGGTGAGACAGAGGAGGAGTTCCTCGCTGGTCTTGTAAAATCACTGGAAGACATGATCGAGCGCGAAGGAGGCGACACTATTGCGGCGATGATTGCAGAACCAATCATGGGCGCTGGCGGCGTACTCATCCCGCCGAAAGATTACTTCGCGGCTATCCAGCCTATTCTTAAAGCGCACGACATCTTGCTGATCGCTGATGAAGTTATCACCGGATTTTGCCGCACTGGCGAATGGTGGGGTTCGCAATCTCTTGGCATGCAGCCCGATACCATCTCATGTGCCAAGCAGATGACCGGGGCTTATGCACCGCTTGGAGCTGTGATGGTGCCCGAAAAAATGATGCAGGCATTGGAAGACCAATCGGCAAAGCTTGGCCTTTTCGGTCATGGTTATACCTATGGCGGTCACCCGCTGGGGACGGCACTCGGCGTGAAAGCCATTGAAATTTATCAAAAGCGCGATATCCTTGGTCAGGTACGCAGCGTTGCTCCGGTATTTGCGTCAAGAATGGAAAAACTCAAGAATCATCCTCTTGTGGGCGAGGTCCGTTATATGGGTTTGGTCGGCGCGGTTGAACTGGTGCGTGATAAGCAGACTAAATCTTCGTTTGATCCCAAATCCGGCGTTGGCCCGCATTTGGTGCAATATGCATTGGAACACGGCGCGATTTTCCGGGCAATTACAGATTCCATTTCGCTATGCCCGCCAATGATTATCACCGAAGCGGAACTGAACACACTATTTGATCGGTTGGAACTGGCACTAAAAGACACGCTGGACTGGATAACACGCGAGAACGTCACTTGATCTCAGCTGTTACGGGTTTTTTCTCGGCCATCGACAATGCCACCATGGCGCTTGGGTTAACGCTGCTATCGGCGTTTTCCCATGCTGTATTTGGTGCCATCAATAAGAGTGGCTTTGATCCATACCTCAATCGGGGTGCGATCAATATTTGCTATAGTTTGATGACATTACCGATAGTTTTATTCGTGGTCCCTTTGCCCACAGCGCCTATATTTGCGATATTGGCAGTGTCCTACTTCCTCCATCTCATTTACGAATGGTTACAGGCAGCGGCCTATGTCAAAGGTGATTTCACCCTTGTCTATCCGATCGTGCGGGGAACCAGCCCGGTGGTCAGCGCATTCATTGCATCGATGCTCTTTACAGAACAACTTGAACCTTCCCAATGGTTCGGCCTACTGCTGCTCTCAGGTGCAATTCTATCACTCGCATGGGTCAATGTGCGTTTGAAAAAACAGGATGCCGGTGCCGACAATACATTAGTTTTCATTATTGGCATTGCGGTTTTAACTGGCGTAATGGTCGCTCTTTTTACCAATCTCGATGCTTATGGCATCAGGCTTTCCGGCGAACCATTTACGTTTTTAGTTTGGTTTTTCTTTCTCGGCGGGTTTGGTTTCCCGCTTGTGGCAATTCACCGGATGCGTAAAATGGCGGTTGCGCCGCCACTTTCAAAACTAGCAATTCGCGGTGTCATTGGTGCGTTCTTTGCCTTCTCAAGCTTTGGCAGTTTGATGCTCGCCACATGGTATGGCAGCGTGGCGGAAGCTGCTGCCTTGCGCGAAACGTCGATTATTTTTGCAACGCTTATCGGGGTTCTGATTTTTAGAGAAAAACTAGACCCGACCCGGCTGACTATTATCGGTCTGATTGTTGCGGGGGCAATTTTAGTTAAATTTACTTGGTAGCCTGAGCCGCGGCAAGGCGTGCAATGGGTACCCGATAAGGTGAGCAGGATACGTAGTCGATCCCGATTTTACTGCAAAAAATAATTGATTTTGGATCGCCGCCATGTTCGCCGCAAATGCCTATTTCGATATCACTACGGGTTGATTTTCCGCGTTCAATAGCAATTTTCATCAATTCGCCAACCCCATCTTCGTCGATGGTGACAAAGGGATCGCTTGGCATGATTCTCAACCGTTCATAGGCGCGAAGAAATCCCGTCGCATCATCGCGCGACATGCCAAAGCAAGTCTGGGTCAAATCATTGGTGCCGAAGGAAAGGAACCCTGCGTTTTCTGCAAGTTCGTTAGCAATCAATGCTGCACGCGGTAATTCGATGATGGTTCCGATGGTATAATCAATTTTTGCATCCTGCTCCTTGGCCACCAGCCCGGCAATTTTTTCAATGCAAGCTTTTACAAAGAGAAATTCCCTGTTCATGGAAACCACCGGCACCATGATTTCCGGCGCGACAATACTCCCAGTGTTTTGCGCGGCGGCAAGGGCTGCTTCAAAGATTGCGCGGGCCTGCATTTCAACGACTTCAGGATAGGCAATTGCCAAGCGGCAGCCGCGATGGCCGAGCATCGGATTTACTTCATACAATAGGTCTACACGGTTTTGCAGTCGCTTCGTTTCAATGTCCATGGCGTTTGCGACCTGTTCAATATCGCTTGCTTGATTTGGCAAAAACTCATGCAAAGGCGGGTCGAGCAATCTGATGGCGACGGGAAGGCCAGCCATGATTTCAAACATCTCAATGAAATCAGCGCGCTGCATGGTCAACAGCTTTTCCAGTGCTTCGCGTCGGGTTTTTGCATTCTCTGCCAGAATCATTTCACGCATGGCATTGATGCGGTCACTTTCAAAAAACATACGCTCCGTACGACAAAGCCCAATACCCTCTGCACCAAAGGACCGCGCCAACTTTGCATCTGTCGGTGTATCCGCATTGGCGCGAATTTTCATGGCTTTGGTGTTATCTGCCCATTCCATCAGGGTTGCAAAATGACTTGAAAATTCCGGCTGGTTCATTTGCACAGAACCAGCATAAACACGTCCGGTGGAACCATCCAGAGTGATGATATCACCTTCATGAAATGGCCGTCCCATAACGGTAAACCGGCTTGCTTCATAGTCGATTTTTAAACTTCCTGCGCCCACAATACAAGGTTTGCCCATGCCGCGGGCGACAACGGCGGCATGGCTGGTGGCACCACCGCGAGCCGTCAAAATTCCTTTTGCCGCATCCATGCCCAGAATATCTTCAGGGCTGGTTTCAAGGCGCACCAAAATGGTGGCCTTTCCCTCGACCCTTAGTGCCTCTGCACGTTCCGGCGAAAAACATACTTCACCGCATGCTGCCCCCGGGGAGGCAGGCAGGCCCGTAACGATCACCGGCTGTTCATTGGAAGGCGCAAGAGTTGGATGCAGCAAATGGTTCAAGGCGTAAGGGTCTATGCGTTCCAACGCTTGCGACCTAGAAATGGTGCCTTCCTGCGCCAATTCCACGGCAATGCGCAAAGTAGCATCGGAAGTGCGCTTGCCGCTACGCGTTTGTAAAATCCACAATTTATCGTTTTCGATGGTAAACTCGATATCTTGCATATCGCAAAAATGGTTTTCCAACCGAGTTGCAACATCCACGATCTCGCCAAACATTTTCGGCATACGGCTTTCAAGTGATGCGTGTTCGTCACTGGTGAGTTTCATGGCAATTTCGGTAAGACTGTGAGGCGTTCGGATACCCGCCACCACGTCTTCGCCCTGAGCATTTGCAAGATACTCGCCAAAAAGTTGTTTTTCACCCGTATTTGGGTTTCGGGTAAAGGCAACACCTGAAGCAGAATCCTCCCCCAAATTACCAAACACCATAGCCTGAATATTGACCGCAGTTCCCCAATGGTCCGGGATATTGTGAATGCCACGATAAATCACGGCGCGGCGCGACATCCATGAAGAAAATACCGCCGTAATCGCTCCCCAAAGCTGGGTCTGCACATCCTGAGGGAACGGTTTTCCGGTTTCTACCTCGACAAATGCCTTGAAGGATTCAATGACTCCATGCCAATCATCAACGCTCAAATTCGTGTCAAACTCGAACCCCTGCACACCTTTGACTATAGTCAAAATATCTTCAAAATGGGCATGATCCAACCCCAGAACCACGCAGGCATACATCTGGATAAATCGCCGGTAGCTGTCGAACGCAAAACGTTCATCTCCGGTTTCTTTTGCGAGGGAATGAACAGTTTCATCGTTTAGCCCGAGGTTGAGAATGGTGTCCATCATGCCGGGCATGGATGCTCTGGAGCCAGAACGGATGGAGACCAGAAGAGGCTTGGAGCCACCACCAAATGAACGTCCGCTTGAGCGTTCTAAATCTGCGAGTGCTACCCGTAGCTCGGCGCTCAAGCCATCTGGAAAACTTTTGTCATTTTCATAAAAATACGTGCTGATATTGGTGGAAATTGTAAAACCTGCAGGCACCGGCAATCCGATAGCCGACATCTCGGCAAGGTTTGCTCCCTTGCCGCCCAACAATTCTCTCATCGAAGCATCACCGTCGGCCCTGCCTTCGGCGAAGCCAAAAATCCACCCGGACATGATCAGCTCTTCAAAATTACATCGTATATCTGGATAGCTTGTTAGCAGGTGCAGCACAACTGGGCAAAGCAGGAAGAACACAGTGAAGCATATTCAGTCCATTTTGATGCTTCCGATTAACTTAAACCTAACCGTCACATGGTACTTTCCCCTTTGAAAATTGTATCAGGAGTGGTTTATGCGGAACAATACCGGTGTGGAAAGGTTTTTTGGCAAAAGGAATGTTTTGCAGTCAAACGACTATTTTTCCCGGTCCGACATTCCTGAAAAAGCCGAAATAATCATTGAACATCGTGCCTCCACAGAGGAAACGCTTATGGTTGGCGGCAATGGCATCAAAACTGCGCTCGACCTTTTTTTGCCACGCGACAACACCAAAAGAGATCATATTGCCTGGGCCTATTTCAAGGCATGTGTGACGGGTTTTGCCATTAGCATCATGCTTGTCAGTTTTATTAGTGGCTCCAACGCGCCAGGCGGTTTCACATCACTGCTGTTCCTGAACTTTGTCAGCGGCATGGTTATGATGACCATGGCACCCTTCATGCTGCTTCCAATACGAATACTGGCTGATGTATTTCAGTTTTTCAGCGTAAAACGGGGTGTGTCCGATGTATCAATCGGCTTGGTGTGCGGTAGCATGATGATGCTACCAGAAATTGTCACGGGCGACCCAATCAGCCCAATTTCACTATGTTTCATTCTCGGCGGGGCAGCAGGCGGCTTTGCCTATTGGCGCTATCGCGGATACCCACAAACCGGCGACATACAAGAAACCAGCGGAGAACCATCTCCGGTTGTTCAACGGTTTTAGGTCCTACCTGGCAGGGCAATTCAAAACGTATGGCCTGCTGTGATTTTTAGTTTTTTTTGTTATTCTATTCCCTGTGCCAACCGGTAATTTTCACATCACCTAATTGCTCCGCCTGCGACTTACTAATATCGCGAATGGCCTGTGAAAACGTCCAAACATGACCTTCAATATCCTTGGCCCTGTAAACGCAATCACCGTAATACTGGTATTCAGGTTCCTGAATGATCACCGCGCCACAGGAGCGTGTGTGTTCGCAATGTTCTTCAATATCATTTTCAAGTTGAACATAGATAATTTGGGTGTTCCGTCCATCGTTCGAAAGAGGACTGGAAACGAAATTTACCCACTCGCTATCGATAATAATTGACGCATTGCCGTATGTCATTTCGGCGTGGACCAACTCGCCGCGTTCATCACGAATATCCATAGAACGTGTGAAACCAAATGCCTTTTCTATCCAATCGAGTGCTGCGATTGGATTACGATAAAACAGGCCGGTGCGTATTGTTGGCCGTGAAAATGGGTCTTGCATTTTGGTGTCTCTATAAGAATAATTATATGGCACATATGAATGTTAAATGAGAATGTAAAAAACTAGAGATTAAACTATAGAAATCTTAAATTAATGGACACACTTAATGTTGAAAATACATAAAGTTTTTGTACAAATCTTACTGGTTTTGTTTTTGACAACTACTGTTCCAACTTGGGGCCTGAGTCAGGAGCGATGGGGTACACCCTTTGATGATGTTATTGAAAAAAAGCAATTGAAGATAATAATTGAGAAAAACGAAAATGGTTTGGAAACCCGAGAGTTCGTTCTTCCAGGAAATATCTTGGTGAGGGAAAATCGCAAAAACGAGAAAATAATCGGCAGCTTTTTACTCGATCAAAGTGGATTTGGCTCGATTCTCTGCACACAAAGTATTTTATTGAGTACTAAAATCTGGTTGGATGTTTGCGATGATTTTAACAATTCAAAATCATCTGAAAGGCTCAACATCGCAATAGGTCGAATTTTTAAGTTTATTGTTGAGAACTCAATTTTACCCGTATCAATTAATGAGTTGAATATTCAACTCGATATTAAGGCGGTCAAACTTAGAACCTATATACTAGAAACCCAACAAAATTCTGGAGACACAAAGAATATTGCTTTGCTTCAATGCAGAGGAGCACATGACGAAGCAATAGAGTTTGTTGAACAAATATCGAATAGAATTGCTGAACAATCCGAGAAGGAGTTTGAACAATCCATCGATGAACTATTGTCGGTTCCACGATTACCTGTCATGAACCCGTGTCTCTAGCCACACTGTAAAATCAGTCAGCCTAAACCACCTCGACAAGTTCCTCAGCCTCACCCAGATCTACTGATACTAATTGGCTAACTCCGCGCTCGGCCATGGTTACGCCGAACAGGCGGTTCATTCTGGCCATGGTGATTGGGTTGTGGGTAATGATGACGAATCTGGTGTCGGTGGCGCCT
>JASFYT010000089.1:0-7015 GCA_045047085.1 Rhizobiaceae bacterium | reverse complement strand
GCGGGTGATAAAGGTGCCCGTTCCGGTAAAGGGATCAAGGATATGCACGCCCTTGCTGCCCAGCGTTTGGCCAAACTCGGATTTCAGCACGTCATTAACGGAATGGATGATGAAATCCACCACCTCGACCGGGGTATACACAATGCCCAGTTTTTGGGTCATGGCGGGGAAAGCGGTGCGGAAAAACTTGTCATACAATTCCACTACCAGCGTTTGGCGGCCTTGGGCGGTTTTGATACCCTCAGCGCGGCGCTGCACGCTGGCATAGAAGTTTTGCAGGCTTTCCGCCTCTTTGCCAATGTTGTGGTGGTGGAGCTGATCCAGCACGGTTTCCATTGCCCGCGAAACGGGGTTGTTTTTGGTGAATTCGTTGCCTTCAAACAGGGTATCGAAAACGGGTTTGGTGATCAGGTGTTGCGCCAGCATTTCAATGGCGTCGGATTCTGAAATTTCGGGGTTCAGGTCGTCGCGGATTTCGGCAAGGAAGGCCATGAATGCGGTGCGTTCCTCGCCTTCATTTGCCACAATGGTTTTAATGCGGGTGATATGGGTTTCGGCAATTTTGGCAATGTCCTTGGCCCATGTATCCCAATATTCGCGGGTGCCGCATTTTTCAACAATCTTGGCGCGGATTGCAGCGGTAAGCTCATCAAAGACAAACCCCATTTGCGTTGATTCCGGCCCTTCAATGACCGCATCCCCGTCGCTTGGCCCACCATCGCCGCCGCCTACGTCCATACGGCGTTCAGCTTTGGTTTTGTTCAGGTCAATATCTTCAACCACCGCCGTTGTCGCCATCAGCTCTTGGGTGATCCCGACAATCTCGACCTTGTCGCGAATATCCTCGCCCAAATCAATCTGGTTGATCATCCCGTTGAAGCGTTCATCATGCGCCCGTAGCGCGTTCAGGATTTGCCAGACCACGGCATAGCGCTCATTGTCGTTCAGGGCTTCCTCGGGCGGCATACCGGCTGGCACGGCCACGGGCAGGATCACATAGCCCATATCCTTGCCTTCAGCCTTGCGCATAACGCGCCCAACCGATTGCACCACGTCAATCTGGCTTTTGCGCGGGTGCATAAAGATGATTGCGTCCAGCGAGGGCACATCAACGCCCTCGGACAGGCAGCGCGCATTGGTCAGGATACGGCATGTATCGGCATCTGTATCGGCCTTGAGCCATTCCAGACAATCCTCGCGCTGTTTGGCGTTAAAGGTGCCATCCACATGGCGGGTTTGCACGTCCAGTTCGGGGCCGCGCCCGTCATCCACCAAATCGCTTGTGGTGTATTCCTCGACCACATCGGCAAATTCTGCCGTGACCATTTTGGAAACGGCAATGTTTTTGCAAAACGCCAGTGCGCGTTTCATTGGTTTAGGATGTTTTGAATGCTCGCCAATCAATTCATGTTTGGTAAGCGCCTTGTAGCATCCGATGATTTTTGTGGCGTCATCCAGTTTCATTTCGCTGGAATCCGACAGGCGGTTTTGCACGCCCGCGCTAATCAACCCTTCATCCACCGCCAAGACGATAACCTTGTAATCAGACAGCAGATTGTTTTCGACAGCCCAAGCAAAGCCGCGATGAAACAGGACTTTGCCGAACATGGTTTCATCATCCATAGAGGCCAAGGTGACTTCGTGTTGCGTGGCTTTGGATTTCGCGTTGTCGCCATAGATTTTTGGCGTTGCGGTCATGTAGAGGCGTTTCTTACCTTTCACATGGTCGTTTGAGTGGATTTTGACAAAATTGCTTTCATCGCCCCCCGCAAGCGTCGCCCCCGTGGTGCGATGCGCTTCATCGCAAATGATCCAGTCAAATTCAGGCAGATCATATTGTTGCTGGGCATTGGAAAGCACTTGAATGGATTGATAGGTTGAAAACACCACAACCATTTTTTCGCGGTCACTTGTGGCAACCTGATCCGCTATTTTGGCCGCATCTGTAGTTGCCGGAAATGCCAAGTCATGAACAGTGAATTGTATCGTATCGCCATCAGTTTGACGCTTGCCAACTTTGGTATCCGAGCAAACGGAATAAGCAAGAAAATCATCCTCACTATCGTTTTTCCACTCGCGCACGGTTTGAGACATAAGCGCCAGTGAAGGAACCATATAAAGGATCAATTTCCCTTTGCCGCCCAATTCCTCGGCAATTTTCAAGCTGGTGAAGGTTTTGCCTGTGCCGCACGCCATTATCAGCTTGCCACGGTCATCAAGGTCCAACCCTTTACGAACGGCTTCAAGCGCCTCTTTTTGGTGATCTCGCAGGGTTTTCTTTTCTTTTAGGGAAATGCTTTCATCACGAAAATACGCGGTCCAATCTAGGCGGCTTTTTTCCAGATCGGCTAAAGCTATGCGGTGCCAATCTTTATCCAGATTATCCAGCATATCTTTCAAATTGGCACTGAAATCCTTGATTGTCGTATCAACGATAACCAAACTAACGAAATCTTTTGTAGAGGACGCCGAAACGAAGGAATCAATATTTGCTTTTTTTATGCTATGATCTGATGCGTAAAACTTGCATTGGATAGCGCAAAACCCTGAGCCATCGGAATGGCGTGCGACAAGATCGATACCTGTGTCGTTGGCTTTGTATTCTTGCTCTTTTGCCCAGTCTTTAAACAACCAAACCTTGTCGTAGTTTTGACCTTGCAAGCTGTCATTTTCTAAGAATACCTTTACGAGCTTTTCAAAATACTCGCCTTTTTCAAACTCTGATTGAGATTTGAGCCGAATTTCTTCTAATGCCCTGGAAAGTGCGCTTTGCATAATTTTCAACTCTTTTTAAGCAACACTAGCCAAAACACCGCAATAGGCAAATGGGTTTTAAGAGCTTCTCAAGCCTTTTATCAATTCCCCTTGCCGCTCAACCGAAATTTGCAAATAAGAAGTTAGGGTTGTCTCAATACTGTCATGCCCCAAATTCATCGACCATGCTTTGAATTTCTCGCGTGTGTCGCAAACCTGATCACCGTATTTCACCAATGTTTTTCGAAAGCTATGGGGCACAAACGGGCGCATTCCAGCATCAACGAACGCGGCCTTGATCATTTGGCGAAATGCTCCTGCATTGGCATAGCTATCCCCTACCAGTCCTGTGATTTGAAATCCTACACCTGAAACTACTTCTATCTTAGGTTTTGGAAAAACTGCATCATTTGGCCCAAACATCACTCCCTTGCGCATTGTGTTTATCCAATCGGCAAAACATGTCAGATACATTTCATCAACAGGGAGAAACCAAGTGTAAAACGTCTTTGAATTCTTTGTGCGCACCTCGCGAGCATCCTGAAATATCTGTTTTTCAATCAGATCAACATGTTTCAGGCACAGCGATGTAAGGGCACTATCGCGCGCACCTGTGAGCATCAAAAGGGCAAACCCCGCGCGGTTGCGTTGCTCAATCAAAGTGGCGCTGGGCATCTGGGAAAACGCATGGGCGCATTGCTCCATTGAAGGGTAAGGCGTTTCGCGTTTGGCATGGGCAATACGCGCGTCTTTGGCGTTATTGTTGAAATAGGCCGCATCCGAATAGCTGATCCGCGATTTATAGCCGTTTTGCCCCGCCAGCCATTCAAAAAATCCCTTGAGCATCCGCAACATCGCGTCAATCGTGGCTTTGGCGAGTGGTTCACCCGTTTTGTCAACTTTTGCCTTTGCAAGATGCTTTTTGAAACGGCCAGCATGTTCAGGATGAAATTGTTTGAAGGATTTAAACCCCGTGGCTAGCTCATATCGAATGATCGCCGCCGCCACCTTGTCCAGCGTGGTTTCATCCTTGCCTTTGGCGTTTCGCAGATAGTTCAGATATGCGCGTTTGGTGCGTTCGTTTTCTTGGTTACGTTTAGTCATTTTTCAGTTCTCCTTTTGAAGTGTTAATTTTACTTGTGGTATTTGGTATCGTTTAGGGTGCTTCACCGTCGCTAAATTGAATCTTCAATTTCTGGGATAGCTCTCTAATCCTAGCGTTGCTGATTATGCGGGCGCACTTGCCACCACAGACGCAACAAGCGCCGCATAGGCGTCCTGTTTTGGCTGTTTGGGGGGTATAGGTTACAGCACCATTTTGCGGCTTGCGGCCTGCCTTACAGGTGAAGCAATTCAATTCCCCAAGCTCTAGGGTGAATTTTCTTGCCTTGTTCTTTTGAGCAATAAAATATCGCAAATCGCTGCCATATATCAGATACGGGCGCTGATCCTTTTGAATGGGCAGACCTTGCTTGATCCAGCTACGGATAGTGGCAACTGACAGCCCCAGTTCTTCAGCCGCTTCAATGATTGAATAGGTCAGGTTCTTTTTGATCCGGCTGGTTTTAACGCGCCTAGACATTATCAGAGCCTTCAAACAGCGCCCGAATGTCTTCTACCCGCCAAACCGTAGTTCGCGGCCCCAGTTTTTGTGATTTTGGAAAGTGCCCATCTTTCACTCCCTGCCACCATGTGGATTTAGAAACTGGGATTGGGCCACGTGGGGCAAGAATTTGGGATAGACGCACAAAGCCTGTTTTGGGGAAATCAGGGTAGTCCATTTTGGTACTCCTCGAATTATTTACATTCGAGGCCATCCTGTTTCATCCAAATAGATTTGAGGCGGAAAGCACAGATTCCTTTAAGGATTCCGTTTCAAGTCTTATTTGTCCCAATAAGCTTTAGGAACGAGAGCCATCGCTTCCTTCAACCATTTCCGAATAGTGTTGCTATCCATGGTCAATCCGACTGTCTCAATATCATCCCTGATAGATGACGTTGCCGAACTTCGAGCAAGTTCCGGATTAAAGTTATATTGTTCACAAGCCATTGCAGCGATGAGTTTCAACAAAGTTTCGCGTTCTTGTGGGGAAATGTCTTTCTCAATTTCATTTTCCTCTTTAACCTTTTCTTTTGGAAAACGTCGCTCGAGTTCGGCATAGAAATCCACATGCACATCCAAAGAAACCTCGTCAAACCAAGATTTCAAATTACGTGGCCTAATCGAGTACCAGTCACCATAATTATCCGGAAAGTGCCGCTGAAACTGCACGCGCCGTTTTGCCAAATATTCCATCGCAGGGAAAAGTCGGTCTTGGTCGATCTTCTGCGACACGGCATCCAAAACGCGTGTTCCAACATGTCTTGGTTCAATTCCAACTGACAATAGTAACGCTTCATCGAGTTCGAATTTTGCCATTTTCCCCCAATACTCAAAATCAGCTTCAAAATCAGAGTGCCCAAACCCGCCCAACATCCAGTTAGGGATATGTCTGGAAAGCTCAGTTATCTCTGACTTTAATAAATTTTTCCAAGCCAACCTTGTCTCATCTTGATCGTCAAATTCAAGGTGAAGTAGAGTTGCTAAGTCTGGCGTCGTAAACTTTTCAAGTACGCCCTTACACTCATCAATTAATTCAGTGTGACGGACTTCAAAAGATAAAAATACTTCTGGCGAATAAGGGCCAACCGTTTTGGAAATAACTGGCATTTTCCAGCCATACAGTTGACCGAGTTTATCTTTGAGTAATTTCTCAATAATATCGGTATTTTCGCGATTATCTTGCATTCTTGGCTTTCGTTGGACGGCTTTGGACTATCCTGCCCTGAACTCATCCAATTGAACAGCCCACCAATTTGCAAGCCTCACCCGCTCTTCCCAATGCTCACCCCGTGCATACGCCCGCCGCACTTCGTTTTTCTCAACATGCGCCAGCGCGCGCTCAATCGCGTCAGGGTTCCACAGCCCGCTTTCATTGGCCAAGGTTGAGAAACTCGCCCGAAACCCGTGTGCTGTCATTTCCTCGCCCGAATACCCCATCCGGCGCAAGGCGGCGTTCAATGTGTTCTCGCTCATAGGTCGCTGCCATGACCGCAAGGAAGGGAACAACAACGCCCCCTCGCCCGTTAGAGGGCGCAATTCATCCAGCAACGCCAAAGCAGGCGCAGGCAAAGGCACATTGTGCGGTTTGCGCATCTTCATCTTTTCAGCAGGGATCGACCAAACCGCCGCTTCAATATCAAATTCATCCCACCGCGCATGACGTAATTCGCCGGGGCGCTGTGCAAGGATCGCCAGCAGGTTCAAGGCTATGCGCGTGGTTGTTTGCCCGTCAAAACTGTCAACTGCCACCATCAATCCGCCCAGCGCCTTGGGTTCGGTGATTGCGGCGCGGTGTTTCACCGTTGGGCGGATCAATGCATCGCGCAAAGCATATGTCGGATCGCTTTCGGCTATTCCGCTGGCAACCGCATAGCGAAAGATTGAACCGATCCGAGAACGCAATCGGTGTGCCGTTTCATAGTTGCCCTTGGCCTCGACCTTTTTCAGACATCGCAGCACCATTGGCGAGGTTATTTCGGAAATCGGTTTTCGACCAAAATCTTTATTGGCCAGCTTTATGTGATATTCGGTTTTGGACAGTGTTGCAGGCGATTTACCTTCTTTGTGTTGTTTATCCCAAAACGCTGCCGCTACTTTTTCAAAAGTATGGCCTTTACTTTCGCGCCTAATCCGCTTTTCTTCTTGCTTGATCTCACTCGGATCACCGCCTACTGCAAGCTCCGCTCTAGCAGCATCGCGGGCCTGTCGGGCCTGCAAAAGGCTGATTGCGGGGTAGTCCCCAATCACCAGCAGCTTTTCCTTGCCATCGATGCGGTATTTGAAACGCCACGATTTTGCGCCGCTCACTTTCACAAGAATAAACAACCCATCAAAATCACCAATTTTATAGGATTTTTCTTTGGATTTCAGGTTTCGCAGCTTTGCATCATTTAATGGCATCTGGGGGTACGCTCATTTTCAGGATTCCAGCGTACCCCCAAACAGACCCCCAAACTGGGGGTACGTTAGCGGATCAAGAAAAACGTCACTGGACAAACAATCTCAATAAATCCCTTATACACAAGGCTTAACTGGATGTCACTGGACTTTAAAAGATGTTGAAATGGTGCCCCCACACGGACTCGAACCGCGGACCTACTGATTACAAATCAGTTGCTCTACCAGCTGAGCTATAGGGGCACTTGGGCTGATTTACGC
>JASFYT010000088.1:0-5757 GCA_045047085.1 Rhizobiaceae bacterium | reverse complement strand
GGGTGATTGGTGGTGGGCCGTGAACCGATGACAATAATGCAATCGGACTTCATGGCGTCAGTAAAGGGCGCAGAAACCGCAGCTGAACCAACGCCCTGCAACAAAGCTGCTACCGAAGATGCGTGGCAAAGACGGGTGCAATGATCCACATTATTGGTGTTAAAGCCCTGTCTTATGAGTTTTTGGAAGAGATAGGCTTCCTCGTTGGAACCCTTAGCGGAACCAAATCCGGCAATGGCATTTCCTCCCCTGTCATCGTGAATTTGCTTCAAACCGTGTGCTGCAAGGTCGAGTGCCTCGTCCCATGTGGCTTCACGGAAAACATCGGAGATTTTCATGAAACGCATGTCCGCATCGCCAGATTTTGGCGCATCATCACGGCGGATGAGTGGCTTGGTCAGGCGCTCATCCGACATTGCGTAATCGTAACCGAAGCGGCCTTTGACGCATAAGCGGTTTTCATTTGCCGGGCCGTTGCGACCATCCACCCGAACGATCTTATTGTCTTTGACCGCTACCGTCGTTTGGCAACCAACACCACAAAATGGGCAAACGCTGTCGACTTCTTTATCGAATTCTTCGATGACGCGCGTCTTACCGGCCTTATCCATCAGTGTTTTTTCAAACAGAGCGCCGGTTGGGCAAGCCTGCACGCATTCACCGCAAGATACACAGGTTGAAAGTCCCATGGGATCATGCAAATCGAATGTTGGTGCTGCGTGGGATCCCCTGCCCCCCATGCCGATCACATCATTGACCTGAACTTCGCGGCAGGCACGCACACAGGCACCGCAAGCAATGCAGGCGTCGAGATTGACCGCTATGGCTGGATTGGTGATATCAAAACCACGGTCGATATGGCCATCATCAAATTTGGAACCAAAGCGATTTTCATTGGATACGCCCATATCGCGCGCCCAAACCCAAAAATCAGATTGATTGTCCGGGCCTTCTTCGGCTGGTTTCATATCGCTTATCAGCATTTCAAAAACCATTTTGCGTGATTTATCGGCGCGTTCAGACTGTGAACTCACCACCATGCCTTCGGTTGGTGTGCGGATACAGGATGCAGCTAAAACGCGTTCGCCTTCGATTTCCACCATGCAGGCGCGGCAATTGCCGTCAGCCCGGTAGCCGGGTTTATCCAAGTGGCAAAGATGGGGAATTCTTGTGCCTTCACGCTTGGCAATTTCCCAGATTGTTTCATTACCATTGGTCGTAACTTCAACACCATCGAGCATAAATTTGATTGGATTACTCACTTGAATTCCACTTCCACGAATGAATATTCGAAATCGTTGGCGTTGATCACATTATGATGGATACCCTTTTCACGGAAATAACTTTGGCCCGCCTTTAGCTCGGCAAAGCTCTGCGTTCCGTCTTCCGCAATAATTTTTAGAGTGCCATCCATGCCGGGCACCACGCAGTAATCATATTCATGGATATGATTACCGGTTTCGCTGCCGGGGGCAAAAACCCATTGAGTCACCCTTGTGCGCGCATTATCGATTTGGGCGCTTCCCTTTGCCTGTATTGGGGCCTGTGTCATTGGGCTAAATCCTCCCGGAAGTGAACCAGCAAATGATTGACCGGATTGGGCGCTGCCTGTCCAAGACCGCAAATGGATGCGTCACGCATGACCGCTTCAAGATCGCGGATAGCATCTTCGTCCAATGGTTCGCTAGATTGTAACATGGAGACCATTTTTTCCGTGCCACCGCGACATGGCGTGCACTGACCGCAGCTTTCATGTTTGAAGAATTGCAGCGTGTTCAAAACTGCATCTTTTACATTGTCTTGATCTGAAAGAATGACGATGGCGTGGGAACCAACGAAGGAACCCAATTCGGCGAGTTTACCTCCGAAATCGAGAGGGATATCATCCATGCTGGCTGGCAGAACACCGCCGGAAGCGCCGCCGGGATAATATGCCTTGAGTGTGTGACCGTCGGTCATTCCGTCACAATAATCGTCGATTAGCTGGCGAATGGTGATACCTGCTGGCGCAAGTTTCACGCCGGGGCTTTTTACCCGTCCCGATACAGACCAAGACCGCGCACCTGGATGGCCCTCAATACCTTTATCGGCAAACCATTTGGGGCCGTGTTTGATGATATCGGGCAACCACCAGAGCGTTTCCACATTGTGGTTGAGGGTTGGGCGGCCAAATAATCCTCTTTCAGCGATGAATGGCGGGCGATGGCGAGGAATGCCGCGCTTGCCTTCAATAGATTCGAGCATCGCGCTTTCTTCGCCGCAGATATAAGCACCAGCGCCACGCCGCAGTTCAATGAAGCCGGGTTCTGTAATGCCAGCTTCTTCTAAAGCGGCAATTTCGCGCCGTAAAATTTCCAGCACTGCTGGATATTCGTCGCGCATATAGAGGTAGATGCGCTCCGCCTCCACCATATGGGCACCAATTAACGCCCCTTCAAACATACGGTGCGGATCGCGCTCCAGATAATAACGATCCTTGAAAGTGCCGGGTTCGCCTTCATCTCCATTTATGCTCATCAAGCGCGGTCCCTGATAGCCGCGAACAAATTTCCATTTCATATGAACGGGAAATCCTGCTCCACCGAGGCCGCGCAGACCTGCATCGGAAAGGGTTTCAAGCATGGTATCAAAATCAATCGCACCGGAACGCACCATTTCAAGCGCTTCATAGCCGTCTTCTGCCTTATAGGCTTCCAGGGTTTTATAATCTGGAATGACAGCCGGGATTTGTTTGTTCTCAGATTTTCCCGCGGCGAGCGCCAGCAGGCCATCTACCGTGGCATTGCCCAATTCATGATCGCCAATGCGTGCAGCTGGCGCCACATCACAACCACCCATGCAAGGTGCGCGCATGATGCGAATTTCATCGGGGTTTACGCCGGCTTCGAGATCGCCGATCAATTGTTCTGCACCTGCCATCATACATGACAGCGAATCACATACCCGAATTGTGATGGGGGCGGGTTTTTTTTCGCCTTCTTTGACAATGTCAAAATGGTCGTAGAAGGATGCCACTTCGTAAATTTCCGCCTGTGACAGAAACATGATTTCCGCCAATGCCCGCATATGCCGCGCTTCGAGGCATCCGAAATGATCCTGAATATTATGTAGATGCTCAATCAGCAGGTCGCGCTGTTTTGGAGCGCCCTTCAGCAGTTTGGCGACCTCAGCAACGGCCGTATCATCTAATTGCCGCCCTTTGGGCAAATGATTTTTGCGGCGACGGGATTTATGAAGGGTATCATTCATACAGACAGGACCTGATTTGTTCGCAGCTAATTTAAAAAGGTTAAACAGCGTAGTCAAAATTCAATTTTGGAAATAGTTGGGTGAAGACTGCTTGCGACTTAGTTTAGTGCGCAGGCGGCGAGGGTTATGCTCGCCAATCTCCCGGTCGGGAACCCTGTCCGACGTTCGCATTTTTACCCGCCGATTTGAATTGGTCAAGTCTCAATCAAGATTCGACGCATATTCGCCCTCATTTTTCTGAAATTAACGAGAAGTCCACACTTTTGCCTTTTAATGCCCGTAAAATTCCCTATAATATAAAGAAATCTTTATATTATTATATCCCACCCTTATCAAAGCGGACGCACCAACAATGATCAACAAATTAGCAAACCTTCTGGCCGAAAAAGGTGCATTACTTGCTGATGGCGCAACGGGCACCAGCTTGTTTGAAATGAATCTGGAAGCTGGTGAAGCACCGGAATTGTGGAACATCAATAAACCAGAAAATATTGAATTGCTCCATCAGGGCTTTGTTGATGCTGGTTCCGATATTATTCTCACCAATTCCTTTGGTGGCACGCGCCATAGACTGAAACTACATAACGCGGATGATCGAGTTTTTGAAATTAATAAACGCGCTGCAGAAATTGCCTGTAAGATTGCTGCAACTGTGGAACGCGAAGTTATTGTCGCGGGATCCGTTGGCCCAACCGGCGAATTGCTGGTTCCTCTTGGCACTCTTACCTATGATGTGGCTGTGGCTTCCTTTAAGGAACAGATGGAGGGGCTGCTTGCCGGTGGTGCGGATGTATTATGGATTGAAACCATGTCGTCGCCCGAAGAAATCAATGCAGCGGCAGAAGCTGCAAACTTGGTAGATGCCC
Source organism: Rhizobiaceae bacterium (assembly GCA_045047085.1). Taxonomy (GTDB): domain Bacteria; phylum Pseudomonadota; class Alphaproteobacteria; order Rhizobiales; family Rhizobiaceae. The sequence goes on along the minus strand of JASFYT010000088.1, from coordinate 1,642 downwards.
CCTATGTGGTAACAGCCTCCTTTGATACTGCCGGGCGCACCATGATGGGACTTGCGCCGGAAGATTTTCACTCGGTGATTACGGCGGTTAAAATCAAACCGACCGCCCTTGGTGCCAATTGCGGTGTTGGAGCATCGGATTTGTTATCCTCCGTGCTCGATATGACCAAAGCTGCACCTGAGGCGACCATTATTGCCAAGGCTAATTGCGGCATTCCCGTTATTAGGGGCGATAAGGTGGAATACACAGGTTCTCCAGAACTAATGGGCGAATATGTGAAACTGGCTTTGGATTCAGGCGCTAAAATTATTGGTGGTTGCTGCGGCACCTCGACAGTACATTTGAAAGCCATGCGAATAGCGTTGGACGAACATCTTTCTGCGATTAAGCCAAGACCTGATATTCAAGCAATCGAAGCAGCCATTGGTCCTATGATCAATAAGAAAGCAACATCGATGGATGACATGCCAAAGCGCGAGCGCAAAGGGCGCAGACGCGTAGCCAGTTAATCTCAGCGAATGAACCTAACCCAATGTTGCCAGTATCGGGAAGCTTTCAAGCAACCAGTACGACATGGTTTGCATGCCGCCTGAGATAAACAGCACGCCGGTAAGCACCAGCATGGCACCCATGCCTTTTTCTACTTTGCCAAGATGATGTTTGAAGCGCGACAAGAAGTTCATGAATGGTTGCACGAAGAGTGCCGCCAGGATGAAAGGAATTCCCAAACCGGCGGAATAGATGGCAAGCAGGGTCGCGCCTTCGGCAATGCTGTTTTTTGCGGCTGCCAAACCAAGAATCACACCCAGAATTGGTCCCAGACATGGTGTCCAGCCAAAAGCAAATGCCAGCCCCATAACGAAGGCTCCTGCATATCCTGTTCCGGAACTCTGGAATCGGGCCTCGCGGTAGAATAATCCAATTTTTAGCCAGCCTAGGAAATGCATTCCCATCAGAATGATTACCAAACCAGCAATAAAGCTAATCACATCGAGATGCGCGCGAACATATTGGCCAATGGTCGAGGCCCCTGCTCCCAGAATCACAAACACAACCGTGAAACCAGCTACGAATGCGATGGAGCCGATCAATGCTCTTTTTCGTATGGAAGAACCTTCGATTTTTGCAACACCGGAAGTCAATTCATCAAGAGAAGCGCCGGCCATATAACAAAGGTAAGGTGGCACCAGTGGCAAGACACAGGGAGAGAGGAATGAAATTAGCCCCGCCAACAATGCCGACAAGCTAGAAATATCTGCGCCCAAACTGATTCCCTTTCATATTCCAATATATTTGCGTATCGCCTACCGGTAGGATTCGCTCTTATTATTTCATTTAAGACGAAACGTTTAGGGGGGCAATTCACTTAATTGTATGGTGCGCATGCGCCATATAGCCAACATAAGTGCCGCAAACCCCATATCGCTTAACCAAGGGTAGTATTTTTTGCTAAATCAATGATATTTCTATTGACCCGGGCACCCCCCTGCCCCTATGTATCGCCACGTCTTGAAAACAAATGCACTTTAGCGCAAAATTAACAAGACCCCTCCATACTATCATGGGGGCACTTAGCTCAGTAGGTAGAGCGCTTGACTTTTAATCAGGATGTCACAGGTTCGATCCCTGTAGTGCCCACCAT
>JASFYT010000087.1:0-50203 GCA_045047085.1 Rhizobiaceae bacterium | reverse complement strand
TGGTGCCCCCCGCCGGAATCGAACCGGCACTCCCGAAGGAACGGGATTTTGAATCCCGCGCGTCTACCAATTCCACCAGAGGGGCTGGGGGAAGGCTGCATCTATAGCAAGGTGCGCGTTGGGGTCAAGGTATTATTGGCAGATAATTAACGAAGGCAGCCACTGGGGCACTTATTGTGATATTTGAAGTGAAAAAAAGCCGGTCGGTTTGTTTTATTGCGAAATTTATCTGCTAATTAGCTACTACTTTTTGCAATTGGGCTCTATTAGCGTTTTGCTTTACATGAGTGTTAAAAAACGCCAAAAGATGGCTGTGGAAAGCGGCGGGTTCAGCCAACATGTTCACGAGGAAAATTTGATGATCAGAAGGCTATACGACTGGGTTTTTCAACTCGCAGAACATAAACGCGCCTCCTGGGCGTTGGCGTTTGTTTCCTTTCTGGAAAGCTCGATTTTTCCTATTCCACCTGATATCCTGCTTATTCCCATGGTGTTGGCGAAAAAGCACCGCTGGATTTTTTATGCGGCACTTTGCACCGTGGCTTCCATTCTTGGTGCCTTTTTGGGTTATTATATCGGCGCGGTGCTTTATGACAGTATTGGTCAGCCAATATTGGCGTTTTACGGCAGGGAAGAAGCATTTCAGAGCGTTGCAGACTGGTATAATAAATGGGGCGGTTGGGGTGTTTTATTCGCGGCGATCACTCCGTTTCCTTACAAAGTTTTAACTATTTTTTCTGGTGCTACCGGGTTAGATTTTGTCACATTCGTTGTTGTAAGCATTATTGGGCGAGGTTTAAGATTTTTCATTGTTGCGGGGCTTCTTTATAAAATTGGAGATCCGATACGTGAATTCATCGAGAAACGTCTTGGGTTGATGTTTACTCTGGCGCTGGTGCTGCTGATTGGTGGATTTGTGGCAGTTAAATTTATATTTTAATTTGAATTTTGGCAGGTGCAATTTTGTTTAAAACACATTTGGGAATAGAGGCTATCGGATTTTTACTGATCGCCTGCACAGCAATTCTGACGGCATTGGCGTTTCAGCATATTGGCGGGTATATCCCGTGTAAATTGTGCCTTGGCCAACGCATTCCCTATTATACTGCAATTCCGGTGGCGCTTATCACCTGCCTTATGGTCTGGCGGCATGGTTCTCCCCGGCTGATCAGAATCCTTTTCGCATTGTTGACGCTAATTATGGTGTATTCGGTGTTTCTTGGGGTACGCCATTCAGGCGTTGAATGGGGTTGGTGGGAAGGTCCGGGAGATTGTGGTGCGGTTGACAGCAATATGGCTACCGACACAACAAATTTTCTGAAACAACTATCAGCGACCAAGCCGCCTTCATGCGACACCGCTGCGGGGCGCTTTTTAGGTCTGTCATTTGCCGGATGGAATGTTGTTTCGAGTTTGGCGCTATTGTGTATTGCGTTACGTGGCCTAGTTAGAAAATCTGAGTCGTGAGAATTTAATCCCGGCTGTTTTTCATGTAAACTCAAGATAACATTGAGCCTTTTGTCGCCAGTGACCTGGGGTATTTGATGATCATTGATCTATTCTTGTTTGGAAATCCGCCATTGCAACTTCGTTGCTCCACATTATAAAAAGAAACCAACTCTTCTCAGACATGAGGTATGAAATGGGTATTTACAAAATCGCCGCGATTCCTGGAGATGGTATTGGTAAGGAAGTTATTGCTGCCGGGCTGGAAGTGCTTGAAGCGATTGCAGAAAGGGATGGTGGATTTCAGCTTGAAGTATCCCATTTTGATTGGGGAACGGATCGCTACAAGGCTATTGGAACGATGATGCCGGAGGATGGAACTGAGCAGCTCAAGGCGTTTGATTCCATATTTTTTGGTGCAGTCGGCGCGCCCGATGTGCCGGACCATGTGACGCTTTGGGGGTTGAGACTGGCGATATGTCAACCGCTCGATCAGTATGCCAATGTGCGCCCGACGCGAATTTTGCCGGGGATTACCAGCCCGCTTTCAGGGGTTGGTTCTGATGATCTTGATTGGGTCATTGTGCGCGAAAACTCCGAAGGAGAATACGCCGGTCAGGGCGGACGCTCCCACAAGGGTTTGCCGGAAGAAGTGGCAACGGAGGTTTCCATTTTCACTCGCGCAGGCGTTACCCGCATCATGCGTTTTGCCTTTGAACTTGCACAATCTCGGCCGCGCAAATTTTTAACGGTGGTGACCAAATCCAATGCCCAGCGTTTCGGCATGGTTTTGTGGGATGAGATTGCGGCTGAAGTGGCAAAGGAATTTCCAGATGTCACATGGGACAAGATGCTGGTGGATGCGATGACTGTTCGCATGACGCTGGACCCGGCTTCGCTGGATACGATTGTTGCGACCAATTTGCATGCGGATATTTTATCTGACCTAGCGGCAGCCCTTGCCGGTTCAATTGGTATTGCGCCGACTGCAAATCTCAATCCCGAAGGCTCGTTCCCATCAATGTTTGAACCCATTCATGGTTCGGCTTTTGATATAACCGGAAAAGGCATTGCCAATCCAATTGCAACGTTTTGGAGTTCTTCGATGATGCTGGAATATTTGGGTGAAAAGCAGGCGGCTGATCGGTTGATGGAAGCCATCGAAAAAGTAACTTCTGATTGCATTTTGCACACGCCCGATCTTGGCGGCAAGGCCACTACGCGCATGGTAACTGATGCGGTGCTTGATGCTGTCCGTGGTAAGAATGACTAGATACGGACCTTAGTTTATTTGCTTCTTGGTCCAGTTTTCCAGATCGTGCCCTGCGCTGTTGCGCATAGTTTTTCTTCGCCTTCGTTTATTACATAAATATCACAATGGCAGACAGCCTGCTGGCGACCACTTGCGGTAACTCTGGCTTTGGCAATTAAGGTTTGCCCCAACGCGGGGCGCACATAGTTGATTTTGAATTCCAGAGTGAGTGAATCTCCCAAAATGGAGCCACCGGCAAAAGTCAGCGCGTTATCGGCCAGATAGCTGATTACGCCCCCATGAGCAAAACCATGTTGTTGTTTGTGATGTTCTTCCAGACCCAGAGAAAGTTCAGCTTTGCCTGTTTCGAATTTTTGAAGCTCGGTGCCCATCAATTTCGAAAAGGGCTGGGAGGCAAGAATTTGCCTTCCAAATTCCAGTATATCGTCGCTCATTTAGAGGCCCCTATTCCTAGTTGTCTGGACGGGAACGCGGTGCGCTGCCGCCCTGACCGCGATGGGGTTTTTTCGGTTTCTTGCGTTTAGGGGGAGCGCCGGTACCTGAGTTTTTTGTCTTGCTGTGGCTTCCATCAGTCTTGGCAAATTTGGAGCGGTTTGCTTTTTTGTGTTTAGATTTTTTTTCTTTTTTACCGGCCAGAAACTCTTCACTTGGCGGGGTGTCGACAATCTCGTCATACGAATGGGGAGATTTGTGCTTCTTTCCAAGTTTCCGGTCTGACTTTTTGTCGGAATTATAATCAGGTTTGGACCAACTGTCTTTTCTTTCCGAGCGTTCAGGTTTTTCAGAACGTTCTGAGCGCTCGGAATTTCTGGCGCGTTTGCGTTCGCCGCCGCGATTTTTGTTGAAAAGCGCACGCTTAGTATCGCGAATTTCAGATTCGGACTGACCTCCGCCATCGCTTGGTGCGCCGGGATTGGTTCCCAATTGTTTCAGTGCGATAGATTTTTCAAGCTTCATGCCTGGGCCGATTGCTTCCAAAAACCCTTCAACAGATTTAGGTGCAATCTCGAAATGAGTTTCGTTCTGATGGATTTTGATTGAGCCGATGTCGCGTTTGGTCAGGTGACCGGCGCGGCATATCAATGGCAAAAGCCAGCGTGGTTCGGCTGAATGCTGACGCCCGACTGAGATGGAGAACCACATGCCATTGGAAACTACATGGCGTTCTTTTCGCTCTCGTTCAACGGGAGCGTTGTCGAGTAATTCTTCGGGGGCTGATTGATCGGAACGGTATTTTCGGATAAATGCGGCAGCAATTTGCTCCGGCTCATATTTTGCCAGAATCTGTGCGGCAAATTCCTTTTCGGCTTCTTCTACCGGCTCGACCAACATTGGATCGGCAAGGATGCGTTCATCGTCGCGCTTGCGAACATCGTCGGCTGATGGTGGCTTTGCCCAAACTGCATTGATGCTTGCGTGTTGCAAAAGCCGTTCAGCTTTTCGCCGTGCGTTGTGAGGTACAATCAACACGCTGGTGCCTTTGCGTCCAGCGCGGCCGGTACGCCCGCTTCGGTGCAGCAGGCCTTCGCTGTTTTTGGGTAAATCTGCGTGAATAACCAATTCCAGATTGGGTAGATCAATGCCGCGAGCTGCCACGTCGGTGGCAACGCAAACCCGTGCGCGACCATCGCGCATTGCTTGAAGCGCGTGGGTGCGTTCGCTCTGGCTTAGTTCGCCGGAAAGGGCGACAACTGAAAATCCGCGATTTGAAAACCGGCTGGTCATGTGGTTGACGGTGGCTCTTGTGGCACAAAATACGATGGCACCGGGGGATTCGTAATAACGCAAGATATTGACGATGGCGTTTTCTTTGTCATTGGGTGCGGAGACAAGGGCGCGATACTCGATGTCGAGATGTTGCTTGTCTTCAGCTTTTGTAATCACACGTATGGCGTCGCGTTGGAAACGCTTGGCAAGGCTGGAAATGCTGCGCGGTACGGTTGCCGAGAACATCAATGTACGGCGTTCTTTTGGGGATGCCCCCAGAATATATTCCAGGTCATCGCGGAAACCAAGATCGAGCATTTCATCTGCTTCATCAAGGACAACCGCTTTGATCTGACTGAGATCGAGAGAACCGCGCTCGATATGATCGCGTAGACGACCCGGTGTGCCAACAACGATTTGGGTACCGCGATTTAGCGCGCTGCGCTCTGTACGGATATCCATTCCGCCAACACAGGAGGATACCTTCGCGCCGGTGAACTCATAAAGCCATTCCAACTCACGTTTGACCTGCAGGGCCAGTTCGCGGGTTGGTGCAATTGCTAGCATCATGGGCGCGCGGGCACGGTCAAATCTATCTGCGCCTTCGAGCAACGTAGGAGCCACTGCCATGCCGAAGGCCACGGTTTTACCTGAGCCGGTTTGGGCGGATACGAGCATATCCGCGCTTTCAAGTTCCGGCGCTAAAACTTCCTGTTGTACCGGGGTCAATTTAGTGTAGCCGCGTTTTTCCAACGCTTTTGCGAGCGCTGGAATAGCGCTTTGAATGTCTGCCATGTGAGGTCTTTCGAAAATTAAATTAATGCGCCGATGTGAGTATGTTGCGATATGTTGGAGCAAATTTCCATGCTGGTCATGTACTGGGCATGGGGCTGTTACTTGCCAAAACCGGCTGTTCGCACATCTATAGCGATAGTTTTACAAAAACGGTAGCACCAAATTCAAATATTTGAATCTTGGTTTACGCGAGAAACTCTTTCAGGGCTGCGATTACGCCACGATTGGCTTCTTCGTCACCAATGGTCATGCGCAGAGCGTTGGGGAAACCGTAGCCGCCTACTGCACGCAGGACATAACCCCGCTCTGTGAGAAATTTGTCGGCTTGGGCTGCATTTTTTTTGCCGAAATGCATGAGTACGAAATTGCCAACGGACGGGGTGACTTCGAGGCCCAGTTTTATGAGTTCCTCGGTAACCCATTCGCGCCATTTTTCATTTTGTTCCACGGAGCGGTCCACATGGTCGCGATCCTCTATGGCTGCAATGGCGGCGTATTGAGCAGCTTTGTTGACATTGAACGGGCCGCGAACGCGGTTCAAAACATCGATGACGTGGGTCGGGGCGTAGCACCAGCCAATGCGTAGGGACGCCAAACCATAGATTTTAGAGAAGGTGCGGGTCATCACCACGTTTTGCGAGTCTGAAACCAATTCGATACCGGATTCATAATCATTTTTGCGCACATATTCGGCATAGGCTGCATCAAGCACCAAAATTACATTGGCAGGCAATGCCTGCTGCAATCGACGTACTTCGCTGAAAGGAATATATGTGCCGGTAGGATTGTTGGGATTGGCCAGAAATACGATTTTTGTTTTTGGTGTGACACAAGCAAGGATTGTGTCTACATCTGCGCTAAGGTCGGTTTCTTTCGCGATCACGGGGATTGCGCCTGCCGCTTTGATGTAAATTGAATATACAACAAATCCATGCTCGGTATAGATTGCCTCATCTCCTGCGGCCAGATAACAGGCGCATATCAGGGCGAGCAATTCGTCAGAACCATTACCGCAAATGAGGTTGCTTTCGTTTAGTCCATGGACACTGGCAATGGCTTGACGCAAGGCAGCGGAAGAGGGGTCGGGATAAAACTCCAAACCGTTTGCGGCTTCTTTATATGCCGCTATTGCTTTTTTACTCGGCCCCATAGGCGTTTCGTTTGAGGAAAGTTTGTGGAGCTTTATTCCTGGGGGTGCAGCAGATTTTCCAGGAGTATATGGGTGAATATCCAGAACACCAGTTCTTGGTTGTGGCCGGTTCGGATTCTCGTTTTTACCCATAAAATTGCTCCCGAAGAAATTTGTCTTATTTAGAAACTGTTCTAGTGGTTTGGCCGGAAAATTGGAAGGTATTATCTGGCACTTCCTTGGAGGTCCCCCTTGTGTTCCCTTGTGGTACTAAAACCGGCACGAAGGCCTTGCGCATTGCGCGGGCCGTAACCGGCAGACCCTGAACCATTTTCTTGGTGGCTTCTACGATAACGACGCCGGAAAATACGGGCCATATTCTACGCCCTAAACGCTCCAGGCCCGGTTGCATGGACAAAAATCTGTCACGTTTCATTGGAGGGAAATGCAGGGCGTCGGACCATGCATCCGGAGAGAACATGGCGTTGCGCAAAAGATTGCCAATCTGGCCTCTGGAAAAAGGGCGACCCGTGCCAAAGGGCGTATGTTCAAAACGTGCCCACAGGCCGCGCCTGTTTGGCAGCACCAGTAGGATTTTTCCGTTGGGTGCCAGTACCCGCCATGCTTCGCGCAATGTATCTTCCGGGCTTTCAGAATGTTCCAGTAAATGCACCATGAGGATTTTGTCGATGGAAGAATCTGCCAATGGCAATTCTTCGTCATAGACCAAAGCAGTGGCCGATGGCTTGCTTATAGGCCATTGAACGGCACCTTGTGCTGCCGGCATGAAGGCCATGCATTCTTTTGAATCGGAGGCGAAACGATCAAGATAGGGAGCAGGGTAACCCATTCCCAATAAGCGCTCATTGCGGCCTTTGCTTGTATCCCATAGGGTTGATAAAGCCATGGCAATAGAGCGTTCGGCAGCGATGCCTAGCTTGCCAGAATAAAATTCGCGTAAATTTACTACATCCATGTTCATGGCTTTGAACATAGCGATAATGGGTGCTGGATGCCAGTTTAAACACGCTGTATAGTGAATAGATAAATTAACGCTGAGGAGCCCCAATGTCGAAACTATTGATGCATCAATTCCCCTGTCTGGGAGATAATTATGGGGTTCTGGTTCATGATGAAGCCAGCGGTCAGACGGCAGCAATCGATGCGCCAGACGGGCAGGCAGTGTTGGACGCGCTGAAGGATACTGGCTGGACACTCACTCATATTCTGGTGACCCATCACCATGCGGATCATACACAGGGTATTGGTGCCCTGACTTCTCAATTTGATTGCAAAATTATTGGACCAACGGAATCCATGGACCGTGTGCCAAGCATTCAAGTGGGTGTGGATGATGGTGATGTTTTTGATTTTGCCGGCCATTCAGTGCAGGTGATTGGAACGCCGGGGCATACGCTTGATATGATCAATTTCTATTTTGCTGATCAGGGGGTGGTGTTTACAGGCGACACTTTATTTGCCATGGGCTGTGGCCGGGTGTTTGAAGGCAACCCAGCAATGATGTGGGACTCCTTACAAAAACTGATGGCACTGCCTGCAGATACGGTGATTTATTGTGGCCACGAATATACGCTGGCCAATGCTGATTTTGCCATGAGTGTTGATGGTGGCAACGCGGCATTACAGGCACGTGTGGCAGAAGTAAAAGCGCTGCGTGCTGAAGGCAAACCAACCTTGCCGACAGTTATGCAATTGGAGCTGGATACCAATCCGTTTCTGCGGGCTGGCGATGTGGAGTTACGCAAGAACCTAGGCATGGAAAATGCCAGCGATGCGGAGGTTTTTGCTGAAATCCGGGGCCGTAAGGATAATTTTTGAGTTATGTTCTCTAGGGCCACACCACCTTTGTTGAGGTTTAGTGTGCGGCCCTGGAGTTTGAGCTATTATAAATGCCATGCCCAAAAACAGACATAGGCCAATAGAACTTTATTGAGAGATAACCACAAAAGTTATCCCAAGTTTTTGCATTCATGGCACAATGGTTTGTTACCGGTACCCTGTCTTTTGTTTTCAGACTCGATATTATTTCCGGTATTGCAGTTAGTGTCGTTGTGATGCACGTCTGATTTCACAGAGTGCCAAGGGTTCTTTTTAGCCATTTTTAGGCTCCTATTATAGGCCTCGGCAGGCTGACTGCGACATAAGTGACATTGACAAGTGCTAGAACCTCTTGCAAAGTGTCTAAGTTATATAACGCAGTCAGCCTACCAAGGCTGGTTAATTTAGGGTCGGTTGGTGCTCAAACACCTTCCGACCCGCTCTTTATTCAGGCTCGTTAAAGCCCATATCCCTGTTATATCGAGTCGCCCCCAAAGTCCACTGCATATCGCTGAATCCCTCTTTATTTGGCTATTGTTGCTGTTACTTGGCGTTTATGGGTGGTTTTTATGGGAAACCTAGCAAAAACCTTGACTCTCACTGTGTGGCCATATTTCGATCGAATCGATATTGTTTTGAAGTCTCGTCATTTGGGGACTGCTTGAAATAATCCTATACCAACGGGGTATGTTCTTTATTTTATTGTGGTTGTAAATTTTCCCGATGCTACCAGCGCTCCAAGGGTCACCAATATTACGGCCACACCCAATCGCCAGCTTAGTTCAGCATATCCTGCAGCTACCAGAGCGAAGGTTGAAAGAATGGGAGCGAAATAAGCAGCACTTCCCAGCAGTTGGATATTACCTTTTTTGACACCGTAATCCCATGCATAAAAGGCTAGACCTACCGGGCCCAGACCGAGACCTGCTACCGCCAGCCATTGGGTTGTGTTTTCTGGCCAGATTGTGGTTTCAAGTGTCAGGTGGCAAATTGTGCTGAGGACTGCTGTGGCCAGACAATAGATTGTTACGGCATCTGTTGGTGCGTCTTTGAAGTGGCGCGAGATGATAGAATAGGCGGACCATACCAGTGCGCAGATCATTGCCGAGATATAGCCGAAACTATAATCACCGAAATTGCCGTCATTGAATTTACCAAGGATGAGCAGGCCTGCACCCGATAGTCCCAATATTGCTCCAATAATGTGGTAGGTGCGCAGGCGCTCATTGGGTAGCAGCGCCGAGCCGATCACGATGAGCAGGGGCCAGAGATAGGCAATCATTCCGGCTTCTGCCACAGGGGCGTTGCGTAAGGCGGTATAATAGAAGAAGTGATAGCCGAACAAGCCAGCAATGCCGAATATCCAGATTTTGGCAGGGAGTTTCAGGCTTGCTAAAACGTTGCGGCGAAAAGGCCAGCTTGCCAAACCGCACAATCCACCAATTGCAAAGGTCATGGCCAGCAATTGAAAGGGCGGAATCGTGCCCGTGGCCGCTGTCAGCAAAGCTAATAGCGACCACAATAAAATGGCTGAAAATCCGACCAGAGTCGGGTTCAAAATACACGCCTAAAGTATGTTCGCGAGTCTTTTGTCCCAAAACCGGTGCCCACTTTTGGGAAACACGCTCTAACCATTGGCGATATATTGTCCGCCGTTGATGGTCATTACGGCGCCTGTCATAAAGGCTGCCGGTTCTGACGCCAGATAGTTTACGCAGGCTGCGATTTCTTCAGCTTTGCCGAGGCGACCGACGGGAATGCCCTTGATGATGGATTCTAAGACTTTTTCAGGAACCGCTGCAACCATATCCGTGTCGATATAACCGGGGCAAATTGCATTGACAGTGATGCCTTTAAAAGCATTTTCCTGAGCCAAGGCCTTGGTGAAACCAATCACACCGGCTTTGGCGGCCGAATAGTTTACCTGCCCCATTTGACCTTTTTGACCATTGATCGAAGAAATGTTGATGACGCGGCCAAAGCCACGTTCGCGCATGCCGCCGATGATTGGCTGGGTCATATAGAACATGGAGTTGAGGTCCGTGCCGATGACTGTATCCCACATTTCGACACTCATTTTATGCATCATGGAATCGCGGGTGATACCGGCATTATTTACCAGAATATCAACCGGGCCGAGATCAGCTTGGACGCTTGCAATGCCTGCTGCACATGCCGCGGCATCTGATACGTCCCATTTATAGGTTTTTATGGCAGTTCTATCGCCGAACTCTTTTGCTCTTTCGTCATTGCCTGCGTAGATTGCGGCAACGGTGACACCTGCATCTTTCAGGCCAATTGCGATAGCCGCGCCAATGCCTCTGGTGCCGCCGGTTACGAGTGCTGTTTTTGTCATTGTTTCCTCCTCCTAAAAGGCTTCAACGGTGAGGGCGATGCCCATGCCGCCGCCGATGCAAAGTGTTGCAAGGCCCTTTTTGGCTTCGCGGCGTTTTAATTCGTGCAGCAAGGTCACCAGAATACGACAACCGGATGCGCCAATTGGATGGCCGATTGCGATAGCGCCGCCATTTACATTGACGATTGAAGGATCCCAATCCATGGCCTGATTAACGGCACAAGCCTGAGCTGCGAAAGCTTCGTTTGCTTCGACCAGATCAAGATCACCTGCCGACCAACCTGCTTTTTCAAGAGCTTTTTGCGAAGCAGGAATTGGGCCGGTACCCATGATTTCCGGTGCAACACCTGCGGTTGCCCAAGAGGCGATGCGGGCCATTGGGGTCAGTCCGCGTTTTTCTGCCTCGGCTTCGCTCATTAGAACGACTGCCGCGGCACCATCATTGAGGCCGGATGCATTGGCTGCAGTAACCGTGCCAGCCTTATCGAAGGCCGGGCGCATTTTTGCCATGCCTTCCAGATTTGCGCCTTCACGGATATATTCGTCTTGGTCAAAAATGATATCGCCCTTGCGGGTCTTGATGGTAACAGCGGTGATTTCGTCTTTGAATTTTCCGGCTGTTCTTGCGGCTTCCGCTTTGTTTTGGGAAGCCACCGCAAATTCATCTTGTGCATCGCGGGAAATCTGGAATTTTTCGGCGACGTTTTCAGCGGTAATACCCATGTGATAACCGTGGAATGCATCCCAAAGACCATCTCTGATCATAGTGTCGATCATGCTCAAATCGCCCATTTTTGTACCGTTTCGCAGGTGAGCACAATGGGTAGAGATTGACATGTTTTCCTGACCGCCGGCCAGAATGATGTTGGCGTCGCCACTGGCAATTTGCTGCATGCCGATGGCAACAGCGCGCAGGCCGGAACCGCACACCTGGTTCAATCCCCATGCGGTGGCACTGTCAGGAATGCCTGCTTTAATTGCGGCCTGACGAGCGGGGTTCTGCCCCTGTCCTGCTGTCAGCACCTGACCCAGAATAATTTCGTCGAAGTCATTCAATGAAACGCTTGCGCGTTCTGCCACGTCCTTGATAACAGTTGCGCCTAAATCGTGAGCGGCAACGCCAGCGATTGATCCGCCAAAGGATCCGACGCCTGTACGTGCAGCACTTACGATTACTATTTGTTCTTTGCTCATGAAGTTCTCCTCTTAAAAATGGTGCTCTCCGGGATCGCCCCACCCCGGAGAATGTTTACGCTGCAGGTCATTGCTGCACTGCAACATGACCTGGATACAATTTACCATTACGTAAATGCAATAGGTAAGGTTAATAAATATTTGCATGGCAGTCATGCGTTGGCCAGACTGGTGGCGCATATTCATGAAATGAATGATTTTGTTGACAAGAGAACTGGCCTTGTTACCAGTAAGTTTGAAACCAATGAGGCGCTAAGCTAAATGCACGTACCTTCCTATATGTCTGAACCTTATCCGCGCAAACACACTGTCGGCGTTGATGTGGGCGGTGTTATGGTTGGCGGACTTGCGCCGATTGTAGTGCAGTCCATGACCAATACGGATACCGCCGATATTGAGGGGACGGTTGAACAGGTGGCTGCACTTTCTATCGCTGGTTCAGAGCTTGTACGTATTACGGTGGACCGGGATGAGGCTGCTGCTGCGGTGCCCCATATTCGCGAAAAATTACTGGCACGGGGACTAGACGTGCCACTGGTGGGTGATTTCCATTATATCGGTCACACCTTGCTTAAAGATCATCCGGCCTGCGCTGAAGCATTGGCCAAGTACCGGATTAATCCGGGTAATGTGGGTTTTGGCAAGAAGAAAGATTTACAGTTTTCTGCGATTGTCGAAATGGCAATCAAGCATGATAAACCGGTACGCATTGGCGTGAACTGGGGGTCGCTTGATCAGGCATTGCTGACTAAATTGATGAATGATAATCTTGAAGCTGGTTCGCCTCTGCCAGCACAAAAAGTGATGCAGGAAGCGGTGGTGCAATCTGCACTGATATCGGGAGAAATGGCCGAGCAGATAGGGCTGCCTCGGGATCATATTATTCTTTCGGCAAAGGTGTCGGCAGTTCAGGATTTGATTGCTGTCTATACGGAACTGGCGTCGCGTTGTGATTATGCATTGCATCTTGGTCTTACCGAAGCTGGCATGGGTACAAAAGGGGTGGTGGCATCATCTGCGGCTATGGGCATGGTGTTGCAACAGGGGATTGGTGACACTATCCGCATTTCGCTAACACCGGAACCGGGTGGTGACAGGACCAGAGAAGTTCAGGTTTCTCAGGAATTGTTACAGACCATGGGCTTTCGCTCGTTTACTCCCATTGTTGCTGCGTGCCCCGGTTGTGGTCGCACGACATCCACCGTGTTTCAGGAATTGGCGCAGAAAATTCAGGATCAGTTGCGCACCAATATGCCATCATGGAAAGAGCGCTATCCCGGCGTTGAAGAACTGAATGTGGCTGTGATGGGTTGTATCGTAAATGGGCCAGGGGAATCGAAACAAGCCGATATTGGAATTTCACTTCCCGGTACTGGAGAAACTCCCGCCGCTCCGGTTTTTATCGATGGTAAAAAAGCGGTGACTTTGCGCGGCGAGAACATTGCCAGCGATTTTGAAAAGCTGGTGCAGGATTATATTGAGAAGCGTTACGGGTAAATAAGAAGTATTGATTAATGTCAAATCATGTTTTTTCTGCCTGATTGGTAGTAAAAAAACATCTTCCTATTGGGCCGGCGCGGAATTTTCTACAACCTTCTGAACATATAATCGTCCATATCGGCTGTATATTGATCTTATCAACCTTGAGGTGGTTTTCCAGGCGATTATTGCTAAAATCGTCCCCATACTCATATCAACCAACAATACAGATAACCAATACTCAATCTTATTTATGATTACTACTTCAATTATAAATATAATTTCGGTAAAATTAACAATTTTCTTAATAAATTTCCTAATAGCGCACTCCTTTTTTGATTTCAATATTATTGTAATGTTTGTACTATATCATAATATTGTATTGAAATCTACGTATTATTTATGTATTTTAAGTAATGCCAATAAATAGTAAATATTTGCAGTATAAATGAAATTTATGAGGCGAAATTACTTATTTTGGGGGTGAAATTAAGCATGTATTGACGTATCGGTTGCGGGATTCAATTTGTGTGGATTCTGGAGATTGGGTGCTCTAAGGTGATGAAACAGGTCCTGACCCAAGGTCACGAACAGACATTGAGAGAAGCCATATGTCCAATGATATAGACCCGATAATCATCAAGAAATATGCAAATCGACGGCTCTACAATACCGGCACCAGCGCCTATGTGACGCTTGAAGACTTGGCATTGATGGTGAAATCCGGTGAGGACTTTGTGGTTCAGGACGCGAAAAGCGGCGAAGATCTTACGCGCTCTGTTCTAACCCAGATTATTTTTGAACAGGAAGGCAAGGACGGGCAAAGCTTGTTGCCTATTTCGTTCCTGCGGCAGCTGATTGGCTATTATGGGGGTTCCATGCAGAATATGGTGCCCAGCTACCTCGAATTTTCTATGGATTCCTTCGCCAAAAAACAGGGTGAAATGCAGGAGCAAATGTCGAAGATGATGGGTGGCTCAGGGCTTCCCAATATGAAGCTTCCTGGTATGGGGGCGGGCATAGGAACCGGCATGGGAACTGGCATGGACTTATCCGCGATTGAAGAGCAGGTTCAGCAAAATACCGAAATGTTCCAAAAAGCGATGGGGATGTTCAACCCTTTTACAGGTAGTACTCAAGAAAATGAACCGGAAGTGCCTGCACCAAGTGAACAGCCATCCGCTGATGAATTGAAAGCGCTAAAACAACAACTGGCTGCGATGCAGGAAAAAATGGATAAACTCTCCTAGGCTCTCGGCGTATCCAAAGCATTTTTAGTAACATGTCTTCGACATGATGCATTGGGCCTCCGCATGGGCGGCGCCTTAGTGCTGTCGCTCCTGCCTTTGGCGGGGAGATGTACGGAATCGCTAGCGAAATGTTAGCTAACTCTTACCTTTTTTCCTTTGTCATCATTATCATCTTCTTTTTGTTTCTTGCCCCAAGGGGCTATGGGCAGTGGCATGCCGAAGGCGCTTCCCTGTAGATAATCTACACCCCATTTTGCCAGCAGGGTGGCGGTCTCGGCGCTTTCTACCCATTCGACCACGATTTTCACATCGAATGCCTGAGCCAGATCGAGAAGGGCGCGAATGAAAATTTGATTTTGTCGATTGTTTTGCAAATCGGCGCAAAAACTGCCGTCGACCTTGATGATATCGACCTGTAAATCTTTGAGATTGGAGAAAGAAGTGTAGCCCGCACCGAAATCATCGATGGCGACTTTGCACCCCATGTCGTGAACGGTGTTAACGAATTTTTGGGCTTCCTGAATATCACTGGCCGCATGGGATTCTGTGATTTCGACGATCAACCGGTCACTGGCACCCGGCATTAATTGCAATCCTGAAGCGAGGTTAGAAATCCATTCAGGATCTTTTGCCGTTTCGTGCGAAACGTTGAGGGATAAATGAGCATCCGGGTAATCGGCGAGTGCCGTTAATGTTAAGTTCAAGGCATAATGGTCGATAAATTTAATCAATCCGAGTTTTTCAGCAGTACCGATAAAATCCGCAGCGAGGCTAACAGTGCCGTCTTTTTTCTTCATTCGAAGCAGTGCTTCATGGAAGGTTACCCGGTGGGTATGGGCGTCGACCACCGGTTGGAAAGCCAGATGCATGCGGTTGACATTGATGGCTTCCATTACATTGGTCAAAACCTGTGCTTCTTTGCGTCTGCGCAATATGGCACGTGGATCAGGGTCGTAGAGGCACATTCGATAGCCGCGCTCATCCTTGGCTTCATGCAGCGCAGCCATTGCAGCACTTAATGCGTCAATGGCGTTTGTTGCGTGTTTTGGCAGTAGGCAGAAGCCGGTAGATGCGCGTACGGCTACTGGACCGGCTTTCGTTTCAACGACATTTTTTTCTACGGCTTTTAGAAAGCGTTTTGCTGCGATAAAGACTTCACGGTCGCCGCATTCGGATAGAATTATACCAAATTTGGCACTGGAAAAACGAGCAACCAAATCATCATCGCGTAGGACGGACTGGATAATTTCGCCGATCTTTTTGAGAGTTTCATCACCTGCATCATATCCGTAGGTGGCGTTGATCAGTTCAAGGTGTTCCAGTGAGAATAACAGGAATACGGCTGATTTATTATTGGTGAAACAATCGGCGGCTACTTTATCGAGCATATCTTCCAGAACGCGTCGATTTGGCAGGCCGGTTAAATCATCATAATCGGATTTTCGTTTGAGTTCCTCATCGTGCTGCCGTCGCTCATTGGCAACGCGTACGATGCCTTCAGCATAAGCAGGCCGGCCGGATTCTGAAGGATACCAGCGACCGGTATCTTCCAGCCAAACATGGGTGCTACTATCGGTGTTTGCTCCATTGATTGCGTAGAGGCATTGATAAGCAACGCCTTCTTTTGGCGGGTTTTGTATGTTTGTGGTTAAAACCGTGCCGTAGCGGGTTATGGGGCTTTCGGCGCTGAGCATGGTTTCGAAATCACGGCCAGTATTAAGGGCTGTAACGTCTTTAAAGCCGATTAATTCAACAAAATTATCGCTCCAGGTAAGGCTGTCATCAGTCAGGTCCCAAGTATAACTGGCCTGACCAATGCGCGACATGATTTTCCCGAAGTCCATTTCCCGTCTTTTCGGGACCGGGACGGAATCGGAGTTTTGATTATTCTCGGGATCAATAGACATAACAATTCCTGCTTGGATAATGCCGGTCTAATATCTAGAAAATGGGTTAATAATTAGGTAATAACTTGTCAGAAATGCTTGGCCTAAAGCCTTCCACCAAGGGTGACGTCTCTGGTAGCTGAACGGATGGAGACCGAGAAACCTGCAATAACGTCGACAAAGGTGATGACCATCAGGATGAAAAACACCGCATGGGCAGCGCTTTCAACCAGCAGGAATTCTACCAGAAAAGCAATTAGCACGAAGGTCGACAGCAAATGATCGATGATTGAATCGGTGCCGACTCTGGTTGCTTTCATGATTTCGAAGAATAGCAGCAACAGGCCAAGGGTGATCATCAAATCGCCTAATGTCATGCTCCAGATCGCTCCCGATATCATTGCAACGCTGAGGACAACTACCTGCCATGGGTCGCCACTGGTATCACCGATCAGGCCAAGAGCAACGATGTTATAAGTGATGAACGGCACGATCATCAGTGGTACATTGGTTAGCATGATTGAGTTTTCCCGTGTCTATATCGGGATATTCTTACCAGAACATGGCCATTGTGACCATAGAGATCAGCCTGACTAGCAGACACAAAAAAGGCCGGTAAAAATACCAGCCTTGATGCATTCGAATTAATTCAAACTATATGGAATCTTTAGGCTCAAGAATTTGACGGCCACGATACATACCGGTCTTTAGATCGATATGGTGCGGGCGGCGCAATTCGCCTGAATCTTTATCTTCCATATAGGCCTGTTGTTTCAGCGCAGTGTTAGAACGGCGAAAACCGCGTTTCATGCGTGAAATTTTACTTTTTGGTACGGCCATGGGAGCATCTCCAGCTCAATAAAAAAAGGCTCTACCCGGCGTGTTAGCGCCCAAGAGCCCAGACAATCTCTTTAGTTGTGCGGCTTATACAACCAAAAATGGTGTTTGACCAGTCCCGGAAGTGAAAAATTGCTCAAATATTTGGTGTTTTAATGAGAATACCAATTTTTATTGAACACATCCGATATAGGCGCGTGAAGATTTTGCCCGGCGATTGATTATTTTGGCGACCTGAATCATGTGGCGGCTGGGTTTGGCTGCATCGCGGTTACGCGGGTTTGGGAGAGTTGTCGTTAAAAGTGCTGCCTGTCGGTAAGTGAGGTTTTCAGCTGATCTTTTGAAATAAAGGCGACTGGCAGCTTCCGCACCAAAAACAACTTCATCCCATTCGGCGATATTGAGATAAATTTCAAGAATACGTTTTTTGGGAACAACCAAATCAAACCACAATGCCAAAGGAATTTCGAGGCCTTTGCGCAGGTAAGAACGGCTGTTCCATAGGAATAAATTCTTGACCGTCTGCATGGTCAGGGTGCTTGCGCCGCGCGTTCTTGCGCCATCCAATGCGCCATCAATGACGGTTGTAAGCGCATTCCAATCGACGCCATTATGGGAGCAGAACTTTCCATCCTCTGACATTATGACCGACTGGACGAGTGCCGGAGCGATATCTTCGATTGCTGCCCAGTGGCGATTTACCGGTTTTAGGGTAAGAGTGCGGGTCAACATGAGGGTTGAAATCGGCTTTACACCTTCGATGCGATAGAGCACCGAGAGGGCGAGCGGTAGCATGATGATGAGGGCAACAATGACGGCTGTGTAGCGAAACAATCTTTTAAGAAAACCTTTGAGCTTTTTGGCCGCAGGTTTCTTTTTAGGTTTCCGCTTCTTTTTAATGCCCGCTTTTGCCACTATTCGACCTTGTATTTGCGAATCTTCTTAATCTAAGGTCCAAATGCCATAGCACAGGCGGATATAATCGCAAATTGGGTAAGGTTCAGCGTCAAATGAATGCAGATGAGTTTAGGGCTAAATTGAAGGCGCACGCATTGTTGGTTGAGCGAGAGCTGGAAGGTTTGCTCGCTGGTAATGGTGTTCCCGAGCGCTTGAATAACGCCATGCGATATGGTGCTTTGGATGGGGGCAAGCGGCTACGTCCGTTTTTATTGATGGAGGCGGCAGCGATGTTTGGTGTGGCGAATGATGCCGCAATCCGTGCCGCTGTGGCGCTTGAATGTGTGCATTGTTATTCGTTGGTGCATGACGATTTGCCGGCGATGGATGACGATGACACGAGGCGTGGTAAGCCGACCACCCATATTGCTTTTGATGAGGCGGCGGCTATTTTGGCCGGCGATGGGTTGTTGACATTTGCTTTTGAGATTCTTGCAGGTGAGGCAACGCATAAGGATGCCGCTATCCGATCAAAGCTGGTGCTTGAACTGGCAAAAGCTGCCGGGCCGTCCGGGATGGTTGGCGGACAGGATCTTGATCTCAATGCGGAGCATATGAATTGGGGTGAAGCTGAAATCAATAGCATGCAGGTGATGAAAACCGGCGCGCTGATCCGGTTTTCCTGTCAGGCAGGTGCCGTTCTGGGTAACGCATCTGGTGATGAAGAGCAGGCATTGATTAATTTTGGCAAGGCCATCGGGCAGGCATTTCAACTTGCAGATGATATTTTGGATGTAACTGCAAGTGCAGAAACCATGGGCAAGAACACGGCCAAGGATGGAGATCGCGGCAAGGGAACTCTTGTAGCGCTTTTTGGCGTTGACCGGGCGAAGAAGATAGCCGCCGGATTGGTAGATCAGGCGCACGGGTTTTTGAAACCCTTTGGCGAAAAAGCCGATGTGTTGAAATCAGCGGCGAGCTTTATCGTCGAACGGGACCACTAAAGTACTTTCTTGTGCGCTGGGTTTTTTAGTCCTGCCCACCAATCAACGCTTCTGCCGTCCTGATTTTCTTTCGCATGTGCTGGATGATGGCATCGGAGACCGTTTTGATGCGTTCGAGCTTGGCGTAATCCTCGTGGACGATGTACCAGAAGGATCGGGCAAAGGAGATTTGTTCCGGCAGTACAGGCACTAATTCCGGGTACTGGACTGCCATGAAATCGTGAAGGATGCAGACGCCGCCATCAGCAAGGGTTGCCTCCAATTGTACGTGCATACTGGTAGATGTCAGATATGGTTTGATATCCGGGCCGAGCAGGGGGATATAATCCAACGCCTTATCGTAGATTAAGTCAGGCACATATCCGATGCCACGAATGCGTTTTAAATCTTCTATGCATTCGACCTTCGGGTGGGTTTCAAGGTATTTTTTTGTACCATAAAGGTGCAGATTGTAGTCGCAGATTTTTCGATGTTTCAAGCGGCCGCTGGTGGGAGCGGATACGGCGATTGCAATATCAGCCTCGCGTTTTGACAGGGAAAATGTCTGGGGAAGGGCAACGATTTGCAATTCCAGCTGGGGATGCCTGTCGCAGAGTTCCGCTGCTAAATCAGCGAGGATATAGGTTGAAACGCCTTCCGGTGCGCCTATTCTGACAGTGCCTGCAAGCTCATTGCTTTGGCCACCAATTTCCGTGAGTGCCTGTACCGCGCCAGTTTCCATGTTTTCGGCAATGGTGATTAGTCTTTGTCCGTGATCGGTCAGGGAATAACCTTGCGGACTACGATCAAACAGATTTATCTTTAATGATGTCTCAAGTGCTTTTACCCGCCTGCCCACTGTGGCATGATCAACGCAGAGCTGCTTTGCAGCAGAACTTAAACGCCCTGTGCGGGCAACGGCCAGAAAGTATCGATAATCGTCCCAATTCATGATGTATCCAATGGGTTGGTGGTTTCATTGTGCACATTTGCACGTATGAGTGTGAATTTCCAGCGATAGACATTCAAAAATGTTGGATTAAAGTGAATATGAAATTTAAGGAGAATGACAATGAGGCAAATCGGACATTTTATTAATGGTCAAGAAGTAGATGGTACTAGCGGGCGCGAGGCCCCGGTATTGTTGCCGATGACCGGAGAAGTGCAGGCGCAAGTGGCGCTTGCTTCTATCAAAGAGGTTGATGATGCCATTGCTGCGGCAAGCGCTGCGCAAATTGGCTGGGCTGCAACCAACCCGCAAAAGCGCGCCAGAGTTTTGATGAAGTTTCTGGAACTTGCCCATCGCGATTATGATGAAATGGCCGAATTGCTGGCAAAAGAACATGGCAAAACCATTCCAGACGCCAGGGGCGATATTCAGCGTGGGCTGGAGGTGATTGAATTTGCCATCGGTATTCCGCATTTGCTCAAAGGTGATTTTACCGAAAGCGCCGGACCAGGCATTGATATGTATTCCATGCGCCAGCCGCTGGGTGTGGTTGCGGGTATTACGCCGTTTAACTTTCCTGCGATGATCCCGCTTTGGAAAGCTGGTCCTGCGATTGCCTGTGGTAACGCATTCATTCTCAAACCTTCCGAGCGTGATCCCGGTGTTCCCATGTGGTTTGCCAGATTGTTCAAGGAAGCCGGGCTTCCAGATGGTATTTTCACCGTGATCAATGGCGATAAAGTGGCTGTGGATGCGATCCTTGATAATGACGATGTCAAAGCCATCGGCTTTGTGGGTTCAACCTCGATTGCTGAATATATTTACAGCCGCGGTACAGCTAATGGTAAGCGCGTTCAATGTTTCGGTGGCGCTAAAAACCACATGATCATTATGCCGGATGCGGATATGGATCAGGTCGTTGATGCGCTGATCGGTGCTGGCTATGGTTCTGCTGGCGAACGCTGCATGGCGATTTCTGTTGCTGTTCCTGTGGGCAAAGCAACGGCAGAAAAACTGATTGAAAAACTTGTGCCTCGTGTTGAAGCTTTGAAAATCGGACCTTCTACTGATCTGGAAGCAGACTATGGTCCAATGGTTACCCAGCAGGCGCTGGACCGGGCCAAAGGATATGTGGATGCCGGTATTAAAGAAGGTGCCACGCTGCTAGTTGATGGTCGCGATTTCAGCATGCAAGGCTATGAGAGTGGTTATTATATGGGCGGGTGCCTGTTTGATAATGTGACCAAGGATATGTCGATCTATAAGGAAGAGATTTTTGGTCCGGTGCTTTGTATAGCCCGCGCTGACGATTATGAAGAGGCGCTCGATCTTCCTTCATCCCATGAATATGGCAATGGGGTTGCGATCTACACTCGTGACGGGGATGCGGCGCGCGATTTTGCCAGCCGGGTTCAGGTGGGCATGGTTGGTATTAATGTGCCAATTCCTGTGCCGTTGGCTTACCATACTTTTGGTGGCTGGAAGCGTTCCGGATTTGGTGATCTCAACCAGCATGGACCAGATTCAATTCGGTTTTATACCAAGACAAAAACCGTTACGTCACGTTGGCCTTCTGGTATGAAAGAGGGTGCTGAGTTTTCTATTCCAACAATGAGCTAGAGCTGACCGGGAGGTGCTGGTTATGGATTTTGCATTAAGTGAAGAACAGCAGGCAATCTATGATATGGCCCGCTCGTTCAGCGATGAAAATATCGCGCCCCATGCAATTGAGTGGGACGCGAAAGGCCATTTTCCCAAGGACACGATTCGTTCGGTGGGTGAATTGGGCATGGCCGGAATTTATGTGCGCGAAGATGTGGGCGGTTCCGATCTGGGCAGGCTTGATGCCACACTGATTTTCGAAGCACTTGCTTATGGTTGTCCATCGATTGCCTCCTTCATTTCCATTCACAACATGTGCGCGTGGATGATTGACAGTTTTGGCACGCAAGAGCAGCGCCAGAAATGGCTGCCGAAAATGACTACGATGGAGCTGATTTGCAGTTACTGCCTGACCGAGCCGGGGTCTGGTTCTGATGCGGCAGCTTTGCGCACCCGTGCTGAACAGGATGGCAATGGCTGGAAACTGAACGGCACCAAGGCGTTTATTTCTGGTGGTTCGACCTCTGATCTATATCTCACAATGGTTCGCACCGGCGGGGATGGTCCTAAGGGTGTTTCGGCAGTGCTGGTTGAAAACCCGAGCGAAGGTCTATCTTTTGGGGCTGAGGAACAAAAGATGGGCTGGAAGGCGCAGCCAACCTCAGAAGTGCAATTTGATGATTGTAAAATCCCTGCCGACCATCTGCTTGGGGAAGAAGGCAAGGGTTTTTCTTATGCAATGGCCGGTCTCGATGGAGGCCGTTTGAATATTGCAGCCAGTGCGCTGGGTGCGGCCCAATCGGCGCTTGATAAAACGCTTACCTATATGCAGGAACGTAAGGCGTTTGGAAAACCGATTGCGGAATTTCAGGCATTGCAATTTCGCGTGGCGGATATGGAAACCGAATTACAGGCAGCACGCACTTTCCTTCGCCACGCTGCATGGAAGCTTGATAACAAAGCCCATGATGCGAGCAAATTCTGCGCCATGGCGAAGCGCTTTGTTACCGATGTGGCGTTCAATGTGGCAAATGACGCGCTGCAATTGCATGGGGGGTATGGCTATCTTTCAGATTATGGCATTGAAAAAATTGTGCGTGATCTACGGGTGCATCAAATTCTTGAAGGAACCAATGAAATCATGCGGGTGATCATATCGCGCCAATTGCTGAACGAGGCGCGATAGGGTGAACGGCGATATTCACATTCGCAAGGAAGGTCGGGCCGGGCGTATAACCCTGACAAGACCAGATGCGTTGAATGCGCTGACTTATGATATGGCGATGGCAATCGAAGCGGCGTTAACTGATTGGGCCAGAGATGATGCGGTTCATCTGGTGCTGATTGATGCTGAGGGCCGGGCCTTTTGTGCCGGAGGCGATATTCAGCAACTCTATGAAACCGGTGTGGTCGGTGATTTCGAGTTTGGCCGGAAATTCTGGGCTGATGAATATCGGTTGAATGCGGCGATTGCCAATTTTCCAAAACCCTATGTGGCATTGATGGATGGTATTGTCATGGGCGGCGGTGTCGGCATTGCTTGTCATGGCTCGCACCGGATTGTAACGGAAAACACCATGCTGGCCATGCCGGAAAGCGCGATCGGGCTGATCCCCGATGTGGGCGGAAGTTTTCTATTGTCGCAATCATCCGGTGCGATTGGCGAATATCTGGCGGCGACCGGTGCAAGGCTGGGTGCTTACGATGCGATTTATGCGGGTTTTGCTGATGGTTTTATCCCATCAGAGAAATTGGAAGAGTTAGTTCGAAATTTGGTGCATTCAGGGGATGCAACTCTGATTGAGGCATTCTTTGACATGCCGGAGTCGGGATTTTTGAAAGAGCATAGCGGCCTGATCAATCTGTGTTTTGCAGAAAATTTGGCAGCTGTTATTGCCGATACTCTGGAAGCTGAAGGTTCTGAATGGGCCGCCAAGCAAGCCAAAATGATGCGGCGCAATTGCCCATTATCTGTGGCTTGTTCGATTGAACTTGTCAGGCGCTGCCGAAAAGTGGAACGTATTGAAGACGCGCTGGCGCTGGAATACCGGTTTTCATTTCGATCCATGTCTGATGGCGAAATGCTTGAAGGTATTCGGGCGCAGATTATTGATAAGGATCGCAATCCGAACTGGAAAATTGCAGATCTGGCCGCAGTGAGTGCGGAACAAATTGAACATATGCTTGCCCCATTGGGTGAGCGGGAATTACGGCTTTAGGAGCAAGACATGAGCAAAATTGGATTTATCGGCCTTGGAAATATGGGCCTGCCCATGGCAATTAATCTGGTGAAGGCGGGGCATGATGTTCAAGCATTTGACCTTGTGCCTGCAGCGATTGAAGCTGCGAAATCTGCCGGGATGACAACGTATGACAAGGCAACAGATGCGGTGAGCGGCGCTGATGTCATCGTTACAATGTTGCCCAATGGCAAAATTGTTCTTTCGGTTTTTGACGAGATTGTTTCTGCTGCAAAGGCTGGAGCAGTGATCATCGATAGTTCAACAATTGATGTATCCTCCGCCAAGAAGGCGCATGAAATGGCTGAGGCAGCAAGCCTTGGTTGTCTTGATGCTCCTGTATCTGGTGGTGTTGGCGGAGCAGAAAATGGCACCCTGACATTTATGGTTGGCGGATCCGACGATAGCTTTGCAAAAGCAGAAGAAATTTTGAATGTGATGGGTGGTAGGCTGGTGCATTGTGGACCGGGTGGTGCCGGGCAATCCGCCAAGATTTGCAATAATATGCTACTTGGCATTTCGATGATTGGGGCGTGTGAAGCGTTCTCTCTGGCTGAGAAACTCGGGCTGGATCAGAAGTCGCTGTTTGATGTGGTTTCAACTTCGTCGGGTTCCTGCTGGTCGGTGAATACCTATTGCCCTGTACCAGGAGTTGGGCCGCAAAGTCCTGCTGATAATGATTATAACCCCGGATTTGCAGCAGCCCTTATGTTGAAAGACTTGAACCTTTCTCAACAAGCCGCCAGCGAAGGTGACATGGCAACGCCAATGGGCGAACATGCGGCGGCACTTTATCAGGCGATGGTGGATGATGGTGGGGCCAATACAGATTTTTCCGGTATGATAAATTTTCTCAAAACCATGAAACGAGGTTGATATGAGCGATGTTGTTTTAAGTGAAGTTAAGGGCCGGGTTGGTATTCTAACCGTAAACCGGCCTGAGGCGTTGAACGCGGTAAATGCGGAAATGCTGGAGCAATTGATTTCTAAGGCGAAGGCGTTCGATCTTGACGAAGATATCGGCTGTATCCTCATTACCGGCAGCGAAAAAGCCTTTATCGCGGGCGCTGATATCTTGGAGATGAAGGATAAATCCTTCCTCGATATGTATAAATTAGATGGGCCTGCCCAGTGGGCCGAATTTGCTGCCATTCGTACGCCGATCATTGCTGCAATTTCTGGCTACGCATTGGGCGGCGGCTGCGAAATTGCCATGATGTGTGATGTGGTTCTGGCAGCAGACAATGCGAAATTTGGCCAACCGGAAATCAAGCTTGGGGTTATCCCAGGTTGGGGCGGCACCCAACGCATGGCGCGAGCAATAGGCAAGGCTAAGACGATGGACATGGTTCTTACCGGCCGCATGATGGATGCTGAGGAAGCGGAGCGTTCCGGCCTTGTGGCGCGGGTTTTGCCATTGGAAGGATTTCTTGACGCGGCGATTGAAATCGCCACACAGATTTCAGGGTTTTCAAAGCCATCGACCATGGTTGGTAAGGAAGCTGTGAATCGTGCCTTTGAAAGCAGCTTGCAGGAGGGCATCTTGTTTGAACGACGCACTTTTTATTCCCTATTTGCGACTGAAGACCAAAAAGAAGGTATGAGTGCATTCGCCGAAAAACGTAAGGCAAAATTTAAGCATCGATAGGAAGTGGCTATGCAAGACATAATCGGAGAACTGGAATCACGCCGCGAGCAGGCGCGACTTGGCGGCGGGCAAAAGCGCATCGATGCACAACACGCCAAGGGCAAGCTGACAGCTCGCGAACGTATTGATTTGTTGCTCGATGAGGGATCTTTTGAAGAATATGATATGTTCGTTGCCCATCGCTGTAATGATTTTGATATGGGTGAATCCAAGATTCCTGGTGATGGTGTGGTCACGGGTTGGGGCACCGTTAATGGCCGAATGATTTATGTATTTAGTCAGGATTTTACGGTTTTTGGCGGGTCTCTTTCGGAAACCCATGCGAAGAAAATTTGCAAGATTATGGAAATGGCCATGAAGAATGGTGCGCCGGTGATCGGGATCAATGATTCCGGTGGTGCTCGTATTCAGGAGGGGGTCGCTTCACTTGGTGGCTATGCGGATGTGTTCCAGATGAACACTCTGGCTTCCGGGGTCGTGCCACAAATTTCCATGGTGATGGGACCATGCGCCGGCGGTGCGGTGTATTCACCTGCCATGACTGATTTTATTTTTATGGTGCGCGATAGCTCCTATATGTTTGTAACCGGTCCCGATGTGGTGAAAACCGTTACCAACGAAGTTGTGACAGCCGAAGAACTTGGCGGGGCAAAGACCCATACCAGCAAATCTTCGGTGGCAGATGGTGCCTATGATAATGATATTGAAGCGCTGGCAGCATTGCGGCGTTTTATTAATTTTCTGCCATTGAACAATAAGGAAAAACCACCGACTGTACCGTTTTATGATGAATCTGATCGGGTAGATCATTCGCTAGACACGCTCATTCCGGATAATCCGAACACGCCTTATGATATCAAGGAATTGATTTACAAAATTGGTGATGAGGGTGATTTTTTCGAGATACAGGAAGATTACGCCAAGAATATCGTGACCGGATTCATCCGTATTGAGGGTTCAACTATTGGTGTGGTGGCGAACCAGCCGCTGGTGCTGGCAGGCGTACTTGATATTAATTCGTCGCGCAAGGCGGCACGATTTGTTCGTTTTTGCGATTGCTTCAATATTCCGATTTTAACACTGGTGGATGTGCCCGGGTTCCTGCCCGGCACGTCGCAGGAATATGGAGGCGTTATCAAGCACGGCGCGAAACTTTTGTTTGCTTACGGTGAGGCGACCGTGCCGAAAGTTACCCTGATTACCCGTAAAGCTTATGGCGGTGCTTATGATGTGATGGCGTCGAAGCATTTGCGCGGTGACGTCAATTACGCATGGCCCACTGCGGAAATTGCGGTGATGGGAGCCAAGGGCGCAACCGAAATTCTTTATCGTTCGGAACTGGGCGATGTGGAAAAAATTGCGAAACGCACGCAAGATTACGAAGATCGTTTTGCTAACCCGTTCGTTGCCGCCGAGATGGGCTTCATCGATGATGTGATTATTCCGCGCAATACACGAATGAGACTTGCGCGGGCATTTGCAAGTCTGCGCAATAAGGATTTGCAGAATCCGTGGAAGAAACACGATAATATTCCGCTGTAGGGCTATGGAGTGGGGAGAGGCATGAGACATTTTGTAAAAATTTTATTCGTTGTGGTTTTCTGCATATCTTCCATTGCTGTGCAGGCAAAAGAAATTCCTATGTGGGAAGGTTTGATTAAAACTACTGCACAATTGGCCGCTGATAAGAAATTTTTGCGTACCATGCGGGAACTGACAAAGGGAAAAATGCAAATTGCTGTACAAGATGCATTGCAAAAAGGATGGCAGTTTGTCGGGAAGAACAAACCGGATATGGCAATTAAAAGATTTAACCAAGCATGGTTGATTGCCCCGGATAATCCAGGAGTTTATTGGGGTTTTGCAATTGCTACCGATTTGCAAAACGTTTCCCTTGCAATCGTGGAGCGACATTTTTCCACTGTAGAAAAATATTTTCGTAAAGCTAAGAATAGGTTAAAAATGCCGGACCACGATTTAAGAAATGCAGCTCTGCATTCTGATCACGGTCGAGTTTTGGAAGGTAGGAAGAAACATAAAAGAGCAATTATCTTCTTTAAGAAAGCACTGTCTCTAGACCCCGATAATCGCAATGCTCATGTGGGTATGTGGATGGCATCTAAAGCGATTGGTGATCATGGTGTTGCGGAAAAACACAAGAAGTTGATCAAATGAAAGTTCGCAAAAAAATAATGCATAGGCTCCACAAGGGTATGAGGTGACAATGTCTTCTTGGACAGAAATTCTGGAAGTATTGCGGGATCACACGGTGGTATTTTCTGCTGTGGCGAGCATTGCCAGTCTTGTTGCAGCCTTTGCAGCCGCTGCTGCTGCCCGTTCTTCTGCGCTTACGGTGAAGCAGTCCAGAGACCAGATGGAAGAAGATGCCATATCGAGGAAAATCGATAGAACCTTTGCTCATAGCCCCTATCGAACACCTCGGTTTCATCTTGCGAGAATGAGATTGCAAAAAGCTTATCCGCAGTTGAAAATTGGTGCGGAGAAATTTGATGCAATCGTGCTGGGTAGATCGAGCGATGTGAACTTCCGGGTGAATGAACCGATCAAAGAAGAATATGTGGACGACCTAGTGATGGTTGCCAACATGTGGGGACAAATGGCCTCGGAGCATAAACTTGGATTGCTGGACGAAATGGTTGCCCGTGATGTTTTGCGGTACAACTTTATGAAATTTTGTCATGTGTTCGACTACTGGTTACATCGTGGAAATCGCGATCGCATCTATAATGACTCATTAATTCTATATGAAGAATGGCTGAAATAATGGCACTTCCCTATATGCTCAAACATCGAAAATTCCCTTCCGGTCTTCGCGGTACAGGGTTTCAATTTACGCTTCGCCGTGCCAATCCGCGAGGGATAACGGAACTACGCGAGCGGGTTCGTCATGCGGATCGGGCACCTAAAGACCGCAAGGCGGATGCCGCATTTTTGCATGCGCTTTGGCATTATTTTGGAACGGAACCGTTTGAACGCGGCAATCTAGATGCGGGGCGCATAAGCTGGTTGTTCGGCAAAGAGGTGGTACCGGCGGAAGACCCTTTCGATAAGGCTAGTTATGAGGCGCTGCTATGCATTGATGAAGCTGTGGCGCGCAAAAATTTCCCTGATGCGCTTGAAGATGTGTTCGAGATTTAAGGACTTAGAATGTTTAAAAAAATACTGATTGCAAATAGAGGCGAGATTGCCTGCCGTATTATCAAAACTGCAAAGCGGATGGGGATCATTACGGTAGCGGTATATTCTGATGCGGACCGTAATGCGTTGCATGTGAAGATGGCGGATGAGGCTATTCATATTGGACCGCCGGCTGCTTCTGAATCCTATATCGTCATTGAAAAAATCATGGATGCGATTAAGCAATCGGGTGCTGAAGCGGTCCATCCGGGCTATGGATTTTTGTCTGAAAACCCAAATTTTGCCGAAGCTCTTGAAAGAGTTGGTGTCGCATTTATCGGCCCTCCTGTGGGCGCAATTAAAGCCATGGGCGATAAAATCACGTCGAAGAAACTAGCGGCTGAGTCCGGCGTTTCGATTGTACCCGGCCATATGGATTTAATTGAAGACGCGGATGAAGCGGTGAAAATTTCTACCGAGATCGGTTATCCGGTGATGATCAAGGCATCGGCCGGCGGTGGCGGCAAGGGCATGCGGATTGCATGGAATGATGAGGAGGCCCGCGAAGGGTTTCAATCGTCAAAAAATGAAGCCGCGGCCTCGTTTGGGGATGACCGAATTTTTATTGAAAAATTTATTACCCAACCGCGCCATATCGAAATTCAGGTGCTAGGGGATAAGCATGGCAATTGTATTTATCTGGGCGAACGGGAATGTTCCATTCAGCGCCGTAATCAAAAGGTAATCGAAGAAGCGCCATCGCCATTTCTTGATGAGGCGACGCGTAAATCAATGGGTGAAGAAGCTGTGGCGTTGGCGAAATCCGTTGATTATTGCTCTGCTGGAACGGTTGAATTCATCGTTGATGGTAAGAAAAATTTCTATTTCCTAGAGATGAATACACGGTTGCAGGTGGAGCATCCGGTAACTGAATTGATCACCGGTATTGATCTGGTTGAACAGATGATCCGGATCGCTTTCGGTGAAGCACTTTCGATCAAGCAGGAAGATGTGAAGCTCAATGGTTGGGCAATTGAATCGCGGCTTTATGCAGAAGACCCCTATCGCAATTTTCTGCCCTCCATCGGTCGCTTGGTGCAATACCGCCCGCCAGCTGAAGGGGAGTTTGACGGTGTTATTATTCGTAATGATACCGGAGTTTATGAGGGTGGCGAAATTTCAATGTATTACGATCCGATGATCGCCAAGCTTTGCACATGGAGCAAAGATCGTGCATCAGCCATTGAAGCGATGTCCGATGCACTTGGATCATTCGAAATTGAGGGTATCGGTCACAATTTACCGTTCCTTTCAGCGGTGATGGACCATGAGCGTTTTCGTTCAGGCAATATCACTACGGCGTTTATTGAAGAGGAATATCCTGACGGATTTCAAGGAGTCGAACCGAACCTTGGTGATCGGCAAAAAATAGCATCTGCTGTTGCAGTATTGAACATGATCGCACAACTTAGACGGACCCGGATTACCGGTACGATTGCTCATCATAAGCGGGTGGTGAAAGAGGACTGGGTTGTTCGAATTGACGGCGACGATTTTCAAGTTCATCTGGATATTCGTGATGAGGGGGCGGTCGTTTCACTCACCAATGGAGGACCGGATCAAAGGTTCGATGTGACCACTGATTGGCGACCAGGACAAAGCCTTGCCAATGTCATTATTGACGGCGAAGAGATTGCGCTAAAAGTTACTCGCAAAACTACTGGTTACCGCGTGCGTTTTCGTGGTGCGGATATGGATGTCGATGTTCTTTCGCTGCGACAGGCAGAATTAAGCATTCATATGATCGAGAAAGTTGCGCCGGATACATCGAAACTTCTGCTCTGTCCGATGCCGGGACTTGTGGTTTCGATTTCGGTTTCTGTCGGAGATGAGGTGCAGGAAGGTCAAGCACTGGCTGTTATTTCAGCAATGAAAATGGAAAATATTCTGCGTGCCGAGAAGAGGTCCGTGATTTCTAAAATCAATGTTTCTGCTGGTGATAGTCTGGCGGTGGATGAAATAATTATGGAATTTGGCGATGACGGGTAAATTGGACTGGCAGAAACTGGCCGAGAAAGAATTACGCGGTAAGCCGTTAAGTGATCTTGAAAAAACCAGCGGTGGAGGACTGAAGACAAAGCCGCTCTACACGGCTGATGATCTTGAGGGGATTGAACATGTGGGTAGCATGCCGGGACATGCGCCCTTTGTGCGTGGACCACGTGCGACCATGTATGCCGGACGCCCCTGGACCATTCGGCAATATGCTGGTTTTTCAACTGCTGAAGACAGTAACGCGTTCTATCGCAAGAACCTTGAAGCCGGACAAAAAGGCCTTTCGGTAGCCTTCGATCTTGCAACCCATCGTGGTTATGACAGTGATCATCCCCGGGTGGAAGGCGATGTGGGCAAGGCTGGTGTGGCGATCGACAGCGTTGAGGATATGAAAATTCTGTTTGACGGAATTCCGCTCGATAAGATGTCGGTTTCGATGACTATGAATGGTGCGGTTGTCCCAATCCTTGCGAGTTTTATTGTTGCCGGTGAAGAGCAGGGCGTGGCACGTTCTGAACTTTCAGGCACCATTCAGAACGACATTCTAAAAGAGTTCATGGTGCGCAATACGTATATCTACCCGCCTAAACCATCGATGCGAATTGTCTCAGATATTATCAAATACACAACCGCTGAAATGCCCAAGTATAATTCGATTTCGATCTCCGGTTATCACATGCAGGAGGCGGGGGCGACGCTGGTGCAGGAGCTGGCCTATACGCTGGCGGATGGGCGAGAATATGTGCGTGCGGCGATTGCCGGTGGTATGGATGTGGATCAGTTTGCCGGTAGACTGTCGTTCTTTTTTGCCATTGGCATGGATTTTTTTGCCGAGATTGCCAAGTTGCGAGCGGCCCGGCTTTTATGGTCGCGGATTATGCAGGAATTTAATCCCCAAAAACCTCAAAGCCTGATGTTGCGCACCCATTGCCAGACATCGGGTGTGTCGTTGCAGGAACAGGATCCTTATAATAATGTGGTGCGTACAGCGTTTGAAGCGATGTCTGCCGTTCTTGGCGGAACGCAATCCCTGCATACCAATTCCTTTGATGAAGCGATTGCCTTGCCAACGGAATTTTCGGCACGGATTGCTCGAAATACCCAGCTGATTTTACAACATGAGACCGGGGTTACTGATGTGGTCGACCCGCTGGCTGGCTCTTACTATATTGAAAACCTCACGGATCAGTTGGCCAAGGAAGCCTGGAAATTGATGGAGGAGGTTGAGGCGCTCGGTGGTATGACGAAAGCTGTGGAAGAGGGTTTGCCGAAGCGTCGTATCGAAGAATCTGCCACGCGAAAACAGGCTGCGATCGACAAGGGCGATATGGTGGTTGTTGGGGTAAATAAATATCGCCTGGAGAGCGAAGACGAGATTGAAATTCGCACGGTGGATAATAAGGCTGTGCGCACGGGGCAAATCAAACGGCTAAAATCCATTCGTGCTAATCGTGATGAGGCAGCCTGTCAGGCAGCGTTGGCAGCACTTGGGAAGGTGGCTGAAACCGGTGAAGGAAATATTCTTGCTGCAGCGGTTGAAGCTGCCCGAATGCGGGCTACCGTTGGTGAAATTTCTTCTGCCATGGAAAATGTATGGGGCCGATTTGATGCTACGCCGGAAGTGGTGGCGGATATTTATGCGGAAGAATATGCTGATGACCCTGAATTCACCACCCTTGTGCAACGGCTCGGTGAGGTCTCCAATGAATTGGGAGAAGCCCCCAAAATTCTTATTGCCAAAATGGGGCAGGATGGCCATGATCGCGGTGCAAAAGTGATCGCATCGTCCTTCGGAGATATCGGATTTGATGTGGTGGCTGGTTCGCTGTTTCAAACGCCGGAAGAAGCCGCTGACGAGGTGATTGCCGCTGGAGCCCATATTGTCGGGGTGTCGTCTCTTGCAGCAGGTCATATGACATTGATACCGCAATT
The DNA here is from genome assembly GCA_045047085.1 of Rhizobiaceae bacterium. GTDB lineage: Bacteria > Pseudomonadota > Alphaproteobacteria > Rhizobiales > Rhizobiaceae. Next base: position 17,568 of record JASFYT010000087.1, on the reverse strand, counting down.
GGTGGCAGCGTTGAAGGAGCGTGGCGGTGAAGATGTGATCGTGGTTTGCGGTGGGGTTATTCCACGGCAGGATTATGATTTTCTTTTGGAAAACGGTGTTTCGGCAGTGTTTGGCCCGGGCTCGAATATTCTGGAAACGGCACGCTCTGTGCTTGATTTGGTAGAGGGCAAACGCACCAACCGATAGGTTCATACCCAAACCAAAACCCAAACCCAACCTTTGGCCTATAAAAATTCTTTGCGGATGGCTTTGTCGTGCTCACCAATGGCCGGTACATGGGCTGGCTTTTTCTTCGGCATATCGTCGGATCGCCATCCCACATCGAGCATTGTTACCGGGCCATTGGGGGTCGTTACTTCCATATAGCGGTTTTGTGGGTGGTTTTTTAGATCCTCCAGCGTTGATAACCGACCATAGGCAATGCCGGCTAATTCCATTTTCCTGATCAAGTCTTCGCGGTCGGTTTTGCTGAAAACCCAGTTGATTATTTCGTCCAGATCGACACGGTTTTCGACACGGGCGATATTGTTGTTGAATTTTTCACGTTCGGCTAGCAAAGGCTCTTCGAGGATATCTGCGCAAAGACTGGCCCATTCGCGTTCGTTCTGGATTGAGAAAACAAGGGCGCTGCCATCGGCGCATTGATAGGCTCCGTAAGGGGCTATTGTAGGGTGGTTGAGGCCCGTTCGTGTGGGTTCCTTGCCGCCATACATATATTGCAGGAACGGGACATTCATCCAGTCGGATAAGGCGTGGAAGAGCGATACTTCGATATTGCGTCCGACGCCTGTCCTTTCACGGGCATAGAGCGCTTGTAAAATTGCCTGAAACGCCGTCATGCCAGCGGCGATATCACAAACGGATACGCCGGTTCTTGCGGGACCTTCTTCGGTGCCCGTGATTGCCGAGAGGCCGGCTTCGCACTGAACCAGTAAATCATAGGCTTTCTGATCGGCATAGGGGCCACTTTCGCCATATCCAGATATGCCACAGGTAATCAGGCTTGGGAATTTTTTGCGTAATTCTTTTGAGCTAAACCCCAGGCGGGATGTGGCGCCTGGAGCAAGGTTCTGAATAAAGATATCGGCTTCGGCAATTATTGCGCCAAGCAGAGCTGCATCATTTTTATCTTTCACATTTAGGCGAAGGGATTCTTTACCCCGGTTTAACCAAACGAAATAAGCGCTTTCGCCATTGACCAGATTGTCGTAGCGACGGGCAAAATCCCCTTCGGCTCGCTCGATTTTTATGACGCGTGCGCCTGCGTCTGCCAATCGACAGGAAGCGTAGGGAGCAGCGACCGCTTGTTCAAGTGAAACGACCAGTATGCCTTCTAAGTCATTCATGTGATTTGCCCATTTTCCTTGATTGTGCAACAATTTTGCTGGTTTTGGAAAGTTTAGAATTGATAGGTGAAAAACACCAGCAGCAAAGCAGCTTGCGAAACCGGGGAATTGGTGAATTGTCAGACGATAAAGGGTTTTATTTGATAGACAATTTGGATCGCGAAGTGGTGACTTGCAGGGGGTCAAGCGTGAGTAAAACCATTGAGGGCAATTGGCGGGTTTTTGCCGATACCAAACGGGCAGGCATATCTGTTGCAACCAATGCAACAGGACAGGTTTTTCGGCGAAATGTTCTCCCGGTGAAACTTTGCATGGTTGTGCCTGTTTTTTTGGCATTTTTTCTTGGTTTTTCGAGCGTTGTTTTTGCTGCGGGTCCTTCTATTCGAATGAGCAAGACCAGCGTACCCGCTTCTGTCTCTGCGATTGGTGAAGTTATAAGCTATACAATTGTGGTGCTGAACGATGGGGATGTTTTGGCAACAGATCTTTTGGTTACGAACAGTCTTGCTCCGCCGGTTTGCGCTTCCAGTGGTAGTGATCTAATCACCGCTATCGCGCCGGGGGGAAGTGAAATCTGCGCGGTTAGTTATACTGTTACTACAACGGATTTTGCATTGGCCGGTGCGAATGATGGTGGCAGTGCTGATGGCGACATCGATAATGTGGCCGGTGTCAGTGGCACAGCTGGCAGTGCGAATGTTAGCGATTATGATATTTTTTCGGTTGCACTCGTGATCAATCCGCAATTACAAATTACCAAGCTTGCCAACCTGAATGACGAGATGACTGGCAATGGATTAGGCGAGGTTGGGGAAACAATTACATATACATTCACAGTGGAAAATATTGGCAACGTGCCGATCGCCAATGTGCGTGTGAACGATACCCATGCAGGTTCCGGTCCTGTGCTGATACCTGATGGGGAAACATTGATGACAGACAAATTACCCCGTTTGGATTCAACTGATTCCGGCAATAACGGCATATGGGAATCCATCGGCCCCGGCGACATTGTCACTTTTACGGCTACCTACACAATCACCCAAACAGACGTGGATACTTTGCAATGACCGTGAATTCTCAACTCAAAAAACTCTTCAGGAGAATGGAAAAAATGACCAACCAGATCAAAAGAAGAAATAACGATTTGTCCAACTTTGCCAGCAGGGTAAGAATAGGGTTTTTGGCGGCGATGTTACTCTTTGGGTTGGGCCATCCTGCCTTGGCGGATATTACAAATTCTGCTGTTGCGGTTGGTACTTTTGGAGGTAGCGCTACCAGTTCTGCGCCGGACACAACAGCTGTACCGGTGATTGGTCTTTCGCCAGACATGACCATTGTAAACTCTATAACCACAGCACCTGACGGTACCAGCGGCGCTGGTGATCTGGTTCTCTATCAATATGTGGTGACGAATAGTGGTAACCAGACGCTGACCAATGTTTCGCCGGTCGATTCTGGCCCGACATTTAATGGCAATGCCGGGACGGGAACCATGGGTGCGTTTTCGGTCAGTTTTGGAAATGCTGCATCTTTGGCACCGGGAGAAAGTGTCACGTTTACGGCCTCTTACACATTGTCAGCGCTGGATATTTACCGGGCTGCTGGTGTCAACGACGGGGTGAGCAACGCCGCCACTTCCACCTCCACTGAGCATACGGATGGAGATGGCAACACGGTTGTTGCGGCAATTCCAGCGAACCCATCTCTCACAATTGCAAAAGTTGCGGTGCTGAATGATGAGAGTGCTGCAGACAGCCTGGCCGAGGTGGGGGAAACCATCACCTATACCTATACGGTGACCAATAATGGCAATGTGGCACTCACCAATGTGGGGGTTCAGGATACCCATGAAGGGGTGTTGTTGACACCTGCCCCTGCTGGCGAAACAATTGTCACCGAAGGTCCGGTTCGTGTTTCTGCGTTTGGATCTGCGGATGATGGGGTCATCGATCAGCTTGAAGCCGGTGCCGTTGCGACCTTCACCTATGTACACACGGTTACGCAGGCTGAAATTGATAACCAATGAGGTTTTTAGTTCAAGGATGCCCAGCGGATTAAAATGATGTATCTGCGTTTCATATTGGCAAAGGCTGCGGCTAAATTTATGCAGCATGACTGGCGGTCAAAATCGCTGGTTATGCTGCTGCTTGCGCTTGTGGCGAGTGTGACGCATGGCCAGTTTGGTATGGCAGCGATTGTTAGTGATGCCGTTGCTGTCGCGACTTATGAAGGCTCATCTGTTAATTCTGCCCCGGCCTCACAAAGCGTCGATGTTGTTGCTGGCAATGGAGCTTATCAGATGAGCGTGGTCGGAGTACTTGACGATCAGGATGGCGATGGTCTTGGCGATGTAGGCGAGACAATCAATTACACTTACACGTTTAGGAATACAGGCAATATCACGCTCACTAATTTGAAGCTCTCGGAGGCGTTTACCGGGATTTCTAAAATTGCCTGTGGGCCAAACAAGGACGCAAAAATTGATAACCTGGCACCATTGGCAAGTGCTCGTTGTACTGGCAGCTATGTGATTACCCAGCCTGACCTACTTCAGGATTCGGTTGATACGACCGCTAAGCCTGAGGCTAATGGCGTGGATGGGATCAGTGTTATTGTGGAGGATAATGCTGCCGATGATAATATCACCACCACGCGACTTGAGCAGTTGAACCAACTGAACTTGCGCAAGCAGGCTACTGCACCGAGGATGGTGTTTCCGAATATCTACCAATATGACTATGTGATTGAAGTTGAAAACTCCGGTACGACTGTCCAGTCAAACATTAGCTTGAGCGACAATTTGCAGGCGGCGGTGACGGCACCCGGCAGAATGATCTCTGCCTCGGTGATGAGTATGACGGAATTTAGTGGCACGGGCATATTGAATGACGGGTTTGATGGCGTTGGCAATAGTCATCTGTTCTCGGGCGATGTGCAATTAGCGCCGGGTAAAATTGGTGTGGTCCGACTGCGTATTCGTGTTGATACGGCTGGTGAGCCGTTCTTGGCACTGAACAGCGCCTCTGTGACATCGGCAACGATTACAACACCTGTTCTTTCTGATGATCCGGGTGAAACACCTGACAATCTTGCTGATACCAATCCGGCCTCGGTGTTCATTCTCGATAGTGATCGGGACGGGGTCAACAATAATGACGAGTCCGACAGTGACGATGAGGATGGTGACGGTATTCCCAATATTGATGACTTTGATCCGACCGGTTATCTCTATTGTGAAACAGGTGGACGTGTTCTCACAGGTGGTTTGATTTCTGTTCAAAACCTCGCAACAACGGGAACGCAAACGGGGGTTGGCAGCAGTAATAATATTACCATCGTCAAAGATGGTAGCGATGGACAGTACCAGTTCTATGTGGATCGTGCCGGATCATATCGGTTGAGCATTACTGATCCGCCTTTCAGTTCGCCGCCGCTAAGCATCACCCGCTTGCCGGGTAAAATACCGAATGCGACTGGTCTGTCGTCGGATGGTCAAGGCGTTCTTGGGTCATATGCCGGTGGTAATCCGGTAATATTGATTGACGATAACGCCGCTTCTAATCCCTATTATTTTGATTTCCAGATCGATGAATTTGACCCGGTTATTTTCAATAATAATATCCCTTTTGGGCTTTGTGGTGATCCTGAAATTATCGCCAATCAGAGTGTCATTAATGGGCCGGCGCATCAGGAAGGCGGCAAAAATGCCATCACCTATCGTTTGAGCGCGAAAAATACCGGCACGCTTTATGCGCGCGATGTTCAGATATCAGATACTCTTGCCGCCGTTTATGGTGCAGGAAATTATACCATAAAATCTATCACTCTGAATGGTGCACCGGCAAAATTTGGAGCCAAAATTAACCCCGACTATGACGGAGATACAAATTCCAACCTGCTGAATATTGGTGGTCAATTGGATCCTGGTGAGACCGTATCTGTGCTGGTGAAAATTTTGGTCAATGTGGCGGCCGGGAACTATTCCAATAAAATGATTGTAAACGCTACCAACCCGGTTAGCGGGAACGGGATTGATCCTTCGTCGGCTGGCACCATTGTGACCGTCTTGGGGCTTTCAGGACAACAATTGGTGGTCTCAAAAACCTCAGGACTAGTCGATGTGAAAACGGGTCAAATCGTACCCTTTACCATCACAATTAAAAATGATCAGAGTTTCCCCCGCAACAATGTGGATATCATTGATCAGATGCCTGCAGGTTTCACTTATGTTGAAGGGTCTGCGAAGCTGGACGGGGTATCGGGAGAGCCGGTTGTTTTCGGAAAAGAACTGATCTGGAGTGAGGTGAATATTCCAGCCGATAGCACATTGTTTTTACAGCTTGCACTTCGGGTGAGTACTGGGGCGAAGGCACAAAGGTTTACCAATAATGCCTATGTGCGGCGGCGGGATACCCGCGCATTGATTTCAAATATTGCCAATGCGGTGGTTAACCTTTCGATTGAGCCGGTGTTTAATTGCAGTGATATTGTCGGGCGGGTGTATAACGACATTAATGGCAATGGTCGTTTTGACGAAGGTGAAAATGGTCTTGCCGGGGTGCAAGTTACCACCGTCAATGGGCTTTTGATCTCAACCGACAGCTTTGGGCGCTTTCACGTGGCGTGCGCTGATATCCATGATAGTCAGATTGGTTCAGGCTTTGCTGTGACGCTTGATGAGCGGACTTTGCCCGATGGGTTTCGCATGACATCTGAAAACCCGGGAGTGGTTCGCATTACACCGGGCAAGCTCAATAAGATTGATTTTGGTATTGTTCAATTGCAGGAAATTCAATTGAGGCTCTACGATAGTTCCTTTACCGAAGGTTCAAATCGATTGACACCAACGGCGCTCGGTAGTGTCGCGCGATTGCTTCCTATTTTGGAAGAAAAACCTTCTCTGTTGCGTCTTATCTATTTGATCAGCAAGGATGGTTTAAGCCAAGCCAGAGAACGTTTGCGCAGTGTTAAATCCTTGATTGAAGCGGCGCGACGTTCCGGCGATCAACCTTTTGAACTGGTGATAGAAACCGATACCCAATAGTAGAATGTGGGCCTGCTACTAAGTTGTCAGAGAGAAAGAATATATCGTTTCCTGAGATGAAACATCTCCTGGCCTCAGAACGGTTGTTGGATAATTTTTGTGATGGATAGCATTTGGCCAGACTTGAGTTTCCAGACAAAAGCCTGAATGACGTGAATATTGGATGGCGTCGAGGCCCGGTTTCATTTCTGGAATCCATTCACCGGTATAAAGTTGCACGCCGGGTTCTGTTGTCTGAATGGACAGGGTGATCTTGCCGGAAGGTGAGATGGCCTGAACAACCGGGCGCATATTCGCGCGCTCAGCGCTTAGGCAAAAATTGTGGTCGTAACTTATATTATGCTGGCCGATTTTGCGTGAGTTGCGGAAATCGAATGGCGTGTTCGCAACATTCTCCTGTGAGCCCTTTGGCAGGTTTTTATCGTTTGATGGCAAATAAGTGTCGGCATTGATCTGTATTTCGTGGCTGAAAATATCAGATGCGCCGCCATCTTCCAGATTGAAATAGCTGTGATGGGCAAGATTGCAAAGGGTCGGTTTATCGCAGCGTCCCTCAAGGATGATTTCTAACTCGCCCTGATTGGAAATTGAATAGATACAATCGGCTTGAAAATTGCCGGGAAACCCCATGTGGTCTTTCGGCAATTCACAGCGCAGATGAGCAAAATTGGTGTTGTGGGAGACAATTTTCCAGTTCTGGCGGCCCAACCCTTCGGCTCCACTGTGGAGGCATGTTTCGTTGTTCTCATTTGCGTCCACGTTGAATGTTTCACCATCTAATTCAAAACTGGCTCCGCCAATTCGGTTGGCAACTGGTCCCACATTGGCCCCGAAATAAGCTGAGTGTGTAAGGTACCCGTCCAAATTTTCAAAGCCCAGAACGAGCGGATAGGTATGGCCTTCAAGCCGAATGTTCTGAATGGCAGCGGCAAAGCTAATGATAGAGAGTGTGAGAGGACCGCCCGAAATTGTTAACTGCTTAACCTCATCGCCGTTTGGCATTTTGCCGAATATTTTCGTCACTCAGGAAACCAGTATTTGGGAATATTGTTGTCCTTTTTAATGACTACAAACTGATTGGCAAAAACCCGGTAAGTGGCGCTCCATGACCCGTCCGGCCATTTGACACGGATGCTGGCGCGTTCTGCAACGCCTAACCCTGCATGAACAAAGCCAAGGCTACCTGATGCGTGACCGCCGCCGATATTGACCTTGCGAAGACGATTGTTGTTGCCTGATTTAATGGAGATGGTTGCACCCACCGCATTGGGGTTTGGGCCATCCTGTTGCAATTCGATCTGCACCCAATTTCCCATTGGTCTTGGCCCATTGGGGGCGTCACCACCGAGGTTTCTGAACAGGCTTGCTGGAACTTTGCGATTAACGACAATCAGGTCGAGCATACCATCCATATTGAGATCAACAATGGCAGCACCCCGGCCTCTGGTTTTGAGGCCGATACCCGCTTTTTCACCGGCTTCCTTGAACTTTCCATCGTACTGACCGAGCAACATATTATCAGGGTCGTAGGCGGTAAAATCAGACATTTCTTCAACATTACCTTTGGCAATGAAGAGGTCGAGAATGCCATCATTGTTGAGGTCCGCAAATTCTGAATGCCAGCCAGTTGAGGGCTTTAGATCGCCACCCATATAGGGTCGGTGGGCCGTGGCTCCGCGTTCCCAAGCGATGTCGAGATAAGCTGGTGCGCCATCGGCGTCTCGGTCGAGCATCTGAATTTTTGTGTCACCCATGGAGGTGAGGGCGTATTCTGGAATGCCGTCGCCATTGATATCGGCTTCGGCGATGCCCATACCCCAGATAGTAAGTTTTTGCCAGCCATCATTTCTTGTATAAAGCCGAGGCTTTTGGCCTGCCTCGACTTTCCACATCTGCTCTTCACCGCCACGATAATATTGACGGTCGTTGGAAATTCGTAACGCTGGGTTTCCCGACTTGTTCCAGTCGGTGAATATCATCGATAGGGCACAGTATCCTGGTGAAAGGGTGGTTTTGCCAGCGTAGCTGACGGTTTCTTTTCCATCTGGGCGATGGAGGAAATTGTCATGACATGTGCCCCATGGGGAATCGGGAGCGTCGCGATCGACATAATTGCCTATGGCAAGTGTCGGGAATTGCACGCCCTCTTCAAAGGTCGCTGCGAAGGCCGTTGACCATGCATTGCCGCCGTCAAATGCAAATTCCCTATTGGCTTTGGTGAAAGTACAATCATTGCCACCTTTGAGGATCAGGTTTTCGCCAACGCGCAGGAATATTAAATCCTTGTAGCCGTCATTATTGACGTCGAGTGCGTAAATACCCGTGACTTTTTTCAAGTCTTTTTCATCAAGGGTTAGGGTTTTCTTTTCAAATTTTAACGCGCCACCTGTGCTGCTTTTATTGACAAATAATTGCGCTGGATTGGTACCGCCAGCGAATGCCATATCGGGACGCCGATCGCCATTGCAATCGAATGTTGCGACGCCGCCACCAACGAAATATTCCCATGGCCCGTCATAAACATGGTTGATACCGGCTTCTTTTGCCTGCTCCTGCATGATGGGAATATCCTGACTGTCCGCAATAGCGACATTTACAGGCAGCGTCAGGGTGCTCAGAATTAATGCGAGATTTTTCATTGTTCAATCACCAGCGTTCGTAGGTAGGCAATGATGTTTTCGCGTTCTTCTTCGCTTAAGGCATCGTAATTATCGCGGGAATTTTTGGCTTCACCGCCATGGGCGAGGATGACTTCTGTTAGAATTGTCATGTCGCCGCGATGACCATAGGGGGCAGTGGAGCCGATGCCCCAGAGCTCGGTGGTGGCAAAAACACTGCGCTCGACAAAACGTTGAGAGAGCAGCTCATTGCCGAATTTATCGTTATCTGCATCGGTCATGACATGGCGTTTTAGATCGCCGTAAAGGGGAACCATGACTTGGCCTTTATCATTTTTTGGCAATTCTCTTGCCCATTTGAATAGGGCCAGATCGTAAATGGCAGAAGCGCTCACATCGCTGCCACGAATGGTGCCTGCTGCATCAACCGGACCGGGGTCGGAGAATTTCAGACTGTTGAGCGGTAGGGCTTTAATGTGGCAACTCGAACAGAGTATGTCGTCAAACAATGTGCTGCCTTTGGCGGCAGCGATTTTCCAAATTTCTGTTTTCGGTGTCATCTTGGTTGGCGGGGCCAGAGTTGCCTGCCATGCAACCAATGCGGAAATATCGCCCGGGGACATTTCGTTGGTGACTCCATCACCATCAAAATCATCTTCGCCGGTCCAGCGTATGCCGAAGCGTTCTGTGGCCTGAATGCCGTGGTGATGATTGAGGGCGTTAACCGTGAATTGGCGCAGGGAAGTCATGACACCCTTTTGGCTGAATGGGCGGATGACCAGATCTGTATCCAGCCCGTCGAGCTTTGAGAGATCGACGAGACCATCAGGAGAGGCAGTAAGCTGGCCGAAATTGACACCCTTTGTTACGAGAACAACTGTAGCGGGTTTGCTGTCTTTACGAGCAGTGGTCAACGCTTCTTTTCGCAACGCAACCAAGTCGGCAGTCATTTCTCGAGCGAGCAATTCGATCAGACCGGCACCCATGATGTGGTTGGTGTTACGCTCATTGGAAAATTGCGGATCGATGGAATCCGACCCTTGGTTGTTGAAACCTTCGGAGACAAAAACATTGGATACGAAATTTCCTGCACCGCCAACAATTGGTTCGTTATGGCAACTGGAACAGCCGTTGGAATCCATTCCGACTACACGATTAAAGCTTTGGGAGGATGGGCGTTTTCGTTTTGTGGGGATGATGGCTTGTGTTGCCATCGGTCTTCCGCTGCCATCATGGGGCGTGAATTTTGCGGAGAAAAGCACTTTGCCTTGCCGAGTTAATTCTTCCAGCGCAGGCTTAGATAATGTACCCATGGGCATTTGCACATGGGTGGAAATCGCGTTTTCGGACCATGGTTTTTCTGCAGCCAAACCATTGCTGGCGGTTAATAGAAGTGCGGCAGATATAAAGATTCTAGCTTGCAATTTGTAGCACCTTCCCATTTCCTGAATTGATATCACGATCAACCTCCATCAAGGCGGTTACCGCACAACCGTCTCTGATTAAGGGATTTTTATCCTCGTAAAAACGCATGGATATTTCATCAGGTTGCAGAGACATCGGCATTTCGCCAATGGTCTTCCTAATTGAATTTTCTATCAAATCCTTGGCTTTGGTGCCAGTGTCAACGAAGACCACAGGGAAAGGATCTATCAGTGCAAACAGGCTGGCAAGTCCTGCACCGATTGCAGATCCTGCGCGTTCAAAGGATTCTACAGCGATAGGGCTATTGTTGCGTGCTTGTTCTGCGATTTCGTCCATTTCCCGTTGTTTGATATTACTGTTTGGTGGGCTATCGGCATCCTGCAAATTGGCGTGGCGATAGATAGCGTACTCGCTGGCATATGCCTCAATACAACCATGTCTGCCGCAGCGGCAAAGGGCGCCATCGGGGATGTAGGTCATGTGGCCGAATTCAGTTGCTGAGGAGCGTTTTCCCTGAACCAGTTGACCATTGTGATAAAGTCCCATGCCGATGCCTTGGGACAGCAAAATCGCGGCAAAATCCGAGTGATAGATATCTGGTTCGTTCCAGCGCAGAGCCTGCGCTATCATGTTGCAATCATTATGCACGCTGACCGGTACGCCGAAAGCTGGCTCGAGGGATTGTTTGATCAGTAATTCCTGATGCTGGATGATCGGTGACCAACGCAGTTTTGTACCTTGAATATCCGTTGCACCCTGAACGCCTACGGAAACGTGTCGCAAACGGTTCTGGGGAATATTTGCTTTTTGCAATCCGGCACTAAAAAAATCGATCATTTCCTGTAGTAACAATTCGGAAGAAATCGTGGTGGTCTCTAGGGTATACTCATCATTAAAGATTGTTTTTCCTTGATAATCGACTATCGAAACCATGATGTGATTGAGCTGCAAAACGATAACGCCGACACGGGCAAAATCCGGATTAAATGCCAGTGTCACCCTTGGTCGGCCGCGCGAATTTTTAACTTTTGCCGTTTCTTCCTGACGTAGCAGTATCTTTTTATCGAGCAAATCGGCGGTGATCAAAGTGACGGTGGCGGCGCTCAAGCCCGTATGCTCTGCAAGTTTGGTGCGGGACATGCTGCCCTTCATGCGAAGGGCGGAGATCAATTTTGTCCGATTTTGTACCCTGACGTCGTCAGAGCGAACAGCGCTGGTCATTTGGCCCCTCCTTGGTCCTCACGATTTTCTAATTGCGAATTCTGAAAATCAAGTTGACACATTCGAAAACATGAGTCACTATTTTTTTTGAGGCTCGAATTAAAGGGCTTTTATGGGTGGCCATGGGAGGATGCCTTGGCCACTGTGTTCACCTGAATAAAATATATCGATGGTATATTAACAAGAAAATGCGCTGAGCGCATAGGGAGAATTTTTATGAAAAAACTAAGTATGGCCCTTATGGGTGCTGTGTTTGCTGCATCGCTTTCAGGTTTTGCATCAAACGCAATTGCTGCTGGCAAAACAGTTGCTGTATCCTGGAAAATATTTCAGGAAGAGCGTTGGAAAAGAGATGAAGCGGTTATCAAGAAAATCGTTGAAGCTGCTGGTGACAAGTATATTTCAGCTGACGCGCAAGGTTCTGCAGCTAAGCAGTTGACAGATATTGAATCTCTGATTTCTCAGGGCGCCGATGTTTTGTTGATCGTGCCATTTGATTCCGAAGCTATTCTTCCAGCCGTCGAAAAAGCTTCTGCTGAAGGCATTCCAATGATTGCCTATGATGTTCAGATCGAGCATCCAGACTCATTGTATGTCACATTTGACAACGTGGGTGTTGGCCGTTTGATGGCTAAGGAAATGTTGAAAGTTAAGGATAGCGGAAACTTTGCGTTCATTAAAGGTGATCCGGGCGATCCGAATGCTACATTCCTGTTCCAAGGCATTATGGAAGTTTTGAAGCCAAACATGGATGCCGGCAAAATCAAAAATGTTGGTGAAGCATTCTCTGATGGCTGGAAGCCTGAAAATGCCCAGCGCAATATGGAGCAAATGCTGACAGCTAACGACAATAAAATCGATGCTGTGATTTCTGAAAATGATGGCATGGCTGGCGGCGTTGTTGCAGCTCTTGCAGCTCAGGGCATGGCTGGTTCGGTTCCTGTAACTGGTCAGGATGGCGATCTTGCTGCTCTTAACCGTGTTGCAATTGGTACTCAGTTGGTGTCTGTTTGGAAAGATAGCCGTGCGCTTGGTAAGGTTGCTGCTGAAGCCGCCCTTATGCTTGCCAACGGAAAAGCGTTGAAAGACATTCCCGGTACTGCACCGTTCTCAGGTGGTAAGCGCGGCGTTACCGTTACTTCCATCCTGCTTGAGCCAACTCCAATCACTAAAGCTACTCTTGGTAAAGTGATTGATGCTGGCTGGATCGACAAAGCTACTGCTTGTGCCGGTGCCGATACTGCAATGGTTGGCGCTTGTAAATAAGCCCGCCAATTGGCAAAGTAATAAATTGGCCGCGTCACCTTTTCGGGCGGCGCGGCCTTTTTTGGATTTTATGCAGTTCTGAAACAGGCTAACAAGGTCAGTACAGGAACCGAGGGCGGAGGGTGCTATGTCTGATAAGGCGTCAAAAACCAGCGAAGATTTAGAATTTAAAGAAAGCGCTATCGTTCGTTTTCTAAGGGCGACCGAAGTTGATACCAGAATGCTGGGTATGATCGGCGCACTGGTTCTGATTTGGCTAGGTTTTCATTATTACGGTCAAATTTTTAATGGGTATGGTGCGTTTTTAACGCCGCGAAACCTATGGAATTTGTCGGTTCAAACCTCTTCGATTGCGGTGATGGCAACTGGCATGGTGCTGGTGATTGTCACAAGGCATATTGATCTTTCTGTTGGCTCCCTGCTTGGTGTGACCGCTATGGTAATGGGGGTAATACAAGTTTGGGTTTTGCCGCAATTCCTGGGGCTTGGTAGCCCGTATATCTGGATTATTACCGTTATTGCCGGTCTGACATTCGGTGCTTTGATCGGTGCCTTTCATGGCATGTTGATTGCCTATCTGGAGATACCGGCATTCATCGTGACCCTTGGCGGGTTGCTGGTGTGGCGCGGTTCTGCTTGGTGGGTGGCGCGCGGTGAAACTATTGCACCGGTGGATGCAACTTTCGCGCTTATTGGCGGTGGACCCTACGGCACGATTGGTGCAACGGGTAGCTGGATTGTCGGCATATTGGGTTGTATTGGCGTAATTGCCCTGCTAATTTCTGGACGCAAGCAGCGTATCAGATTTAATTTTCCACTTCGTCCCATGTGGGCTGAATGGTTGATTGGGGTTGTTGGTTCCGCTTTGATCCTTGGTGCGGTTTTGGTGATGAATGCTTATCCGTGGCCAAAAGGTATTATCAAGCGTTATGCCGCCGCTAATAATATTGAAATTCCTGAAGGCGGAATATTCATCTCGCATGGATTTGCCATTCCGGTTTTGATCGCGATTGCTGTTGGCATTTTTATGACCTTCTTGACCACGCGAACAAAGTTCGGGCGTTATGTGTTTGCCATTGGTGGCAATCCGGAAGCTGCAGAGCTTGCTGGCATTAATACCAAGCGCATGACTATGTTGATATTCGCGCTGATGGGTGGGCTGACTGGCATATCAGCGGTAATTGCCAGTGCGCGTCTTAACTCAGCGACCAATGCCTTGGGGCAATTTGACGAACTTTATGTGATCGCGGCAGCGGTGATCGGGGGAACATCCTTTGCCGGTGGTATCGGTACGATTTATGGTGCGATGCTTGGGGCGCTGGTGATGCAGTCGTTGCAATCTGGAATGGTGCTGGTTGGCTTTGATTCTGCCATTCAGCAAATGGTGGTGGGCTGCGTTTTGGTTAGTGCGGTTTATATCGATACACTTTATCGCAAAAGTTCGACATGAGGTGGGCACAATGAATATGACAACTGCAATTCCTCTGGTGGAAATGAAAGAAATGTCTATCGCGTTTGGTGGCATCAAGGCGGTGGATCATGCATCGGTGTCACTATATCCAGCGGAAGTAGTCGCCCTGCTCGGGCACAATGGTGCTGGAAAATCGACGCTGGTTAAAATTCTTTCGGGTGCTTATAAGCGCGACAGCGGTGAAATTCGTATCAATGACGAAGTGGCGACAATTGATAACCCGCGTGATGCTAAAGCCTATGGTATTGAAACAATCTATCAAACGCTGGCTCTAGCCGACAATCTGGATGCGGCAGCAAACCTGTTTTTGGGCCGTGAATTGCGCACACGTTGGGGCACGCTGGATGATGCGGCGATGGAATCAAAAGCCCGTAAAGTGATGGGGCGACTTAATCCGCGATTTGCGAAATTCAAGGACCCGGTGAAGGCTCTTTCCGGTGGGCAGCGCCAGTCAGTGGCGATTGCGCGGGCTATTCTTTTTAATGCCCGAATTTTGGTGATGGATGAACCGACAGCAGCACTTGGCCCTGAAGAGACCGCGCAGGTTGCTGATCTTATTTTGGAACTTAAAAAGGACGGCATCGGCATCTTTTTGATCTCTCATGATATCGAGGATGTGTTTGAACTTGCTGACCGGGTTGTCGTTATGAAAAACGGCGCAATTGTCGGGACTGCGGCGACAAAAGATGTTACGAAAGATGAGGTTTTGGGGATGATTATTGCCGGTAAATGTCCTTCTGGTGCCATTGCTGGTCCCGGTGCAATTACGTAGGGCACAGTAGCGAAAAGTGTTGGCCGGTCCTCAGACGAATTGTGCATTGAGGCAAACCGATGAGCATTGACCCTATAAAAATGCGTACCAAATCGAGGAGTGGATTTAACCGGTGTATTTAGGCATAGATCTTGGAACTTCGAGCGTGAAAACGCTTTTGATAGATAAAAATCAAATGATTACCGGGTCCGCAAGTGCGGAGCTTGAAATTTCTCGCCCTCATCCCGGCTGGAGTGAGCAGAACCCGGCCGACTGGATTGAAGCTACAAAAAATGCCATGGCCGAACTTAAACTGAATCATGGCGTTGCCCTTGGAAAAGTTCAGGGGATTGGCCTTTCAGGGCATATGCACGGGGCGACATTACTGGACAAGAATGATGAAGTTATTCGGCCATGCATTTTGTGGAATGATACCAGAAGTCATGAAGAAGCTGCGGAACTGGATGCAAACCCTTTGTTCGGGTCTCTCTCCGGCAATATTGTTTTTCCGGGATTTACTGCTCCCAAGCTTTGCTGGGTCAAAAATAACGAAACGTATAATTTTAAGAAAACCGCCAAGGTTTTATTGCCGAAAGATTATCTTCGGTTGTGGCTAACTGGAGAAACGGTTTCTGAACCATCAGATGCGGCTGGCACAAGCTGGCTTGATGTAGCCAAGCGCGATTGGTCGAGCGAATTGCTTGATGCCAGCGGTATGGATCGCTCGCAAATGCCTGATCTTGTTGAAGGTAGCGAAGTTAGTGGCCATCTGCGCAGCGAGCTGGCTGGTGCCTGGGGTATGTATAATGTTGTGGTTGTGGCTGGTGGCGGCGGTGACAATGCCGCTTCTGCTATTGGAATGGGCATTGTGGAAGAGGGTTCTGCCTTTTTGTCACTTGGAACGTCCGGTGTGTTATTTGCCGCCAATGATACTTACTCGCCAAACCCTGAAAGTGCGGTTCATACATTTTGCCATGCGTTGCCTGATCGTTGGCACCAAATGGGTGTCATATTGTCGGCCACTGATGCGCTTAACTGGTATTCCGGCATTACCGGCATGGGGCCGGGTGACCTCACGGCTGAGTTGGGCGATACACTACGACCGCCGAGCCGGGCAACTTTCCTGCCTTATTTATCTGGCGAGAGAACGCCTCATAATGATGCTGCAATCCGGGGCGGATTTTACGGGCTGGAACATACCAGTGACCGAGCCGATCTGACCCAAAGCGTACTTGATGGTGTGGGTTTTGCTTTCCGTGATTGTCTCGAAGCGCTGCGAGTAGCTGGCACCGATGTAAAACGTGTCACCGCAGTCGGCGGTGGGTCCAATTCTATCTATTGGCTGAAAGCGATTGCGACTATTTTAAACGTTCCGGTAGATCTGCCTGAAGAGGGCGACAATGGGGCAGCATTTGGTGCGGCGCGCCTTGGGTTGATTGCTGCAGAAAATGCTAATCCGGCGAAGATTTGTAAGCAGGCAAAAACCGTTCGAACGCTTGAACCAGACGAGAAATTTACCGCTGATTATGATGCGGCTTATTCAAAATTCACATCTCTATATCCAGCAATTAAGGGGCTATAAAATTATGAGTACCGGATTTTTTGGTGATATCACGACTATTCCCTTTGAGGGACCTGAAAGTAAAAACCCGTTGGCGTTTAAACATTATGACCCCAATGAGGTGATTGCGGGAAAACGGATGGAGGATCACCTTCGTTTTGCAATTGCTTATTGGCATTCATTTTGCTGGCCGGGGGACGACCCCTTCGGGGGCCAGACATTTGATCGTCCGTGGTTTCCTGATCGCATGTCTGATCCGATGCAAGCTGCTAAACTAAAAGCTGATGTGGCTTTCGAAATGTTCACAGCCTTGGGCGCGCCCTATTTTTGTTTTCATGATGCAGATGTTCGCCCTGAAGGGAGAAATTTTACCGAGAACACGAAGAACCTAAACGAGATTGTTGATTATCTTGAAGGCAAGATGGCCGAGACCGGGGTGAAACTTTTGTGGGGAACGGCTAACCTTTTTTCCAATCGGCGCTATATGTCCGGTGCGGGCAGTAATCCTGATCCGGATGTATTTGCTTTTGCTGCGGCCACGGTGAAAACCTGTATCGACGCAACCATGCGTCTGGGTGGTGAAAACTATGTGCTTTGGGGTGGGCGTGAGGGTTATGAAACCTTGCTCAATACCAATATGGGCGCGGAGATGGATCAGCTTGGCCGGTTCTTTAATCTTGTAGTGGAATATAAGCACAAGATCGGTTTTAAAGGCACAATTCTGATTGAACCAAAACCACAAGAACCAACAAAGCACCAATATGATTATGATGTGGCTACGGTTTATGGCTTTCTAAAACGCTATGGTCTTGAAGATGAAGTTCGGGTGAATATCGAACAAGGTCATGCTATTTTGGCGGG
>JASFYT010000086.1:0-49367 GCA_045047085.1 Rhizobiaceae bacterium | reverse complement strand
ATTTGACATCAACAATCGCGCCAAGATAACCTCCTTAAAAGGTATCTTGAATCATATTTTAACTGATTTGGGAATCCGGTTTGTCAACAGCTCCTAGGTATGTTTAAACACCTATTTGGCTTTTCTTCAGCAACCGAAATGGTGTTGTTGGTATCGCGACCCTAAAACCTTTCACGGTTAGGATTCCAACAATTGCGCAGGGTCCCACCCGGCTTTGTAGCGCTTAAACAAAGTCCACACTCCAAACGCGATGAGGCCGATGGCAATAGTTGGCCTTGGAATTCCCCCCATCATCAGCAAAGGGACCGAGATCGTGAACAGAGCAAATGGCAAATAAAACAATGTCCATTTGCTTCTGCCCCGTTTGTTTTGAAAATAGGGAAAAACAACGGAGAAAAAGGCAATCAACAAGAACAATAATGACCATGGTCTGGTAACAAAAAGGGTAAGATCCGTACTAATTGCCAAAGCCCTCGAAAGATTTATCTCGGCAATATTTCCAAGCACCACTCCAAGGATCATCGGAGCCAGAGGAAATCCAAACAACCTCATCAAAAACCCAATAATGCCAAACCAAAACATAGCCCAAAGATCAAATTCGACATTGTGAAGTGAAAAAACGCCAATTCCACATAGTGCCAAAATCACAGATGCCAGAACATATTTGCGAACCCGGGTCACGAGGATAAACATCCGCAACGTAATCGACTGAAATATCAGCATCAGGAAATTACCAATGAAAAATGCCATGAAAATAGAATAAGCGAGAATGGGTTCATCACTAATGAATGATGGACTGGGAACAACATCATGAATCATCAACGCACCCAGCATCACAGCCGCAGTAACATCACCGGGAATACCGAGAGCCATCATCGTAATCAGAGCGCCGCCTTCAACGGCATTGTTTGAGGATTCCGGAGCAATAATGCCTTCAGGTATCCCCGTGCCAAACTTCTCCGGGTGTTTGGATGCTTTTTTCGCCTGATCATAGGCAAGAATATTAGCAATTGAACCACCTGCACCGGGCAGAATACCGGTAAAAACGCCAATCAGAGACGAGCGTAATGCAACAACCCATCGTTTGGATATTTCTATCAGCGCCTGCCTATGTTCAATTTTTGTGTTCTGACTGCCACCTTCAGAGAGTGATTGCACCGCCTGTTTTGGGTCTTTGACATCAAATAATAGTTGGCTAAAAGCAAATAAGCCAATCAACACCGGCAAGAAATCAAATCCTTGAAGGAGAGCGTCATTACCAAAGTTAAAACGGGCAACGCCAACGATATCGTCTTCGCCAATAGTCTGAATAAAAAGACCAAGCCCGCCGGCAATTAGGCCTTTAACCAGATGTGCACCTGCTAAACTTGCAGTGATTGTAAGCGCAAACATCACCAGTGCAAAATAATCCCATGGTTGAAATTCCAAACCAATTTTTGCCAGTTGCGGTGCAAGGGTCATCAATAGAATAGCGCTGATGGTTCCGCCGATAAATGAAGACCAGACCCCGATACCAAGCGCCAGACCGGGACGGCCATTCTTGGTCATCGGATAGCCGTCAAATGTTGTTGCAACCGAAGAGGGAGTTCCGGGAATGCCGGTGAGAATGCCAGACATAAGTCCGCCAGAAAGACCACCAACCAATACGCACACCATAGTAGCAGCACCCTGAATGGACGTCATTCCAAAGGTGAAGGGCAACGTCAAAACGACTGCCATGGTAATGGTAAAGCCTGGGATCGCGCCTGCCATCAACCCCGCAATGACACCAATAGACATCAAAGACATGGTTTGAAACGTAAGCAGTGCATTCAGGGCACCCGCAACATTTTCTATAATCATCGAAAATTCTTCCCCTGAAATTCGGGCATCATGCCGAAGGAGCTTCTAGGACAAAATGAACGAAGAATTTTCCCGTCGCGCATTTTAATGTTGTTCTCTAATTGAATGAAATAATCACGCCAGCCGGCAATATTACATTCAAAACATAGGTAAAAAGAGCCCAGATAAAGCCAACCGACCCTATCGCGATAAGACCGTGTTGCAACGCCTTTGCGCGGCCAGCACCGCTAAGAACTGTGAGCATACAAAACACAAAGAGCACCCCACCGATCAACATCCCCAAATATGGCAGGGTGATGAGGAAAATCAGATAGAGCGAAAAACACCAAAGCGGGTTTCTAAACTCCAGCAGCAATTCCTTGATGCTAGCAGTAGATTTTTTTGTATCAGAGGAAGCTTTGATAGATTGAACAAGATATATCGTGGAAAGAATGGTCAGAAAAACCAAAATTGCACGCGGCCATGCTGTGGGCGGTAATGTTCCATAGTCAGGAACACGAATATCAAAACTCGCGATAAAAAATATCCCGCACATCATGAGCAACAAGATGGCAATCACGGTGTCTTGGTTTACACGATTCATCATTATTATACCTGAATGGCCATAGAAATATGGCTCGGACATTGAATATCCGAGCCATATTCTAACACAGTCCTATTTTTTGAACATGCCAATCGAAATGGCAATTTTTTCGTGGTCTTTATACGTCTGTTCAAACCAGGCCCGATAGTCCGCAGGTCCACTATAGATAACCTCAGAACCTTTGGCATCCATTTGGCTCATCACTTTAGGATCTTCGGTAGCTTTTTTGATAGCGGCTGCCCAGTGATCGATCACCTTTTGCGAAGTGCCCTTTGGTGCAACAACACCGCGAACAATCCCATAGACCATATCAACACCCAACTCTTTAAATGTTGGTAGATCGGGAAGATGCTTCGAGCGTTCTTCTGCAGCAATTGCAAAAGCTTTCAGCTCACCACCTTGAAGGTATTTCTTACCAGAAGTAACATTCAGGCTACCCAATTGAATTGCACCAGACAGCAAGGCCGTCATACGTTGGCGGGTTCCGTCAAATGGTACATATTTAAGTTTAATGCCAGTTTTGGTTTCCAGTATCAGCCATTCAAACTGACTGGTTGAACCAAAGGTGGCTCCAGTCAATAGCTTGCCCGGATTGGCCAGAGCGTGCTTTTTGAAGCCTTCATAATCCTTCCACGGAACATCGCCCGCAGAACCAAACACGTCAGCTGTATTAGTCACCTGGGCAACGGGTTCAAATGCGTCCCATGTAAAATCTACGCGACCATTCAAATAGCTGGTGATTGCACTTTGGTGAATCGCAAACAATGTGCATCCGTCTGGCTTTGCCTTGCGAGCTTCTTTCGCACCCTTGTTACCACCTTGACCACCGACGTTAACCACCTGCAATTGAGGTTTCGCGCCGGCTTCATTAATTGAATTTGCAAAAATCCGGAAAATGATGTCTGTGCCACCACCAGCGCCCCAAGGCACAATTAACTTCGCCGTCTTGCAGCCGAGATCAGCCGCTCCAGCAGGAGCTCCCATTACCAATCCCGCAACAATTGCAGCACTGGTTAGAACGCCCTTCAAATTATTGTTTTTCATAAATACTCTCCCTGTTTAAATCTATTTCGAAACGGCAAAGCGAATTTCTGGCTAGTCTGAATACTCCAACCCTGGCCACCAGCTTAGGCACAATGCCTCCAGATAATTCCCGAAAGCGGTGCAAACAAAATTCACTCCTCCCTATGTTGAATATATTATATGATATAGAAAATATATCAATAAGGGTATAAAAATTATATCAATTATTGCTACTCAGAAATAATCCTTCTACAATCCGACAAAACAAACCAACACCAGAAACTAAATTTGGCACTCTACTTAGAAACGCTCAAATGAATTCAAAACCGCTATATTCCATTACATCCGAACAGGAAAACATGACGACTCCACTTGAGAACCGGTCCGATGCGTCGCTGTACAAACAGATTTATTTGACGGTTAGAACCAGAATTCTAAACGGGGAATATCCAAATAATTCTGTATTACCGGGGGAGATTGAAATGTCCCGGCAATTTGGTGTTTCGAGAATCACGACCAAACGTGCCCTAAATGAATTAGCCGCAGAGGGCTTTTGCACACGCAAAAGAGGCGTCGGTACGATTGTGACATTCAATCCCTCTACCGGCCCCTTGCAGGCAGATGTTCAGGGACTTTTAAATTTCCTGTCCCATGTGAATGAAAAAACCGAAGGTATTTTACTGGACCTGAACTACTTGCCTGCCACTTCAGAACTGGCGGAGATATTTCGTGTTGCGCCAGGGGTCGAAATACGACGCATAGTCAGACTGCGTAAGCTGGACGGCAAGCCGTTTTCCCATCTGACGACCTGCATTCCAGGAGGTATCGGCAGGCAAATTGATTCAGACGACCTTGGGAAAGAGGCTGCATTAACTCTGCTGGAACGTCAGGGAGTAAAAATTTCAAGTGCGGAGCAAAATATAACAGCTACACTGGCCGACACATTTGTTGCAGAAGCTTTGAATGTTAAGCTCGGTTCACCATTGCTTCGTATTTCACGCGTGGTTTTTGACGATTCAAATCGCGTCGTTGAGTACATAGTCGGACTGTATCGTCCTGATCGATTTGAATACAATATGATGCTCTCACGTATGACCGACAAAGATGGCGTAAATTCATGGACTTCCCTTGGTTGAATTTACGCAAAATCAGTAGGGTACCCCTGTCATTACGTACCTGATTTCAATTTCCCTGACCTCATACGCATTAAATAATTATTCGATACGGAGAAACATAGATGAGAAATCTGCAACTGCCCGGACGTTCTACCATTCACTCGACTAATGGAATGGCAGCAACATCACACCCCTTGGCCACCCTCACAGCGGTTAATATTCTACAAGCTGGGGGCAATGCAATTGACGCAGCTATTGCAGCCTGCGCGGTGCAGTGTGTGGTCGAGCCCGGATCAACGGGAATTGGTGGCGATTGCTTTGTATTATACGCACCGAAGGGGAGCGGTGATATCATTGCACTAAATGGTTCCGGACGCGCACCAGCCGCTGCAAATCCAGAATGGTATGCTCAACAGAATATAACAAAGATCGAACAGCAATCTGCCCATGCAGTAACCATTCCAGGTGCAATTGACGCTTGGAGCCGGTTGATTAAAGATCATGGAACCATGAGTTTTGGCGAAATATTGCAACCGGCGATCAAATTTGCCCGGGATGGATTTCCACTCTCCCAGCGGGTAGCAGAAGATTGGAAAAGTTGCGTTAAAATATTATCGGGAGACCCAACAACAAGCGAAATTTATCTCAAAGACGGCAAGGCAATGGCCTATGGTTCGGTTCATCGGCAACCGGATCACGCTAGGACACTGGAAAACATTGCAGAACATGGCCGTTCTGCATTTTATGAAGGACAAAATGCCGAAGCCATTGTGAGTTATTTAAATGGGCTTGGCGGGCTCCACACGATGGAAGACTTTGCAGCCACATCTGCTGACTATGTAACACCGATAAAAACATCGTTCGTGGACCATGAAGTATATGAATGCCCCCCAAATGGGCAGGGTATTGTCGCCCTTGAAATATTAAACATACTAGCAGGCATGGACGTTGGTTCACTCGACCCTCTTTCCAGTGAGCGTCTGCATCTTGAAATTGAGGCCTCCCGACTGGCATATGCTGACCGGGATGCAGCCCTGGCAGATCCATCCAAGATCGATATTCCGATTGATTACTGGTTGTCGGAAGAGCACGCAGCTTCGCTTCGAGGCAAGATCGATCGAACCAAAGCCATGCCGGTCCAGCCTCTTTCAAATCTCGTGCGTCACGACGATACAGTCTACATCACAGTAGTAGATAAAGACCGAAATGCTGTCAGCTTCATCAATTCATTGTTCAGCGGGTTTGGCACTGGACTAATGGCACCAGGCACGGGCGTTTTGTTGCAGAACAGGGGCATGGGATTCCAGACTGATCCCAACCATCCAAATTGCATTGCGCCTAACAAGAGGCCTTTGCACACCATTATTCCAGGCATGCTGGTCAAGGATGATCAAGCCGTTATGCCGTTTGGTGTAATGGGCGGGCATTATCAAGCCACTGGTCACGTTCACCTTCTTCACAATCTGTACATATACGGTATGGATCTGCAGGAGGCCATCGAATTTCCACGTGTATTCCCTAATCCCGGCGGAGGGATTGTTGATGTTGAAGATGGAGTTCCAGATGCTGTGAAGCAGGAACTGATCGATTTAGGGCACAAAATTACAAGACCAATTAAAGCTCACGGTGGTGCTCAGGCAATTCAAATTGATTGGCAAAACAGCACCCTGCGTGGAGCGTCAGAATCCCGCAAGGATGGATGTGCAATCGGCTATTAATTGTCACAAATAATCGAGCGACAACAGCCGCTCTAGTCATGCAATTTGGATTTCAACATTCTCTTGCTTGAGATATGTTGCCAGATCGCTCGTGGGTGGCGCATCAGTGATGATACGGTCAACTACATCAAAATCGCAGACTTTGACCAAGGCGCTTCGATTAAATTTGGATTGATCGGTAACGATGGTCGAGGTTTCACCTTGCCTAAGAACCGCTGCAGCAAGCTCTGCTTCTTCCAGTGTCATATCCATAGGCCCCGTTGCCTGATCAATGGCGCTTATTGATATAAATGAATGACGCACACGAAAACTGGTAATTAGATTGATCGCCATAGAGCCGAATGCTCCACCATTATCCCCACGCAGTTTGCCGCCAGCCATATAGACCGTGTTGCCGTTCACCGTGGACAATGTGCGCGCAATGTCGGATGAATTTGTAACCACGGTGAGATTTTTGTGAGTCAACAATTCGCGTGCAATAAGGCTGGTTGTTGTTCCCGTGTCAAACATGAGAGTATCACCGTTTTCAATCTGTTCTGCCGCAAGTTTGGCGATTGCCGCTTTCTCGGCGGCATTCTCGCGCATACGACGGTCAAACGGCGCCTCAATGAAAAAATGCGGCAGCGAAACAGCGCCATGCACCTTCACCAGTGTTCTGGATTCAGTTAACGGCCGCACATCGCGGCGAATGGATTCAGCCGAAACATTCAACCGATCTGCAAGATCTCTGATAGTACAAGTACCCTGATCGCGGACGATGCGAATGATCTCAGTATGACGTTTCGAAGGCTTGAGTTCCATAAACTACCATGTGGTTTTTTGTGGGTATTAGATACATATAAGCACAATACAAACAAAATATCACATTTTTGTTGACATTTTTAACCGCCGCGTAAACAGTTAACGAGATGAAAACGCGTAGCAGATTGTGCACCGTTTCACTTGGGAGGAAGAAAATGCCGACACAAAGCAAAATTATATCCACGCTCGCCGCCGCAATTATTACATTGGGCGCAGGGTTTTCCGCGCATGCGGATGTGGAATCAAAAGATCCGATAAAACTTACACTGCATGACTGGACCGGACAGTTTATCACCACGAAAATAATGGGATCAGTCCTCAAAAAAGCCGGATACAATATTGAATATGTTCAGGCCGATTATATCGCGCAGTTTGCTGGCCTAAAAAGCGGCGATCTTCATGTAGCCATGGAAATTTGGGAAACCACCGGACGTGAGGCCATGGATGCAGCGACCAAAACCGGCAAGGTTGTAAACGTAGGCACAACCGGAATGGATGCCATAGAAGAATGGTGGTATCCGGCCTACATGAAGGAGAAATGCCCCGGTCTTCCTGACTGGAAAGCTCTCAACAAATGCGCAAAAGAATTTTCAACCGCAGAAACCGCGCCTAAGGGCAGATATCTGGGCGGCCCTGTAACCTGGGGTGGTTTTGACGATGAACGGGTCGAAGCGCTCGGTCTCGATTTTGAAGTCGTACACGCAGGAACCGATGCTGCTCTTTTCGCAGAATTGGAATCTGCTTATCAGCGCAAAGCGCCAATCTTGTTGTGGATTTATGCTCCCCATTGGGCAACATCCAAATATGAGGGTGAGTGGGTAAAATTTCCGGAATATACGGCTGAATGCTACAGTGATGCAAAATGGGGCAGCAACAAAGATGCCCAATATGACTGCGGCAAGCCACGCGGTCCGATCTGGAAAGCGACCTGGTCCGGTGTCAAAGACAAATGGGCCGGTGCCTATAGTGCCATCGAGAAATTTAACGTCAACAACACCGAAATGGGCGCAATGGTTGGCGCTGTCGATCTTGACGGTAAGAAGGTCGATGATGTGGTTGCAGACTGGGTAAGCAAAAACGAAGCCCGTTGGAAAACCTGGTTGCAATAGAAAACGCAATCATTCCAGCAATATTACCTGATTGTGCCTAAGCGGGCCAAAAAAGCGGGCCAAAAAAGGGGAATGAGTAACTGAATACAGTCGCTCATTCCCGAACAATAGGAACCGGTTCTCAGGTTATAGAACTACCAAAATAAAGTTTCGGACATAGAATGGAACAAAAACGGGGAATGGAACAAAAACCGGCCAAACTCGTAGTTGAGAACGTGTGGAAAATTTATGGCTCCAAGGCCGCAGATGTCCTCAAATCAAACACCAAGATGCCCAATGCCGAAGAGTTACGCCAACACGGCCTGATCGGCGCTGTTCAGAATGTATCGCTTGAAGTGATGGACGGCGAAATATTTGTTATCATGGGGCTGTCGGGGTCTGGCAAATCAACATTGGTCAGGTGCATGTCACGGTTGATAGAACCGACCGCCGGAAAAATTCTCTTTCACGGCGAAGACCTGTTACAAAAAACACCAAAGGAAATGATTGAAATCCGTCGCCACAAGATGGGAATGGTATTTCAGCATTTTGCTCTGCTTCCTCATCTATCCGTACTCGGCAATGTCGCTTTTCCACTGGAAGTGCAAGGCATCCCCAAACAGACCCGCGAAAGCAGAGCCCGAGAGGTTATCGAATTAGTAGGTCTAAAGGGCCGGGAGAACTATTTCCCGCGCGAACTATCTGGCGGCCAACAGCAACGGGTAGGCATTGCCCGTTCACTGGCAGTAGAACCGGAATTGTGGTTTCTGGATGAACCTTTTTCGGCTCTTGACCCGCTCATCAGGCGTGAAATGCAGGATGAATTTGTCCGCCTTCAAGCGTTGCTCAAGAAAACCATTGTATTCATCACCCATGATTTTGATGAAGCAATCCGGCTCGCTGACCGAATTGCCATCATGAAGGATGGAGCGATTGACCAAATTGGCACACCTGATGAGGTCGTGCTGCACCCCAAAACTGACTATGTGGCAGAATTTACCCGCAATGTGCCACGGGCAAAAGTGGTGCGAGTATCTGCAATCATGCATCCATTAAAATCTCACCCCCCTGCGGGCGGCTATGGCGACGAAGTTTCAGCAAGCGCCCGGATAGCCGACATTGCACCCAAGCTTAAAGATGCAGACAAAACTATTGTCGCTATTGATGAGAAAGGCAATTGGGTCGGCGAATTGCTACGCGATGATGTTATCGATGTTTTGTTGCAGGGCTAAGCAATGAACACAGCGCACCAATCCTCCCGTATTTCACCCCCTGCTTTGTGGCAGCAGCCTATTGCGCGGGTATGGGTTGTCGCCCTTGGCTTGTTTGCTGTCTTTTGGATTTATGGGAAACCATTTGCTGGCTGGGCCTTCAAATTTCCACGCGGATGGCACTTAAAATTGAGCATTCACATAAGCGATTGGGCCGACTGGCTATTGAACGAAGCCGGATTTTTCGGCTTGTTTACAGTGAAAGATGTCACACGCAGTCTTTCTGATATCGTTGCCGCACTCTATGGCTTTGTTCGTGCAGTGCTTGAAAAGGGGATGCTTTCTGGTCAAGGCTCGGATGCTGTACAAATTCTTCCGCCATTGAGCTGGATAGCTGTGATATTCATTGTCTATGCCATTGGGCGCTATGCAAAGGACTGGAAACTCGGCGTCTTTGCCGCCGCTTGTTTTGCTTATCTTGCTTTGTTCGGTCAGTGGCAAAGCGCCATGGTAACCCTCTCCTCAATCATTATTGCTGTGCCATTCGGTGTCACTGCCGGATTGTTGCTTGGTATCGCCGGACATCGTTGGCTGTGGTTCGGGCGGATTATGCAACCAGTGCTTGATCTAATGCAAACCGTGCCGGTGTTTGCCTATCTGGTACCAATCCTTGTGTTCTTCGGATTCAACGCAGTGTCAGCTATTCTGGCAACCGTTATCTATGCGACCCCACCGATGGTGCGGATCACCATGCTGGCACTAAAGCAGGTGCCGAGCGAGTTGATAGATCTGAGCAATATGGTCGGGTGTACCCGACGGCAAAGAACCTGGAAAGTTATGGTGCCTACTGCTCGCGAAAGTCTGATGATCGGGGTTAATCAGGTGATCATGCTCTCGCTGAATATGGTAATTATAGCCTCAATGATTGGCGCTGGCGGTCTCGGTTTTGATATTCTGACCGCGTTAAGGCGTCTTGATTTTGGAACCGGCCTGGAAGCAGGACTTGCCATTGTGCTTCTGGCAATTGCTCTTGATCGGCTGAGTCAGGCCGTCGCCTACAGAATGACCGAATACCAACACCATGACGACAGTGCGAGCCTGATCAGTCGATATGGCATCACAATTGCAGTAATTGCTATCGTGCTTGGCACCGGATTTGCCGGCTTATTATGGGCAGGTTTTCAAAATTGGCCGGAAAGCTGGACCCTGACAACGGGCAAAACAGCTGGTGATGCGGTCAAATATATCAATATAAACTATTTTGATTTTCTCGACTCTATTAAATCCGGCCTTCTCATCAATGTCCTGATCCCCTTCAAGCGATTTTTGATCGGTCTTCCTTGGCCGGGCGTTGTACTTCTTCTGGGGCTTGCCGGATACTCACTCAAAAGTTGGCGGCTGGCTGTTTTATGCATGGCACTGTCCTCATTCATTGCTTTCTCAGGCCTATGGGAAAAGGCAATGATTACGGTTTATCTTTGTGGAATTTCGGTTGTGATTGCATTTATGATCGGCATTCCGATCGGGATACTTGCAGCAGAACGTGATCGAGCTTGGCGTGTTGTGCGGGTGATTATTGACACACTGCAAACACTCCCTTCTTTCGTCTATCTCATGCCAATCGTCATGCTTTTCCGGGTCGGAGATTTCACGGCCTTGATAGCAGTTGTTGCCTATGCAATTGCACCAGCAATCCGCTATACCGTGATGGGCCTGAAACAGGTAGACCCTAACTTAATAGAGGCAGGTGTAACGTCTGGGTGCACGCGGCTTCAGCTTTTGACTAAAATCAAACTAAGACTTGCCTTGCCTGAAATCCTGTTGGGTCTGAACCAGACGATCATGCTGGCATTATCGATGCTGGTAATAACGGCGCTGGTCGGGACACGCGACCTTGGTCAGGAGGTTTATATAGGCTTGACCAAAGGCGATATTGGACGCGGAATGGTGGCCGGGCTCTGCATCGCCTTTATTGCAATAATTGCGGACAGAATCATCAAGGCAAGTGTTGATCGTTTGAAGGTACGTCTGGGTATGGAGGTCGAATCATGAAACCAATCCCTCAAAAACTGCTCGACCTCAAAATATGGCATGGCGAAATTACTGCCACCCCGTTAATCGGTGGGTTGAGCAATGAATCTTATATTGTGAATGATGACAACGGTAAATACGTAGTCCGGTTTTGCCATGATATTCCGGTCCATCATGTGGAGCGAAATCATGAGGCAATGGTCTCAAAGGCAGTTTTTGAAGCTGGCTATTCACCAGAACTGGTTCATTATCAGTCCGGCGTCATGGTATTTCACTTTATTGAATCACGCACCTACAGCGAACAAGACATCCAACCCAATCTTGAACGCCTTGTGTCGCTAATCAAAGGATTTCACAGGGATGTAAAGCGCAATGTACAAGGAGCCGGTAGAATATTCTGGGTATTCCATGTTCTGCGTGATTATGCGGTAACGCTCAAAGCAGGCAATAGCCGGTTTGCAGAGCGCTTGGGTAAATTCATGGCCGTGAATGACGCCATGGAAGATATGCAAATTCCACTGCCCATCGTCTACACCCATAACGACCTCTTGCCAGCCAACTTCATTGATGACGGCAATAAAATCTGGATTATAGATTTCGAATATGCCGGGTTTTCCACCGCAATGTTTGACCTCGCCAACCTTGCCTCAAATGCCAAATTTAACACCGATGAAGATGAGCACCTATTACAACTATATTTCGGCGCGCCCTCCTCCCCGGAAATACGTAAAGCTCACAGTGCAATGAAATGTGCCTCGGCTCTGCGTGAAACCATGTGGGCAATGGTCTCGGAACTACACCTTAATGCGCCGGGCATTGATTACGCTGCCTATGCCAATGAAACACTTGATCAATATGAAAGCAGCCTCGCCGCTTTTCAGACCAGTTACGGAAAGATTAAACTATGACCCTGCCGACCCATGCCCAAATTGTTGTAATTGGCGGTGGCATCGCCGGTTGCTCGGTAGCCTACCATCTGGCCCGCGACCATAACGCCGACGTTGTGCTGCTTGAAAAAGGTAAGCTAACCAGCGGCTCAACATGGCACGCCGCTGGCCTTGTTGGACAATTGCGCTCATCAGCTTCCATCACTCAGGTTCTTAAATATTCGGTTGATCTCTATTCCAGACTGGAAGAAGAGACAGGACTTGCAACAGGCTGGAAGCAAAATGGTGGGCTTCGGCTGGCTTGCAACGAAGAGCGCTGGACAGAGATAAAACGTCAGGCAACCACAGCGCGTTCCTTTGGTCTTGAAATGGAACTGCTCACCCCCGAAGAGGCAAAAAAACTATGGCCACCGATGGATGTTTCCGATCTTGTTGGCGCAGCATTTTTGCCAACAGATGGACAGGCCGCTCCTTCAGATATATCCCAGTCGCTCGCCAAAGGCGCGCGCATGCACGGCGCAAAGATAATTGAAGGCGTCAGCGTTACGGGCTTTGGTGTAAAAAATGGTTGCGTAGAAAGCGTGGAAACAGATCAAGGCGTTATCACTTGCGAAAAAGTGGTCAATTGCGCCGGGATGTGGGCTGGTGAAATCGGTGCTTTAGCAGGTGTATCAGTGCCACTGCAGGCGGTTCAACATCAGTATTTAGTGTCAGAGCAAATCGAAGGCGTCACGTCCGACCTGCCAACCCTGCGCGACCCGGACAGATTGATTTATTTCAAGGAAGAAGTCGGCGGTCTGGTAATGGGCGGGTATGAAGTAAACCCAATATCATGGGCAAACGAAGGGATGCCGGAACACTTTGAATTTCAACTTCTGGAATCAAACTGGGACCATTTCGAACCCTTCATGGAACAGGCACTTGGCCGTGTTCCAGCTTTCGAAACTGCCGGCGTCAAGCAACTCATCAACGGACCTGAGAGTTTTACGCCCGATGGCAATTACATCATGGGTGAGGCACCGGAGGTAAAAAACTTCTTTGTTGGCGCCGGCTTCAACGCCTTTGGCATAGCAGCTGGCGGCGGTGCCGGTTGGACTCTTGCAGACTGGGTAATCAACGGTGAACAACCACTGGATTTATGGTCAGTTGATATAAGACGGTTCTCAGAATTGCATCGCGATAAACAATGGGTGCGCGAGCGCACTATGGAGGCTTATGGAAAACATTACACCATCGTCTTCCCGCACGAGGAATATCTGAGTGGGAGACCACGCATTGTCTCCCCGCTTTATGACCGCCTGAAAGCAAGAAACGCATGTTTCGGATCAAAACTTGGTTGGGAAAGACCGAATTGGTTTGCCCCGGCGGGAGTAAAACCGACTGACGAATATGCCATGGGCAGGCAAAACTGGTTTGATCAGGTTGGCACCGAACACACAGCTACCCGTGAGCGGGTAGCGGTGTTTGACCAATCTTCATTCGCCAAATTTGAATTGCGCGGTACCGATGCGGAAGAAGCCCTTTCGATGATTGCCGCAAACAATGTTGCCCGCGAACCGGGCCGGGTTATCTACACCCAGATGCTCAATTCGCGCGGCGGCATCGAATGCGATCTGACTACCGCACGGCTGGCAGATGATCTTTACTACATCGTGACCGGCACCGGCTATCGCACCCACGACAAGGCGTGGATACAAGAACATCTGGGGTCAGGACTAAACGTGGAGCTGGTGGATGTAACCGAAGAATACGGCACATTATCAATCTTCGGACCTGATGCCCGAGAAGTTATGCAGGCAGTATGCGCAGATGACGTCTCCCATGAAGGCTTCCCCTTTGGCCATGTGCGCCAAATCACAATAGCCGGACATTCAGTGCGGGCATTGCGGATTACCTATGTGGGCGAGCTTGGCTGGGAGCTGCACATGCCCATTTCTGCCACTGGCGATGTATTTGACGCACTATTCAAAGCTGGAGAAGGCTACGGAATTGTACCAGCAGGCTATCGCGCCATAGAATCTTTGCGGCTGGAAAAAGGTTATCGTGCTTGGGGCAGCGATATTACACCGAATGACACTCCCTTTGACGCAGGTCTAGGTTGGGCTGTGAAGCTCAATACAAATATCCCATTTATCGGACGCGAGGCGGCACAGGAAGCTGCGGCCAACCCGCTGAAAAAACGACTGGCTTGTTTTACGGTTGATGATCCAGAAGTCGTACTGCTTGGGCGAGAGACTATTTTGCGAGATGGCAAACCAGTTGGATATTTAACCAGCGGTGGGTTTGGATATACAGTCGGTAAGCCTATCGGATATGGTTACATCCGCAAAGACAGCGGAGTCAGTGATGCCTTCATTGCTGATGGGGAATATGAGCTTGAAGTTGCCACGAAACGCATTCCCGCGAGCGTTCACATGAAACCACTTTATGATCCCGCTATGAAGCGTATCAAAAGTTAAGGGGCTGCCATGACATTTCATGCTGACAGACATGCTCGGATTATTATCATCGGTGGTGGTGCAATAGGTTGCTCCATTGCCTATCATCTGGCCCGCGCAGGTGAAAAAGACGTACTCCTTTTGGAAAAAGCGCAAGTAACGGAAGGTTCCACCTGGCACGCAGCAGGACTGGTGGGACAATTGCGATCAAAACGCAATTTGACCAAACTGATGCAAACATCGGTGGAGGTATTCAACCGACTGGAAAAAGAAGCAGGCGTTGCAACTGACTGGAAGCAAGTTGGCTCGCTCCGACTGGCATCTTCACCAGACCGCTGGAGCGAAATTCGCCGCTCAATGACTCAGGCAAAAAGCTTTGATGTTGAATGCCACAGCCTAAGTGCTGCCGAGGCACAGGAAATGTTTCCGTTTATTACAACCGAGGGCATTGCTGGCGCAGCATTTATCCCTTCGGATGGCTATATTGACCCCTATGCCCTCACTCAGGCCTATGTAAAGGCCGCACGCAATTACGGCGCCAAGATTGAAGAAAGGGTGATGGTTGAAGAATTTATAATAGAAAACAGACGCATTACCGGAGTGGTTACAAACAACGGAAATATCAGCTGCGATATTGTCGTGAATTGTGCCGGAATGTGGGCAAAGAAAATTGGAGAAATGGCTGGAGTACCACTTGCCGCAGGTGTTGTTGAGCATCAGTATTTCATGACCGAAAAAACGCTGGAGTTCGATGCTTCACTGCCGACCCTGCGCGATCCGGACAATAATTTTTACCTCAAACCTGATGTTGGCGCATTTGCAATCGGCGGCTGGGAGGATGGCACAAAAGGTTGCTGGCGGGGCATGCCGCCTATAGATTTCGGGCGCGAATTATTTCCTGAAAATCTGGACCGACTGGAATTGTTTGCTCTACCGTGCTCTGAGCGAATTCCGATACTTAATGAAACCGGCATTCAAACCATCATCAATGGCCCGATTCCGGTTTCGGCAGATGGCGAGCCAATTATGGGGTTAGCACCGGAACTGGATAATTTCTACGTCGCATGTGGGTTTACCGCCGGGATTGCTGCATCGGGCGGGGCGGGTGAAGCGATGAGCAACTGGATACTACACGGTGATCCGGGAATGGATCTTTGGGCTTTTGATGTACGTCGGTTTGGACCACAACATGCCAATGGACGGTTTCTTGAAACTCGTGCAATTGAGGCATATGGAGCTTATTACAAAATTCACTGGCCGGGTGAAGAGACTGTTAGCGGACGGGGTTTGAGGCATTCTCCATTGTTTGATGTATTGGATGGGCAAGGCGCAATTTTCGGCTCCAAATCAGGATGGGAACGGCCCAACTGGTTTGCCCTCGAAGGAGGCACAAGAAAAGATATATGTAGCTTTGAAGGTAAACCGAACTGGTTTGATGCATTGGGCTTTGAGACCAAAGCGGTGCAAGAACGAGTAGCGATAATCGACCAGAGCTCGTTTTCCAAATTCGAGATCACCGGCCCCGGAGCATTCAAATTTCTACAGCACATTGCCGTAAACGACCTTTCTGGTCCGCCGGGAAAATGCGTATACACCCAACTATGCAACGATAACGGAGGTATCGAAGCAGATTTGACAATCATGCATCTGGAACATGACCTGTTTTATGTAGTTACAGGTTCAGGTTTTGGCGTACGCGACGGTCACTGGATCAAATCACATATGCCCCAGGACGGATCGGTATTCATGCGTGATGTAACAAATTCAATCGCGGTCATTAATATTTGTGGACCCAAAGCCCGTGATATATTGACCGCCATCAGTGACGACGATGTCTCGAATACTGCATTGCCATATTTATCAGTGCACGACATCTCACTCGGCAATGCGCACGGGTTGGCTGCAAGAGTCGGTTATGTCGGCGAACTGGGCTATGAGCTACATGTTCCGGTTGAATATGCCGCCCATATTTATAACGAGCTATGGCTCGCTGGCGCGGAGCATGGCATTGCCAATGTCGGATACAGGGCAGTTGAATCGTTGCGCCTTGAAAAAGGTTATCTCTATTGGTCAGCAGATATCAGCCCTGATTACAATCCGTATGAAGCTGGCCTTGGGTTTTGTGTTGCAGCTGACAAAGGGCCTTTCATCGGAAGCAATGCTCTCGCCCATATCAAGGCAGAAGGTGTAACAAGAAAACTTGTTGCATTCAGTATGGATGGCTTCGCGCCATTCCATGGCGGTGAGGCCATCATGAAGAACGGTAAGTCTCTGGGCACAACCACAAGCGCCGGATATGGGCATCGAACAGGCAAGTCCATTGCATTCGGGTATCTACCAACAGAGATCGCATCTGATGATGACTTTTCGATTGAAGCATTTGGCAAACTCTGGCCGGTAAAACGAGGACGGCGGGCGCTATATGATGCCAAGATGGACCGGTTAAAAGCATGAGGAGAACGCAAAATGACAGACGATAAGGGCATTGCTCTGGCGCGGGAAACGCTCGCCCGTTTTGATTTTTTTAGCGGCGCGGAGGCATCAGTGCTTGATATCAGGCGACTTGGTGGTCTGACAAATTTGGTATTCCGTGTGGCTAGTGACAAGGATGTAATATGCCTGAGATTGCCCGGCGAAGGAACACAGGAATTTATCGACAGAAAGGTTGAAGCCCACAACGCGCGTGCAGCCGCCGCCGCCGGGATCGCGCCCGAGGTGATTTATGCCGACCCCGATAGCGGCTTGA
Organism: Rhizobiaceae bacterium; assembly: GCA_045047085.1. Classification (GTDB taxonomy): domain Bacteria; phylum Pseudomonadota; class Alphaproteobacteria; order Rhizobiales; family Rhizobiaceae. The sequence continues at coordinate 31,884 of JASFYT010000086.1, read as the reverse complement.
TGGTGACAGAGTTTTTGGATGGGTATGAGACCATGTCGCCGAGCCTTTTCGCCTCCAGAACGGGCGCTGTCAGCCGCGCCGGAAAAGCTTTCGCAAAACTTCACAATTCAGGCCAGACATTTGAATTTCGTTTTGAGCTTTTTTCGATGATCGACGAATATCTTGAGATTTTATCAAAAAAGAACGTTGAATTTCCTGACGGTTATCACGACGTTCTTGAAGATACCCGGGCCGTGCGTGAAGCGTTGAATAAAAGACAAGGCAAACTGGCACCGTGTCACTGTGATCCGTTGTGCGAGAATTTTCTAGATGACGGCACGACCATGTGGATCGTTGACTGGGAATATTCAGGCATGAACGACCCTATGTGGGATCTTGGCGATTTGTCAGTCGAAGGTAGTTTTGATGCAAGCGCCGATCAAAACATGATGAATGCCTATTTTCCAGGCGGGCCAGGAGATTCCGATATGGGTGCAATGGTTATCTATAAGGCCATGTGTGACCTTCTTTGGACCCTATGGGGCCTAATCCAACACGCAAATCAAAATCCCGCAGAAGACTTCTGGGCATATTCTTCCGGGCGTTTTGAGCGCTGTCGAACGCTGATGGCCGATAAAGAATTCGCTATGCACCTGGCAGCCCTGCGCAACGCTTAATGGCAAAGATTATGCCGGATTATACGTGCTTGATGTCGTCGGATTGTTGCTATTCAACCGACAGCAACGCAAGCTTGGCAGTTTTCAAAATTAGAGAAAACACCTTATTCAGTGAAAGTATTTTGCAGCAGTTTACGAAGGGTATTTTTTTGAACTTTCCCCATGGTGTTTCGCGGCAATTCATCCACAACGTGTAGTATTTTCGGTTGTTTAAACCTTGCAATCAGTGGTTTGATTTTCGCCAGCGTTTCCACTGGGTCAAAACCTTTGCCAGATGGAACAATCACACCGACAACGCCTTCACCAAAATCCGGGTGCGGTACACCAACTACCGCCGATTCCAATACGCCCTCTTGCTCATCCAGCAACAATTCAATTTCTTTTGGGTAGATATTATAGCCACCTGAAATTATCAAATCCTTGGCACGACCGACAATATGCAGATAGCCTCGTTCGTCAATTTTCCCCAAATCTCCGGTAATGAAGAACCCGTCTTCACGAAATTCGTCTGCAGTTTTCTCCGGCATTTTCCAATAGCCGGAAAATACGTTTGGGCCCTTAACTTCGATGACACCAACGGCTTCAGCTTCAAGTGGCATGCCGGTATCCGCATCGCTTATTCGGACTTTGATGCCCACGAGAGGAAAACCGACGGTCCCCGCGCATCGTTCTTCCGCATAGGGGTTTGAGGTAATCATGTTCGTTTCAGTCATACCATAACGTTCAAGTACGCGGTGACCTGTTCGTTCCTCAAAAGCAATATGGGTCTCCGCCAGCAAGGGTGCGCTGCCTGAAACAAAAAGCCTTATATGAGCGACAAGTTCCTTCGTGAATCGCTCATCACCCAACAGCCGCGTGTAGAAAGTGGGAACACCCATCATTGTGGTGCAGTTCGGCAAATTCTCAATCACCGAATCATTATTGAAAGCAGGCAGAAATATCATCGAAGCGCCGCACAATAGCGCAACATTGGTAGCGACAAACAGTCCATGGGTATGAAAAATTGGCAGAGCGTGCAGAAGCACGTCTTTGCTGTTGAACTGCCATAAATCTACAAGCGCGACGGCATTGGATAGGAGGTTATCATGGCTCAACATCGCGCCTTTTGAACGGCCCGTTGTACCGGAAGTGTAGAGAATTGCGGCAAGATCATCCGATGCTCGGGAAATATCTTTGAACTCACCAGCTGCATTTGACGCCGCATCATACAACGTTCCAGAGTTGGTACCCGAGAGCGTCTCCAAACCAATACCGAGTTTTTTGGCAATCGGCCTAAGGTCATCATAATTTTCTGGTGCACAGATGAACAGAATTGGCTCCGCATCGCCCAGAAAATACTCAATTTCATTGGGGGTATAGGCAGTATTAAGCGGTAAAAAAACACCACCCGCACGGACGGTAGCCAAATACAGCATCAGTGCATCGATGGATTTTGGAGCTTGAGATGCGACCCGGTCGCCGGGTTTGAGACCACGTTCAATCAGGACGTTGGCATATCTGGCAGAGATACGCACCACGTCATGGTAGTTAATAATACGAGGTTGTCCATTTTCTTCAGCTGGAATTTTAGCAAAAACATCTGTCGGATTACTGCGCGCGAGCAAGCCATGATAGAGATGATTAGTCATGCATCTTCGCCTTTATTTGCAATAGAAATTGTATGCGATAGCTTGGATGCAGCCTTGCTTTGAATGGACCTCGACGTGTTTACGGTCCCGTCTCGGGCAAAATCCTCATGATGTTTCTCCACTTTCGGAATATCGTAAAGATAATTGACCATCACTCCGAATGATTGGTTCAGACCATTGGTTGAGGTGTCGGCCATTGCATGCACATCATAAATTGAAGCCCCATTGCCAAGATGAAAACGGGCGACAGGATCAAGAGGCAAACCGTCATTGCGTTTAGTCAGTGCCAAATAACGGGCTGCCAGTGCCTTGAGATTATCAGCCTCAGTTTCGATGCCAGCCAAATCGCCATTATTAACCGCATCAGCTTGTATATCAGCCAAGCTGCTCGCCAAAAACTCAGGCAACTCATCGCCTGAATTGCTGACCCAATCAGAGAGCCCGGGAATTGGAGAAAGGGTAACGAATGTTTTTAAATTTGGCATTTCCTGCGATAAAACTCTGACCACCTGCTTAATCAACGAATTTCCAAATGAAATGCCTTTTAAGCCTTTTTGACAGTTGGAGATCGAATAAAAAGCCGCCGTATCACTCTGTTCAGGGTTGAGGGTAGAGCGATCTTCACTCAAGACACCCTGAACAGAAGTTGGTATTCCCTTGCAAAGGGCAACTTCCACAAATACCAACGGTTCATCGCTCATTGATGGATGGAAGAATGCAAAACAGCGCCTGTCTCCGGGTTGCAAACGACGACGCAAATCATCCCAATCATTGATTGCATGAACAGCTTCGTACTGGATAATTTTTGCCAGAATATTCGCCGGTGCTTCCCATGAAATAGGACGCATAACCAAAAAACCACGATTGAACCACGACATAAGAAGATGGGAAAAATCAATATCTGTGCGCTTAAGCGAAGGATGTTGCTGCAAGAATGCCAGAAGATCCTGACGCATGCTAACAAGCGCTGCTGTTGCACCGGGCACATGATTTAACCTGCGCAACAACTCTTGTCGTGGAGGCTCTGCAGCTTCAATCAGCATTTGCAGAGTCTCGGTTGAAGCATCTTCCTGATAAGCGCGGGCGTGACGCTCAACACTCTCTGCATTCAAATCCAGACTTTCCGTCAGAAATTCAAAAAAAGAAAGCTTTTCCTCATCATCAAATTTAGCATATTTATTGAGGATCGCCGAACCAATCTGATTGCTCGAAACTTCTCCCCGGCGAGACAGCAATTCTCCGCATAATTCCTCAATCGGGCGTCCATCCTGCCCTGAACCAATGCTAAATCTGCGATCCAAAACGGAGGCGATAATATCCTGAATGAAGCTTGTCGTTTTCATCGACTGACGCCCATAACCATGTCCGGTAACGCGGTCGCCAACTCGGGGATCAGGCAAAGAATTAGAATTGAAAGGACCATACAAGCCACATATGGCATGGAGCCCCACAAAATGGTTTTAAGCGGGATATCTGGCGCAATGCCGTTTATGACGTAAAGGTTCAATCCAACTGGTGGCGTGATGAGACCGATTTCCATGTTGATGGTTAGAACAACTGCAAACCAGTAAGGATCAAATCCAGCACCAGTCACAATGGGTAATAAAATGGGCGCTGCCATCAATATCACGGCGACCGGTGGCAGGAAGAAACCTGCTACCAGCAAGAACAAATTTATGGCCAGCATCAATGTCCACCGGGAGACGTCGAGAGTTCCGATCCATTCGGCAATTGATTGGGTGATATAAAGGCTGGAAAGCATATATGAAAACACGCCTGCCGCCGCAATGATGAACAATATCATCACGCTTTCGCGGGTAGAGTCGCGCAACACAGTCCAAAGAGCCATAGGGCTCCATAATTTGTAAATGACCATTGCAATCATCATGCACAATAGAGCACCAACAGCCGCAGTCTCCGACGGTGTCGCGATGCCACCATACATGGCATAGAGCACGCCGAAGATGATAAAGATAAACGGCAAGACCCGGGGCAGAATTTCAAATTTCTCCCGCCAAGTATAGCTGCGCGCGCTCAGCGCCAATTCGCCGCCCTGTTTCCAAGTGGAGTAAATTGACCAGGCCATAAACAACGTCACCAGAAGCAACCCCGGCAGAACACCTGCGAGAAACAACCGACCAATCGAAGTCTCGGTAGCGATGCCGTAAACGATCATTGTCACCGACGGAGGAATGAGGATACCCAACGTTCCGCCCGCAGCGATGGAGCCGGCAGCAACACCGTCTGGATAGCCGCGTTTGCGCATCTCGGGAATACCCATTTTACCAATAGCTGCACAGGTGGCAGGAGACGATCCTGACATGGCGGCAAACAAAGCACAGGCGCCCAAATTGGAAATCACCAGACCGCCGGGAATACGGGTAAGCCAGCGCTCCAGCGCCTCATAAAGATCTGCTCCCGCACGGGTCGAAGCGATGGATGCTCCCATAATGATAAACATCGGAATTGAAAGCAGCGCGAAATTATCGAGTTTGCCGAAGAAAATTTCCGGCATTAATTCAAGAGAGCGAATGCCATCAAAGGTGAGCAGGAATCCTGCCGAGACAATCAACAAGCCATTGGCAACCGACACACCGGAAAACAAAACCAGGATTGTACAAAATGCAACCAGTGCACCTAAAAGAATAGGATCCATTATTTCTTTTCCTCAAGATCGAACGGAAGACTTTGCCCGGTAATAACGCCCAGCAGATCAGCAACCAGTTGCAACAAAAACAGTCCAAACCCAACCGGCAAGGCAAGATATGGAATTGCAAGGCGCACGCCCCAAACAGTGTCAGAGGTCCAGCCTTTGTGGAAGGCTTCATACCATTGTTCAAACCCGTAAAAAACCATAATGAAAACCACTGCAATGGAAGCGGTTAAAACAAGAACAGCCAATGCACGTCGAAGGCTCGGGTTCAACATGAGCGGGATCAAATCCACATTCACATGACCGCGATGGCGCTGAACATAAGGAAGCCCGATCAAGGTGGCAGCAACCATTAGATAGATCACGGCTTCGGTTTGCCAGATCGTCGATTGATTAAGGACAAAGCGGACGAAGATCATCTGGCATGTGATAGTAACAGCGGTAACGATCATCGTTGCAGCAACGACGCCACAAAGCGAAGAAATATTATTTATGGTGCGTATGAATATGTTCCCGCCATGGCCTGAAGCCTTGGCATTTGTTGCATGACCTGCCACGGGGATGCCCTCGGGTTATAAATTAGAGATGGTAACGGACGCCTCTTCTTGAGGCGTCCGAAGGATTTCGCGAATATGCGAGTAACAGATTACTAAATAGAACTATTTTACAGAAAGGGCCATATCTAGTAGTTTTTGACCATCTGGAGTCTGCTCTACAAAAGTTTTGTAAGAAGAATCTTTGGCAATATCGCGCCATTGCTGGAACTCAGCAGACGTCATATTCTTGATCTCAACACCGGCATCAGCAAAAACTTTGGTAGAAGCAGCATCCTGCTTTTTTGCTTCCTCAAGATAGAATGCTTCTGCCTTTTTGGCACCCGCCATGAGGGCAGCTTTCTGCGCATCATTCAATCCATCAAAGGTAGACTTGTTCATCAATAGCGGTTGATACATGAACCACAATGCCACATCACCTGCAGGCGTATAGCATTTTACTTGTTCAAAAATCCGGTAGGAAACAAAGGATGAAGACGAAGTGTTGGCAGCTTGCAGGACACCAGTTTGCATGGCGCTGTAAATTTCTGAAGAAGCCATGGACGCAATTGAAGCACCAGCAGCAGCCAGCATTTGCTCGAATGATTTTCCTGCCGCACGGGTTTGAAGCCCCTTCACATCATCAGGCGATGTGATGCATTTTTCCTTACCAACAAAACCACCTGCCAGATAGCCGTGCACCAACACCATGACATCATCTTCTGCCATTAGTTTTTGCAACTCACCCATGAAAGGCGAATAGTTGAGACGCGCAGCGTGATCATGGTTTTTCACCATACCCGGCATTAGCGTGAGGTTATATGCAGGACGCTGGCCGGCAGCATATGCCAATGGCACAACAGACATATCCAGTTGACCACGGGAAAGCGGTTTATACTGCTCGCGCGGCTTGAACAAAGATTTTGACGGAAAAATTTTGATGTTGAGATCAACATTGGCACCGGCAACTTCATCGGCAACGATTTGTGCAACCTTGTGACGTACGTCCTTCGTAGACCACTGATGCGACAAACGAAGTTCAGCTGAGTTTGCTGCAAATGTGGTCGCTGCAAAAACGAGCCCGGTTGCAAAGGTAATGAATGATTTTTTCATATTTTCCTCCCAGAAAAATGCGGAATATGCCGCCATTGGCAAGCAGGACAACAATAATAGGCCCTACTCTCATTAGGTAACGCTATCGTAACTGTATTCAAAGTCAATAGCCTTGTATACAAAAACATTCTTGTTGAATCCTGATACCGGTGTATAGTGAGCAAATGTTAGAGAGAAAGATTCAACCAACGAGTTCACGCCGAGCCGACTCAATTCTTGAAGATCTGGAGCAGTCGATTGTTCTGGGTGAATTTGCCAATGGCGAACGGTTGGACGAGGTAAAATTATCCGAGCGGTATAATGTTTCTCGAACACCAATAAGAGAAGCATTTCAAAAGCTCGCAGCAACAGGATTGCTTAACCTGATTCCCCGACGTGGGGCATTCGTACGCCATCCGGAATTTGTCGAATTAATTGAAATGTTCGAGGTCATGGCCGAGCTGGAAGCCATGTGTGGCAGGTTGGCCGCACGGCGCATGTCGGATGAGGTGCTAGCCGATATCAAACACTCTGCAGCCGAATGCGAAGATGCATTGAAGCGAGGAAATCACGATGAATATTACCATCAAAACGAACGATTCCACCATTTTATATACCAGGCAAGCGGCAATTCATTTCTGGCATCCGAAGCCAGTAGACTTCAAAAACGGCTAAAACCATTCAGGCGCATGCAATTGAAAGTGCATGGTAGAATGAGACAATCCATGGAACAGCACCGTCAAATTGTCTTGGCACTTGAAACAGGGAATTCTGAAGTTGCCAGCGAAACTTTACAACAGCACGTTTCCATTCAGGGTGAGAAATTTACCGACCTGATGGCAAGTTATTCGAAGCGCTCACATCAAAAAACAGACAAGTCTACGCTCAAAGTTTACTAAATTGCCGATGCTTTCCATCTGAGTAGATATCTTTCTACTTCGAAGCCAACATTGGGAGAGTGTCAAAGCCTCTAAATCGAGCTCTTTGCGAACGCTTTATTTTCCCATCAATATGAAGGTTCGGAAATTTTTGAAAGATCTTGGAGAGCGCAACACGCGCCTCAATTCGAGCCACAGTGAGCCCGGCACAAAGATGCGCACCACCAGCGAAGGCAAAATGTGCCATCCGTCCTCGATCAAGCAAAAACGTGTCCGGTTGGTCAAAAATTTCTGGGTCACGATTTGCAGCACCGATGCATAATGTTATCTGAGTTCCCGCTGGGAAAACATGCCCATCAATCTCAAACTCTTCGGTAGCAATTCGGTTGCCTAATTGATTTGGGCTTTCAAGACGTAACAATTCTTCAACAGCACCCGGCCACAAGGATTCATCGTCGTTTAATCTGGCAACCACATCAGGCATTTTTGAAAGCGTTAATATCCCGCTGGCAATCAGGTTGGTCGTAGTTTCATGCCCTGCGTTCAGCAGGAATATACAATTCTGCAATAATTCATGATGCAATAAGCCATCATTGCCTTCAACAACGCGTATGAGACGACTTAAAAGATCATCATCTTCGTCACGCATTTCTGCCTTGCGTCTTTGAAAAATCCTTTCCAAAAAGCTTATAAAATCTGTGACTGCCTTATTCCCGTCCATCAGTTTTTCATTGGATATTTTTGGTTCAAGCGCTCCCAATATTTGCAAAGACCAGTTCCGCAGCGGTTCGCGCTCATCATCAGGGACGCACAACATATCTCCGATGACCCTGATAGGTAGAAGAGAGGCATAATCCTCAACCGCATCAAACCGATCATTTAAGTTTATCTTGCTCAACATGTCATCTACATAATCAGAGACTTGAGGTTCCAACGGTTTCAACGCTCTTGGTGCAAGCGCTCCAACAATGGTTTTTCGCACCCTGGTGTGTAATGGAGGGTCATTGAAAACCAGCGAACTCGTGTGATGATCAAAAAGTGCTCCATCTCCAAACTTGGGTTTAAAATCTTTTTTCTTATCGGATGAGAAAGTTGTCGTATTTTTATAAACACGATCAAGATCTTTATGCCGCGTTAAAAATATTCCCCCATTGTCAGGTAGATGAAATATTGGAGCTTTGGCACGCGCTAAATGATAGAGTGGGAACGGGTTGTCAAAGAAAGACGGAGCCAAATCACGTAGATCAAATGAATCAAGCGCCCCTTCCGGCGCTAATTCTATATCTTTGTAAATATCTTCCAATTTTTTTCCAATCATCCGCAGTATTTTCGAAAACTAATTCCAATAATCTACCCCATTTTGCTCCAAAAATAACGAGACCTTAAAGCGGGCTTTTCGGGTCGAAATTTGGTCGCCGCTTCTCTTGTAATGATGCAAGGCCTTCCTTCACATCCGGCCCGGTAAAGCCCATAAACTCGAGAGCGAGTGAAGTGTCAAACGTCGGGCCAGCCATGCGCAACCAATTGTTTAGTGCGTATTTGGTCCAGCGAATTGCTGATGGAGAACCAGCCGCCAGTTTCTTGGCAATTTCGATGGATTTATCGTGTAATTCTTCGGGCTCTGTAGCAACTGAAACAAGGCCAATTCGTTCAGCCTCCTCACCCGATATAGGTTCACACATCAACAGATAATATTTGGCTTTCGCAAGACCGCAAAGAAGAGGCCATACGATGGCTGCATGATCACCGGCCGCAACGCCAAGGCGCGTATGACCATCGATAATGCGAGCAGTTTTGGATGCAATAGAAATATCTGCCAAAAGGCCTGCAACAAGGCCCGCACCAACGGCTGGGCCTTCCATTGCGGAGACAATTGGTTTTGAACAATTGATGATATTATAGACCAGATCGCGCGCTTCTTTCCAAACTCTGGTCAAAGTCTCAAATTCCTCGGTCATCTCCTTGACAAGTTCAAGGTCTCCACCTGCAGAAAATGCATCGCCTGCACCACGAATAATTGCCACGCTAACGTCCGGATCACTGTCAATATCCCGCCAAATCTCAACCAGCTCACCATGCATAACCCGGTCAGCTGAATTGAGACTACCTGGATTGTCCATGGTAATTCGGAGGACTCTTTCAGCAGGCCAGTCAAATTTCAGACGTTCGTATTTCGCGTAGCGGTCACTCATATTTTCTTCTCTCGGTTTTTCCAATAGGGTTCACGTAGAATATTCTTCTGAATCTTACCAATTGGTGTTTTGGGAAATTCTTTAACAAACTTTATAATGCGAGGACGCTTAAAAGCAGCCAAGGCACTGGCGCAATGATCAACAACAGCGTGTTCATCGATAGTAGAGCCAGCTTTTAACATAACATAAGCCGCTGGCACTTCACCCCATTTATCATCGGGGATGCCAAACACGGCAGTTTCAGCAATTTCATCCAGCTCGTAAATGCAGTTTTCGATTTCTTTTGGATATATGTTTTCACCGCCCGAAATTATCATGTCTTTGGAGCGGTCAATCAGTATGATGAAGCCATCTTCGTCAATGGTTCCCACATCATCAGTGTGAGCCCAGCCATGCCGCCAAAATGCTTTGGTTTGCTCCGGTTCATTGAAGTATTCAAGCATGATATTATCACCACGAGAAACAATTTCACCAATTTCTCCGGGGGCGACGTGATTTCCATCTGAATCTATCACCGCTACATCCACGTTGAATGCTTGGCGCCCGATTGAACCTAGTTTTTCCGGCAGATGCCAATGTTTTAGCGCTGTTAAAACACCCACTTCAGACTGACCATAGATCTGAGTGAGCCTAACATCGGGCAGCTTTTTCATCACCTCGGTTTGAACCCAGTCAGGCATTGGCGCACCTGCAAATGACAGTTTTCGGAATGTGGCAAATTTAGTCGCATCAAATTTCGGATCACTAACCACCATTGAGACCTGAGTTGGTACCATGAAGGCGGCAGTCATTGCCGTTTTTTCCGCCATGTCAGAAAAGGCTTCAACGCCCCACTTGCTGAGGAACATGGTAGTAGCACCAGCCAGAATAGCTGGCTGAAACATAATATTCAGCGCGGCAACATGAAACAACGGTGTAACGATCCCAATAATGTCACGCTCATCCAAAGCTTCTTCAACCAATACCGTATGTGCAGTAACCGCCCTATTTCGATGACTAACCAGAACACCCTTGGGTCGCCCGGTTGTCCCACCGGTGTATGTCATACAAAAGGGATCATCCTCATCAATCTCAATATCGGGGGTTTTGGATGATGATTCAGAATAGTAATTGCGAAATTCATCGCCCTCCCCGCCAATACTGATGGTGGATTGCAAGGTCTCTAAATGATCAAAGACACTTTCCACTTTGTCTGAGAACATTTCTTCATAGAACAAAACTTCGATTTCGGCCTTACCCAGCACATAGGCCAATTCTTCTGGTGAATAGAGCACCGATACGTTGACAATGACCGCACCCGAGCGAGCAATACCAAAAAAGGCAATGCCATATTCAGTTCGGTTCCGGCACAAAACACCAATCTTGCAGCCCTTCGTTACTCCTCGTTCTAGAAGAGCATTGGCAAGCTGGTTTGCCTCACGGTCAAGAGAGCGGTAGGTGAGAGATGTCCCATCCCACAAAATCGCTGGCTTGTTCGGGAACCGCTCAGCAGAGCGACGCAACATATCGCCTGTAAGCATTTGATAAATCCAATATTTTTCACATAATTCAGACTAAAATATCTGATTGTCAAACGCATTCAACTCTGTATTTTCTAGAATCCACACGAAATTCGTAACCAGATTTATGCGTTAATCCAATCCGCAGGTGGTTCTTTACCCGGATGAACTGCACCACAACTACCACAAGTACGTTGCTCAAGATTGCCATAAAAGGCGGTGTAAAGCGGCGGCAGATCTTTCACAATATCGCGAAGTGTCACTTCGACGCGATGTACAAGATCTCCGCACTCGAAACAGAACCACTCAAAACCATCCCGGTCTCCTTCTTGCCGCTGTCCTTCTACAACCAAACCTATAGATCCAGGCACAGGTCGTTGTGGCGAATGACGAATATGGGGAGGGAGGAAAAAAACATCGCCCTCCCTAATATTAACATCATAAATTTTACCTTCCTCGGCAATTTTTAACACCATGTCACCACGTAGCTGGTAGAAAAACTCTTCGACCGGGTCATCGTGAAAATCCACCCTCGTATTGGGTCCGCCAACGATCATGACAATCATGCCAGTCTCTTCATCAAACAACTTTTTATTGCTCACAGGCGGTTTTAACTGATCCTGATTTCGATCGATCCACTCATTGAAATTAAACGACTTTAGATTTGGGTGTACAGACATAAAACTATCCTTGTTCATTGGCTCAATGCGCGTCATTACCCAATTTCAACTGTTTCAGGTATAATAATCAAATAATAAATGTTGAAATTGGTATTCCAAAAACCCATAACATCAAGATGCATAAAAAAAACCAACATGTAAAAATCACAAAGCGAGTATCCACCCGCTTAAAATTCAAACAACTGCGATTACTGGTAGCAATTGACGAGCACAGAAGCATCCTTCATGCAGCAAATGCATTGAACATGTCTCAACCTGCCGCGACCAAATTACTGAAAGATCTAGAGGCTGACTTTTCAGTAAAACTATTCGACCGCACCAATCGCGGTGTCATTCCAACCGAGTTTGGTGACGCCCTTGTTCGCCACGGCAAGGTCATACTCACCCAGATATCCCATGCGGCACAAGAACTTGACGATATCAATGATGGACTAGGTGGTCGCGTTGTAATTGGCACACTTCTAACCGCATCTGCAAAATTACTCCCCAATACCATAAAGAAAGTTCATGAAGCCCGCCCCAACGTATCAATCGTCGTCAAAGACGGAACCAACGATGTTTTGATGCCATTGCTGCATACAGGTGATTTGGATTTAGTCCTTGGGAGGCTTGCTGAGTACCGGCACAGAGAGGGTTTGATTCAGGAGACTCTGTTTAAGGAACAATTGGTCGTTGCCTGTCGAAAAGATCATCCTCTTTCAACCAAAAAAGCCGTATCAACAGAGCAACTGGCAGAATGCAACTGGATACTACCCCCTGTTGAAACAACATTGCGACGTCAGATCGAAAAGGAGTTTTTTGACCGGGGCCACGCACCACCGAAAATCGGAGTTGAATGCGTTTCGTTTTTGACCATTCGCGCGCTACTGGCAAAAACGGACATGCTATGCATGTTGCCACTTAATGTCGTGGAAAACGAACTTGCGCAGGGCGCACTTGCAACCATTCATTGCAAACTGCATATCTCCAGCGGCCTCGTGGGCGTCTCATATCGCAGCCTCGATGCGTTATCACCTGCTGCGCATGAATTTCTCAAAGAATTGCGGGTGCAGGCACAATGCATTGCCGACCCGGAAAGCCAATCCACCTGATAATCAGCGTTCGCTAAAATCCAACATTGGATATGCGGCGTTGCAGCTCTTGAACAATACTCATGGCTGCAAGCGCAGATGATTTAGGATTACCAGCAAGCGGCACGCTCTCAATATTGATTTGAAAGCTACCAAAACTTCCGGTAGCCGTCACCTCATGGCAATTTTTGGTAATTGTTGGATCGGCAATGAGTTTGACATTTGTCTCATCCAATCCAACGCCGGCAAGAGCTATCGTTGCCGCGACATTTGCGTTTTTGGGATATTGTATTGCGGCCTGACGCGCAGAACCGGTAAAATGCGTGAACGCCTCCTTCAAGCCCTTCAGATCGCAGCGATCCTCTGCGGGTGACCCTTGCCATCCCAGCGGTGGTTTTCTACCGATGTAGGTTACCGAATTAATTTCGCCAGTTTTTGCCGCCAGCAAGATATCAACACCGCCAACCGCACCTGACAGAAATTGCAATCTAGAGTTTCCAATTTCTGCCGCTCGAACAAGACGATCAAAAAACTGCGTATCAGCAACTGCCCCAGTTGAAATGGTAATAACATCAATACCTGCTGCAAGCAGATTTTCACCATGTTCAATCAATCCCCCGTGACCAGAACAATCAACCGCCAACGCAACATTTTTGGGTAAGTCTTTCGGCGAGATAATTACCGGACACAACTCACCGGAAAATCTCTTTGCTTTTTCCAAAGAGGACGGTTTGGCGATAACGGCGCATATTTCTACATCGCTGCTATCGCAAAACGCGTCCCAAACAAACTTCGCAATGGTCCCATGTCCAAGAATGGCGATGTGTAACGGCTTTTTCATTATCTCATTTCTAACTTGTGCTTCTAAGCTAAACCAGTTGTTTTCAATAACACTAAAACACATATCCAATCGCATTGATTATCAATTTTTCATATATCGAATTCTGCAATTTGAATTGGGCAAGCTATTATACTGGGTGGTACTAAGCCTGATCGGCGCTTCTATAAATTCCGCCCCAACATTCAGTTGAACGATCAGGTATTGGCAATAGTCGTGTTTGAAAAACCTACCAGCATAGGCGTCGCCTTCCAGTCAGAGCAGAACGCTCAGTCCAGATATATCGGAAAATCCCCACCCAACCGTGAGGCAGAAAAACTTGTTTTGGGTAAGGGGCGCTTTGTTTCTGACGTAGAATTGAAGGACGCCCTTCATATTGGGTTTGTCAGAAGCCAAACAGGCAACGGTAAAATTCTAGAAATTGAGCTGGCTATCGCTTTGGAACTGGAGGGCGTGAACAGCGGTTTCGTTGGCAACCATGTCGCACATTTGGGCAATTTGGCGGTGAACCCTGTCTTGGGGGAAGTGAATCAACTTAAATTTCCGGTGCTGGCATACGAGGAAGTTTCAGCCATTGGACAGCCTATCGCTGCAATATTGGCAGATACAGCAATACAGGCCCAAGACGCATGTGAGGCTGTGACCGTCGAAATCGAAGAAATGGCGTTGGGTCCCGAGACTTCAGTGGATCACCCAGATCCCGTAATCGTATTTTCAAACGAATATACCCAAGGCGATTTCAAATCGAACTTTGATGAAGCAGATCATATCGTCGAGGCCGAAATTCTTCACCCGCGCTTAGCCCCTTCCCCAATGGAATGCCGCGCCATTGCTGTAGATTACGATGTTGCGCATGATTCAGCGCTCGTTTGGTTATCAACACAAACCCCGCACCGTGCTCGCAGCCAATTATCAAAAATATTGGGGGTCGAATTAGATCGCCTGCGCGTCATTGCACCAGATGTTGGTGGGGCGTTTGGGCTTAAAGCCTCACTATATCCCGAAGAGGTGTTTGCAGTATGGGCAGCCTTCGAAACCAAACGCTCAGTTCGGTGGACAGCCACAAGGAGCGAAGATATTATCTCCGCGTCCCATGGGCGTGGGCTTAAAACGAAGGGACGATTAGCACTCTCCAAAGAAGGAAAGTTTTTGGCGATAGAAGCCGAAGTACTGGCACCGGTTGGCTGCTGGCTGACAAACAGTTCAGCAATCCCGGCATGGAACGCTGCCCGAATTTTACCCGGCCCCTATGAAGTGAATTCTTACAGCCTAAAAACCACTGGTATTAAAACCAACACGGCACCGGTTGGAATTTATCGCGGAGCCGGCAGGCCCGAGGCCGCAATGCTAATGGAGAGACTGGTCGAGCAGGCCGCATGCCAATTAAATATTGACCCAATGGAAATTCGAAGGATAAATCTCCTCAAACCGCATCAATTCCCATATAAACGGGACACTGGCGTTGTTCTCGATTCAGGCAATTATCCGGAAGCACTCGATAGACTGTTGAAATTTTGCAATTACGACCAGGTTCGAATTACTCAAAAGCAACGACAAAACAATGGTGAAATCATCGGCGTTGGAGCATGCTTTTTTGTGGAGCCTTGTGGGACGGGATGGGAAAGTGCAACGATAGGCATCAACCCAGATGGCTCAGTAATTTTACGAACCGGCGGCACATCGCAGGGACATAATCGAGAAACCGCCTACGCCCAAATTGCAGCCGAAACGCTTGGCTGTGATATTGAGCAGGTTACCGTCATATCAGGCGATACTGACCTGTGCCCGGATGGCATTGGTGCTCTGGCAAGCAGAAGCACGGCTATTGGAGGAAGCGCAATTGTAATGGCCGCAATTGCTGCATTTGAAAAAACCGGTGGAACTCTCTTTCCAAGTAACCCCGTAGAATGCGCATGCGTTTATGAAAGTGATGGGGAGGCATGGGGTTACGGAATCCACCTTGCCCAGATCGTCATAGATCCTGACACAGGCCAACTCACGATTGATCAACTTACTTGTTTGGATGATGCGGGAAATTTGATAAATCCAAAACTCGTTGAGGGCCAAATTATCGGCGGTATCGCACAGGGAATTGGAGAAGCCGTTATGGAAAACCTCGTCTACGATCAAGACGGGCAATTGATAACCGGCTCTTTAATGGATTATGCATTGCCCCGCGCAACCGATATGCCAACGATTTCTCTAACCCATATGCAAACCCCTTCCCCGGCCAATCTTTTGGGTGCCAAGGGAGTAGGAGAAGCCGGAACCATTGGAGCACCAGCCGCAATACATAATGCCGTGCTCAATGCTCTGGAACCCTTTGGAATTACATCCCTGAAATTGCCAATGTCCAGCAATGTTATCTGGCAGGCGATCAGATCCGCACAATTAAAAAACAAAGCAAAGTAACCATTATGAAATACAAAAAGAACGAAGCCAAAGAATATAGCCGCGAAACAATGAAGGGTATTTGGGCTGCTGCTCTCAACCCCATGCGCAAAGATTTTTCCATTGATGAGGAAGGGATGAAAAACAACATCCGGCACTGGGTCGATGATCTCGCAATTCGCGGATTGTTTATTGCAGGCAAACAGGGTGAATTTTTCTCCATGAGCATAGAGGAACGCAAGCGAAACTTTGAACTTGCTGTAGAAGCTGTTGATGGCAAGGCAGGCACCATCATGTCCTGTTCAGATCAAAATTTTGATACTGTAATAGAGCTGGCAAAACACGCGCAAAATGTCGGTGCAGACTATATCGTTGTCCATGCACCAATTTTGCATTTCATCAATGATCGTGACGAAACCATATACAATTACTACAAGGCAGTATGCGACCAAGTTGATATTGGCATCGCGATGTGGAGCCATCCAGATTCCGGCTATCTGATGTCACCGCAATTATGCGCTAAAATAGCTGATCTCCCAAATATCATGGCGATCAAATACTCAGTACCAAGGGAAATGTATACGGAATTAACCGAACTTGTCGGTGGTAAAATTATTGTCAGCACCGCTTCCGAAGAGGAATGGCTCGACAACATCATCGATCTGAACTGGCAGCTATATCTCTGCTCTTCACCACCCTATCTTTTGCAGACAAAAAACGATCGAAGAATGCATGACTATACAGAACTGGCATTCGCAGGCGATTTTGCTGGAGCTAGAAAATTACGTGACAGCCTCGACCCTGTACGCCAGGCGCTCAAAAATACAAGGCCCGGTGGCAAACCCCAGGCTCATCAAAAATATTGGCAAGAACTGCTCGGTCAAGCAGGTGGACCTGTTCGCGCACCATTGCTGCAACTCACAGACAGTGAGAGAGAAGAAACCAAGAATGCCCTTAAAAACTGTGGCCTTAAATTGTAGGTCTAGGCCCTGCGGCCCCTAGTACAACCTAACCAAAAACAAGGTAATCACCGGGAAACTTACTAAAATAATGATCCGGACAAAATCAGAAATTAGAAACGGTAGGATACCCTTAAATGTCTCTGTCATTGGCACATCACCAGCCAACTTGTTGATAATAAACACGTTGAGACCGACCGGAGGGGTGATTAACCCAACCTCCACGACAATCAAGGTAATAATACCGAACCAGATTGCAGTGTCCTCCGGTGACATACCAAAATCCAGTGACTCGATTATTGGAAAGAAAATCGGGATAGTCAAAAGGATCATCGACAATGAATCCATGACGCACCCCATGACCAGATACATAAGCAATATCAACACCAAAATAAGCATCGGAGAGTAGCCCGTCGCTCCAATATATTCCGCCAAAGACTGCGGCAACTGAGTTTGCGTCAAAAATGCATTGAATATCCCGGCACCTAGTAAGATCATGTAAATCATGCCCGTAGATACAGCAGTGCCGGTCAGGCTTTCGGACAATTCCTGTCGGGATATTCCATTCCACCACGCAATAAAGCCGGTTCCAATGACACCAAATGCGGCGGCCTCGGTCGGAGTAAATATTCCTGCGTAAATCCCCCCAATCACCACAACAAACAGGGCAACAGCGGGAAGCACACCAATCATGGCTTCAAAACGTTCTTTGTTGTCTACCTTTTCACCTGCTGGCCCGGCATCTGGATAAATTCTCACATAGATGGAAACCGCAATCATATAACCAAATGCAGCAAGAAACCCAGGAATGAAGGCTGCAAGAAACATCTTGGCGACGTTTTGCTCAGTTAAGATTGCATAGATTACTAAGATGATCGACGGTGGTATCAATATGCCCAGAGTGCCCCCGGCAGCCAGCGTGCCCGTGGCCAGAGCGCCTGAGTATTTGTACCGCTTCATCTCGGGAAGAGCCACCTTTCCCATGGTCGCTGCGGTTGCAAGGGAAGACCCGCAAATTGCGCCAAACATGGCACATCCGCCAATCGCAGCGATGGATAACCCACCTCGCATCGAACCAAACAACGCGTTCGCAGCCCTAAAAATCGCTCGGGAAATTCCCGCATGAGTTGCCAAATGACCCATTAGCAAAAACAACGGAACAACCGAAAGTGAATAGGAGGATAATTGAGAATACGGGCTGGATTTTAAAAACCCCAAAAAAGGAGTCAGACCTGAAATAGCAATATATCCGCCAGCACCCGCAATAAACATTGAAATTGCGATGGGAACTCTGATGATCATCATAAACAGCATACAGCCAATTACGATCATCCCAATAGTTGGGCCACTCATGATTTATCCATCTCTTGGGTTAACGTATCGCCGTAGAAGCGCCCGTTCAGTGCACGCCAGCTGGTAACAAGACCTGCTATTGCGAGCAATGCCATGCTCGGCACGATTATTACAAACCCAAACCAGGTATTAACCTGAAGGATCATTGTTTGATCATTGTAGCGATACAGATCGTAACCACCCAACGATAAGCGCCAGGTAAATAACATGGCCATCAAGGTAAGCATAATGCACCCAAAGGCATCCATAACATTCTTGATTTTGGGATGAGTATTCTGGGTAAAAAAGTCAACAATCACGTTGCCTTGAGCAAGTTGGCAATAAGGCAAGAACGCAGATACCGCTATGGCACATCCGATCTCAACCATTTCAAAATCACCCGATACCGGAGTGTTAAAAAAGTAACGCCCCAACACACTTGCAACAGTGATAACAGACAGCAACAACATCACTGCTGCACCACAAATTGCAAACGTGCGACACACTTTCTCAAAAAGTAATATCGCACGTCCTTTTTTATAAGAATTTTCGAAGTTCATAAAATTTCTTTATATTATTCAATCACATCGAAAATTATTTTGAGTACTTATCAAGAAGTGCATTGGCATCGTCATAGAGCTTCTGGCCGTCTGCGCCCATGTCAGCAATCCATTTTTCTGTGACGCTTTTTGTCATTTCTCTGATCTTGTCAGTTTCAGAATCCGGCAAAGTGAATATCTCGTTTCCGCTTTTCTTGGAAACGGCAATTCCGTGCTCTTCACCAGCATCCCAGACTTTACCTGTTGATTTAGCCATCATCAGCCCAGAATTATCATCGATAACTTTTTTCAAATCATCTGGCAGACTGTTATATTTGTCCTTGTTCATGGCAAATACAAATACTGCTGTATAAAGGCCACGATCACCACCAATCTCCGTGTGGTATGGCGCAAGTTCATTGACTTTCAATGCAGGAACAATTTCCCAAGGCAAGGCTGCTCCATCAACAACGCCCTTTGAAAGAGCTTCCGGCAAGGCTGGCACTGGCATAAATATAGAACCTGCACCAAGTTTTTCCATCGCGGTTCCGATACCACGATTAGGTGCCCGCATTTTTTTACCTTTGAGATCACCAACAGTCTTAATCAAGCCCTCACGAGTATGAAAAAAGCCTCTGGCATGTGTGTGGAACCACAAAGGATGAATATCTTTAAATTCATCACGAGCGTATTTTTCATAATATTCCTGAAGCGCCTGTGAGGTTGCTTCTGCTGTTGAAACCATAAACGGAAGTTCAAACGCTGCAACTTTTGGATAGCGACCCGGGGTATAACCTGGCAACGCCCATACGATATCAGCAACACCATCACGCACCTGATCAAGCAATTGCGGTGGCTTTCCGCCAAGCTGCATTGAAGGATAAATTTGGATTTTGATGCGGCCTTTGGATTCCGCCTCAATTTTATCTGCCCAAGGCTTCAAAACCTTGGCATGGGTATTGTGTTTGGTTGACAAAAAGTGATGAGCCTTCAGGACGAATTCCTGAGCGCTCGCACCAAACGCAGACAGAGCAAGACTGCCTGCCAATGTAACTGCCAACCCGGCAGTTTTTAGAAATTGATTCATAATGTTCTCCCATAATTACCGGCTTAAACTAACAAAATAAGCCCAAAATTTTATGTTTCATGATCGATTAAATAGTGGTGTTACAAACAGTTATATCAAAACTGCCTGCCTCTCTGAACAACGTATTGCAACTGTGATATATCATTCAAATGAAATTATAGAAATTAGATATTTCCTATTCTGATATTCATTTTCCAACGCCCCTCCACCCACTTAAAATCTATGCCAATTATAATAAATAAAATTGTAACTATCAAGACCGATGTTCAATCTAAGGTACGCAAAATCCTCAATGATTTTCCAAATTTTTGTGAATGAGAGTGTATGCGTAATTATTTTTTCTGGGAGCGTTTCCTTCGAGAAAATAGCAATAAACTAGTCTTAGACGATGTAGTTCTCCACAATCAGGTATCGGGTAAATTAAGGCGTACCATTGGGGCGGGTGATGATAAACGTGAAGGCTGCCAGCATACACAATGCCTGCACGACGATTATCGCTGGCATAATGGACAAATAGAAGCTTAGGGCCAGCGCGGCAAGCATCATCAAAGTAGCCATGGCCTTGTATCGCGGAGCAATAGCACCAGTTTCTTCCCAGTCCGCGATTATCGGGCCGAAAATTTTATTATTTACCAGCCACCTGCGCCATGCCGGAATACTTTTCCCAAATGCGAAGGCTGCTACAATGACAAACGGCGTCGTGGGCAGTATCGGCAGAAACACGCCTATGAAACCAAGAAGCAGAGCAATCAGGCCCACCACAATCCAAACGATTTTTTTGCCACGCGAAATCACCTGATTGCTCATCTTAGTTTTCTGATTATGAAACCGGGCGCTCATTACATATCCTGTTTGGTAATTCCCTCATCAATCTAGGTAACCACCAGCGCTATTGCAAATCACTCCGATACACAAAATGGCGCAGGCTCAAATTGCCAGAACTGGTTGATGTGATGTGCCCGCCCGGTTCAATCTAAACAAACTGAATTGCAACACTTCCCAGCGAACCAAAATCAGCATGAAGTGTATCACCTTTGTTAGCCCAAACCGGTCTGGTGAACGATCCAGATAACAACATATGTCCAGGTTCAAGTGTCACATCAAAAGACGCAAGTTTATTTGCGAGCCATGCAATTGCCATCGCAGGATGGCCAAGTACACCGGCAGCAAGACCAGTTTCTTCGATCTGGGAATTTCGATAAAATACGGCACCAATGGTCCGCAGATCAATATCATCAGGACGTACAGGACGACCGCCCAAAACCAGTGCTGCCCCTGCCCCATTGTCCGCGACCGTATCATAAATCTTGCGCGGATTTTGCACTCTTGCATCGATCACCTCAATCGATGGAACAACATATTCAGTCGCCCGCATCACATCAACCAGGCCAATATTGGGGCCTTTCAGAGGTTCTTTCAAAACAAACGTAAGTTCCGGTTCCACTCGCGGAACACAAAAATCTGCATGGTTAAGGATCACCCCATCACTATAAACCTGATCGTCAAACACATAGCCGTAATCCGGCTCATCAATACCTGATGATTGTTGCATTGCCTTTGAAGTCAATCCAATTTTATGGCCAACAATTTTGGCACCATTCTTAATGCGCTCATCGGCCCAAGCGGATGAAATTGCATAGGAATCTTCAATTTCAATTTCAGGAAAAGTTGTCGAAAACTGAACGCATGGCTGTTTGGTACGATGGGCTTCACGCAGGGAGAACAAGACCTGTTCGCGCTGTTCATTGGTAAGCATATTTTGTGTCCTAAAGTTTGACGCAGATATTGCGTAATTCTGTGTAAAATTCGAGAGAATGAACGCCCCCTTCGCGGCCAATTCCAGATTGCTTGGAGCCGCCAAAAGCAGTCCGCAAATCCCTGAGGAACCAACAATTTATCCACGAAATTCCGGCGTCCACCCGCGCCGCAACCCGGTGTGCACGCGACAGATCGCTGGTCCAGATAGATGTGGCCAATCCATACGGCCCGGCATTTGCGAGAGCTATGCCTTCTTCCTCGGTATCAAATGGCGTCACATGAGTGCACGGCCCAAAAATTTCGTCAGTTACAACGCGGGAATTTTCCGGCAAGCCGATCCATACAGTTGGTTCAACCCAGTAACCACCTTCATATCCAGCAACCTCCGCCGCACCACCACCAGCAACAATCGTTGCACCATCATTTTTCGCATTTTCATAAAATGAAAGAACCTTTTTACGATGAATTTTGCTGATTAATGGCCCCATTGTTGTGCTCTTATCGAATGGGTCTCCCATATGAAATTCTTTGGCTTTTTGCCCGAGCCGTTCCACAAACTGATCAAATATTCCACGTTGAACATAGAGGCGTTCCGTCCCAAGGCAGACTTGCCCTGTATTGGCAAAACAGGAACGACTGGAACCTTCCAGGGTTTTTTCAAGATCAGCATCATCAAATATCAAACCGGGATTTTTTCCACCCAGCTCCAAAGAAACAGGCCGAACACCTTTTGATGCCGCCGCCATGATCGCTTCACCGGTTGAGGTTTCTCCAGTGAAAGTGATGCCATCCACATCCGGGTGTGTGGTCAGGAATTCACCGGCACTCCCTGCCCCAAAACCATGGATAACATTATAAACTCCGGCGGGAATACCAACTTCGTTCATCACTTCGCCAAGCAGAGTTGCCGTTGAAGGCGTATTCTCAGAAGGTTTAACAACTACCGTATTGCCACAGGCAAGGGCTGGTGCAACCTTCCATGTCATCAGCAATAACGGTAAATTCCATGGGCAGATCACACCGATCACACCGCGAGGCTGGCGTATAGCATAGTTCAGTGCGCCGGCCCCATCGGGTGTATCCATCTGAAACGTTTCGGTTCCCATAGTTGCAATCTGATCAGCGAACACATTGAAATTTGCTGCCCCGCGCGGAATATCAATATGACTGGCGATAGATGTAGGCTTGCCAGTATCTTCAATCTCGGCTTTCAAAAACTCGTCAAACCGCGCCTGAATACCATCCGCAACCTTGCGCAGAAGAACGATACGTTCAGCAATCGTAATTTGCCCCCAAGGACCGTTCAAAGCTATTTTTGCTGCACTTACAGCAGCATCAACATCGGTTTGACCAGCAGCAGAGACCAGTGAATTCACTTTACCTGTAACTGGAAAATAGTTTTCGTAAACATCGCCCGATCCCTTGACGAACTGGCCATTGATAAAATTGAGGTTAGTTTTCATTTACTCGAAGTCCTGTATTCAAAAAATCTTTAGATTTCTGGGTCGCCAGCGGATAAATATTCCCACATACGTTCAAAAATATTTCCAGCTTTGGTAGCTCTCAGCATTGCTTCTTCGTCAGAGATAATTGGCGCAAATTCACTCAACCCACTAGCCAAAGCATCCAGCTCCACCCGGCAAGCATCCTCCAGATACCACGCCAAAACCACAGCCTCTTTCAACGTTTCACCAGCCGTTACGGCCCCATTACCGCGCATCATCACGGCTGGAGCATTACCCATTTTCGCGACGACATTGAACGCCTTTTCATCATCACGAATGAGTTGGGGATCATCCCAAAGCGGCGGCGACGGTGCAAAATATGTTCCAAATCCGTGGCGTGGTTTTGGTGTTATTCCAAGAGCTACAAGCGACATCATATTGGGTGACATAAACCGCACCAAGCCGCCAATTTCTGGGCGATTTTTATAAATATGCTGATGCAGCCGAACTTCGCCCAGAACACCCCCTGGCAGAGGACCTTCAACCTGAACCTGCGTGCAGACTTCACTAGGTTCGATAAGCCCCATGGGTCGGGAAGGGCAAACCAAAAATGTCTTTGCGTCAATACGAGCAGAGCAATGACCATAGGCATGAACAAGCCCATGCCTGCCAAGCGCTCGGGCCGCAATCCGTACGTCGCGCGCTATATCAGAATTTTCAACTGGCATGGATTAATCCTTGAAGGCGTCAATATTGGGAGCGGCACCCCATTGGCAAAACCCGGCTGGTGCAAAAGCAAATTGCCGATCCCGCCAAAGTGGCTCGTCATGGATTTCCCGCACGCCAGTGGAATATTCAAACGTCATCCCGTCCGGTCCGGTAAAATACAAAAACTGCGCGGAAGAAGTCGGATGCCGCCCCGGGCCAAAGGTGATGTTGATTTGTTGTTCACGAACCAAACTATGGGAACGCTGAATATCATCCGTCCCCTCTACCTGATGATTAATGTGTTGAATGCCCGGTTTATGGAAGGGAAACAACGCGATGGAATGATGGATTGTGCCCAACCGCATCAGAGGTGCATCGCCAATACGGTCAGAAACCCGTGCATTGCAAACCGTAGTCCAGAATTTTTCGTCCCGTTCAGCATCGGTCGTGCAAAGCCCCACATGACTAAAGCCTGTGATGCCCGCATCTCTTGTGCCGTGATAACGCTGACCAGTCATCATTGGTCGCACAACAAATTCTATCTTGTTACCCGTTGGATCATTGAATCGAATGAATTCATGCACGTGACGTGCTTCGCACTCGGCACGTGAACCAAAATGCACCTGATGTTCCAACCCTTCCAAAGTCGCTGCCGCAGCACGCAGTTGCGCCGAGGAACCGATTTCAAATGCCGTTACCTGATCTTCAGGATCCGCTTCGAAATAGCAAAGTGTGTGGTCGCGACTGTCTGATTTAAAATGCACCGCACCCTTGCGGCGCTCAGCTACTTCCAACCCCAAAATATTGGTTGCAAACCATTCAGCGCTTTCCAGATCAGGCGTTCCTAATCGGCAATACACAACGTCTTCAAGTTCTATCATCGCGCTTCACCTTTCACCAAGGAATTCTGTTTGATGGGTGGTTGATCCCCATTCGCAATGGGTATGTGGATTTGCAGGGAATTGTCGGGGCACACGGTTTTCCCCCGCTGCCATTCCAGCACCAAATGTATACAGAATTCCGTCAGGCCCACTTGTAGTCACAAACATCATGCCGGAAGCCGTTTGTTTGCCCGGACCATGAATCACCGGCAATTGCCGTCCCTCAAAAAAATAGAAATTCTGCATAACATTGTTAATGCCTTCAACGGCAAAACCAACACCAAACAGACCGTCCTTTTTGGATGGATAAAGGGCCAATCGGTGGTGGGCTTCATCATCGAAACGCAAATAGCAGGCATCACCCGCCCAATCAGAGACAGTTAGACCAATAACTTCCGTCCAGAACTTTTCATTCGCCGCAATATCTGAACAACATAATGAGACGCCCTGAAACTCGGTAATCCCTGCATCACGCGGGCCATGATATCGCCAACCCGATGTTAAAGGCCGCCAAATAAATTCAACGACTATGCCATTTGGGGCCACGCATGACCAACCGGATTTGATTTTGCGCATCACGCAATCGGCATCAGTTAGTTGTGTGACGGAAATTCCATTTGCTTCAACCATCTCCGAAAGTGCGTACAATTCATCTGAAGTGGCCAGCGTAAAAGCAATTGCGTTGTCATTGGAAGAGGTAGAATAACAAACCGAATAAGCCCGATCATCAGAGCGGAAAAAAGCTGTTTCATCGTTCTTTTCAAACAATTGCAAACCCAAAATATCAGCCGCATAATCGGCAGATTTTTGCAAATCACTGGTCGCAATACGGACATAGCAAAGGTCACGAAATTGATTTGCCAAACTTACCTCCTGAACAACATTGATTACCTGCTCCAACTTCCAACAACACAAGCATGGGTACCTATTTCTCCACTCAACGTAACGCCCTTCGACGAAAGAACCAACTTCAAACAAGCCCCCAGCACATTCCCACTCAAATCGATTACCAATCATCTTCATGCTAGGTATATCAATTCCGGATTGAGCAACTTACTCACCATAAAATATCAATATTTTTTCTAAATCAACAAAAATATCGATATTTTAGTCAATTACTGGTACATTCCAATTTTTCAGCGTTGATGCTACTGCCACCGCCTAGGAGAGATAAATGTCTGCAGAACATTCATTGGCAATGACGGGAATATTTCTCGAAATTCCTGCTCGGACAAGTTCCGAGAAAGCCTATCGCTTGATCCGGGAAGACATCATCACAGGCGCTTTGGAGCCCGGGCTTAAGCTGAAAATCGATATGCTGCGTGAGCGCTACGATTTGGGCACCGGACCGCTACGCGAAGCCCTAGCACGTCTTTCCAGCGATCATCTCGTCCATTTGACCGGACAACGTGGCTGCGTTGTGGCGGCAATGTCTGTTGAAGATGCGCTAGACATCGGCAACATGCGAAAAATGCTGGAAATGCAGGCTGTGGAATCCTCTATAGAAAATGCCAGTGATGAATGGGAACTGGGTCTAATCGCCACCTTCCACCGGTTGGAACAAATAGAGCGGCGCATGGATCAGGGCATCCACGAAATGGCTGAGTGGGAAATCCGTAACCAGAAATTTCACGATGCTTTAGTTGGTGCCTGCAACTCCAAATGGTTGTTGAGAATGCGGCAAACCATGTTTAGTCAACATGCCAGATATCGCTGTCTTTCTCGCGTAACATCAGTGAAAACACGCGATATCAGTCTAGAGCATCGTGCAATATTTGAAGCTGCCATGGATCGGAATTCGCAGCTCGCAAAGAAGGAAATTGGCAAACATATTCAACGAACATCTGATACGGTTGTCAGTGCCTTAATGGCTAATTTATCTCCAACCAACTAAGTAACAGGGGCCCATCTAATGTCTTCAACAAGCCGCTTTGAAACCGATTCATTTGGTGCACTCGAAATTCCAAATGACAAATATTATGGAGCGCAAACTGCTCGTTCATTGATCAATTTTCCCATCGGCAGCGAAACCATGCCCAAACCACTGGTACACGCTTTAGGTATTATCAAACAAGCGGCGGCTAGGGTAAATCTGGCGCAAGGCAAACTTGACGCTCCCATTTCCGAGGCAATTGATCAGGCTGCAGGAGAAGTTGTAGCAGGAAAACTCGACGACCATTTCCCGCTTTCAGTCTGGCAAACAGGATCTGGAACCCAGTCCAACATGAATGCCAATGAAGTTATCGCCAATCGTGCGATTGAAATTATGGGCGGTGAAATCGGATCAAAATACCCAGTGCATCCCAATGATCATTGCAATATGAGCCAATCGTCGAACGACACATTCCCAACTGCAATGCACATCGCTGCAGCGCGGGAAATAAACTCAACACTCATACCCGCGCTGGAGCATCTACATCTCAAACTCACTGAAAAGGCTGAAGGCTGGTCTGAGATTATGAAGATCGGCCGCACCCATACCCAGGATGCGACGCCACTTACATTGGGTCAGGAATTTAGCGGTTATGCGGCTCAATTGAAAATGGGAATCAAACGACTAAATCAAGGCCTGGAAGGTTTATATGAATTGGCGCAAGGTGGTACCGCAGTGGGTACAGGCCTAAATACCAAGCTGGGATTTGCTGAAGAGTTTGCCGCTGAAGTAGCCAGCATCACCAATTTGCCCTTTGTGACTGCGCCGAACAAATTTGAAGCCCTGGCCGCCCATGATGCATATGTATTTGCCCATGGCGGGCTGAACACCGTAGCTATGTCATTGTTTAAAATTGCCAATGACATCCGCTTTCTGGGTTCCGGTCCAAGATCTGGTCTTGGCGAATTATCTCTGCCAGAAAACGAACCCGGGTCATCCATCATGCCGGGCAAAGTGAACCCAACCCAGTGCGAAGCGCTAACCATGGTGTGTGCGCAGGTTCACGGAAATCAATCAACCATCTCATTTGCCGGAAGTCAGGGGCATTTTGAGCTAAACGTTTTTAAGCCGGTTATGGGTTACGCATTGCTGCAATCAGTACAATTGTTGGCCGACGCATCACGCAGCTTTGCAGATCGTTGTGTCAGCGGGATAGAAGCAAATGAAGACAATATCCGCTCCCTAATGGAACGCTCACTGATGCTTGTGACCGCACTTGCACCTTTAATCGGATATGATAAAGCCACCGAAATTGCAAAATGCGCTCATAAAAACGGCACCACATTGAAGGAAGAAGCGCTTCGACTTGGCTACGTAAGTGAAGAAGAATTTGATAGGCTCGTGCGTCCTGAATTGATGATTGGACCCAGCGCATAATACAGCAAGTTTGAAACAGCCAGATAAAGCGGTTTGGGGCTTCAAGCTTGCTGATATCGTTTTTGCTGAGTAGCGCAATTTCTGGCCAGATCATCGACACTCTCAATAATAAAATCAACGGTGGTATCATCCATCAGATAACCAAGGTTCAGGCGTGTCCAACCGGGTTTGTCATCATCACTTCCAGCAGCAATAGAACGCCTAATTTGTTCAGATAACGACTTTTCGACCCCTAACAATCGGTGCCCGTAGGGCCCAGCACACGCACAACCTCCCCGTGCCTGAATACCATAAACATCACTCAACATACGGGTTACCTGCCCATGATGAACGACCTCCCCAGCAGCATCACGGATGACAAAGGAAAAGATAGGCAATCGATGGCAGGCATTAGGGGCAAGAATTTCAATATTGGGATTTTCCTGCCAGACAGCAAAAGCTCTTGAAACCAATTCCTCATCCCGCTGCCGTATGAATGCAGTGCCAATTGCTGCTTTGATAACAAACACCAACGCCGCCCTAACATCTCCAATAACATTTGGCGTGCCCGCCTCTTCTCGTTCAGTAAGACTATCCAGATAATCATGCGCCCATGGCGACACATAGGAGACAGAACCACCACCCGGCCATGTGGGCCGGGTAGAGCGAACCATATTATCGCGAATAATCAACAGGCCGGACGCCCCCGGCCCTCCCGGGAATTTATGTGGCGATAAGAATACCGCGTCCAAATTTGGTCCGGCAACTGGGTTCATATCAATTGGCAAATAAGGAGCACCGCCCGCATAATCCCAACAAGCCAATGCACCATAACGTTTCAAAAGCCTTGTTACCGCGTCCACATCACTAACAATACCTGTGACATTAGATGCCGCCGAAAACGCACCTATTACAAGAGGGCGACCTTGATAGAATTTTAATTTACTTTCCAAAACCTCCAGATCGGGACCACCGCCCTCACCCTCGGGAATATCAACGACTTCGGCACCACTTTCACGCCACGGCAATATGTTGGAATGGTGTTCATATGGTCCAACCAAAACCACCGGAGTTTCATCTCCAGATATATCTGCAATGCCACTAAGCGCAACAAGCCGATTGATCGCAGATGTGGCACCAGAACCTGTAAATATCACCGTACAATCATCATCTGCATTCACTTGGTCCGCAATCAACTCCCGCGCCTGCTCGCGCAAACCGGTTATGAATGCTCCACAATATGAGGCTTCTGTGTGGCTGTTTGCATAATAGGGCAATACCTCACTGAGGATAAATTCCTCAATCTGACGCAACGCCCGACCAGAGGCCGTGTAATCGGCATATATCAGTTCTTTCTCCCCGAATGGCCCGTGAATGGGTATCCGCTCTCCGATCAATCCAGCACTTAATTGCGCCACTACATTTCCGGATTTGATGTTCTTCGCAAACCGTTCGAGTATCATGAGTATCTCTCCATTCATTCACCCGGTTCCCAAAACCAGACAATTGCGGTATGATACCTCCAAAAGAAACGATATTTTTCCATATTAATTAGCTATTTTTATGAAAATATTATAATTTGATCGATAAATCTCCATGAAACTCGATAAATTTAACGTAGCCATACTTAAAGCCTTGCAGAAGGACAGCGACATTTCCCAGCGCGCACTTGCGGATGAGGTCAACCTGTCCCCAAACGCCTGCTGGCACCGGGTGCAAACGCTCCGAAAAAACGGAATCATCACCGGACAATCCACACATCTTGATCGTAAGAAACTTGATTTAAATTTAGTGGTATTTGTCATGCTGCGAACACGCTACCACTCCGCAGAATGGCTCGAAAAGTTCAGCAAACAAGTAGATAAAATACCGGAGGTGATAGAGTTTTACAGGCTTGGCGGCGACTATGACTATTTTTTAAAAATTGTCACCAAAAACATGGAAAGCTACGATAACGTCTATCAGCGTTTGATAAGCGGAATGGACTTTGACTCCATCAATTCCTATTTTGCCATGGAAGCAATTACTGAACAGCGCCCACTACCAATCAATTTGTCTTAATTATCAAACTCGCTCTAGGCAGCCGCCTGTGCTCTTAACAACATGCCGAACAAGTCCCTTGGCTCATCGGGATCAGCTATCATATCCAACATGTCATAAAATTCCGTACTAATCAGCTTGTCTCGGACATAACGAAGGGCCGAAAAGTCTTCGATTGCAAAGCCAACGCTGTCAAAAAGCGTAGTCTGATTTGCACTTGTTCGCCCCTCTTTATCACCGGAAATAACCTCCCATAATTCGGTCACTGGGTAATCATCATCAAGCTGCTGTATCTCACCTTCAACCCTTGTTTGGGGCGGATATTCCACAAAAATATCCGAACGCAGAAGAATGTCTTTATGCAATTCAGTTTTACCGGGGCAATCGCCGCCGATCGCATTAATATGGATACCTGCGCCCACCATATTATCGCTCAGGATGGTTGCACATTGTTTATCAGCAGTCACAGTAGTGATAATTTGCGCGCCTTCTACGGCCTCTTGCGGTGAACCACATTTAACAATCTCAAACCCCATACCGGCAAGGTTGGAGGCGCATTTATCAGTTGCCCCCGGATCAATATCAAATAAACGCAGCTTATTGACCCCCAATATGGCTTTGAATGCAATTGCCTGAAATTCCGATTGCGCTCCATTGCCTATAATTGCCATGGTATCTGCCCCCTTCGGAGCAAGAAATTTAGCGGCAGTGACCGATGTCGCGGCGGTTCGCAACGCTGTCAATATCGTCATTTCGGTCAACAACACCGGATAGCCCGTATTGACATCAGATAACACGCCAAATGCGGTGACGGTTTGCAATCCTTCCTTGGTATTTTTTGGGTGGCCATTCACGTATTTAAAACCGTAGATTTCACCATCGCTGGTTGGCATAAGTTCAATCACGCCTTCCTTTGAATGGGAGGCCACGCGCGGTGTTTTATCAAATAGCGGCCAGCGCAAAAAATCCTCTTCCACATAAGCAGCCAGTTCCTTCAGAAAAGTTTCAATCCCGATATCGAGAATTAGCTTCATCATGTTATCAACGCTGACAAAGGGAATGATATTGATATCTTTTGGAGGTAAAACTGCGTGAGTATTCATGCTAAAAGCTCCGGGTTGGGCGGTCCATCACGCGCTTGCCAAACAGGCTTGCAACAAGATCAACCATTAAGGTCGCGGTACGCCCGCGTTCGTCTAGAAAAGGATTGAGTTCGGCCACATCCAATGACGTCACAAGGCCACTGTCATGGAGCATTTCCATAACCAGATGTGCCTCGCGAAAGGTAGCGCCACCAGGAACACAAGTTCCAACCGCCGGGGCAATCGATGGATCAAGAAAATCCACATCAAAACTTACATGCAGCCGGCCATTGCTGAATCTGACACGTTCAAGGAACTTACGTAACGGCTCGGCAATTCCAGTCTCATCGATTGTACGCATGTCATTTATATCCAAGCCAATTTTTGATAATCTGGACTGTTCCTCGCCATCAACGGAACGAATTCCCAACATACAAATATTCTCAGGCTTTACGGGGGTTTCCAGTTCAGGATAGAAATTCCCAAACCCCTCTTCGCCGGTAAAATATGCAAGTGGCGTTCCATGTAAATTACCACTGGTTGTACTGTCGAGCGTATGAAAATCCGTATGGGCATCGAGCCACAAAACGAATTGCTCGCACTCCTCAGTGGCAGAATAACGGGCAAGACCGGAGACTGTTCCGGCTGCCATTA
>JASFYT010000085.1:0-12516 GCA_045047085.1 Rhizobiaceae bacterium | reverse complement strand
TCGGTGAATGTACCATTCACCTGTCGGGCAAGGGATGGCCGCAGGTTTCGTGTTCTGGCCGTGATTGATGACTATTCGCGGGAATGCCTGGCTCTGGTTGCAGACACTTCACTCTCTGGCATGCGCGTCACCCGGGAACTCAACGAACTGATTGCAAAACGTTGCAAACCACGAACAATTGTTTCAGACAATGGAACGGAACTAACCAGTATGGCCGTTCTCAAATGGTGTCAGGAAACCGGTATAGAATGGCACTATATTGCTCCCGCTGCCCGGCAGGCGATGCAAAGCATCGCTGAGAGGGGGAAAGCCAATGCCAAATGGCTTTGTTGAGAGCTTCAACGGCAGTTTCAGAGATGAATGCTTGAATGAAACATTATTCTCAACACTGGCGGAAGCAAGAACCTATATCACTGCATGGAAGGAAGATTACAACATGCAAAGACCACACTCATTACTGGGCAATATGACGCCCAGCAAATACGCAATGAAAATGACCCTGGAAAAACAGGCCGCATAAGGCCATAAATCAACTCTCGGATTCTCCAAAAAGCTGGAGGAGACAATGAATGCAGGTCAAACAAATTACCTCTTATCAAGAATAATATCCAGCTTAAGTTACAAACGCAGTAATGAAATATCAATCTTGATTAGGTCGCTGCACATGCATTACCAAGGATTACTTATTCATATTATCTCTTTAGGTTTCCTAGGGTCGAAACCTAATCAGTACATTGATTTAATATGGCAAATCAGATTCAGATGCTCCAAACAAGTCTTTGGAGATCAATATGAGTCATTTATTCTGGTTGGACGATGGTGCTTGGGCTGCGATTGAGCCTCATTTGCCCAAAAACCAATCCGGTGCCAGGCGGGTTGGTGACCGACGTATTTTGAGCGGCATTCTGCATGTTATCAAGGTTGGCTGCCATACTAATTTGCTGTCTTTGGTCCAACTCCACCAATTTGGCTCCCAGATTCAGCGTCAAACAAATGAATTTTTTCAGCGCGCGGGCGCACAAAAACCTTCTGACCCTGACGAAGATTATGACGATCATGGAACATGCTCACGATCTCGCCATCACCGTATTTAAAAGACACCATAGTTTCTGGGCCTGTAGGTTCTACAACTGTAACAGTGACCTTCAGTCCACTATCGCTAAGGTCCAGATGCTCTGGCCTTATGCCCATTTTTATCGGTTGCCCATCAGAGACGCTAGGTGCGTCCATCAACGTCTGAACATCGCCTAATTTAGTGACAATGCTGTTTGTCTTCTTTTCATATGCGCCTTCAATGATGTTCATTGATGGCGAGCCGATGAAGGTTGCAACAAAGGTATTATTTGGATTATCATAAAGGTCGAGCGGAGCACCAATCTGCTGCACAATTCCCGACTGCATGACAACAATTTTGTCAGCCATTGTCATCGCTTCAACTTGGTCGTGCGTGACAAAAATAGTTGTAGTTTTCAATCGCTGATGCAGTTCTTTGATTTCTTTGCGCATTTGCACGCGTAATTTTGCATCTAGATTTGAAAGCGGTTCGTCAAACAGAAATACTTGAGGATCACGCACAATTGCACGACCCATGGCCACGCGCTGACGTTGACCACCAGACAATTGTCGAGGATAGCGGTCCAAGAATGGTTCTAAACCGAGAATTCCAGCTACATGATCAAGACGCTGCTTAATAAGCTCAGGTGGATGCTTCTTCAATTTCAAAGCATAAACCATATTTTGCGCGACCGTTTTGTGCGGATATAGCGCATAGCTTTGGAAAACCATTGCAATGTCGCGATCTTTTGGCGGAACGTTATTAACAATCTTGTCGCCAATTTCAATTGTGCCGCCGGTAACACTTTCCAGACCTGCTGTCATTCTAAGCAATGTCGATTTTCCGCAACCAGAAGGACCAACCAAAACAACGAATTCTCCATCAAGAATATCGATGTCAATTCCCTTCAAAACTTCAGTGGTGCCATAAGACTTGCGTACTCCAGAAATTTTTACTCCGGCCATTTGTATTCCTACCCATCATTTTATTTTTCCGCCCAAGTTATTTGCCCGCTGGCTCCCTTATACTACTTTCGCAAAAGCCATTTTAAATGTCTACACAAATATGAAACGTTTCATAGCTGGTTGACAACCCACTATTTTGACGCTTATGATTTTAACCGAAGGTTGCTAAATCGGTCTTCAAACTAAATATGAAACGTTTCATAATGTGTAATATGTTGCTTCGTCAATGACTAAAAATATTTCTAGTCGGCAGAAGCAACTAAAATTGGGAGGAAATCCATTGAAGGTTGAGATTTACAATAGCCTCATTAAAAAGCAGGCAACTCGTCGTGACATTCTTCGCGGCACAGCAAGTGCAGCGGCGATCATAGGTGCTTCATCTATACTGGGCGGAACAGCAGGATCAGCAACGGCTGCAAGTCATACTAACCTACGAGCCGAAATACTGAAAATCCCTGGTGTAGGATCAGGTTCGCCAACCGATTCAGATTGGCAAAAAGTTGGTGAAATGTGCCTAGGTGCCACAAAAGATAACATTGCAGAAGGCGAATTTGAAGGCGTTGAACTTACCTTTATGGGCCTTAACAATCAAAATCAGCACAACTTCTTGTTCCGTGGATTCCTTAAGTCTTGGGAAGCATATACAGGCGCTAAAATTAAGTGGGTGGATTTGGCTCAGGCCGATTATAACGCGCGCCTTCAGCAAGCAATTGCGACAGGCACAGTTGATTTTGACATTATCGAAATGGGTGCACCATTTGAAGGTGATGTTTGCGGCAAAGGTCTTGCCTCTGAAATGCCTGACTGGGTAAGAAAGCAAATCGACATGGACGATTATGTGGATTACTTGAAAGAACCAGTTGGTACTTGGGACGGCAAAACCTATCGTATATCAATTGACGGTGATTGCCATAACTTCAACTATCGTAAAGATTATTTCGACAATGCTGAATTTGCTAAAGCATGGAAAGATGAAGGTCACGAGGGTGAATGGGCAGTTCCAACAACTTGGCAAAAAGTTCAGGAAGTAACCAAATTCCTTAAAGGCAAGACTGATCCACTTAGCGGACAATCTGCGCATGGTTATCTTGACCCCCTTAAAGGTTGGGGCGGCTTTGGATTCTACTTCCTAGCATCACGGGCTACTGCATATGCAAAACATCCGAACGATCCTGCTTGGTTGTTTGATGCAGATACAATGAAACCACGTGTCAACAACGAGGCATGGGTTCGCGCAATTCAAGATGTGTTGGATGTTATGGATACTCAGCCAACAGATCAACTTAATGCTGACCCAGGCACAACAGGCTTCCAGCAGTTCTTGGCTGGTACTGGTTCAATGGTGTCATGGTGGGGCGATGTTGGCGCTGGCGCAAAAACTTCTGATACATCAGTGGTCGGCGATGTTACTGGATTCTCTATTTTGCCAGGTTCCGATGATGTTTGGAACCATGCTGAAACCAAGTGGGAAACACTTGCATCAGGTCCAAACTTTGCACCAAACATGGCTTACATTGGCTGGGGCGTATACGTCATGGCCCGCGTTGACGGAGATGCTAAAAAGAAGAAAGCAGCATGGTCGGCCGCAGCTCATCTTGGTGGCAAGGATCTTGCACTATGGACGGCAGCTTACCCATCAGGCTTTCAGCCATACAGGAAATCTCAGTTTGATGTGGCAGAATGGAAAAGTGCTGGATACGATGAAGAATTCATC
Source organism: Rhizobiaceae bacterium (assembly GCA_045047085.1). Classification (GTDB taxonomy): domain Bacteria; phylum Pseudomonadota; class Alphaproteobacteria; order Rhizobiales; family Rhizobiaceae. The sequence goes on along the minus strand of JASFYT010000085.1, from coordinate 8,783 downwards.
AACGATTATCTATCGTCTGAAGCTGATTCTTATAACCATCCTAATGCAGCAATTGAACCGCGTATCCCTGGAATATTCCAGTACTACTCAGTAGCTGAAGATGAGTTGGCCAAAATTTATGCTGGCCAATATGCATCAGCACAAGAGGGCGCGGATGCTATTGCTGCGGCTTGGGAAAAAATAACGGATCAAATTGGACGAGACAGTCAAGTTGCGCTCTACAAAGCAAGTCTTGGCCTCTAATTTAATCTAATAGACAACTTGGCGGGCATCGCAAATAGGTAGGAGCCCGCCTTTTTATTACGCATGAAGATATATATGTGCATATCTAAACACCTTGTTTACTAAACCGGTAGCCCACAATGAGCACAGCAGATTTTGATCGACTCCACACGGTAAATGTGGACACAATCACCCCCCGAAGAAAACAGCTAGGGCAGCTCGCGTTGCTATCTAGCCTCTTGATTCTTGCTGGCTTATTTGCAGTACAAGCCCTTCATGATTCTGGATATTGGGAATTCGGATTTTCAAATTGGCGCCCTGTCTTATATGGATATTTTTTATGGGCGGCGACGTTGTGCGTTACACGGGTTGTAATTCATGGGGAACAGGGGAAAAAATCCCTCTTTGTATTGCCTGCTGCATTATTCGTTGTTTCAATGGTGGTGTTCCCACTTATGTTTGCCCTTTGGATTGCATTTTCAGACTGGAATCTGGCCTCCCTAACAGGCCGCAAATTCAATGGACTGGACAATGTAAGGCAAATGATCGCAGATCCATTCTATTGGAATGCGATGTACAATATGGTGACTTACACACTCGCTATTGCAGTAGAATACGCAATTGCATTCGGTCTGGCACTACTCCTAAATCAAAACATTGTGGCACGAAAATTCTGGCGTGTTACTTTTTTAATTCCCTTAATGCTGTCACCAGTTGCATTAAGTTGGATGGTTGGAAAGTCCATGCTTGAAACACGGTTTGGACCTGTCGCGCGCTTTGCAAAATGGCTCGGGTGGGAGAATCCATCTTTCTTTGGCTCACCGGAAATCGCTAAATTTACAATCATGGTAATGGACGCATGGACGTTTATTCCGTTCATGATGATTATGATACTTGCCGGCTTGCAGGCCATGCCAAAGGAAGTCCTTGAGGCAGCAGAAGTAGATGGCGCCACAGCTTGGCAACGGTTCTGGACGATTACATTCCCACTAATGCTGCCCGTTTCAATTACGGCCGTGATGATACGTGTGATTTTCAAACTGAAACTCGCCGACATTATTATTACTGTCACGGCTGGGGGGCCAGGTGGCGCGACCGACTCAGTAACAAGTTTTATTTTTCGAGAATATCGCGATCGTTCAAATGTCGGTTATGGAACGCTGCTAGCTATCGTCTATCTTGTCATAATCGTTGTCTTCATGACGGTACTGCTTAAATTTTCAGACCGCATGGTGCGGCGCATGACTGGGAGCTTGTAATGTCAGCGACATACTTTGCCAATTTTGACAGAGCGCAACGTGCCCGTTGGTGGTCGATGCGCTTCCTTGTTTACGGGCTACTTATTTTATGGACTGTGATTTGCCTATTTCCAATTTTCTGGACCTTAACAACATCATTCAAAACAGCCGCAGATGTCATGCGCGGCAATATCATTCCCTGGTACGATTTCGCACCAAAATGGTTGGGTTGGAAGTCGCTCGGACTTTCCCCCAATACAATCGGTGAAATATCAACTGTCCGTGAAGAATTTATGCGACGGTTTTGGAACAGCACCATAATATCGGTCGCCGCATCAATGTGCGCCGTTGTTTTGGGAACACTTGCAGCTTACGGGTTAAGCCGTTTTTCTTATAAATTTGGCTTTATGAGAAACTCTGATATTTCGTTTTTCTTCCTATCACAGCTCATCTTGCCGCCCGTTGTATTGGCATTACCATTTCTTGTTCTCTATCGGGAATTGGATTTGTTGGACAATCATTTGGGCATGATCGCAGTTTACACCCTCATGGTACTACCGATTGTCATCTGGATCATGCGCGATCAATTCGCAACCATTCCTGTTGAACTGGAAGAAGCCGCACTTGTTGACGGCCTATCGATTTGGGGCGCATTCAGCAATATTATAGTCCCACTGGTTCTACCGGGTATGGTCGCTGCTTTTATATTGTCACTGGTGCTATGTTGGAACGAGTATTTTTTTGCAGCTTTGTTAACGTCTACCAACGCAAACACATTGCCTGTAATGATCGCTAGTCAGACAGGCAGCCAAGGAATTAATTGGTGGTCAATGGCTGCATTATCAGCTGCTGGCGTTTTCCCTTTAGTGATTGTTGGAATATTCCTAGAAAAGCATATCATTGCAGGCATGACAGCTGGGGCTGTAAAATAAATCAGTTTCCAAGCCATGAAACAAAAATGGGGCTGACATGAATTCAACCCCATTTTATTGCTATCTCGCCATCGTAAAACTCAAAGCTTGCTTTTAATTTCGCTCAATGTCGGCATTGCAGGCGCTGTACCATGTCGCGTAACAGCAATGCCCGCCGTGGCACAACCAAATCGCACAGCATCCAACGGTGGGATCCCCTGCGACAATGCTGATGCAAAACCACCCAGAAACGCGTCCCCAGCACCTGAGGTATCAACCACATTCTCTACCTTGATTGCAGGAACTAATTCGCTGTAATCTGAAGTGTGATAAAGAGCACCTTGTGCCCCGAGAGTAATCAACGCCGTACCAGCCCCTTTTTGCAAAAGAATGTCACCTGCCCGACGTGCGTCGTCTTCGCTTTCAATCGAGAACCCAACCATATCAGCAGCTTCAATTTCATTGGGTGCCAGATAATCGGACAAGGCGTATAATTCGTCCGGAAAGGACTTTGCGGGGGCTGGGTTGAAAATGGTTGTCACGCCTGCGTCACGTGCGATTTCCAAACCGCGCTTGGCAGCCGCTATGGGTTGTTCAAGCTGAGTGGCAAAAACAGACGCGCCTGCGATAACATCGCGGTTGTTTTCGACATCTTCAACAGATATTTTTCCCGCAGCGCCCGGCACTACAATAATTGCATTCTCTCCATTGTCTTCATTAACAAAAATAAATGCTGTGCCGGTTGCTTCGTCGTCCATCTCTATCAAGCTTGGCCTCACGCCTGCATCTTTATAAGTGGACAATGCCAATTGGCCAAAAGTGTCTTTGCCAATCCGAGAAATAAATGTGACATCGCCGCCAGCTTTTGCCGCGGCTACGGCCTGATTTGAACCTTTACCACCTGGACCTAACGAAAACCCGGAGCCCATGAGGGTTTCGGCGATCTTAGGTAATCGTTTTGCGTGATAGGCCGTATCGGCAGCGAAAATCCCCAGAATAACAATACCTGATTTCTCACTCATCGTTGCAAGTCACCGGCTGGAATAACGCCCTTGGTCAACAAAAAGCATCCATAAAAACGATCCTCACCTGTCGAGATGACGCAGTAGGCTTTCTTTGCCATTTCATAGAATGCCATTCTCTCCACCGAGTACATTGGTGATGGGCTGCCCTCATTGGCATCGATAATTGCTTGAGCTTCACTTTGAATGGGTGGGATTTCATCAGGACTAGCGATTACCTCCATGCGGCCAACCGAAGGCTGCAGCGGTGTATCAAGCGGAAAAACTGAAAGTATCGCTCCCATTGCCTCCGTTGCCGAAATATTTTCCATTGTTAAAAGCTTGCCGAATTGAGTTTGACGAGCGACCGAGTCAGATGGAAAGTTTCCATCTGCGAGAACCAAGACGTCACCGTGTCCCATGGCACAAAGTGCTTGGAGGACCTCACTATTTAATGCGGGGTGAATTCCCTTAAGCATATCATTATTCCTTTTCGCTAATTCATCGCTCTATTCTTGGGGCAGGTTTACCAAACTCGCTTGTCGATCCCCTATGGATAAGCACTCCGTCAATTGTATGGTCCGAATTGTCCTTAACCTCGGAAAAAACAATCTCAAGCGCGCGTCGCGCCAGCTCATCGGTAGGTTGACGAACCGTTGTCAAACGCGGAACGACCAAGTGCGCCAATGTAATATCATCAAATCCGGCAACCGACAGTTCGTGCGGAAGTTTAAGTTCCAGATCTCGAGCAACACGTAGTGTTCCAATGGCTTGCTGATCACTTGCTGCAGCAATTGCTGTAGGCCGTTGTTCAAGTGGCACATTCAATATCTGACGCGCAATTTCTTCACCTGACTCATAATCAAAGCGGCCGAAGTGAATATCCAGTTGAATGGGATCCCTTGAGCTGCTGAGTTGATGTATCCGTTGCTCAAAACCGAGCTGTCGCGCACGGCCCACCTCAGTGTTTTTCGAACCGGCAATATAGGCAATATGTCGATGTCCAAGGTCATAAAGATGATCAGCAACGAGCGTCGCACCTGCAATGTGGTTGGTCGCAACGAGCGGATAATCGGCAAAACGTCGGTCAAGTGAGACAATGGGAATATCAGTCTTTATGTCAAAGTTCTTGATATCAGACACCGCGATGATAACGATACCGCGCGCGGAGCGATCAATAAACGCGTTGATATGCTTTAATTCGACTTTTGGATCATTATGTGAGCTCGCAAGCATGACGGTATGTCCACGCATGTCAACTTGGGCTTCAATTCCTTGCGCGAGTTGAGCAAAGAACGGGTTCGTAATATCCGGTACGATAAAACCGATCATATCGATTTGGTTGGTGCGCAGCGCCCGTGCTGCAAAATTTGGCCGATATTTAAGCTCTAATATGGCAGCCTCGACCTTGTCTCTTAAGTGTTTTTTAACAGAAGGTTCATTGGCAAGCACGCGTGAAACCGTGCCCACAGACACTCCAGCTTGACGGGCGACATCTTTAACAGTTGGCATTTTATCAAAAACATTTGGCAAGGTTAATATACTCAATCAATGCACATTTTAAAAAGGTTATTTAGCCGACTACAGGCATCAAAGCGAATGCGAACCCGACTTTCCCCATTGGGGCCAAATCATAAGTTACTTGAATAGGAAATTCCAAATTTGTCAATATGAAACGTTTCATTTCACGTGTTCTTATGCAACTCCGCCTGAATGATACTGAATCGCATCAACTCAATTAAAATTTGATGATCTCAATACATTGACAGCTTGAATGGTCATGTCAGAAGAATTTGTGTAAATAGCTGGTCGCGGTAGTTTTCCTGGGATCGTCAAATTGCGGGGCATTTCTGGTAGGGGTATGTAGTCGTATGACCAAACCCAAGCAAACTGGCGCTTTCTTAGGCCATCATTTCCCTCCAGAAATAATCGCCTACTCTATCTGGGCTTATCACAGGCTTCCCTTGAGTTTGCGTGATGTTGAGGACTTGCTGGCCGCACGCGGTGTTGCGGTCAGCTACGAGACCATCCGCGCCTAGATTGCAAAATTCGGGTCACAATATGCCAAGGTGATCCGCCGCGATCGACCCAAAGTGGCGGACAAATTGTACCTAGACGAAGTTGTCCTTCCAATCAGCGGGAAGAAATATGGTTCTGTCGTATACCTCAAGCATGAAAATCTCATTCGCTGACGAAACATTTCAGCGGGTAATTTCGACTAAGCCTAATTCATGGAAATATGAAGAAGAGATGAGGTATGTTGAGGCATTCTCCGGCCTTTGTGATCAACCGGGGCCATTGGAAGAACTTATCTTTGGGCTGCGATGCCCCGCTGATAGGCGCAACCACTATATTGAATTGCTCAAAGAGCACTCTGAAACAGAAGTTAAGCTCTTCGAAATTAAAAAACGACTTGGGACAAACACACTCGAAAGAGTGGTCTTTGATCCTCCATCGATTATACCCAGTCCAAGTCGGACAAAAATCTCCCACAGGTCAGCAAAGTCGTCGGAGATGCATGAGCAAGAGTTTACCGCAAGGATGCAGCAATTGATTCAGCAAGAGCACTATGGGGAAGTGATTTTTCAGATAACGGAAAATCTAAAACACTCTCCCGATGCAGCTAATCTACATGACCTAAAAGCAACAGCACATGGTCTAGCGGGTGAGCATCAGCTGGCGCTCGGTGAATACAAGTACCTTACAGAAAAGCATCCAGACATAGCTGGAGGGTGGTACGGTATGGCCTGTGCATATGTATCACTCAAACAGCTGAATTACGTCGTGCCCTTACTCAGAAAAGCACATAATCTGGATACAAATGATACAAGTATACTTCTAAATTTGGGAATACACCTTATTACTGATCCAAAGACCCACAAAGAAGGTTTGGCATATCTCCATCAAGCCGAGGCACTGGGCCACAGGAGAGCAAGACAAATCATAAACCACATTGTGGAAACTGAAGAAAAGTAACACTTAACTTGTATCGGCCCTCAGCTGCCGTTGGCCACCTCATCCATCGCTGCGGTGTAGCTTTACCATTGCATACATTCATGCAGCTTACAGCATTTAGATAGTTCATTTACTGCTTAGGGGGCGAAGCTGCTGTTCGAAAAATTAGCGAATGGTTGATCTTTCGCACATCGTCAACGCCTGCTATACACCGCTAATGGCGTATTTCTTCTTGGATGACAGCAAACATCATGGCCGCGGTTTTTCTTTGTCCGCCTTCGCCATTTGTGAGACAGACCCGCAACATGAATTGACCTCTCTTTTTGTCGAGAAAGGATTTGACCCTTCAAAATTCGAGTTCAAGTCGTCAAACCAGATGCAAGATAATTCCAGCTTGCAGGAGTTGCGTTCGAGACTCAGGGAGTTCATTCGGCATAAATGCCGGGTCGCTGTATGTATCGTCACAGGGGATAAGAACATAGGGCCTGCATCTTTGCGGCTACTCGAAAATGCTATCACTCATGACAGCTTGCAAGGGCAGCAGCACGAAGTGTTTTTCGATGAAGGCTTGTTTTCGCCAAAGTCTGCAGGGAACAAACTGGCTGCTGAGCTTGAGTGTTTTGAGCAGTGCCAATTCCATTTTGAGCAAGATTCAAAAACAGTTGCAGGCATACAAGTTGCTGATCTTGCTGCACACACATCGGGAATAATGCTTCTCGACGCGCTTGGGCACATTAACAAGAAAGTTAGGATTCAGGACTCCGGTTACGACAACGAAATCGAACTCGGCTTTGAAATGTGGGCAGGAATACGCCACGCCTTCTTACACGCAAACAAAACGCATCCAAAAGATGACTTCGACCACGCAATCGTTGAGGTGGAGCCTTACGGTCTACGAGTTGACGAGAGTGTTGAGCAGGCAGTAGCGAATGCGGCACGTAAACGATTTGGCGAAATGTATATTGGGTGTATTCACTGAACCAGCCACGTCCCTGTCGCGTAAGGAAAACGGACAAAACCGCCATCCGGCATCAACTGGTCGAATGTCTGATTTAGAGCCCAACCCATTGTAAACGCAGTCCAACACCCGTTCCGAAGTGCTGCCTGAACTCAGGATATTGGTTTACGATAAATTTCTTGAACTCGCCCCATGGTCGCCCAGTCAACTCTTCGGAGTAACCATCTATCTCTCTTAATTTTTCCACACCACTAACATTCAAAAGTGCATTGAAAGTTTGCTTTACCAACTTGCGTTCAATCTTGCTCTCAGGCGTAGATAAGCACTGCTTATAGGGATCATCTGGAATAGGTAAACCTTCCTTTGCAAAGAGCATTGCTGCATGCAACCCTGAATAGTCCACCTCAACAGTGCACTTGCCATCGATAAGAATATACGGCCTTAGCTTACTCGGGCAACTTTGCCACCATGCACCATAGAATCGTCCACCTTGTCCCCAATCATTGTTATTGAATACACGATACACAGTCCTTGCGGCAAAATCGAAGGACTCGGCAGCCTCGCCATCTCGTTTGCCAGTGATCTTACCTAACTCGCTCGACAATTTTTCTTCCATCAACGCTAAGTCTGCCCAATGGTTTTGCAGCATGTCATTGATAGTCCGTAGTCTGACCCCAGCCTCACTTGCAAATGGATCATCCCGGTAATGAACAAGTTTCTTTTTCTCATCTTTCAGTCGAATGCCCCCCACTTCATTGGGGCGACTCAAAGCAACAACAGATGCTCCAGCCACACGAATCTCCGAGAGTAAGGAAGGGGACGCTTGATAGCGTGCCGTCCGGCTATGTTTTTGTGACGGGTCGTCCCAATGGGGGGTCGTCTTGATAACATGACCTTGCTTTAACAGAACTTTCATTGCATCAAGGAAACTCACCGGTGAAAGTAGAGCTACACCATGCAAAGAGTCTTTACTCCTCTGCAACGCAGTTCGGCCACTTGCTATTCCCACCTCTAGCGCGGGATTGCTTTCGTATGCGCGGTATAGATCCAGCACTATAGCACGGATCGCAGCTTCAAAATTTGTCTGAGAACGAATGTCTGAAAACCGGCCTTTTCGAAGTGGCCTGATTGAAAGTGCGGATCTTTGTGCAGTCGCAGCGAACTGCAGCTAAGTCTGCATTGCAGCCATTGGAGCGAGTAAAAATTGGAAAATCCAATCGGTACTCTCGAGTGTTTGAGTTGAGTCCCGTGATTCAAAGAAAATTTGAAACAAAATTTCTTTACAATAGTCTGAAATTGTAGAGTTTGTCGCCAGTGGTAGAGGGATTTGAATTCCTGATACGCGGACAATGATGCAGTCTGGTATCTGGAGCAGGAAGCTTCAAACTAGAGCAAATACTTGCGCAACCGATTGAACCCATTTGGGAATGACGTGTCGTTCCGTTTCAGGTCAATTCAACCTGTTTCATTCAAGCGCATGGATATTGAATCCCATATG
>JASFYT010000084.1:0-7559 GCA_045047085.1 Rhizobiaceae bacterium | reverse complement strand
TCCATGGATGCTTTCTCCTTTTTTGTGGTGGCGTTACAACACCACCTTGGCACATTACGATGCCGTTTGGGGAGGGGCATCCACCCCATCAGTTAGGCCCACCGAGAACAACAGTCGTCGGTGGTGTAAATAGCCTAGTGCGCGGCCTGTGCGTCCGGACTTTTGATCCTGCGCAATTCAAGCTGTAAACCTGTCCGCATTCGGGTAATTTCCGCCTCGCAATGGCTGATTAAAGCCGCATAAAAACCCGTTAGGCGTTGCCGGTCTTTGTGAGCAAAGAGATCCGTCATGCTTTATCCCGTTCTGTTATTCCGATGAGGCTGCCGGTGAGGTTCAAGGCCCCTGCCCTGTGTCGTGCTGTCATGGCGCGCAAAACGCCGCCCGGATTTTTAATAGGTGTTTCCGGGTGGAACCGGTTGCGGTCAATAATCAGGATACAAAGGGCCGTTGCCATATCACCCATCTGCTCAAGGGCCGCATTGTAGGCTGATCGGTTGATGCCCAACTCTGCCAGTCTATCAATGGATGCCAGGATGAAATCCATTGCATTCGGGGTGGCTCTCTCGCCTTGGTGCCCTGTGATGTAGAGCTGCATTTCCTCTGAACTCAACCAGAATAGGCGGTTTGGTGTCAGGTTTTCGGTAAATTCGTTATTGCACTCCAGATTGGCCGCCGCATACTTGTTTTCTAAGCAATCAGCGGAGCCGTTAGGCGTAGCTGTTAAAGTATTGGTGTCTGACGATTTATCGTCAGTCCTTTTATTCACGCTTGCGTTACAAGTTACAGAAGTATCTTGAGTTGTATCTTGTATATATGGGCGGACTCTGGTGACCGCTTGAGCGGACATATCTGTGAACAATTGGTTAAGATCATCAATTGCTTCAGATGTTATCAACACGTCTTGATAGTGATCTTCAAGGGCTGTCAGTGTCTTGAATGCTGCGTACCGACGCGGCCAGTCGAGAAAACGGTTTGCTATAACTTGCAGCTCTGCATTGTCCGGGAAGCGCGGTTGCAGGGCCATAAGGCTGTTCTTCACATTGCGGCGCAAGGCACTGCACATACGCTTCAGGCGTATTGTCTGTTGCCGGTCGCTGCGCACGCGTTCACGTAATGCCAATAGATCGGGCACGGCTTCAATCAAGGGCGAGAAGGAAAGGCCCTGCCTGAACTCACTATCGCCACCCATCTTAAAGCGGCACCGGCTACCATTTCCGGCAACTTCCTTGCGGATGAACTGAAAAACTTTCTCTAGGGCAAATTCGTCACGGCGCACGGATCGCGCGTCCTTGCCGACGAGAAAGGCGATGTTGTTTTGCATTGTAAAGCAAATCGGCTCTTTGGTGGGGTCTGTCCAGTCAGAGGGGCGTGTCTCGCGCATCATGGTCAGAAGGCACTTTAGCAGGCTGTCTGACATGTCGATGTGGTTACTTACATCGAGTAAAAGCCCTTCCAGCTCGCCGCGCATCATTGTGCCTGGCAAGACAGCGAAGCCTTCGCTGTTATTTATGTTGTAATTGGGTTCGTTTATAGGCGCGGTGGCCCGGTTATTACTGCTCATTTTCTGTCCTGTTTTTTAGGGCAGAGCGAAGGCATCAGAATATTATTCGCATAAACTGCGTTTTTTACTTGTTTACTGATTCTCGGAGTGGTAGAAATAAATTGATCAGAATTTATAATTGCCATTCCTCGTAAGGTTCGCCCTGCGGGGTTTTGCTTTTCTGGGGGGTCGTTTTGCTCCTGTTGCTGCTCATTATGATTCTTGTAGTGAGTCGGAATTATACATTGGTTTGGGCGCAATATGTAGTGTAAGATTGAATACACGCCCATAACCTTAGTATTTAATCCACTCGGTAAGGGTCGGATTGCCCTTAAAATCCCAGTAGAGAAGTGCTACCGCACGACCGGTGGTTCGATTGATGCTGATGCTTTTGTCGAACAGGTCAGAATGGTGCGTGTAGGCAACGCCGGGAAACGCAGGGATACCAACATTGCCATTTTCGCCTGAGCCGAGACCTGTGCCGTACTGTGATACTCTGCAATTCTTGCTTTCGTTGTCACAAACCTGAATGGTTGTGTGCCAGCTTTCCGTATGACGTTCGTTAGCCGGTTGATGAAACCCTGACCCATAAATGACCCTAAGTTCACGTGTGAAGGCCAAAAAGTCGTCGCCCGTTTCTTGTGCCAGCCAAAGTCTGGCAGCTTGAGGTATATTGGCCTCGGTTGCCCGTGCGGATTGTGCAAATACGGCATTGATTGGTTGGGGTATTGATTGTTTATAAGGGGCCGGTGCTAACGCGCCAAATGGACATCGCCAAAGCTGCAAGGGTGGCTCATATGGAAACGGTGTTACGCGTCTGATAACAACGGCTAAGGCTTTGTTGCAAACCGCGCCCGGAGGAAAGCCACCAGCCATGCAAAGTAAAATCGAATGATCCATACAGTAGGCCAAGGCTGTGCTTGGAATAGCGGCGCAACTGGCAGCGATTGTCGCGAGCGCGAAGGGTTTCAGGCGTTTACGTATCATTGGATAACTCCTTGGGTTCGGATTGCCACTTGCATTTTTTGCAGTGGGACTCGGCACCGTAAGGGTGATCCCCCTGCCCTTCGCTCGCATCATTAACCTTGGCGCGATGCACGTAAGGGCGGCGTGGCTTAGCAGTTCTCGGCCATGTAATGGCCCGTTGATCGGCAAGGCATGTATGCCTGAGAGATTGCCACTCGGCGGAGAAGTCTGGAAATTCCGGTTGTCTGGGCTGATAAGACACGATCAGCACCCTTTGCGTTTCTGATTGGCGTGAGCTGTCAAGAATGCTGCACCCACTACCGAAAAAACTGAGGTTGTGATGATCCACAAGAAATTAAATTTTATGGCCACTACGGGAATAAAAATGACTATGAGTACCAGAATCACATAACAAAAATGTCCGAAAGATAATTGAACCGGCTTCATGTTGTGCTGGTAAATCGGCTCTTTACTGGTTTTCATTTTATCACCGCATTTTGATGTTTCTCGGATATGAAATATCCCGTCGATCAACGGGGTATTTCATTTTCGAAAAGGTGTTGGCTTGTGAGAGCGGCGATAAAACCGCCGCTCTCTTTGGTATTTCTCAAGGGAGTGTGAGAAACGCCTTACTTGTCTTGCTGACCGCGCTTGTCGATTTCAGCAACTGGCGCACCGGCAGTTACAACGAATGTTGATCCATCCGGATTTACGCCTTGATCGCCTGGAGAGAACTCAAGTGCTGACGTACCTGTCGCCAAGGCCAGCAAAGCCAGTGTTAGAGTGAGTTTCTTCATATTATTTTCCTTAGTTAAGTTATGCCCGTTACTGGACGGAGTGATCTCCACGCCACAAAGCGGCGTGGGGAAATTGTTAAAATTTGGGAATTACCAAGAGTATTGGTAGCCAGCACTCAGGCCGACTTTGCCTGTGTTGAAACCAATACCGACGGTGCCATAAAGCTGACTGCGGGGTGCAACACGGGCGGTGAAACCACCAGCGAAAGCGGTTCTGCCGTCATAGTGACCAAAACCCATTGTAATGGCTTGATTTGCACCGGCTGGCAGTGTTGGTGCTTTAGATGCAAGCGCAATTGCAATACCGTCGGAAGCGATGTCACGGTTGTGGCCAATTGAGGCTGTTACACTGGCAATCGCATTGTCTGTATAATCATTGGCAGAGCGCAACGTCCGTGTATCACCAGCCGTGGTATGATCAATCACATCACCGCCCAATTTGCGGATTGTTACTGAACGGTCTTGGATTGCTGCTGTGTCAACACTGTCATCAGCCAATTCGTCCGCACCCACTGCATTTGCAATGATCTCATCAGAGCCAACGGCGTCTGTCGCAATCTCGTCGGAACCAACGCCATCTGTTGCTATGTCGTCTTGCGTGATTGAATTGTTGATAATCTGATCACCACCCACGGAGTTATCCGCAAGATCATTCTGTGTAACCGAATTATCAATAATTTGGTCGCCGCCTACCGAGTTATCGGACAGGTCATTTTGGGTAACGGAGTTATCGACAATGTTGTCACCATCCACTGAATTATCTGCCAGATCGTTTTTGGTGATTGAATTGTCGATGATCTGATCGGTGCCAACACTGTCATCGTCTGGTGTACCGTCAGCGGCATCAATTAGATCAATCACATCTTGGTTTAGATCAACAATTGCCACTGAACCGTCGATAATGGCACCAGTGTCAACACTGTTGTCGGCCAGCTCATCGGCACCAATTGCATTTGTGGCAATTTCGTCAGAGCCAACGGCATCTGTCTGGATCGCGGCAGCATCAACACTATCGTCAGCCAATTCACTTGCGGTTACGGAATCAGCGGCCAAATCAGCGGCTGTGAGGGAGTTATCAATTACGGCGGCACTATCTACGGCATTATCCGCTAATTCATCTGCCGCAACTGAATTTGTAGACAGATCATTTTGGGTCAAAGAATTATCAATGACCTGAAAGCTGCCTACTGAACCTTCACCCAAATCCACTTGTTGGATTGAACCATTGATAATTTCAGGTGAGCCAACACTGTCGGGGTCAATAGACGATGTGGCGGCTGGGCCGGTTACGCTTGTGACACCACAAGGCTCACCACCAGCGGGAGTATTACCAAAACCATCACCGTCCGGATCATCACATGCAGACAGAATAAAGCCTGCGGTTTGAGCGTGGGTAATGGTTGGGAGTGCTGAAGCCGTGATGGACAGCAGAATTGCTGCACACACGGCTATCTTGGGTTTGATTTTGACCATTGGGTTCCCTCTTTAATAAAGAATAATTCGATTATTATGTTTTTCCATAATATATTCTTTTATCTATTAATAACTTATTGTCAAATATTAATCTTATGGTAGAGTAGAATTGTTATGATTGCTTTGTGTAATGCTAAGCCGATTATTTTAGTTTAAAACCTCGATAAACTTAATCGAGGATAACCATGAAAATGAAGGATAGATCACCAGTGATACTTGTAAGCGGTTTAAAGAAAATCGCTGAGGCGGGTGGCTTGGTTGAGATTGTTAGTGAAGTTGATGCTGAAAAGAATGGGAGCACATGGACTGGCGAATGGTATGTCTATGGAACCGATCCAGAAAATTCTGAGCGGTTCTTACTTGTGCAACATATTAATATTGAACCAAGAATTATTAAAACAGCTATCGGGGTTATTTCATTCTGCCATAGCATTGGGTTCAAAAGTGCGGTGGTACCGCTTTTTAAAGGTGAGACTGCTACTTTGCAAAACGCAAACAATACAACCAAAACTACTATCTAAATTAATTGCACTACTTGGTTGGTTTTTTATATCAACCACTTCACTACACGCCGGCGGCTCAATGCTTTTCGAAGCATCAACAAAATCACTTGAACGGCCAACAATAACGCAAACGGTAAAAACCGCAGCACTTCCAAAATCAAACAACAAAAATAATGCAGCCCTGGAAAATATCACGCGCGCAATCGCAAGATCACACAATATTCCTGAGCAACTTTTCGTAGAATTAATCAGACAGGAAAGCGGCTTTAGCGCCCTCGCAAAATCACCAAAAGGCGCAATCGGTTTGGCACAATTAATGCCAGCCACCGCAAAAGCATTGGGTGTAAACCCATATAACGCATTGCAAAACCTGCAAGGTGGCGCACGGTATTTGAGAACTCAAAAAAACACCTTCGGTTCATGGAAGCTCGCACTGGCTGCATACAATGCAGGCCCGGGTGCTGTGCGCAAATATCGTGGCATTCCACCTTATCGCGAAACTCAAAACTACGTCAGAACAATTTGGACCAAAGCCAAAATGGGGCCTGCATTAAAACCCATGAATTTTACCAAGCTTCCCAAACTGGATTTTGGCGTCACTCCCCCAAACAGAACCAAAGGAAAATTAATATGGAACTGAATAATAAGGTCTTACCCGTTTGTGTAGCTGCGGTAATGGCTACAACGGTATTCACACTTCCAGCGGATGCTGCGATTGATCTGTCTGCCGGTGAAACCATTGTGACTGATCTACTGGCATTTTTCACAGGGACATTCGCTATTGCGGTTGGTGCTCTTGCTCTGGCTTGGGCCGCCTATAAAGGGTTTTTCGCGCGGGATCGGGAAATTCCTATCTGGCCAATGGCCTTGGTGGTTATCAGCTTCATTGTCGTGCGCAATGCAGAGAGCATTATGACCAGTTTGGGTGGCACCTGATCGTGCAGGAAAACACTGTTTATACCGCTGTCACCCAGCCTGCGTTTTTTGGCCCGATGCCAATTTACTATATGATGGCATGGTTGATTTCACTGTTGGTGACACAATTATTCGGTCTTGGTCTGATCGTATTGGTAGTTTTTGCCATTCCCTCGTTTTTGATTTTGTTTTTTGCTGCCCAAAAAGAGCCGCGATATCTGGAAATGCTGGCCGTAAAGGCGAAGTGTTTTGGGTTGAATGAAGTGTTGGGGGCGGCTCGCAATGTCTTTGGCGCGTAATTCAGAAAACTTCCTTCATGCCCATATGCCGTACACTTCGGCTGTAACCGACACGATACTGCGTACATATGACGGCGATCTGATTACCAGTATGGAAGTGCAAGGTCTAACCGCTTCCATGTCTGATGATCGTGAAGTCGATGCGGCAATGCAAAACTTCGATATGATGCTGCAAACCATGAACCCGCGTTGTGGCATCTATATTCACAAGATCATCAATGATGCAAAACCATTGCATCCGAATAAATCGACGAACAACGCTTTTGCGAATGCGATAGATCAACGCTGGTATGCGCATTTGAACGCATCGGGTTTAAAAACCAGAAAAATCATTGTGACCTTCTGTATACGCCCAAACTTAGGGGTAGTATCTGCCAAGAAAATATTCGGAAACATATTTAAAAATAATGAGGCCCATGTTTCGGAAACATTTAACCTGATTGCTGAACTGCGTTCAATTGCGAAGCACTTTGAAGCTATTGTCACGCCCAGAAAATGCACAAATCTGAAACTGTCAGACGGGACATTGCTTGGATTTATGGGCAAACTGGTTGGTCGCCGTGCATCCATCATTTTACCCGCCAAAACATCCGGCCCGATCACTGCTCCCATCGTGGCTGACAGGTATCATTTTCAGGGTGACTATTTCATCATCAAGGAACAAAACGACAAGCACCGCTATGGGCGCATCATGTCCATCAAGAATTATTGCCCGAACACCTGGGCAACCATTCTGGATCGTCTGGAAATGCCGATGGATATGGTCATTACTAATAGCTATACGCCCTGCTCTACCAACAAAGCCAAAAAGATGCTGAAGCATACCGATATTGCAATGGAGTCGGCAGAGGATAATCGTTTAAGTGATCAGGCAAAATTGATTGAGGCCAAAGATGATCTTGTCTCCAGGCGTATTGGTTTTGGTAAACATCATTTCAGCGTAACGATATTTCAGGACACATTGGAAAGTCTTGATGATCTAACCAGTATCACACGGGCAAACTGTGAAGAAGTTGGCCTGACAATGGTAAGCGAAACCACATTTGCCAAAGAAAGCTTTTTTGCG
>JASFYT010000083.1:0-5741 GCA_045047085.1 Rhizobiaceae bacterium | reverse complement strand
TCATTGCTGGCAACTCTAGCCACACCTATTGCACTTTACTGGCTTGGCTATGTGCAATGGGCAGAGTTGTTCGCTCTGCTAACATTGATTATTTGGCTAAAGCACCACTCCAATATCAAACGCCTACTCAATGGCAGTGAAAGCAAAATTGGCCAAAAGGGATAAAAATGCCGGATAGCAACAAGACATTAGACGATCAGGAACGTCTGAACTGGCTGCGCTTAATTCGCTCGGAAAATGTCGGTCCGGCCACCTTCCGTGACCTACTAGCCCGGTACTATACCGCACATGATGCCCTCAACGCACTTCCAGAACTTGCCAAACGGGGCGGTGCAGCAGCCCGCATTAAAATATGCTCCGAAGCCGATGCCGAGCGTGAATATCAGGTCTGCAGCCACTTCAACGCCCAGTTTATCGCCATGTGCGAACCGGATTATCCAAGCTATTTGCGCATGGCCGACCATTGCCCACCTTTGTTATGCGTTAAAGGAAGCATCAAAACCCTCAACAAAAAAAGCGTCGGTATCGTAGGTTCCAGAAATGCGTCCATTCTGGGTTGTAAAATTACCCAGAAGTTTGCCTCCGAACTTGGCATGGAAGGCTATGTGGTCGTATCGGGTCTTGCCCGTGGCATTGACGCCAATGCACATAAAGCCTCTCTGGAATGTGGCACAATCGCTGCCTTCGCCGGAGGTCTGGACAAAATATACCCGGAAGAAAACACCAATCTGGTCCAACAAATACTGGCATATAACGGCACCATTGTTTCCGAAATGCCCATGGGCTGGCAAGCACGAGCAAGAGATTTTCCTCGCCGCAACAGGATCATCATGGGGCTTTCCATGGGAATTCTCGTGGTGGAAGCAGCCAAACGTTCTGGCTCACTCATTACCGCGCGTCTTGCAAATGAAACAGGCAGACTGGTATTCGCAATCCCCGGTTCTCCACTTGACCCACGTAGCGACGGCACCAATCATCTCATCAAACAGGGCGCAATTTTAGTTACAGACATTGAAGACATGCTTGAACACCTCACCCCTATGAATGAACCACAATTGCCCTATGACAGTTTCAGTGAAGATGACGGTTCCTCAGATAAACCGACCCACGATGTGAGTAACACCATACGCGATCAGATAATAACTTCACTCAGCGCATCGCCGGTAGAGGTGGACGATATCATCCGCTTTTCCGGTGCAACTGCCGGTGAAGTCCAGCTGGTACTTTTGGAGCTAACCATGGCTGGTAGGTTGGAACGACATTCCGGAAACCGCGTTTCTCTGATTGGCTAGAGCCAGGACGTATTAGTTAGCACTGTTCTATAGTGTTGATTTATGCACCTGCCCTAAAGGCCTTGGCATGATTACTCATCAAAAATATACATGTTAAATTTTCTATTGACGCCTATGGAGTACAAGTTCAAACTACAAATATCCCCTCCCAGGAACCGTTCATGCATCCGTGTGAAACTCCAACTACAGTCCGGATATCCAATGCCCAATAAAAGAATCGCGGCTGAAAGAAGTCCGCCGAATCTGCTGACATTAGTGTGCGTCGCAGGCCTTGGTGGTATCACCATGAATATGTTCTTGCCGTCTCTCCCCTCCATGGCAAAATATTTTTCTGCCCCAGCCGCCGTCATGCAATTGACCATATCGGTTTATCTTGCAGCATCGGCTGTTTTACAGTTGGTGATTGGCCCTCTCTCAGATCGCTTCGGGCGGCGCAATGTCATGTTAAATTGCCTGGTGTTCTTCTTGTTGGGGACGTTGATTTGTATAGCTGCTAACAGTGTTGAATTGTTAATTCTTGGGCGCATCATTCAAGCATCATCGGTTGCCGGTATGGTATTAAGTCGAGCAATTGTCCGCGACCTCTATAAACCAGAGGAAGCTGCAAGCATGATTGCGTATGTGACCATGGGAATGGCAATTGGTCCGATGATTGCTCCCGTAATTGGCGGTATGCTTGATGAACTTTATGGTTGGCAAGCCAGTTTCATGCTCATGCTGGCCTTGGGAATTATCGTTCTCATAATTGCCTACATTGATATGGGTGAAACCAATAAAACAGAATATACCAGTTTTCGTGATCAATTCCGCCAATATCCCGAATTATTTAGATCTCGCAGGTTTTGGGGTTACGTAGTGACCGCTGCTTTTAGCTCTGGTGCGTTTTTTGCGTTATTAGGCGGCGGCCCGTTTGTAGCGACTGAAGTATTACACCTCACTCCCACTCGATATGGCCTTTACTTTGGTTGTGTTGCCATTGGTTACATATTGGGCAATTTTGCATCAGGGCGCATGTCTGCAAGGCTAGGCTTGCTCAAAATGATATTCATCGGTTCCCTTACGGTAATGTTCGGCCTCTTAATATGCATCGGCCTGCTAAATCTTGGTTTTACACATCCAGCAGCAGTATTTGGCCCAATGTTTTTTGTTGGTTTCGGAAACGGCATGGTTCTGCCGAATACAAGTGCCGGTATCGTCAGCGTACGCCCCAAATTGGCGGGGACGGCCTCCGGGCTAGGCGGCAGTTTACAAATTGGTGGCGGCGCAATCATTTCAGCACTGGCCGGCACTCTGGTATCAGCCCATGGAACGGCCTCTGTACTTTTCATAGTAATGTTGGTTTCCGCGTTGCTGGCTGTTTGCTCGGCGCTCTATGTGGGGTATGTTGATTACCTGATCAAAACTGGAAAATCCGCTTAGGGTAAAAACGTGTCCGCAGAATTTATCATAAAACCCGACCCGGAAAATCCGAACCTTTCCTCTACAATCCCAGGAGTGGACCAAAACGGCAATCCGATTGATACCCGTGTCATCATCGAGCGTCCGCTAACACTCTATCTGAACTCCCAGGAAATCGTCACCATGATGACAATCGGTGACCATCCGGACCTGCTGGCACTTGGTTATTTGCTCAATCAAAACATGTTGAAGCAAGGCGACAAAATTGACGCTATCGACTATGATGATGACCTTGGTGTTGTGGTGGTTCGAACCGGCGAAGAAACAAATTTCGAAGAGAAGATGAAAAAGAAAGTTCGCACCTCCGGATGCGCTCAAGGAACCATCTTCGGCGACGTGATCGATGCCTTTGATGATATTAAACTCAGTACCGATGCAGTTTTGAAAACAAGTTGGCTGTACGAACTAACCAAAAAAATCAACACGGAACCCAGTCTGTATCTGACCGCAGGGGCCATTCACGGCTGCGTCTTGTGCGAAGAAAACCGCGTAATTGCCTATATGGAAGACGTGGGTCGCCACAACGCTGTCGATAAGATTGCAGGTTGGATGTTCCGCGAAAACATCGATCCCGCCAACAAAATATTCTACACCACTGGCAGGCTGACGTCGGAGATGGTGATTAAGACTGTAATGATGGGTATCCCCATTTTGATCTCCCGTTCAGGATTCACAGCATGGGGTGTTGAACTGGCGCAAAAATCTGGATTAATATTGATTGGCCGCGCGCGCGGAAAACGTTTCGTAGCCCTTTCAGGGCAAGACCGCATCACATTTGATGCAGATATTTCAAAGGTCGATGAAGGATCAAAAAAGTGACCAATCCTTCTGATATAGTTGGCGTCGTTCTGGCCGGTGGTCTTTCGCGTCGTATGGGAGAGCAGGAAAAAAGCCTGTTGGAACTGGGCGGAAAACCCATAATCGAGCATGGAATTAGTCGCTTAAAAAACCAGACCAGCAATATTCTCATCAATGCCAATGGCGACCCCGGCCGCTTTTCACATTTCGACCTGCCAGTACAAGCAGACACTGTAGAAGGTTTTGCAGGACCATTGGCAGGAATTTTGGCAGGCATGCGTTGGTGCGAAGCTAATGCACCAAATTGCAGATACGTTCTTTCTATTGCCGCAGACACTCCATTCTTCCCGAATTCACTGGCGGAAAGGTTACTTGCGGAAATTCCTAACGACAAAGAAGCAATTGCGCTGGCCTCATCCGATAATCGACGCCATCCAGTCTTTGGCCTCTGGTCCATTTCTCTGGCAGATGATTTACACAAATTTCTGGTCGATGAAGAAAACCGCAAAGTAATGTTGTTTGTCGAACGCTATCCATATTGCATCGTGGATTTCGAGTTTGAAACCTCGGACCCGTTTTTCAATGTGAACACACCGGAAGATCTGGCAATCGCCCAAGGCTATTTTTCATGAACAATCCAAAAATATTCGGCGTTACCGGTTGGAAAAACTCCGGTAAGACCACCATGATCTGTAAACTCATCGAAGAGTTCGTCAAACGGGGGTACAAAGTCGCCTCGGTCAAACATGCTCACCATAATTTTGACGTGGACCACGAGGGCACAGACAGTCATTCCCATCGCATGGCGGGAGCAGGAGAAGTTGCTGTAACATCATCCAAACGTTGGGCAATCATGCATGAATTGGCCGACTCCGATGAACCAACATTGGCAGAAATGTTGGAAAAACTCTCTCCTTGTGATATCATTCTGATAGAAGGTTACAAGAAAGAGTTCCATCCAAAAATAGAGACAATCCGAATGGAATTTCGGCGCGACAAAGCTATCTGGAAAGAAGACGAGAGCGTTGTTGCAATCGCGACGGACGCATCAGAACCAGATTGCCAATTGCCACAATTTTCGCAGGAAGCCATCACAGATATCGCCGATATGATTGCAGATACGGTCAAGCTGGGAAAGTCAAATGTCAGGAATTGAGCAACTGGCGCAATTGCAATCGGGAAAAGTACTCCTCAATGATTGCTTCCTTCATGACAAGGATCGCTTACGCCATTCCGAGGCCATCAACCTACTGAAAGAACGCCTGCGTCCAATCGCAAAAACCATAACCTGCGAGCTGTCAAAAGCATCCGGAAAAATTCTCGCAGAAGACATTTCAGCCCCACGCAATGTTCCCAACTATGACAATTCTGCCGTAGACGGTTATGCATTTGGGTACAACGATTACGCCAAAAATCCAGAAAACTTCAGGATCAGTCAAAGAATTCCGGCAGGCGACATTGAATCCCGCGTACTCGCATCTGGCGAAGCAGCACGCATTTTCACCGGCGCTCCGGTGCCGGAAAATGCTGATACAATTGCCATGCAAGAAGACTGCGAAGACAGTGGAGAATACGTCGCCATCCCGCCGGGACTAAAACAAGGTGCAAACCTGCGCCGAGCCGGAGAAGATTTGCAATCCGGCGAAAAAGTAATTTCCTCAGGCACACGTTTAAGACCGCAGGATTTAGCAGCAATTGCCTCTCTCGGCATTGCTGAAATTAATGTATACAGGCCTCTGAAAATTGCGCTGTTGTCCAACGGCAATGAAATACGCCGCCCTGGCGAGCCGCTCATTCGCGGTCAGGTTTACGATTCTAATCACTACCTTTTAACCGCATTGCTCGAAGCAATAGGCGTCGAGATTACGGATTTAGGAATTCTGCCCGATGAAGCAGATACGGTTAGGGATGCAATCATCGAAGCAGCCAAAACCCATGACGTGCTGATTTCCACCGCCGGTGCATCCAGAGGCGATGAAGATCACATCATAAGAACCATAACAGAGGTCGGAAATTGTCATCTGTGGCAATTGGCCATTAAACCCGGCCGGCCCATGAATTTTGGGCAAATCGGTGACACGATAATGTTCGGCCTGCCAGGCAATCCGGTGGCAGGATTCGTTTGCTTCCTGCTCTATGTGCGCCCGGCTCTATTGCGTCTTGGCGGGGCTGAATGGCAAGACGCGGAACGCT
>JASFYT010000082.1:0-11081 GCA_045047085.1 Rhizobiaceae bacterium | reverse complement strand
GCCATCCAGTACAATGCGGATCTTCTCCTCGGCACTATATTGGCGGCGTGTCTTACGTTTGATTGTACGGATCGTATGTTCTGAACCCGATCCCCGGGTCCCTGATTTATGCCTCATCTTCGCTCCTTAAGGGCTACGATGAACCTAAAATCATCTCTTAGGCAAAATCAATATTCTGTCTCATGAAGGCTCACGGGAAACAATGTAAATTCGGCTATGGTGTGTTCCTGTAAGTGTTCTTCAAGTGCCATTTTATGGCATATCCATGATAATCCAGCGTGTCGTCGGGATGGAAATATTCAATCTCATGTTTGGGCGATTGAGTGCTGGCATATTCCATGGATACCAATGCCGCCGCCCCGATGCTGGTTCCAGTTGTGCTGCCCGCATTCGCACAAATACGATTTTTGGTGGCGGCGGAAAGCATCGCCAGATAGTGGGTATTTCGGGCAAAAGGTCCCTCTACAATAATGTCACCATGTGTATCACTCAGTTTAAGGCACTCTGCGGTCATCAAAGCCAGATAATATGAAACCACAACATAAAGCACCTCCGGGCTTAGTTTGTTTTTGTCGTGGGACCATTGTTCCTGAGCTTGGGGAAACGGCCCGGTACCAGATTCTATCGAGGGCAGAAGTATGATCTCTTCTTGTAATACATGTTTGACATCTATCGTTGTGGATTGAGGCTCGCTCTCCTTAATCAGGCGGGAGAACTCCCTTCCCCCCATAAAACGTGCCGACGGAACCGGCTGACCAAAGACATCAATATTTGCAAGGCAATCGCGATTTTTATCGAGGTTTTTCAAATCGCCCCCGGGTGAACCAACGATGACCCATGTACCGGTTGATACCACTGAAAATGGGGCCTCTCGATCCAGCAAGTATGGTAAAAGAGACGCATTTGAATCGTGAATTCCGCAGTAGACTGGAACGTTTTCGCCAAGGCCGAGTTCTTCCGCTTGGCTTTTGCAAACAGGTCCCAAAATATCGCTGGCACAGAGCATTGGTGGCAGCTTTTCTCTCCAACTATTCTCGATTACCAAATCTGAATAATCATTGGTTTGGAAGTTCCACATATCGGTATGGCAGCCCATGGAAGTGATTTCCGTTGCCGCAATTTCGCAAAGACGAAAACCCCAATATTGCGGGTATGGTATGATCCAGCGAGCGCGTTCAAATTCGTTTGGAAAAGCGTTTTGTTGCCAATAGAGTTGTGCACCAAGGTTTAATCCAGCGGGGAGCCGAGGTGAAAAGCTGGTTGAAAAGTCCGGGCGGGCTTTGGCATAGTCTTCAGCTAATTTTTCCGGTCCAACATACTCATAGTCAAGCACTGGCAGAGCAAGGTTTCCATCTTCGTCCACCAGAGCAGCGCATGCCCCGTGGGTGGTAATACTGATGGCTTGGATTGCATGTTCTTGGTTCAGTTCTCTGATCGACCGTTTGATAAAATCCCAAATGAGATCAATATCAAAGTGTGGATAGGGGCTGCTCATCAAAACCGTATTTGGCATGGTACGGACCGCAATTTCGGTGCGAGAATGCGCATCTACCAAAGCAAATTTTGCATTGGTTTTCCCTATATCGATGATGCCTATAATGGTGTCAGCAGCCACAACAATCATTCCATATAAAAAACTGTTTCAAGGGGTGTTGCTACCGGTTCATTACTCGGGTGGGTCTCCATAATATCTGCCATATATGCCCACCATTTCTGCATTAACTGGGTTTTTGACAACGCTTCCAACCCATGGGTTTTGCTTCGCCACATGGTTGCAAACAAGATGTTTGTTTCATCATCATAATGGATGGAATAATCCCGAACACCAGCCTCTTTTAGTGCTTCAGCCAGCTCCGGCCAAATTTCATCATGGCGACGTTTATACTCTGCCAATTGGCCGGAATTCAGTTTCATCTTGAAAGCAAATTTTTCGTCATTCATTCATTTGCTCCGTGTCGTAGGCGCCTGACAATGATGGGCAATGCGATGACGCAAATTAAAAGTGCTCCGGTGAAAACCGACATGACTATGCCCGGAACATTCTGAAGGCCAAAACCAAATGTCACCATTCCCATAACAAATGCAGCAATCACCACACCGATAATACTGCCAGCTCCGCCCAGAATATTTACACCACCCAAAACCACGAATGTAATGATTTCCAACTCCCACCCGGAGGCGATGGATGGACGTGTTGAACCCAGCCGGGAGGTTAGTAAAATTGCTGCCATGCCGGACATCAATCCTGTGAGAGAAAAGAGGAGGAATTTAACCCGCCCGACTCGGACGCCGGAAAATCGCGCTGCAATCGGATTATTGCCAATGACGAATATCTGACGGCCAAAATTTGTCCAATGCAACAGATAATAAAATATGATCGCGGCAACGATAAATAATACGAATTCAAATGAAATTACCCACCAGACATAACCTTGACCGAAATAGGCAAACTCAGATGGATATCCTTTGAATGCCTGATCGCCCAATACAATGAACGAGATGCCGCGAAAAAAGCTCATCGTTCCAATTGTAATAACGATAGATGGCAAGCCAAGACCAGTTACCAGTAATCCGTTAAACGCACCGCATATCACGCCGGTTGTCAGACCAACGGCAACAAGCGTTGGAATGCCTGCCCCAAATTGCAGCGCGATCCCCATCATCGTTGACGCGAGAGCAATGATGGCAGCGACAGACAGATCAATTTCGCCGGAAATGATGACCAGTGCCATCGCCAAAGCTATCAGCGCCTTCTCGGTAAAATTGAAAGTCGCATCGGACAGTGACCACGGGTCAAGAAAATAAGGGGAGGCCAAGGAGTTGATAATAAATATCGCAACTGCCACGGTCAGCAATAGAGTTTGCCATGAGAAAATGGCTGTGCGGAACGGGGTATCCAAACGGTCTGGAACATGACGTGCTATTTGTTTGTTCATGATTTTTCCGCCTCTTGCCTCAGAATAATTCTACCTTTATTAGCCAAGCCGCGAGAGTTGAATATCACAGCCAAAATTATCGCAGCACCCGATATTGCCATTTGCCAGAAGGGCGAAATATTGATTACAGGCAATGCAGAATTGGTCACTCCAAGAAACAACGCGCCAAGCAATGCACTTCCCACCGTTCCCACGCCGCCAGCGATGGATACGCCGCCAATTACACAGGCAGCAATGATGGAAAGTTCATAGCCATTCGCGACTTCTACCGACCCAATGACATAGCGCGACACCCACAAGAAACCACAAAATCCAGCAGCGGCACCTGACATGCAAAACGAGATGAATTTGGTCTTACCAACGTCAATGCCCGCATAAACTGAAGCTGTGGGATTGATGCCGATTGCCGTCAGGGAGCGCCCCAGTGGGGTGCGGGTCATTACGATGAAAAATACCAGGGCGATGACAATGGCAAACCATGACAGAAGCGGTAGTCCAAATAACGGAATGCGGGTCATCTGGATAAAGTCTGGGCTAAGCTGATCTGCGTTGACCCATTTCCCACCGGCAATCAAAAAGATTATTCCGCGAAAAATTGTCAACGTTCCAAGTGTCACAACGATTGCGGGAATATCGAGCTTCCATACGAGAATGCCATTAAAAGCACCCAGTGCCAGACCGCAAAAGGTGGCGATTAACATCAACAATGGTATCGGCACGTCGGGAAAAGACGAATTTATCAGAGCCACGATCATACCGGTGAGGGCAAGATTGGCAGCCATGGAAAGATCGATTGAACGGGTTAAAATAACAACCATCTGGCCAAGCGCCAATATCATCAACATGGCCGTATTGTTAAAAATATCGGCAAGGCTAGTGATGGAAGAAAAGTTGGGAGAACGGAAGGTCGTACCAGCGATAATGGCGATGATGGCAAGCGCCAGCCAGATTTCACGGATTTGAAACAGACCTTTCATGCTGCCTCCTCCTCGATGCCCGCTGCATCTTTGAGCAGGGTCGAGGCATCCAGTATGTCATCATTGATGTGCTCCGCGATGATCCGTCCTTCACGCATCACAATCACGCGGTCGCTCATCCCCATGATTTCGGGCAACTCGGAAGAGACCATAATCACACTTAACCCTTGAGCGACCAAATCACCCATAAATTCATGCACTGCCGCTTTGCTGCCAATATCAATGCCCTTGGTTGGTTCATCAAGAATGATTACCCGTGGTTGGGTGGCGAGCCATTTGGCGATGACGATTTTTTGTTGGTTACCGCCAGAAAGTGTACCGGCATTCTGGCTTAGGGAGGCACTGCGCAGGTCCAGCCGTTCCGTATATTTGCGGGTAAGCGCAAACTCGTTCGCCAATTGCAGAACTCCATTTTTTGATGTTTTGTGCAATGAGGGTAGGGACACATTTTGAAAGATCGGAAGATCAGACACAATGCCTTGCTTGCCTCGTTCCTCCGGCACATAGACGATACCGGAATTGATTGCATCAGCCGGTGATCTGGAATTCTGCAGTTTTCCATCCAGCACGATCTCGCCGCGAGATGGGCGGGTAATGCCAAAAAGCGCCTGCATAACTTCGCTTCGTCCGGCCCCCACCAAACCATAAAACCCAAGGATTTCCCCTTGGCGCAGTTCGAATGAAATATCATCAAATTCTGTTGGATGAGATAAATTCAAAATGCTCAACACAGCCTCACCAACTGAAGTTTCACGTGCAGGAAAAATCTGATCCACGGAGCGCCCCACCATCATTTGAATAATCTCGCTTTGCGGAGAATCTTCAAGCCTTCCTTTGCCGACCATTCCGCCATCACGAAACACCGTATAGCGATCCGCTATGCGATAGATTTCATCGAATTTATGAGAGATGAAAAGGATGGCTTTGCCCTCGCTTTTCAAATGTTCAATCAGCACAAAAAGGTCTTCAATTTCCTTGTGGGAGAGGGATGCCGTCGGCTCATCCATAATCACAATTTGCGCTTCGATGGATAGGGCGCGTGCCACTGCAACCAAGTGCTTATTGGCAATTCCAAGTTCTTTCAGTGGTGTTTCCACTTTGATGTGTACAGCACCCATACCATCCAAAACACTGCGGGCTTTGGCATACATTTTGCGCCAGTCAATGGTACCGAAACGGGTTTTTGGTGAATGGCCGAGATAGATATTTTCGGCAACGCTCATTTCATCAAACAGCACGGTTTCCTGATGGATCGCGGTGATACCGAGTTCAAATGCCGAGTGTGGAGAAGGTAAAGATACGAGTTTGCCATCAATCCGAATGTCGCCTTCTTCAGGCTGATAGATGCCGGTTAGCGTTTTGACCAGAGTAGATTTTCCAGCGCCATTTTCCCCGATAAGTGCCGTCACTTCGCCTGAGTAAAGTTCGAGGTTCACACCATCAAGAGCACGCACGCCGGGGAAGGATTTTGAAATGCCGGTAAGTGATAACTTTGGTTGCGACATAGACGGGTTCTCGGCGTGATTTCTCAACACTTGTGATTTGAATTGGGCTGAAAGTTGCAGGAAGAAGACGTGTTCGTCAAGTTTCCCACTAGTGGCAGTTAGCCAGTGGAACAAAAGTCCGGCGGCAATTTTGTCGCCGCCAGAACCAATCGAATGTTCAATAAATTTTTGAGAACTCTTCAATGTTTGATTTATCAAACTGAAATGGAGGAGCCATTGCAGTTGTATTTGCATCATCCAGTGTCACTTCGCCAACATGACCAATGGAAAGTTTAGCGCCGGGCTCTGCTTTGGACTTTCCTGTCGCTAGAGCATGGGCCAGATACACAGCGGAATAACCAAGATCAATCGGGTTCCACAATGCAACTGCCTGCGAAGAACCATTGTCGATGAATTGCTTGAACTCTGATGGCAGCGCAAGACCCGTCACATTGATTTTTCCTATCAGACCCATATCGGTCACCACCTGTGCGGCGGCGACAACACCAACTGTGGTTGGTGCAATGATTGCCTTCAGATTTGGATGGCTAGCAATCAAGCCTTTGGCTTCATTGGTGCTTTTAACTGAATCATCATCACCATAAACGGTTGCGACCAGTTTGATTTTCGGGAACATCGTCGGCAAAACTTTCTTGCCAGCTTCGATCCACGCGTTCTGATTTGCAGCCGTTGATGATGCTGAAAGAATGGCAACTTCGCCGCCGTCAGGCAGAAAGTCTGCTGCCAATTTAAAGATGGTAGAACCGATCAAATCGGTGTCCGATGGGTTAAGGTGCATCTGGCGGCCTTCGGCAGCAACACCTGAATCCCATGAAATAACAGCGATGCCGCGTGACATTGCTTTCTTTAAAGCAGGCACTAGCGCATCCGGGTCATTTGCAGAAATGGCAATAGCGTCTACCTTTTGAGCAATCAGCGCATTGATGATTTCAATTTGACCTTCGGCCGTCGCCTTGGTCGGTCCGGTATAGATGATTTTTACATCGCCAAGTTCTTTGGCTGCATCTTCTGCACCCTTTGCCGCAGCGTCAAAGAACCCGTTGCCGAGTGATTTTACCACAAGTGCGATACGGGTTTCTGCCTGCGCCGGCAGTGCAATTGCCGCTAGCGCACCAAGTGCGATGGTAGCCGTTGCAAGTTTTTTAAAGATATTCATTTGCTTCCTCCCTGAAAGTATTTTGGTTTGGTATTCTTTCCCGTCAGATCATTTATGCAACCGACGAGGGTTTTGAATTGGTTTCCTCTTTTGTATCCGCAATCACCAGCCTCACATCAGCTGCTTCAAGCATGTCACGATCTTCATCACGTAGATTACCATCCGTAATCACCGTGTGCACTTTCTCCAGCGCGCAAAGAATTAGGCTGGAACGACTTTGGAATTTTGTAGAGTCGGTCAACACAATCAATTCATCTGCCTGCCCGATGAGTTTTAACTCCGCCTGAACAATAAGGGGATCTGCCTCCATGAGGCCTTGTGGTCCCAGAGCCTGTGCGCCCATGAACATTTTGTGGGCGAAAAAACTACGGGCAATATTATCTTCAAACGGGCTGAGAATGATATTCTGCTCCCGATATATCGTGCCGCCCGACAACGTGACCGTGTTTTTGGAATGGTGTAAAAGATGCTCGGCAATCGGAAACGAATTTGTAAATACCGGAATTTGTCTGATGGCCAGATGATGCACCATTTGAAATGTAGTGGTGCCGCCATTGATGATGATCGGTTCCCCATCATTGCATAGCGAAACAGCTTCGCGAGCGATCGCGCGTTTCAAAGGCATGTTAATGGATTCGTTCACGCTGAATGGTCTGCCGACGAGCCCTGCTTGCGAAGGTGGATTAACGGCTTCCGCCCCGCCTCTCACCCGTCTTAATTTTCCCTGAAGATGCAAGGCAGCGACATCACGGCGTACGGTAGCCTGTGATGTTCCTGTCATTTCCACCAAATCACCGATGGTCGCAACCGGGCGTGATTGTACGGCGGATAAGATAACGCGATGGCGTTCACTCTCGTGCATTGTTTCTCCAATCGAGGCTTAGGTTTCCATCAAATTTGAATATTGTCAATCAAATTCGTGCAAAATTTTCCAAATATGGATGTATATGATTGAAAATGATTGATTATGATTGACTTATCAGCGAGGTTGTTACTTATTGCAGGCATTAGCTTTTACCTACCAAGAGGAATTCATGTCCAAATACACCACATCAATCCGTCTAGACAACCTGTGGGATGAGGCAGTAGCCGCCTCAATGGACGAGGCTGAACGCCTCGTTTATAGATCAAATCTTCTTGGTTCGGACAAGCGCGTTACAAATTACGGGGGCGGTAATACCTCCTCGAAATTCTTCCAAAAAGATCCGTTAAGTGGTAAAAATGTTGAGGTGTTGTGGGTAAAGGGATCCGGCGGTGACATCGGCACCATGAAGCTAGATGGTTTCGCCACTGTCTATATGGATAAGCTGCGCGCGCTCAAAGGCATTTACCGAGGTGTTGAATTTGAAGATGAAATGGTTGGGTATTTACCCCATTGCACATTCAATCTCAATTCACGCGCCGCATCCATCGATACGCCTCTGCACGCATTCGTACCACGGCCCTTTGTCGATCATATGCACCCGGACGCCTGTATCGCAATTGCTGCTGCAACGGACAGCAAGGCACTGACTGCTAAAATTTTTGGCGATGATATCGGCTGGTTGCCATGGAAACGGCCAGGCTTTGAATTGGGACTTTGGCTGGAGAAATTCTGTGGGGAAAACCCCAACGCCAGCGGCGTAATCCTAGAAAGCCACGGTCTGTTTACCTGGGGGGATACACCCAAGGAATGCTACGATGTTACGATTGAAACCATCAACAAAGCGATTGTCTGGTTAGACAAAAATTCTGAAAATGTGGACATCTTTGGTGGTGAGATTGTTCAAGCCTTGCCTGTGGAAAAACGGCGCGAAATTGCTGCAAAATTAATGCCAGAAATTCGCGGATTGATTTCTATAGATAGCCACAAAGTCGGGCATTTTGACGACAGCGACGCAGTGTTGCAATTTGTTTGTTCCCGCGATCTCGAACCCTTGGCATGGCTTGGAACCAGTTGTCCTGATCATTTTTTGCGAACTAAAATCAGGCCGTTGGTAATCTCATTTGATCCGGCAAAGGATAATCTCGAAGAGACTATTCTTGGCCTTGAACCAGCGATTGCCGCTTACCGCGAGCAGTATTCTGAGTATTATGATGCCTGCAAATATGACGATAGCCCTGCCATACGTGACCCCAATGCAGTGGTCTATCTGATTCCGGGCATTGGCATGATCACCTTTGCCAAGGATAAGGCAACGGCGCGAATTTCAGGCGAATTTTACGTCAACGCAATCAACGTCATGCGGGGGGCATCTTCCGTATCAACCTATCAGGGGCTTCCAGCACAGGATGCATTTGATATTGAATATTGGCTTTTAGAAGATGCCAAATTGCTGCGTCTGCCGAAATCAAAATCGCTTGCCGGACAAATTGCATTGGTGACCGGCGGCGCTGGGGGGATAGGCAAGGCCAGCGCCGAACGGCTGCTGCGCGAAGGTGCTTGTGTCGTCTTGAGTGATATTGATCAGGGCGCTCTGGAAAAGACAGAAGCTGAACTTGGCGCTGTTTATGGCAAAGATTTCGTTTGCTCTTGCGCAATCGACGTAACCAATGAAGAACAGGTCATTGCGGGTTTCGAAAATGTGGCAACTGAATATGGTGGGATCGATATTCTCATATCAAACGCCGGATTGGCATCGTCAGCACCAGTGGAAGAAACCTCATTGGAGCTGTGGAACAAGAATATGGATGTGCTTTCAACCGGATATTTTCTGGTATCGAGGGAAGCGTTCAAATTGTTCCAAAAGCAGAAAATTGGTGGGAACATTGTGTTCGTTGCTTCAAAGAACGGTCTGGCGGCGTCGCCTAATGCATCCGCCTATTGCACGGCAAAAGCTGCAGAAATCCATCTGGCTCGTTGCCTTGCTTTGGAGGGAGCCGAGGCACAAATTCGTGTTAATGTCGTCAATCCGGATGCCGTGTTGCGCGGCTCAAAAATCTGGAGTGGCGAGTGGAAAGAACAGCGTGCGGCAGCTTATGATATGCCTGTTGATGAACTGGAAGAACATTACCGCAAGCGCTCCATGCTCAAGCGCAATGTGTTTCCTGAAGATATTGCAGAGGCAATCTACTTTTTCGTTTCGGATATGTCGTCGAAATCAACGGGCAACATTCTCAATGTTGATGCCGGTAACGCGCTGAGCTTTACCCGCTAGAGCAGATTAAGTTTGGGGAGATAACCATGGCAGAAAATATGATTGATGCGGGAATCGTATCTGGAGAAAATGACAAAGCCATGTCGGCACTCCAATCGGATTACGATGCTCTTGGTGAACATTTGGCGCGGCGCCATATCGACATCAATGCCATCAAAGACCAAGTGGCTGGCTATGGTGTGGCAATTCCCTCTTGGGGGGTTGGAACCGGCGGCACCCGTTTTGCACGTTTTCCTGGCAAAGGCGAACCACGTCACATCTATGACAAAATGGAAGATTGTTCGGTAATCCATCATCTGACCTGCGCAACTCCAACGGTGTCACTGCATATTCCGTGGGATAAAGTTGACGATATTTCGGAGCTTAAAGGCAAGGGTGAAGCGCTTGGTCTGGGCTTTGATGCGATGAACTCCAATACGTTTCAGGATCAGGCGGATCAGGAAAAATCCTATAAATACGGCTCGCTCTCACACGCCGATTCCGCGACCCGCCAACAGGCCATTGATCATAATATTGAATGCATCGAATACGGAAAAGCGCTCGGCTCCAAGGCCTTAACCGTATGGGTGGGAGACGGGTCCAATTTTCCCGGGCAGGTGAATTTCACCCGCCAGTTCGAGCGTTATCTCGATGCCATGAAATCAATCTACAAAGGGTTGCCCGATGACTGGCGCATTTTTACTGAACATAAGATATTTGAGCCGGCATTTTATTCCACAGTCGTTCAGGACTGGGGAACCAATTATCTGATCGCAACCGAATTGGGAGATAAGGCTCACTGTCTGGTTGATCTCGGCCACCACGCTCCAACGGTCAATATCGAAATGATCGTGGCGCGCTTAATCCAGTTCGGGAAGCTTGGCGGTTTCCACTTCAACGACAGCAAGTATGGCGATGATGATCTGGATACAGGATTAATCGATCCGTATCGATTGTTCCTTGTATTCAACGAACTGGTAGACGCTGAAAATCGCGATGTGGCAGGTTTTGATCCGGCTCATATGCTCGATCAGTCACATAATGTGACCGACCCAATTGAAAGCCTGATGCAGAGTGCGATGGAAGTTCAACGCGCTTATGCGCTTGCTCTGGTTGTTGATCGAAATCGATTAGAAGACTATCAGGAAAATAATGATGCACTAATGGCCAGCAACACATTAAAATCTGCATTCCGCACGGATGTTGAACCCATTCTCGCAATGTCTCGATTGGAAAAAAATGGCGCCATTGATCCGGTCGCGGTCTATCGCAAAGCGGGCTATCGTCAAAATGTTTCTAAAATTCGCCCGGAAGTTGCAGCAGGCTCAAGCGGAATTGTGTGACGGGGGCATCGTAATCCAATAACCATTATTTAGCACAACTGGCTGATG
>JASFYT010000081.1:0-37086 GCA_045047085.1 Rhizobiaceae bacterium | reverse complement strand
GCTTGCGGTGAACGTTACCTGTGGTCTGCCCGGCGCTTCGGAGCATTTTAGTCTTGAAGATGTGCGCGGGCATTTGACAGAATATGATGGAATATTAGCCGATCAATTGCGGGTAAATTTTATCGATTTTTTGGAGCAGATTATTCCTCTTGCCGAGAAGCTTGGCTTGCGGTTTTGCTGTCATCCCGATGACCCTCCGTTTTCGTTGCTGGGCTTGCCTCGTATCATGTCGACAGAAGAAGATTATAAAAAAATATTGGATGCAGTGGATAGTCCGGCCAATGGCATGACGCTTTGTTCCGGCTCGCTTGGTGCGCGTGCTGATAATGATTTGCCGGGCATGATGAGGCGGCTTGGGTCGCGGGTGCATTTTTTGCATTTGCGCAATGTGCAGCGTGAAGCTGCAAATGAAGGTGTTAATTTTGCCGGTTCGTTTCATGAATCTGAACACCTTGATGGTGCCACTGACATGGTCGCGCTGATTGCCGAAATTGTGCGCGAAGAAGCATCGCGCAAGGTTGCTGGCAGAAGTGACCATCAAATTCCCATGCGGCCTGATCATGGGCATGATATTCTTGACGATCTTGGCCGCTCCGGTCAACCCGGTTATCCGGTGATTGGGCGGATGCGTGGACTTGCGGAATTACGCGGTATTATGCAGGCCGTGACCCATCCACGATTTAGTGTCAGCGCTGCGGACTGATACTGATTGGTGTGTCTTGATCCTGGCCTATTAGCTTGGTTCCGTTCGGGCCTTCGAACGCACGGTGCCAAGTAAAGCTTGGAAACGCTAGAGTGAGAGGTTGACTCTAAGTAAGTGAAAACTTACGGTAAGTGATGACTTACCAATTGGCTATTGCCACACTTGCAGACCCACGCCGCCGCGCAATTTTTGAAAGCCTTCGAGGACATCCGTTGATGGTTGCTGATATTGCGCGCGCGCAACCCGTTAGCCGTCCAGCGGTTTCGCAACACCTAAAGGTACTGGAACAGGCTGGTCTTGTTACGGTCGAAGCTCAGGGTACACGCAGATATTATGGGATGCGCCGCGAAGGGCTTGCTGAGCTGCGCGATTGGATTGACGGGTTTTGGGGTGACGTGTTGGATAGTTTTGCGGCCGAGGTAAGCAAACAAGAAGAACTCAAAAAGGGAGCTAAATAATGTCAGATAAAGTCGAGCCGATTAACAAAAATATCGATGTTAAATGCAGCCCTGATGCGGCGTTCAATATTTTTACCGAGCAGATGAATTCATGGTGGCCGCTGGATGGAAACACCATATCGGCGATGGAGGGCGGCGTCGCGCAATCGGTGACTTTAGAGCCATGCGTTGATGGACAGGTGTTTGAAATTACCGCGGATGGCAAGCGTGAGGATTGGGCCCGGGTGGAAGTGTTCGAGCCGGGCAAGCGACTCGTGCTGGCGTGGCATGTAATGTCGACAGAAGACCAGGCGACCAAAGTTGAGGTGCATTTCGTGCCGAATGGCGATGGCACACGGGTAGAACTGACCCATACCGGTTGGGAAGTTTTAGAGGATCGCGGGCAACAGGCGCGAGATAATTATAATGGCGGTTGGGTCAATGTGTTTGAGGTGCGGTTTGGCGGTGCTTGTAGTTAGGACGCCTCCACCTCAATCGTTTTCCACATTCCTTTTCCCAGCATTGTGCTCAGAATAATGCGCACGGTGTCCTGCCACTGTTTGTTTTGAGTTAGCTCGGCTGGAAATAAATTTTGACAAGATTTATACAATCAATCCTGGTGGGGCAGCCGATATCGATAAAGCGTTTCGCGAGGGGCAGGGGCAATATGTGCAACAACAGGGGCCGTTTCCGCAACAATTGGAGGCGGATGGTATTGGTCATGTGGTGGCGCAGGTCGGTAAGCAGATTGGCCCTTGCGGGTTTTCATCTCTGGCAGCTACCCGCGAGTGGCTTGCCAGCGACATGGCGAAGGCGTTTATGCGGGCCTATAAAAAAACGCGCATTTATATGAATGAAACGTCAGCTGCCGAGATTGCCAAAGCGGAAGCATCTTATTTTCCACAAATTGACGAAGCGGTTCTGGCAGATTGTATAGGTACTTATCAACGCCTTGGAAACTGGACGCCGCATGTGGAAATCACGCAGGCGGCATTTGAGGCGACCCTCGATATTTTTGAATATAATGGTCTGCTGAAGGAGCGTTATGTTTATGACCAGATTTGTTCTTTGCCACCGTCTTCGGATTGAAGACTAGCGAATTTTGTACAGTGCCTTACGTGGTATGGTTTGATGCGTCCTACCTTGAAATCTTTCATCTGCTGGCGGTACAAAAAAAGTTTCACCAGCCCAGTTTTTTCGATATAGATCATAACCTCACGCGAACGACAAAAATACCGTTTTTCTCTGTTTGAAAGACTCCAGCCAAGGGGGACTGCCGGGTTTTGCGCAAGGGTGCCAATTTTAGAGCCGTTTATGATCAATTTTTCGTAACCGGCTGCTTCAAACATTTGTTGAGTAGTTGATAGCATTGCCGTTGTGCAGACCAACTTCATGAATTTATTCAACTTTTTTCCTGAATTATTTGATTTGTCCGTTGGTATTTTTTGGGCAATTGCGTATTTCTACAGATTTTACACCGGGGTGTGGCCGTGTTTGGGGTCGGATATTTGAGTTTGAAGCTTAATCCAGCTGTTTTTTGCAATGTGATCGAATGCACTGCTTTGACAGTCATGGGGCTATAGATGTAGTTTAAGATTAATTGAGAAAGTGAACGGGAGAAATCTTATGAAACGTAACCTTATTGCCATCGTAAGTATGATTTTGTTTGCCCTGAATGCCGGAGTAGCGCACGCTGCGGCGCGGCTTGCATTGGTTATCGGTAATTCAGCCTATCAAAATGTTGCCGTACTTAAAAACCCCAAGAATGATGCTACTGTGATGACTGAAAAGCTCACCTCACTGGGCTTTGATGTGGTTCAGGGTACGGATCTTGATCTTAACGAAATGCGTAGCACTGTTCGTAACTTTATCAAAAAGCTGAGTGGTGCGGAAATGGCGCTGTTCTTTTACGCAGGCCATGGCCTGCAAGTAAACGGCAAAAACTATATGGCTCCGGTGGATGCCAATTTGAGCACCTATGACGATCTTGAATTTGAGGCGGTGCCGATTGATCTTGTACTTTCTGCGATGGAGCGCAATACCAAAACCAATATGGTGTTTCTTGATGCCTGTCGTAATAACCCGCTGGCAGTAAACCTTGCTCGTTCTATGGGGACGCGCTCAGCGGCCGTTGGACGTGGCCTTGCCAGCATTGGTTCCGGCGTTGGTACGCTTGTTTCATTCTCTACCCAGCCCGGCAATGTGGCGCTGGACGGCGATGGCTTTAACAGCCCTTACACAACTGCACTTGTTAAACATCTTGGTGCGCCGGGAGAAGATATTGCCGCCAGCATGAAGGGGGTGCGCCGCGATGTGTTGAAAGCAACCGGTGGGAAGCAAGTGCCGTGGGAGCATTCCTCCCTGACAGGCGATGTTATTTTGAAAGTGGCAGCCCCAACGACTTTTTCAAAAGTTGTTTCCATTCCTGCCGTCAATGCGCCTGCGGTTCAAACTGGGGATGCATCAGACAAAGCGACCGAGTTGGTTTTCTGGGAATCTGTTAAAGATAGTACAGACCCTCAGGCGTTTGAAATCTATTTGCGCCGTTATCCTACAGGCGTGTTTGCTGATTTGGCTTCTGTGAAATTGCGTGCGGCAAGACGGGAAAATACTGCTGATACTGCGCCAAAAGTGTCTGATAGTTCAACAGAAATTGCCTATTGGAAGTCTATTGAGAGTGGTGGCAGTGCCGTGTTCTTTGAATCCTATATTGCGCGCTACCCCAATGGTTTGTTTGTTGACATCGCTAATTTGAAACTGGCGGCAATCAATGCCAAAACGGTGCAAGAACCGAAGGCTAGTTCAGTTGAGGCGACGAAAGTAGCATCACTCACACCAAAGGATGCGGAAACTCCGCGAAGTGTGATCGAAGAAAAGCCTGTAGCAAATGTGCGGCTGGACCGTGCAGGGACAAGACAAGTTCAAAAAGAACTGAACAGGCTTGGCTGTAAGTTGGGTTCTGCGGATGGCTTGTGGGGTAAGAGAAGCCTCAATGCGTTGACGGAATACAGGAAACGCAGCAAGGTGAAGCTTGCATCTTTGGAGCCAACTGGCGATCTGCTTATTATCCTTGAAAATACCAAGGTAAGGGTCTGCCCGGTCGTGCAGAAAGCGCGCTCTTTCAATAAGTCGAGAACCAAAAGAGCTACTGTAAATACCCGAACTCAAAGAACAACACGGGTACAGCAGCGACAGCCACGGAGGGTTGTTCGTGACAATCGTCGCTTTGATCAGGAGCCGCGTTTTGAGCGTGAACCCCGCTTTGAGCGAGAGCGGGAGCCTGCGCCTCGTCGTCGTGGGGTATGCCTTAGCTGTATAGGTGCTGTAATTGGCGGTATTGTTCTGGGTAAGCACTAGTAGGTTGTGACCTAAGCCATTCAGGTTTGCTCTAAGAAAGCCTTGTTATAACCATTTATTCAACCCGGATTCTTGTGATCTGGGTTGATGCGTTTAAGCGCCCATTTTCCTATTGATTTGACGCACAATTTACCCGAAAACCAACTGCTACTTTTCGCAATTGTGCTGAATGTAATTGTTTTAGCCCCCTATATGGTAAAGTATGGGCAACTCAACTCAGCAATTTGGATGATTCGTATCGAAGAATCTATGTTTTAATATGATGATTACAGTCATATTTTATATTTAAATTTGACTGTAATCATCATATTTTAAACCTCAAGCTATTGATAGATATCATCTTGTCACAAGGGCGTATTTGTAGTTATCATGCTTGTGGAGGGTCTTTCTTGACACGAGTCGATGTAAAAACAATTGAGATTGATGCCGAAGATCGCATGCGTGCTGATCTGTACGGACTGCTCTCTCGTGTGCTTTTTAGCCGTCCTGATCAATCACAACTCGCTCATTTATCAGCGCTTTCAGGAGATGATAGCGACATGGGTCGGGCGTTTAATGCGCTGGCTAAAGTCGCATCGGCTACCGCCAGTGATGTTGCGGGCGAAGAGTATGATGGCCTGTTCATCGGAATGGGACGTGGTGAACTTTTGCCATATGGCTCGTATTACCTCACCGGCTTTCTCAATGAGAAGCCTCTGGCGAAATTGCGGAATTCCATGGGTGAACTTGGCATTAAGCGTCAGGATGATGTGAAAGAGCCAGAGGATCATATCGGGTCTCTGATGGAAATGATGTCTAATTTGATTGTCGGTAATTACGGAGAGCCGGCAACGATGGCGGTGCAACGGGAATTTTTTGCGGCCCACATCGAGCCTTGGGCGGGCCATTTTTTCAAGGATTTGGAGGCTGCGGAGTTGAGCAGGCTTTATCAGCCGGTTGGTGCGATTGGTCGGTTGTTTGTCGAAATTGAAACACGCGCGTTTTCCATGGACTGATTGTCCGTGGGAGTTTTTAAGTTGCAGATTTGTTGCGCCTGTTTAGTGAATGCCCATGAGGGTTTTAATGAAAATAAGAAGGAGGGCCGTATGAATAAGGGTGAAGATAAAGGGTCTGTTGAAGCACGCCGGAGTTTTCTGAAGCTCGCAGGCGCTGGTACCGTTCTTGGTGGTGCAGCGATTGCGGTTGGTGGAAATGCTCAGGCAGAAGAAGTGCTGGAGACAGAAGGTGCCGGGTATCGTGAAACGGCGCATGTGAAGAAGTATTATGAACTGACTAGGTTCTAAGATCTTGGCCCTGACGGGCTTTGAAATTACTTGCGGCGTTTGGCGCCGCTGGTGTCGAGGTTTCGCTTTTTTGTATTTTGTTTGAGCGAATGAAATTTTAAGATGCATGGCGCAATCAGGCTCCGTGCAAATTGGGAGAACTAACATGCTACGGAAGAAGGTAGGTGGGGTTGCGAGAGGCCCCCGTCTGTCATCAACCATTTCGGCAAGTGCAAGTGCTACCGTTAACCGGCGAGACTTTTTAAAGCGCTCAGGGTTAACTGTTGGTGGCCTTGCAATCGCAGGTGCGTTGACGGCAAATACAGCAACAAAGGCTTCGGCCCAGACAGCTTCGAAAAAAGTTGAGGTGATCAAATCCGTTTGCACCCATTGTTCGGTGGGTTGTACGGTTTTGGCGGAAGTTGTGGATGGTATTTGGATCGGTCAGGAGCCTGCATTTGATTCACCGTTTAACCTCGGTGCTCATTGTGCAAAGGGTGCTTCCGTGCGTGAACATGCCCACGGCGAACGTCGTTTGAAATATCCAATGAAGCTTTCAGGTGGAAAATGGGTTCGACTTTCATGGGACGACGCGATTAATGAAATCGGCGACACCATGTTGAAGATCAGAGACGAGTCTGGTCCGGATTCAGTTTACTGGCTCGGCTCTGCTAAACACAGTAACGAGCAGTCATATCTGTTCCGCAAGTTTGCTGCCTATTGGGGCACAAACAATGTGGATCATCAGGCTCGTATCTGTCACTCCACAACGGTTGCTGGTGTTGCAAACACCTGGGGCTATGGGGCGATGACGAACTCCTATAATGACATTCACAATTCCAAGGCTATCTTCCTGATCGGAAGTAACCCTGCAGAGGCGCACCCTGTTTCGTTGCTTCATATTTTGAAAGCAAAAGAAACCAACAATGCGCCGCTGATTGTTTGTGACCCACGTTTCACACGGACTGCAGCTCACGCTGATGAATATGTGCGTATGCGGCCCGGTACGGACGTTGCTTTGGTCTGGGGCATTTTGCATCACATCTTTAAGAATGGATGGGAAGACAAAGAGTTTATTCGCCAGCGCGTCTGGGGCATGGATCAGATTAAAGAAGAAGTTGATAAATGGGATCCAAAAGAAGTTGAGCATGTTACTGGCGTGCCCGGTTCCCAATTAAAACGCGTTGCCCGTATGCTGGCTCAAAACCGCCCGGGTACTGTTGTTTGGTGTATGGGTGGAACCCAGCACACCAATGGTAACAACAACACCCGTGCTTATTGTATTTTGCAATTGGCGCTTGGTAATATGGGTAAAGCTGGTGGCGGAACCAATATTTTCCGTGGCCACGATAATGTGCAAGGAGCTACCGATTTTGGTGTGCTGTCCCACACATTGCCGGGTTACTATGGTTTGAAAGCTGGTTCATGGGCTCACTGGGCCCGCGTCTGGGAAACAGACATTGACTATCTCAAAGGTCGTTTTGCCAAGGTAAAAGGTGCTGATGGCAAAGAGAAAAATCTGATGAATGTTACCGGTATTCCGGTATCTCGCTGGATTGACGGTGTGCTTGAAGATGTCGACAAGATGGACAATCCCGCAAAAGTTCGCGGCATGGTCTTTTGGGGGCATGCACCAAATTCGCAGACCCGTGGCGTGGAAATGAAAAAGGCTATGGAGATGCTCGACCTGATGGTTGTGATTGATCCATACCCAACCGTTGCTGCGGTGATGTCTGATCGTAAAGATGGTATTTATCTGCTGCCAGCCTGTACTCAGTTTGAGACCTATGGTTCGGTAACCGCTTCAAACCGGTCACTTCAGTGGCGTGAAAAAGTTGTTGATCCTCTTTTTGAGTCGCTGCCTGATCACACCATCATGTATAAGTTTGCGACCAAGCTTGGTTTTGCTGATGAGTATTTCAAAAACATTGAAATCAAAGATGGCGAGCCGGTCATTGAAGATGTTACCCGCGAATTTAACCGGGGCATGTGGACGATTGGTTATACCGGTCAGTCACCAGAGCGCATTCGCGCTCATATGGCCAATCAGCATACGTTTGATAAAACAACGTTGCAGGCGATTGGTGGTCCGGTTGATGGCGAATATTACGGTCTGCCTTGGCCATCTTGGGGAACCCCGGAAATGGGTCACCCTGGTACGCCAATTCTCTATGATCCATCCAAATCTGTGGCTGAAGGTGGTTTGACATTCCGTGCGCGCTTTGGCGTTGAACGGGATGGTGACAATCTTCTGGCCGAAGGTTCGTGGTCTAAAGGTTCGGAAATTGAAGACGGTTATCCGGAATTCACCATGGCGATGCTTACCAAGCTTGGCTGGGATGGTGATCTGACTGGAGATGAAAAAGCTGTCATTGCTAAGATTGCTGGTGAAAAGACCAACTGGAAGACTGATCTTTCAGGCGGTATTCAGCGCGTTGCAATCAAGCATGGTTGCTCACCCTTCGGCAATGCGAAAGCACGGGCCGTTGTGTGGACTTTCCCTGATCCGGTGCCACTCCATCGTGAACCGCTCTATACGCCGCGTCGCGATCTGCTGGATAAATATGCAACCTACGAAGACAAAAAATTCTATCGTCTTCCAACGGCTTACGCATCCATTCAGAAAAATGACTTCTCGAAAGAGTATCCGACCATT
This sequence comes from Rhizobiaceae bacterium, assembly GCA_045047085.1. GTDB lineage: Bacteria > Pseudomonadota > Alphaproteobacteria > Rhizobiales > Rhizobiaceae. Next base: position 28,671 of record JASFYT010000081.1, on the reverse strand, counting down.
CTCACATCCGGCCGTTTGGTTGAATATGAGGGCGGTGGTGAAGAGTCTCGTTCCAACCCTTGGTTGGCCGAACTTCAGCAGGATATGTTTGTAGAGATCCATCCAGCTGATGCCAATGATAACGGCATTCGGGACGGTGAGCAGGTCTGGGTTCTTTCTCCGGAAGGCTCAAAGGTCAAGGTTATGGCGATGACAACCTACCGGGTAGGCAGAGGCGTAGCCTTCATGCCTTTCCACTTTGGTGGTCACTTCCAGGGCAAAGACTTGAGGGAGAAATATCCAAAAGGGGCTGATCCATATGTGTTGGGTGAAGCATCCAATACGGCTATGACCTACGGATATGACTCGGTTACCCAAATGCAAGAAACCAAAGCGACCTTGTGTCGTATCGAACGGGCATAGGAGATTTATTATGGCTAGAATGAAATTCCTTTGTGATGCAGAACGTTGCATCGAATGTAATGCCTGTGTGACGGCGTGTAAAAACGAGCACGAGGTTCCATGGGGTGTAAACCGCCGCCGCGTTGTTACCATCAATGATGGTAAGCCCGGTGAACGGTCTATCTCGGTGGCCTGCATGCATTGTTCCGATGCGCCTTGCCGGGCAGTTTGCCCGGTGGATTGCTTCTATGACACAGAAGAAGGGGTGGTTCTCCACTCCAAGGATCTGTGCATTGGTTGCGGTTATTGTTTCTATGCGTGCCCATTTGGTGCGCCGCAATTCCCGCAGGCAAGCAATTTCGGTTCTCGCGGCAAAATGGATAAATGCACCTTCTGTGCCGGTGGTCCGGAAGAGGATCACTCCAATGCAGAGTTTATGAAATATGGTCGCAACCGTCTTGCAGAAGGCAAATTGCCACTCTGCGCCGAGATGTGTTCTACAAAAGCTCTGCTTGCAGGCGATGGTGATGTGGTCTCCGCAGTTTATCGTGAGCGAGTTGTATCTCGCGGCTTTGGCGCTGGTGCCTGGGGCTGGGGTACAGCTTATGGTAACAAAATTAACGGCTGATCATGCTATTACGACGTCCCTAATGTGACGTTGATGAATCAAAATAAGGCGACCGCAATTATGCCGGTCGCCTTATTTGCTTTACCCCAATTTGAAAGCAATATTTTGAAACCACTGGCTATGAACACCATGATGAAACCATTGCAAAAATTAATACCAGCATTTGGCCTAATGGCTATGTTGGTGTTGGCATTTGTTATTTTTCAGCCAGCAGAATCGTCGGCGCAGGTATCTGGCCCCGATAAGCCAATTGCCGGAGCCACGCCCGGTGGTACCGATAGCGGTACGGAGTCAGATGCAGAACTCTGGCGCAAGGTTCGCGGCGGCATTGATGCAGCTTCATCCAGCCGGGGTACGATGACTGGTCAATTGATGCAGGTGGAAGGCAATGATTGGCGACTGACTAGAACCGGACCCCTGCCAATGTATTCTGCGTGGGCTTTGCTGGGCACTATCATGGTGCTTTCACTATTCTTCGCGCTTCGCGGGCGCATCAAAGTTTCGCACGGATTTTCCGGCAGATTGATACAAAGGTTTTCCTCGATTGAACGCATGGGCCATTGGCTGCTTGCTTCCAGTTTTATTCTGCTGGCTTTAACAGGGCTCAATCTAATGTTTGGTCGAGAAGTGCTTATTCCGCTTTTGGGCAAGGACGCCTTTTCTACCATTACTGTTGCCGGGAAGTTTATTCATAACTATGTGGCATTCGCCTTCATGGTGGGGCTGGTGATGATTTTGATCATGTGGATTAAAAACAATATTCCAAACAAACACGATGTGATGTGGTTTCTCAAAGGAGGAGGCATTATTGGCAATGGCCATCCGGCGGCGGAAAAATTTAATGGCGGGCAAAAGATATTGTTCTGGCTGGTCATTCTGTGCGGAATTTCGATCTCGGTTTCCGGCTGGGCGCTTATGAACCCGTTCACAATGGCTATGTTTGGTGGGACATTTGAGGCAGTCAATTCAATCTTGGGAACGTCCTTCGATACTAATTTATCGACTATGCAGGAGCAGCAATATCAATCCATCTGGCACAGCATGATGGCGGTGTTTATGATGGTCGTTATCATCGCTCATATCTATATAGGCACTATTGGAATGCAGGGCGCAGTATCTGCAATGACCAGTGGTGATGTGGATATAAATTGGGCACGCGAACATCATTCACTTTGGGTGGATGAAGTTGAAACATCCAGTCAAAAGCCAGACAAAGCGCCAGTGGGGCATGCGGATTAATGGAAAAAAGAATATGAAATCTATTTTGTCGGGAATTGGTATCATGGTGGTTGTCAGCATTCTGGCATGGGGTGTGATTGGGACGCAGATAGAAGGATCGGACGCTGCAAACACATCCAGCAATGGTTCCGTTCGACTGGATAATTAGTCCTTTGTGCAGGAGATGTTTGCTCCTAAACTAGCTTGAAAATATAAAAGATGGAGTGATCGAAATGAGCGAAGAATTTAACATGTCTATGCGGAAGTTTCTAAAGCAGGTTGGTGTAACCTCACAGCAGGAACTTGAGCGTATCGCACGAGAAGTTGGTAATAATCAAGATAAGCTTGTAGTAAAAATAGTGCTTACTGCCGAAGGCACTGATCTTAACCACGTGGTGGAAGGTGAAATCAACCTTTCCGGTTCTTAGGCAAAATGAAAGAACCAGCACCGATATTTCCACCTCTGCTTTCTGGACATAAACTTACTGAAGGCAAGGACCCGGTCATATGGGCCAAGGCACAGGTGACCAAAGGGAAATTGGCAGCCGGCGATTTTGTCTGGGTGGAGGGCGCAAAATTTTTGAAATTTGCACTTGTTCTGGAGCCGGAGGTTTCGCGTGAACATTGCGGTGAAATGCTCTATGTGGGCATGGTCGCATTTGGCGATGCGGCAGGCGCACTTATCCCGCCGGAAATTTCTGTAGAATATCAATGGCCCTCGATTATCCTGATGAACAATGCGCAGATCGGTTTTGCTGATTTGTCCTTGTCGCAAGAGGATACGGATGGCATTCCCAACTGGCTTGTGTTGGGTATGGAAGTGCATATTCGCCCGGATGAATTAATGCAGGATCCGGGGTTAACGGTGAATGTTACCAGCATGTGGGAAGAGGGATGTGGTGGCCTGACAGCCGAGCGTTTGTTAGAATCTACCGCACGAAATTTGGTGAATGCTATCCATACATGGTCAGAGGACGGGTTTAAATCTGCCCATCAACAGTGGTCTGGGCGGCAATATGACAAGATCCCGATGGCCAGTGCATTTTGGAATGAGGGTGAAGAGCCTGATGTTTTTGTCGGTATGGACGAAGTGGGGAACGCACTGATTTCGAAGGCTGATGAAACCCGTGAGATAGCAACCCTTGATGCGCTGAAAACCTTGCGCAATTTGCGTAACAAAACCAAATGAAATTGCTAAAAACCATACAGATTGATCCCTCGGATAATCATGTTTTTGAACACGCTGCAGGTTCTGGAGAATGGGCAATTGCTGGAGGTTTTAGTTTTGCTGGTATCACGGAAGATGCCCTTACCGGGAAAGTAAGGCAGGCTTTCAGCAATGGGTTTTTATCCTTGGAATCGTCGGGCCATTCAACGTTTACAGTAGTGGCGAATATTGAAGACACAGAGGTCGAAAACCTGATTGCGCAACTGAGCCAAAATCTGATTGACTATTATGGCGCACCTACGCAAAAGGATGCGCGGGAGGCTGCTCAGGGTGAAGTTTCTTTCATCGTAGATATGTGCGAAGAAATTCCGATCAATTCGGTATTTACCTTGTTGCGCACATTGGATGATGACGGGCAGATCAAGGAAGAGTTTCGGATTGTGGATGCGCCTGGGGAAGCACTGCATGCGCGCGTTTGGGATGTTGAAGAGGACTGAGAGAATGGAGTTTTGGAAATCTGCCGGAATGCATCTGGTTGAGCGGGATGGAAACGGCTGGTTAAAAGTTACGCCTGATTACTTGCGGGCCTATTTTACCCGACCGGAAATTCATCCGGTGGAGGAATCCTGTGCGGGTGAACATAAGCTGTTTGAAAAAATTATGGATGATCCTTTTGTCGATGTGGCGGCAGTGGAATTGGATGCAATTGTCGATCAGGATGCAGCGGATAATTATCGCGTACTCCTACGTTATCGCGATCATCTAATCAGCAATGATACTCTGGAGGCCGCCTATATGGCGCTGTTTTCCGGAGATCAGATTTCTATTCCGCCGATGTTTATTGACCAGATGGTGCATCTGATTTTGCGCAATATTCTGGATGAAGTTGATGATCCTTTACAGTTACGCGCTGCTGAATTGTTCTTTCGCGAACAAGCGGTGACTACCGGTGATGATCAATTGATGCTGGCCGATCAGGAGATCGTTGAAATGCGCAGTGAGACTGGCGGTTTTGGTGGGCTTGGGCAGTTGATTGCGGACGCAGGAACGCCTATGCGTGATGTTAGTCTGGATGTTCTGACCGATGAAAACAAAGCCATTTACTGGGAGCGTTCGGACCAGTTTGATACGGCGATTGATTTCCGTTTTACCCAAGCAGCCCCTGATGCGCTGGGGCGGGTAATTGAAAAATGGGTTCAGCATTTTTTAGGACTACAGACGCGGGTTCATGCCATGCAGTCGATCACCGATGAGCGCTGGTCGTGGCATATCGGTTGCGATACTCAATCTAACCAAATCCTCAATGCGCTCTATAACGGGGATGAGGTTGAAGAAAATGAACTCTTTAAAATTTTGGCGCTCTACCGTCTGGAGTTTCTCAACCCGGATGATGCAAATGCTTCGGTGAGGGGAAAACCGGTTTATTTGGGTGTCGCTATGAATGACGATAAAAAACTGTTATTTAAACCACAGAACCTGCTGATGAATCTGCCGATTAATCGGGACTGATTCAACCAAACTGCTAAAGGAATTTTGATATGGCCACTGCAGAAAACTCTCAAGGTTTTGCTGATAGCTCGATTGCCAGAATAATTGCATTGATTCTGGCAATTGCGATTGCGGGGCTTCTTTTTTTCAACTGGTCTGCCGAATTTGGTGGTTTGTTTTCTGCCAGTAAAGAACCATCCCAAGTGTCTGCATCACAACCAGCGAAAGAAGCCAATCCTGCATTGGATGCATGTCTTTCGCAACGGGTTGGTGACGTGGATCGCATGAAAAGCGAGGGCATTTTATCCGATGCGCAATATGCGAAATTCAAAATGCGGGCTCAAGATTTGTGCGTGGTGCAAAACCCCGGTTAATTCGATCAGTTGATCATGAAATCATCAGGCGTCAGGCCCTTCTTCTCCGCTTCCAGATAATCGTCCGTTGTTCGAGGCTTCGGACGTGCGCCGCCAGCAAATGGATCGTTGGTGCTGTTAGCTTGAGTTTCAATGCGGCAATTATCGCACATTTCAATGATCTTTGAGCGTTCTTCATCGGCAAACATGACGTGTTTATTGGCCAATTGTTCCTTGACGCGTTCAATGGTTGATCTGGTGGCAAACGGAATTCCGCACACGATGCAATCGAAGGGTTCTTCCTCATACAGGGTGATGGGTTGCAGGGCTGAATTTTCGAGATTCAATTGCGGCACAAGGTTCAATGCATTCTCCGGACAGGTGTTTACGCAAATTCCGCATTGGACGCAGGAGCTTTCGACAAAGCGAAGTTTTGGTTCGCCTGGTGTATCGGTGATCGCTCCCGTGGGACATGCTGATGCGCAGGACATGCAGAGGGTGCAGCTATCCACATTGATATCCACTTTGCCATAAGGTGCATCCGGCGACAGGGCGATTAATTCAGGTTTTGCAGGAGAGTGTTCCAACAAATTAGCAAAGGTGATGCGTGCGATATCGCGTTTTGAGCCGACGGATGAAAAGCTGCTTGCGGGAATAGTGCTGTGTTGAGGTAAATCCCAGATTTGTTGCTCGACTTTATCCGGGTCAGCCTCTGACAGAACAGAAGTTCTTGCGGCCTCACCAAAGCCGAAGCCTGACAGAATTTCATTGGCAAGCCGGCATTGGCTTTCCAATGCGGTCAGTTCGTCTGATTTTTTTGGATCGGTTATAAATACAATTTGCTCGGCACCGCTGGCGATCATTGCATTTATCTCAACATGACCGATTGTGGTGGGAGCGTGCATGGTGAAAGGCAGGATATTAGCCGGTAGCCCACGACCGTAGCGTGCAATTGCAGCGATCAGATCACCGCCAAATCCTTCTTCGTGGATCAGCATGACTGGGCCGGTTCCGCCCGCAGCAGCATAGGTAGTCAGCATGTTTTGTGCCCTACCGATAATGTCGGTGCTGGATGGATATTGATAAGAGATCGAGCCAGTGGGACAGACTGAATGGCAGGAGCCGCAACCGCCGCAAATACCGCTATCAATGGCGATGATATCGCCTGCATCAGTGATTGCGCCTGCGGGACATACATCAAGGCAATTGGAGCAACCGGTTTGCTGAGAGCGAGAGTGGGCACATGTCTCGGCGTTATATTCGGTGTATATTGGTTTTTCGAATTCTCCTACCATTTCGGATAAGTCGATGACGGTTTTGAGTAGTTTGGCCGGATCACCAGGGTCCACATATTCATAGCCGTCGCGGTGCTGATGGCTGGCGAAAAGAGGCGTGTTGCCAGAAAGATCGAGAATGACCGCGCAATTCGACTGAGCACCGTCACGCGACATAACGTAACTTAATTTCCCACGTGAAGAGGGCATGAGCGGTGCATAATTATCGACGGTAACGTTGAAATCGCCAAAGGAACCTTCGGCCTTTGCAATGGTTCCGCGATAGATCGGAATGTCGGAAATTTGTGGCAAGACGAGATCTTCGTCATTGGATAATAGCAATGTAACGGACAATTTTTCTGATAGTATTTTAGCCATATCCAATGCCCGTTGGCCGGCACCATAGACCAGACACATGCCATTGGACTGGATGGATTTTAAACGGGCAGGCGTTGCCTGATAACTGGCGGATTTGAGCAGGCTTGCGATTTTTGCGCTAGCGTTTTCAGCGTCATCTGACCAGCCGGCATTTTCGCGAATATTGACGAAGGTGACATGGCCGGATTTGCCATGTTCATCGGCAACTTCCTGAAACAGGGCCGCCTCTTGGGTGCACGCGACGAGAACGGGTTTTTCACCAGCGATTTCTGCTTCGAATATTGCCAGTTGCGAACGGCATAAATTGTTATGAATAGTGCCGATATCGCTGTCGAGCGCCTTTGACAACTCGTCGCCATCCAGCGGCATGGTATTTTCGCAATTGCAAATCAGGCAGGTTTGATCTTCAAAATCCATATTGATGTCCCTCACGTCAGAAATTCTGGCGTAATTTTAAATTCCATTCTATTGCAACAGGCAATTCATCATATCTTAGCGAAAAAAACCTTGGAATCCGAGGGTATTTGCCCCATTATTTTAGAATAATTCAAAACTGGCCGGAAGTTGGATCAGAACCTAGGTTGTTGGGAGAACACTTTGAAAGCAGTGGAAAAATGGGAAGCAAGTATTCCACTTGGTATCGTGGTTGAAATGCGGAAATCCACACATCCATGGGCGGACTGGAACTGGGTTCCCGTAAGTGTTGTCATGAACGCTGATGCTCATGTGGATTGGCAGGAATTAACGCGCGGTGACGACCATGTAAGTTATCTTGCTGCAACCTTGTTGTTGGAATTGCACCGGAAAGATACAGAAGCTTTGCGGCTCAATTTGATGTTGCCGGTGCCCGAGCTTTATGTGGTGTTGCAGGATAATGAAGATCAGAATTCAGAGTTTCCGTTTGTTCCCCATGTGGTGACTGCGTCCTCCTATCATATGCAGGATTATATGGAAGCAGGGGATGATATCGTCGAAAAAGTTGCGATGCCGGAGGCTGTTGCCGCGTTCATTCAGGCCTTTGTGGAAGAGCATCATGTGGAGGAAAAGTTTATTAAGCGGCGCCGGGACCGGCTTGATCTGGAAGAACAGAAGTTTGGTAAGTCTCCGATTTTTGATACACATCCCAAGGTTCAATAGATGAGTGATGAAGACAAAAACACGTCAAGGCTGTCACGCTGGTCGAAGCGTAAGCTGGCCGTTGCCGAGGAAACGAAGAACGATGTTTTACCAGAAGAAGATATCGTTGATGCGGAGGCTGCTGAAGCTCTTGCTGCAGAATATCAAGCCAACCGTGAAGCAGCTGAGGCCATTGATATTGAAGCGATTGACGAGGATACAGATTTTTCTGTTTTCATGAAGGATGGTGTGCCTGATTTGTTGAAGAAAACTGCCATGGCAGTTTTATGGCGCACTAATCCGATCTTTGCCAATGTGGATGGTTTGGTGGATTATGACGATGATTTTGGCAGCCCTGATTTGATCATGAAGACGTTTGAATCTGCCTATAAAATCGGCAAGGGCTATCTGGAGAAGGTAGAAGAGGAAGAAGATGCGGATGGTGTTGAGGAAGTAGCAGAGGATGCCACTGATGATGCCACTGGCGAAGAAGATGTTGCCGTTGTTGACGAAGAAGAAATCACTGAAGAATTAGAGGAAGATGCTGATTCTGAACAGGCTGAAATTTCTGAAGATGAAATCGTTTTAGGGCAAGAGCAAACAGAAATTGCGCTTGTTGAAGAAGCCCCGGAACTTCCCAAAGTGTCCCTTCGTAGTCGCTTAATGCTGAACAGCTAAACGTTTGGATCAGCCAGATGGTTGCGCAACATTTCCTGATAGGCTTTTAACATTTCGGTGACGTATGGCTCGTGCTCATCAAGATCGAGGACATTCTTTGCCACATGGGCATTGTAGCGTGCAGCGGCGTAAAGAAATATCATATGCAGATCGGTTGCATTGATATTCTGGTTTTCTTTATTCGCTACATCGATGAATTTATCAGCGAGTTTCAAAAATCGAGTGTCTGATACCTGAGGCTCTTCGCCTTTGGCCTCGGCTGCCCGACGTTCTTTTCTATTGGGTTGTTTTTCTACCAATTAATTAGCCCTGTGGATCGGTTTTATTGGCGTTGGGGGTGAATAAAACTTCTCCCTCAAGCGTATAGTCGGCAATCATTTGTTGCCCTTTTTTGCTAGTGAGCCATGTTTCCAGCTGGTTGGCAAGACCATTTTTTGCGTGTGGGTGGCGTGTTGGATCAATCGGTAAAAATGCATACTGATTGAACAATAAAGGGTCGCCTGAAAACAACAATTTCAAACCACCCTTGTTCTTGAACTTCAACCAACTGGCCCGATCCGCGAGAATATAGGCGTTCATGCCGCTGGCTGTGTTGAGCGTTGCACCCATGCCTGCACCTGCTGCACGATACCAGTTTGCATCAAAAGTTTTGGCGTCAACGCCTGCTGCTTTCCAAAGGGACAGTTCCTTGCGATGAGTGCCACTGTCATCGCCTCGACTGGTGAATATTGACTTCGTATCAAAAACTGATTTAAGCGCTTCCGCGATATTTTTTGCGTTGCTTGTATCGGCTGGATCACTGGAAGGGCCGATGAGAACAAAATCATTATACATAATTTCCCGGCGATGAGTGCCGTAACCTTCCGCCACAAATTGTTCTTCCGCAGTTTTCGAATGGACGAGGATTGCATCCACGTCGCCGGATCTACCAAGCTTTAGGGCTTGCCCGGTTCCAACCACCAATAGGTGAATGTTCAGACCTAAGTCTTTCTTTATTTCCGGTAGTAAAATATCTGAAAGGCCGGAATTGTTAAAAGAGGTTGTCACAGCGACCCTCAAATCGCTTGCTTGTGCGGTGGAGATTCCAAGCCACGTAATAAATAGCGTTGCCAGTCTGATTGGACATAGCTTCATTCGACAATGTCTCCGTTTAGGAATGCTCGAGATTCAGGGGTTTTTGATTGTTCAAAAAAAGCGGTTGCCGAAGAAAATTCATGTAATCGACCCCTATATATAAACAGAATATCGGTAGCAAGTCGACGGGCCTGACCGATATCGTGGGTAGTCATAATGATGCGAGTGCCGTTCACGTGAGCTTTGTGCAGTATTTCTTCAATTTCTCTTGTGGCGGAACCATCAAGGTTGGTTGTGGGTTCATCGAGGAATAGTATTTCTGGTTCTGAAATCAGGGCGCGTGCGATGGCCAGTTTTTGTTTTTCACCGCCGGAAAGATAACCGGCATTTTGTTCAAGTGCTTTGCTGAGGCCAATTGTTTTAGCCCATGTTTGGGCTTGTTCATGGGCTACAGGTTTTGGCATGCCATTGAGGATGAGAGGATAGGCTAAATTTTCAACCACTGAACGGCGCATGACAATCGGTGTTTGGAATACGAAAGCCTGTTTTTTCCGAACCTGATTGTTTTCACCTTGCCATTGAAGGGTGCCAGCATTGGTGCGCTCCAGCCCGTGCATAGTGCGCAGCAAGGTTGTTTTGCCGGCCCCATTGGGGCCAAGAACGATGGTAAAGCCGGTGGCACCGATTTCTACCGTGACTTCATTGAGAATTGGCTTTTTGCTTTTGGTAACGCAAACACCTTTCATGATCAGGGGCAGAATAGATTTTACCATGTGCCCGCCCGCTCGGTTTTTGAAATTGTGTGGATTGCCAGATTGACGATAATAGCAAGGCTCATCAAAATGATGCCAAGCCCGATGGCAAGCGCAAAATCGCCTTTGCCAGTCTCAAGGGTAATTGCAGTTGTCAGCACTCGGGTGAGGTGGTCGATATTGCCACCGACAATCATGATCGCACCAACCTCTCCGATGGCGCGGCCAAAACCTGCCAGTGTTGCGGTTAGAAGGGAGCGGCGGGCGTCCCAAATCAGGGTCTTCATGCGCTGCCATTTAGTGGCGTGGAGAGAGATCAGCAAATCATGGTATTCTGCCCAGAGATCTCGAATGGCCTGGTGGGCGATCGAAGCAATCAACGGGGCAATGATGATGACCTGTGCGATTATCATGGCGGTTGGTGTGAAGAGTAGGTTCAATACGCCAAATGGGCCGGAGCGTGATAACAACAGATATACAAACAAGCCCACCACAACCGGCGGAAGCCCCATCAATGCGTTTAACAATGCGATGGTCAGACGGCGATAACGAAACCGATTTACCGCCAGCCATGCGCCGATTGGAAAACCGATCAGGGATGCGATGATGACTGCGGTGATCGTTACTTGCAGGGATCGCAATACGATCTCAAATAAATCTGCGTCGAGAGAAACGACGAGCCAAACCGCTTTTTGTAAACCGAGCCAGATATCGTTCATTGCGCTTTCGTTTTCCGCAAGGTTTTGGCGAAGGCGGTAATTGCTTCAATATCAGAATGTTCAAGCACTACGGGGACGTTTGGCGGTGGGTTGCTGGCATCGATCGCATCGCCTTGGAAGCGGATAATAACCGGGTGTGGACGCCGCAAATAAAAACTTAAAAAACGGTCTTCCCAATCATCAAGATAATTCACCAAAACGGAAAAGGAAGGGGTGGATGAAATGCCGCCATGGGGGTTGAAATCACTCACCACATGGCAACGTGTGCAATGGGTTTGAGAAATTAGTTTGCCCCGTTCGATCTTACTTTGCTCATTGATATGAGCATTTGGGAGAGGGGGCGCATTCTGTGCATGGGCAAATGTTATCGCAGGCGCAAATAATATGGAAACTGGCAGGTGAATACACAAAAATAGTGTAGATTTTTGCATGACCGGCTCGCCGCTAGATAGGTGAAAATTGACTTCCTATTGTCAACAAAGCGGGGGCCGGGTCAACTGCTTAGGGCAGATTTCTGGTTGATAGAGAAATACGCTGTCGGACAGACTTATTTTTTCAAAAGTTTAACTTGTCATCAAGAATTGTCAAAATTTTGATCTTCGCGAATTTTTCACTCTCCCTGATATCTCGTTTCTCGGTGAGGTGGTTGAGAAGAAATTCTATCATCCTGTATGCGTCTTTTGGGGAAGATGGATGAAAATCTGAAATTTGGTTCCAGACATAGGTAATTTGGCGGTCAAGGGCTGTTACAACCTGTTGATCATCTATCATTACCGCTGTTTCGATTTTTCTTGTCAGTTCTTCAAACTGATTCGTTAATTTATCAATCATTCGACCATTCCAAACAGATTGGGACTCTGTGCAGACCGGACCAAATCGCGCGGCGGGCGTCAAAGATTTTTAATGGCTGTATTTTTTTCTGATGTCATTTCAGATTTTGACGAGTATATACGTCGGTAAGCCGTCGTTTTTATTACATGGACTGAGGTATATTGATATTAGATTGAAGTATTAAGGTTAATCGTCAATTTGTTTTAATCACGATTTTTGTTCCGACTTGGACATAAAATTATGTTTGGACCTGATTGAATTTTTGATAAAATGCTAATGCCCCATTTATAAAAATGCTGTTTCTTCAGCAGGGGTTTTGCTATGTCGCAATCGTCTAAGACGCAAAAAAAATCACTCAATCGATTACAGAACAAGGTGCTCTTATTGTCCTCCGAAGGGCTAAGCTATTCTGATATCGAGAGTGAATTGGGATTGAACGAGCATAGTATTGTGATAATTTTATCTTCAGTGCTGGATACAATGGAAGCGCGGAATGTACATCATGCTATTGCTCTGCAATTTCACAGCTAGAACACAATCTGAAAAGCGGTAATCGTTTTTCAGATTGTGTTCTAGATAAGATCGAGGCGAAGGGCTTTGGCGATTGCATGCGCCCGATTGGAGGCACCGAGTTTTCGGGTTGCGCTGACAATATAATTATTGACTGTATGTTCTGACAGTTCGAGAATTTTGGAAATTTCGAAGCTGGTTTTACCCTGAGCGGTCCAGTCGAGACACTGGCGTTCGCGATTCCCCAGAACGAGCGATTTACGTAAATTTTGGGCATGTTCTGCGGCGAGCAAATCACTGGTCAAATGTACGAGATAACCAATCTCCGCGAGTTCTGTTTGAGTGGTGAAGCGCTGTTTGCCGTGAAAAAAGAAAAAATAATCTCTCAACTTATCCGGGTTGCATTGCATAACGATCGCGCGAGATTGTTGCTCGCCGATAGTGTTGGGCGCGGTATCATTCTCGGAAATTTCTGATGCCGGTGTCGCTGATTGATCGGAAGAGCCAGGGACCCAGACAAACGGACAGTGCATTGGCGAGGTGGTGGATTTTATAAACTCGACAAATTTATCTGCGTCGGTGCAAACCTGAGCCGAGGCATCAGAAATCTGAATGTCGGGCTGATTGGTGTTGGGCCTATGGGTAACCAGACTGGAATTTGTAAGGAGAATTGAAAGGTGATCACCGATTTTTGAGTATCTATCGCGCTCAAAAATAACATAATTCTCAAAACCATACTTGGGCAAGAGGCCATCAAGCACATGCTGGACGCCTTCCAGTCCCTCGCAGTTGATCAAGTCTTCCGCGATGTAATCAAAATAGTCCAAATTCAAATTATTAGCGGGATCATGCCGCATAATACCCCCTTCATCGAGTTGGCAATATTATTGAATTTACTCGATATCCACTTAATTACGGTAACACATGCAAAATAAAAATCTAGGCTATTTATGTCACAAGTTGTGTTCAGTTATAATTATTTTACATTTTTGGAAATAGTACCCTAACCAATTCCGTATGCAATAGATATGTCATGTAATAATTGGAAAAATTTGTTTCAAAAATAGAATCTTTACACCATACATTGTAATTTCTTGATCTATTATTTAGTTGTAGAAACAATAAACATGATCAAAGCAAATACTATTGTACTGGACAATACTCCAAATATGAATGCAAATGCTACAGGCTCGGAGCTTTGTACGACGTTGCCCCGCATCATATGGGTAATTGATTCAGCCAGAGCTGCTTGCAAGTCTTTTTTAGACAAATTATCAATTGGCTTGTTTTTCCACTGGATCATTTTGACACCCTTGTCGTTGTTACAAGGAGAGAAGCAAGTGATGTGCCAGACGGATTAATTAGGTTAGTTAATTTGGAATTTGAGAATTGTTAGCCATTGCTGCCGAGGGTACGGATTGCTGAGCCGATGGTTTGATCCGCTTTTTCAATGGTGCTTGCAGCCTGTTCAAAACTTCTGGTGACGGAGATTAGCTTGGCCAGTTCATACATTGGGTTCACATTTGATGATTCCGTATGACCCTGCAATATCGAGGTGGTGCCGCCAGCGACAATTGGAACGCCGGGTATTTTGGAGAAAAAAGATGAGTTTTCATATCTGCTGGTAAAATTGGATTGGTCCAGCTCGAAAACGCCGATATTTGCAATTTGAAGACCATTCTGAAAAATACGACCGTCCGAGGCAATTTCTGGTGTAGGTCCGTTGGGATTGAGCTGGATCGGGGCGTTTCCCGCGTCCAGAATGGCGTGGCCATTGACCGAGCGTAATTCACCAAACGGTGTCATCGCTATTCGTCCATCTCTTGTATACGCGACACCGGCCGGGGTTTGGAGAGCGAACCAACCTTTGCCGGAAAGTGCAACATCGAGTGGATTTCCCGTTTCTGTCAACGTACCTTGGGTATCGGAAGAGTGTATCTTCGAGACGGTCGGAAAATGAACCGGATCGTTGCCCGTTTTGGAGATCAGAGATTTAAAATCCACGCTTTCTGCGCGAAAACCAACCGTATTGGTATTTGCAATATTATTAGCAATCGTCACCAGTTGGGTTTGAGCCACTCGCTGGGCGGCTGTGGATACGAAAATGGATGATTGCATTTTGGATGTCCCGGAAAAATGTTTTAGGTATTAAATCTCAGATTTTGCATCGAAGCTATGAGATCATCAGAAAACGCTGCAAATGTATTGCCTATTGGAAGAATTGTAGGAGCTGCAACGGCTTCTGGGTTATTCAGATCATAAAGAATGGTAAACCGTTCCATGAATTTATCCAAAAACTCAGGATCTTTAAAATCCTCTACATCGAGGCGCCTTTCAATCATGGCTACCTGATTGTCGATTGGAGCAGATGACATTGTTTTAGGTAATCCAAGTGCCACCTGGGTGACTTCCAGAAATGCCGGGTCAGCCAAAAGAGATAGGGTTTCCTCTATGTTGGCGGCCTTACGTTGAAAATAGAGGGCAAGGCGTGCACCATTGCTTTGTTCGCCAGCTTCGATTTCTATCGATTGCTGATAATATTTATCAACGATACCCACAGTTACCGCATCGAAGGAAGTTGTGGCTGAGCTAAATTGTTTGAAATTGAAATCCTCTACGAACTGACCATAGCGCTGATCTGTAAGATCGTGAGCGAAGCCGTCGTCATCGGTGCCGCCTTCCAGAATTTTACGCATGAAGGCTTTTGCGTAGGTCATGTCTTCCAGACCATGGGCCTTCATCGCAAAGGAATAAAGCCTGTAGTCATCCATAAAGTCGTCAATCGACTTAACGTCACTGATGTGTTCCTTGTAATATTCAACCTCACGTTCAACCTGTGGACGCTGGGCTATATTTTCCAGAGTCCTTGCCCTGTCGGATGCGTATAGGCGGAATGTGTTTACAGCGGTCATTGGTTTTCGTTCCTGATCAGTTCACGAATTCTTTCAGGATACGCAATAAATCTTACGCGAAACTTAATTACGTTATCGACATTCTAAGGGTTTAGGGGGCTCTCGACGGGTTTTTTGTAGGGTTTTGCATGATCCGGAATGGCTTCGTCCAGTTTCGCGCAAGGCGTCGTTTCTACGGTCCCCAAGTGATTGAATCATGCATCATATAGATTCGTCACAGGTAATTTATCTATTGGACGCTTCTACCGTACCGGAGAATAAACTTTGACCATTGTCGTTGGCTTTATATTTGCGCTTGTCTGCATCCTTGGCAGCTTTGTGGCGATGGGTGGGCACATTGAAGTACTTATGGAACCGTTTGAGTTTATTATTATTGGCGGATCCTCAATTGGTATTTTTATTATTGCAAACCCTGTCGCAGTTATCAAAGATTCAGGTACAGCCATTGGGGAAGCATTTAAGAATAAAGTTCCCAAGAAAGATGATTTTCTTGAGCTTATTGGCATGTTGTTCATGTTGATGCAGGAAGTTAAGAGCAAAACGAAAGCAGAAGTGGAGGCTCATATTGATGAGCCGGACGCTTCGTCAATTTTTTCAGCAT
Organism: Rhizobiaceae bacterium; assembly: GCA_045047085.1. Classification (GTDB taxonomy): domain Bacteria; phylum Pseudomonadota; class Alphaproteobacteria; order Rhizobiales; family Rhizobiaceae. Next base: position 12,590 of record JASFYT010000081.1, on the reverse strand, counting down.
TTCCTAAGATTCTTGCAGATGAGGTGCTTCTGGAATTTGTTACGGACTACCTTCGACTGATCCTGCTTGGCAACGCCAGATCTCATGAAATTGAAGCCCTAATGGAAGAGGAAATCCATACCCTTCACAAGGATAAGACCAAGCCCTATGTGGCACTAACCGCGATGTCGGATGGCCTTCCGGCGTTGGGAATTGTTGCTGCTGTTTTGGGTATCATCAAGGCCATGGGAGCGCTGGATCAACCGCCGGAGGTGTTAGGACATTTGATCGGGGCGGCTCTGGTTGGAACCATGGCAGGAATTTTTATGGCCTATGGCATGATGGGACCGCTTGCGACCGTGGTGAAAGTTGTACGGGAAAAGCAGATGGCCCCCTATCATGTGGTTAAACAGATTTTAATTGCGCATATGAATGGGGCAACGCCTCATTTGGCCGTTGAATATGGTCGCAAAACTGTGTCGCGGAAAGATCGACCGACGATTGAGCAAGTGGAAGAGCAAACCATGAACTCACCAGTGGCGGCTGAATGATGAATACAACGGCTCCTCCACAAAATCCGGCACAAGATGCTTCAGATAAAAGCTCGGAAAACGAACATGATCTGATCGAAGCGTTACGGGAGCAAGGGGCCTTTTCATTCGACAGCTATGCCAGCCTTAGCGATGTGCTTCAGGGCATTGAGGATAAAGTTGGCGGGTCACTGACGCGTTTTGCCAATACGAAGGTCAAAACAAAACTCGATGAGATCAAAGTGTTTTCGGTTGAAGATTTTGCACTGCCAGAAGGTGAAGAGGATGCCGCCGTCGACACTGATGTGCTTTTGGTGCAGCTGTATGACACCCAAAAAAACCCGGTTTGCGCCATTACGGTGCCTTCCAGCCTATTCTTTTTCTTGCTTGAATTCGCTCTTGGTGGTGAGAGTGATGAGACCGATAGCTTTGAGAATATGCAAATCAGCGAAGCAGAAAATGCGGTTTTTTACGTGTTTTGCCAGAGCATTGCGGATGGATTATATGACGGAATATCTGCATATTCTGAGCTGAATGAACTGGTCTCAGGTGAAAGCGGAAATGTTGAAGAAGTTGCTGAGTGGGTTCAGGGTAATGAATTGATTACCATCAAACTGGCAGTGCAATCGGGAAAATTCAGCGAAACAGTATTGATGTTTATGCCGATTGGGATGCTTGAACCCATGCGTGAGCTGCCCGCTTCCGATGAAGTTGTGGAAGAGGAAGTGCTGGATCTGGACTGGGTACAAAGCCTTAACAGCGCCATTGATAATACAACTGTCAATTTGCGCATGATGTTGGCTGATTATGAGTTGAGTCTTGGAGAAATTGGTCGACTGGTTAAAGGCCAAAGTCTTGATATGGGGCTCTCGGTAAAAAACATTCCGGTGTGTGATCTTGATGGAAATGTATTGTTTTGTGCAAATTTGGAAATGCCTGAGGAAGGCCGCCAACTAAGAGTAACTGGCAGTATCAAACAACTAAAAGGGGCTGGAAATGGTTTATTCAACTGAGCTGGTAATCGTGGTGACTACGGTTCTTGCATTGGGTGTTGCGGGGTTCATTGTGCGCCGGATGATTCAGCATGTGGATAAACGCATCCATTTGATGCTCCGTGCTTCCTATCATAATAGCCGCGATATTAAGGAAAACCTCGAGACCGTGGATGTGGTGCGTTCTGAAACCCGTAAAGCGTTTGAACATCAAAGAGTGTTGTTGAATTCTCTTAATCAACAAATCAAAAACCTTGAATCTGTGATTGCCGGTGAAAATTTTGGCGAGCGTCCTGAATTTGTGGCTGAGCCAAACCCCGTCAAAAGAAGAGCTATGCCTAAGCGGATGATGAGGAAAGCCAAGCCTGAGCGGGCGGTCAGAAAAAAGGTGGAAACCGAAAACATAAGAAAATCCAGGAAACGTGGCTTGTTAGGTAATCTGGATGATTTTCTGGAACGTGGTATTGAGCAGATTGTTGCAAATGACGTTCGTCCCGAAAAAGCTGAAAGATATAACGAGCCTGAAAGATCAGAAGTATCTGAAAGATATATAGAACCTGAACTCGAATTTGACGACGAAATTCAAACTCCTGTTCATGAGCCGGTGAGCGTGGTTGAAGCGGAGATGGCGGTCAGTGCCGAAGAGGATGTCATAAATTTTGTTGAACCTGATGTTATGGACGAGGTTGCAGAAGTACAAAAAGAAGTTAAACGGAGTGTTCAAAACGCACGGCGCGGTGGTGTGATCTCCATGGATAAGTTGCTTAAACAACAAAAGCAGCAACGTTTGGCTCAGGGTGAGAAGACTGAAAAAATCGTTAAACTATCATCCATCTTTTCCAATCGTGGCAGGGTTGCACATGCCACAGACGATGTCGGGCGCAAGAAGCATATCTCGGTTGGTTAGAATAGAATTGGGCTTTCAAACCAGGGTTTGAATAGCCAGGGTTTGAATAGAAAGAGAACAAAGTGGAAAACGACGACCTAACATTACCAACAGAACCGGTTGCCGATGGCGATGTGGCTGAAGGTGCTGCGCCGGAGTTGGGTGCCGATTTGGGCGCTGACCTGGGTGCAGATTTAGGTGCTGATCTGGGCGAGGATCTTGCGCCTGAGGGAGGATTGCCGGATCTTGGTATTGAAGGTGAACTTGATGGTGGATCGCTTGATTTGTCCCTTGATGGTGGTGCCGATGATCTGGCAGCGGATGCACTTTCGCCTGATCTTGGGGTAGATGCCGGCCTGCCGGAATTGGCCGCGGAGCCTATTGCGCCCGTTGCACCAGCTGCACCCGCGTCACCAATTGCTGCGGCAAGTGCAGTACCTGCACCTGTGTCTAGTGGCCTGAACGACGAAGAAATAGTCAATATTGGAGCAATCCATAACATCAAGGTAAATGTTCAAGCTGTGCTTGGCGGGGTGTCTATGCCCATTTCCAAATTAATGTCCTTGAAAAAGGACGATGTGGTTACGCTGGACAGTAAGCTTGGTTCGGCAATTGATCTGCTGGCAAATGGTCAGTTGATTGCGCGGGGAGAAATTGTTGTTCTTGAGGAAGACGATGATGAACCACGTTTTGGGATTACGCTGACCGAGGTTGTTGCAGCCGCAAAAGATGAAAAATAAAGAGGCAATAGATTTCTAGGTTATGAGTTCAGATAGCAAAGACATCATTTTATCAAACAATTCCCTTAACGGCGCTCAAAAAGCAGCGGCGTTGATGTTAGTCATGGGTAAAGATACGGCGGTAAAAATGGCCGAGTATTTTTCGCAAGAGGAGCTGGAAACGATTTATGAGGCTGCAAACAGTCTTCCTGATCTGGGATATGAGGATATCGACAGTCTTACGGATGAATTTCGCGGTGATTTCTTTAACACAACCTTGTTCACATCGCCTGATGCGGTGAGCGAACTGTTTGCTCAAATGAGAAATGGTAATGCAATGAGCCCTGCCGAATCTCTTGCCGAGAGGGAAGCCAACGGAAAAAAGGGTAATGGGGGTACGGATGGGGCCAATGGTGTTTCTTTTGAAGGGCCAGATGTGGAGACCATCAAAGCGTTCTTCGAGAGTGAACGCCCGCTATTAAGTGCCTTTTTGCTTGATAAACTGGATACCGACATTGCTTCTTCTGCCCTTGACTTGCTGGAGGCAGAACAACGGAACAAAATTATCGGCAGTTTGTTGAACCGCAAAGACCTTGACCCGAATGTTGAGGCGGCTGTTGCCAGGCAATTGGCGGGCCTACTAACACCTATTGCCGAAGAAGGAGCAGCTGAACGGCCAGAAATTGAGACAGCTGCGATGTTGATAAACCAAATCTCTGCCGGTGCAGCCAGTGATCTGGTCAGTTTCATCGTAGAGAAAGATGCCGCCATTGGCGGCTTGGTACAAAAACGCCTGTTCCGCTTCGAAAATATCGAATTGCTGACAAAAGAAGATCGTGCCAAAATCTTTGATGCGGTTGAATCTGAAGACATTGTTCTATCTCTGTTTGAATCTCCTGATGGTCTGAAAGAAACAATTTTGGACGTCCTCAGCCAGAGGAACAAACGTATGGTGGAGGCAGAACTCGCGCGAGCCAAACCGAAGGAAGAAGATGTTATAAAAAGCCGGAAGAAGATTACTGCTCTGGTTCTGAATCTGGCCCGGGAAGAATTAATTATTCTTCCGGACACCAATTAGAAATAGACGGATGAGCGGGCGAATAATTAATGTCAGATGATTCCGATAAGGACAGTAAGAGCGAAGACCCCACCGAGAAAAAGCTCAGTGAGGCGCTTGAGAAAGGTAATACAGCCGCTTCTCAAGAGATAACGACTGCTGCATCGATTTTGGCCTTGTTGATGGCCACCTGGTTTTTCATTCCAACGATCATTGAAGATTTGTCTGGTTCATTACATCTGATTTTTGGCAATATAGGTGATTTGCCATTGAGCTCGGCAGAAGATGCTCGCAGTGTTATTTTTTTACTGATGTTGGAGGCGGGGAAAGCAATTGCGCCTCTTTTGGTGATCCTGATGGTATTTGGATTCGTTGCCTCGATTTCACAGAACATGCCGCGGCTGGTGATAAATAGAATTCAACCCAAACTTAATCGGATATCCCTAACAAAAGGACTGACCAAACTGTTTGGTAAACAGGGTGTTCGAAACTTTGGAAAGTCTCTGTTTAAATTTTCAGCCGCCGGTACGATCGCCTTCCTAGCCTTTTTGTCTGAGGCGGATTTGATCATGAATTCGATGTTGAGCGAAGGGTGGCTTATTCCCTACGGGATTCGGAAAATATTTCTTGAAATACTCGGAGGCATCTTGTTGATGACCGTGGTTTTGGGAACCATGGATTATGTCTGGGTTAAGAAAGACTGGTTCGATGATCTTAAAATGACCCATCAGGAGGTCAAGGACGAGAACAAACAATCGCAGGTCGATCCAGCCCTCAAAGCACGTCAGCGTTCCGTTGCGCAGGACCGGGCGCGTTACAAGATGATGGGTCAGGTGCCCGATGCTACTTTGGTTATTGCAAATCCGACCCACTTCTCGATTGCAATGCGCTATGATCCCACGAGAGATGCGGTTCCAAAAATTTTGGCGAAAGGACAGGATATCATTGCCTTGAAAATTCGTGGAATTGCCGAGGAGAATGATATTCCAATTTATGAAGACGTGCCGTTAGCACGCGCTTTGTATAAAATTGTGCAGGTGGATGGTGATTTACCGGTTGAGTTTTATGCACCGGTTGCAGCGGTTATTAAAGCGTTGGGTACAAAAACTCCTGGAATGGCGCAGCAGTGATGCAGATAAAACCAGCTGAGAATATCAACGAGAAACGTGAAGCAATTTTGCATGATGCATGTCATGACTTGATTATAAGCATGCGAAAAGTAGAGCCAGTGGAATTTGTGATGGTGTTTTATTCCGGCCAGACTCTAGGAATTGGCGAATTGCTGCGCGAACGTATTGAGAGTCATTTCATACCCAATTCAGTCTCCTTTGAGTTTACCGGGGAGTGCGATGTGCAGTGGACTGGTAACTTTACGGTAGCGCTTGATCTGGAACTTTTACACCAAGGCGTGTTTGCGTTTTTCAGGCTTTACCTTTGTGGTGATGAATCCAGTGTAGAGTTAAACCATATCTCATTTGAAAAGGCGGGAAATGATCCGCTTGAGAATACAAAACTGCTGGAAAAGGCTATTCAAGCCGCTAGAATCTGAGTGCCCAAAGGCGCGTTTCAAACCTTAATAAATTGTTAACAGCAAGCCTCACGCAAGTTTATCGGCCTAAGATTTTCCGGAACGAAATTATTTTGGCTCCCGAGGATAGCATGTCTGAAATCTATCTTAGCAAACTTGCTGGCAGTAATGCGAATTGGCTGTCCACGCGCCAAACTCTGATTGCTGGAAACGTCGCAAATTCAAGCACACCGGGCTATAAATCTGTTGATGTGAAGCCGTTTTCTGAGGCGCTTAAAAGTACCGGGCTGACGGCATCGAAAACCCATTCCATGCATTTGACATCCAGTTCAGGCAGTTCCGGTGGGGTTGGTACCGAGATGGAAGAATCTTGGGAGACATACCATTCCGGTGCCAATGTGAGCTTGCCACAGGAAATGATTAAGTCCGGGGAAGTCTCCACCGCTTACCAACTCAATACCAGCGTTATGAAATCTTTCCACCGGATGGTGGTGTCTGCATTCGGGACCTAAAATATTATGGACGCACTAAAAGCAGCAATGGCAATTTCGGGTTCCGGGCTTTCGGCCCAGACCCAGCGCATGCGCGTTGTTTCAGAAAACCTGGCAAACTCACATACCACGGGAACGACACCCGGTGCTGATCCTTATCAACGCAAAACCATCTCCTTTATCTCTGAATTGAACAGAGCAATGGGTGTTTCAACCGTGAAGATCGGGGAAATCGGTCGTGATTCAAGATCGTTCAGTTCGGAATTTGATCCAACCCATTTGGCGGCTGATAGCTCGGGCATGGTGAAAACCCCTAACGTGGACCCATTGTTGGAAATGGCAGACATGCGTGAGACGGTTCATGCTTATGAAGCGAATATGCAAGCGATGAAGCAGGCCAGGGAAATGATCCAAATGGCCATTGATATGATGCGGGGTTAATGGATGGACGCAGTTACACAAATCGGCATGTTTAATCCAGCTTCGATCACCGGGGTTGGTGGTAGTTCACATTCTTCTAGCGTGACTGCAGTTGGGGGAACGGGTGCTACAGCCGGGCAACCGGATTTCGGGGCGATGTTGTCTGATATGGCAAGTAATGCTGCGAACACTTTGAAAACTGCGGAAGTGACTTCCATTCAAGGTATTGCCGGGGAAGCCAGCGCCCATGATGTGGCATCGGCGGTTATGGAAGCAGAGCAAACCCTTCGCATGGCGATATCTGTTCGTGACAAAGTGGTGCAGGCCTATCTCGAAATCAGCCGGATGCAAATCTAGCGTAACTATAAAAATACGCTTTGAGATGACGTCAATTTAATGGCGCAAATGAAGTGTCAAAAAGGAGAAAAATATGAGCCTGAAGGCACTTGCAATTGCAGCAACCGGGATGTCTGCCCAGCAGACGAATCTGGATGTTATTTCGAATAATATTGCGAATATTAACACTACCGGTTTCAAACGAGCGCGGGCTGAATTTACCGATCTGCTTTATGAAACCGTAAGGAACCAAGGTATTTCGCAACAAGCTGGTCTGGGTGTTGTTCCTGAAGGGGCGAAATTGGGGCTTGGGGTGAAACTTGCAGCCATTCGTGATGTGCATCTGCAAGGTGTGTTGGCCCAGACTGGCAATCCGCTTGATATAGCAATCAACGGGGATGGCTGGTTTCAGGTAACCGGCGGCGACGGGGAAACCCTTTACACACGGTCAGGTGCTTGGAATTTGAATGAAAACGGTCAGATAGTAACCTTAAAAGGCCTTTTGATTGACCCGGCAATCACAGTACCTGTGGATTCAAAAAATCTATCCATCAGCTCTTCGGGCACCGTAACCGCCTTTCTGGCTGGGGACACTATTGCCACGGAATTGGGGCAATTATCTTTAAGCAGTTTTGTTAACGAGGCCGGGCTTGAGCCACGTGGCGATAGTTTGTTTTCGCCTACTGATGCTTCCGGGGCTGCGGTGACCGGTGCACCAGCTGAGGGCAATTTTGGACAAATAGCGCAAGGTTATCTTGAATCTTCAAATGTGGATGCGATCAAGGAAATCACTCAGATGATTTCAGCACAGCGGGCCTATGAGATGAATTCCAAAGTTATTCAGGCGGCAGATGAAATGTCGAGTACGGTTTCGAAGGGAATTAGGTAATGTCAAATTTTCGAGGGTTAAGAATTTTTTTGGCGATCTTGTTTGCCAGTTGCTTTGGCGGAAAAGCGTTAGCAGCAAACACTATTGAAGTGGCGTCTATTCCGGTTCCAAAAAATGTTATTTATGCGGGCCAGCTCATTGATTTGCATTTATTGAAACAACGGCGCGTTCCGGCAAGGTATCTATTGCAGGTTAGCGTCATCACCAATTCCAATGATGTTTCGGGAATGGTTGCCAGAACAACACTGATGCCAAACCGGCCTATTCCGACAAATTACATCGTTGCACCGGACATTATTCAAACGGGCAGGCCGGCGATCATGGTTTTTAACAGCGGTGGGCTCAGCATTTCCGGTGAAGTCATTCCGATGAATTCAGCAAAAGTTGGTGGGCGTGTGCGCGCCCGCAACGTTTCATCCGGGACAATTGTCAGCGGAATTGCACAGGCTGACGGTACGATTATGGTCTTAACCCGATAATTGATGAGGTGAGTGGCGTGAAGGGTAGTGGGGTAATAGAAATGAGTCTTAGAACCGGACTTTTCTTTTTTGTAATTTTATTTGTGGCGTTGACGGGTAACGCGCAGGCAAATGTGCGCATCAAAGACATTGTTAGTTTGCAGGGGGTGCGCGACAACCAATTGATCGGCTATGGCCTTGTGGTTGGATTGAACGGCAGTGGTGATAGTTTGCGTAACTCTCCCTTCACCGAAAACTCCCTGAAAGCGATGCTCGACAGGTTGGGCATTGGTCAAAGTAATGTGGGGATGCGCACAAAGAATGTTGCGGCGGTGATTGTAACAGCAAAATTGCCGGCATTTGCAAATCCGGGCCTGAAAATAGACGTCACGGTCTCTTCCATCGGGGATGCGAGCACTTTGCGTGGAGGCACTTTGTTGCTGACACCATTATATGGTGCTGATGGTGAAATTTATGCGGCCAGTCAGGGCGGTTTAATCGTCAGTGGATTTAGTGCCGGGGGGGCAGCTTCTGAAGTTACCAGCAATGTTCCAACAACTGCGCGCATACCGGGCGGGGCAAGTGTTGAAACTTCGGCTCCGGGCAATTTGAACAAAGAGAAAAAACTGGTTTTGCAACTTGCCAATCCGGATTTTAACACGGTGATCTCGATTACTGATCGTATCAACCAATATACCAAGCGAAAATACGGGCGGAAACTAGCGCAGGAACGCGATCAACTGACGTTGGAAATTGTCGCACCGACATCGGTTTCTAATGCACGATTTTTTGCGAGCATCGGAAATTTGACTGTTCGTCCTGATACGCCCGCGCGCATTATCATTGATGAACGAACGGGTACGGTGATCATTGGATCAAATGTTAAAGTGTCCAGAGTTGCAATTACCCACGGGGGGCTAACGGTTAGCATTACGGAACTTCCGAGAATCATTCAACCTGAACCGTTTTCTGACGGGGTGACCGCGGTTGAACCCAATACCATTGTGAATGTGTCTGAGGATGGTTCTGCTATTGGCATTGTTGAAGGGCCGGACCTGCAACAATTGGTCAAGGGATTAAACATGATGGGTGCGAAGCCAACCGGTATCATCGCTATCCTTCAAGGCATCAAATCTGCCGGGGCAATTCAGGCTGAGTTGGTGGTTCAATAGGTATTATGGGCGATAGAGTGACAAAATATTTTGGCATAGGCATTACGACATTTGCAGTCTCCCTGATGCTTGCCGGTTCGTTGGTGAATGCACAGGCGCCCAGAGATGAAAGACCGAAACGGATCGATATTCTGGCGATTGAAGCCCCGAACCTGATTGATGGTCTGGAGACGGGAAGTATCGGCACAGATGTTGGTGTATCTGATTTTGTAGCCGGTGCGGTGATGAATAATAATGATATGTTGAGCTATTGCATCAATATTTCGGATGCTGCAACTGAAGCGCGCAATTCAATACTTCAAAAAATGATGAAGGAAACGGAATCAAAAATTGCTGATAAACTGACGATGCTGGAAGCGAAAACGGCCACACTGAAAGAGTGGGTTGACCGGCGTGACATGTTTATGAAAAGCGCCAACAGATCTCTAGTCTCAATTTTTGAAACAATGCGGCCGGATGCTGCAGCCAGTCAGCTTACGGAATTAAAGATAGGATTGGCAGCAGCCATTATTCTCAAATTGCAGCCGAAAATCTCCAGCGCAATTATGACCGAAATTCCACCCAAACATGCAGCGAAAATTACCGCCATGCTTACCAGTGCTATTGATATTAGCGATACTCAGGGAAATGTGAATGTGAACAATGATGAGAAAATGGCCAAGCAATGATCAAACGGTGTAGCGCGATGTTGGAAATTATAACCTCATTATCGGGGCGGGTTTCGGCTTGGATTGTTGTGGGTTGTTTATTGGTGATGGTTTCCGGTTGCAGTCCTTCGTTTCATGATTTGGGTATACCGCCAACATTGACAGCACCTGGAAATTCTATTCGGCCAAACCGGCTACAGCCTACTATGGCGCCAAAACCTATCAAAGTTAGCCAGCGCTATACGATGGCTAATAATTCATTTTGGGACGAGAAGGATGGCATCTATTTTCGTGACAGTCGGGCCTATGAAGTGGGCGATATTCTGACGGTCAGAATTGTGATGAATGAGAGTGCCAAATTTAAAAATAAATCAGATCGTGAGAGTTCGGCTAGTGGCGGGATATCTGCAGCCAGTGATTTTTCCTATGGCAAGAAGGTTTCGCCTACACTGGCTTTAGACACTTCAGGAAATTTGACCACCAAGCTAGAGCGGGGAGGCAATATCAATCGTTCGGAAGCTTTGAAACTGTCTGTGGCTGCAGTGGTGATTGAGGCCGCATCTAATGGCAATTTATACATTCATGGCACACAGGAAGTTCGTGTGAACCATGAAATCCGGGTGTTGACGGTTCAGGGTTTTGTGCGCTCGCGTGATATTCTGCCGGATAATACCATTGCCTATGATAAGATTGCTGAGGCGCGCATTTCCTACGGCGGTGATAATACCCGTAAGAGGGAAAAATTGTTCTTCAATCCTCATCACAACAGTTCCCGAAGATCTGCCACCAGATGGATGCGGAACTGATGGAGCCAGAAGAAACCGCAGAAGAAGAAACCCAAAGCAAGAGCCAACTGGTTCCAACCATAATTGCATTCGTGGTCATTACCGCTGTTGCCGCTGGCGCCGGCTGGTTTTTAGGCGGTGATTTTTCAACGCGTGGCCTGCCTGAAGAAAAAGTCGCCAGCGTTGTGGTAAAAAAAGCCGATGTGATGGCTGAAGAAGGTATCGAGGGTGAAGAGGGGAAGGATGGTGAAGCAGCAATAAGTCATTCGGGGCCGACAGTTGCGCTACTTAATCCGATTGTTTCCAGTTTGGGTGACCCGAACGGAATTTGGCTACGCCTTGAGATTGCAGTCATATTTGGAGAAGGCAAACAGTATGATGGTGAAATCGATAAAGTTAGTCTGCAAAATGATATTATTGCCTATCTTAGAACCATAGATTCAGAATTGATCTCCGGGCCGAGTGGTTTTGTCCATTTTCATGAGGATTTGGTGGACCGGGTTAGAATGACCACAGCTGGTCGGGCCGAAGATGTTAAAATACTCTCGCTGGTAGCAGAATGATCATGGGGAGCAGGGGAGCCAGACTTTTACTTCTGGTATTGTTTTCGATTGTTCCTGTGGCAGCTTATGCCCAGTCGATTGACCTTTCCCAATTGGTGCCTACCGGAGATGGGTCCTTCAGTGGCCGTATCATACAGGGCGTTGTTCTTTTAACACTGCTATCCTTGGCACCGGGTATTTTGGTCACTACTACCTGCTTTACGCGGTTTATTATTGCGTTGTCTTTTTTGCGCAGTGGTCTTGGTTTGCAATCGACGCCGTCAAACTTGATCGTGATTTCGCTTTCTTTATTCATGACTTATTTTGTCATGGCTCCAATTTTTGAGAAATCTTGGATAGAGGGTGTTCAACCATTGCTGGAAAATAAACTAACGCAGGAGGCCGCAACGCCGCTAATCCTTGACCCCATGCGGGATTTCATGCTTTCCCACGTGCGTGATGAAGAGTTGCAGCTCTTTGCGCAATTTTCAGATAATCCCCAGCAGCCTGATACCAGTGATTTGAAGCTGATTATCCCTGCCTATATGGTTTCAGAGTTGCGTCGTGGTTTTGAAATAGGGTTCTTAATCTTATTACCATTTCTAATCATTGATTTGATTGTGGCCACAGTTACCATGTCCATGGGCATGATGATGTTGCCACCAACGGTGGTGTCATTGCCGTTTAAAGTATTGTTCTTTGTTCTGATTGATGGCTGGAATATTATAGTTGGCGAACTGCTTAAATCAGTTTCATAATTAATTAACTATACTTAGCTTCACAAACAATTAACCACATAAATTGTCAAAATATTTCCATTAGATCGATAAAACGGTCTGATCAGAGATATCGCTGTTTGGTGCTCAACTCTCACCAGACCAGACGCTGGCATGATGCCTGATTGTCTCTTCCGGTAATATCCGGATGTTTGTAAAATGAGTAATTAGGTGACATATTATGTCGAGTATTAATACAAATGCGTCAGCAATGACCGCGCTCCAATCCCTACGTAATACCAATAGCGAAATGAACCGTACGCAGAATGCGATTGCGACCGGCTTTCGGGTGGGTAGTGCAAAAGACAATGCTGCATATTGGTCTATTGCTACTACCATGCGCTCCGATAACAAGGCCATGTCCACAGTGCAGGATGCACTGG
>JASFYT010000080.1:0-10972 GCA_045047085.1 Rhizobiaceae bacterium | reverse complement strand
CCGAAATACCCAATCACATTTGGAGCATTCGCTGCCCGGCAGGCAAGCAAAGCGTCGCCGAGAGGGGACTTCGTTCACGACAAGCTGAGCAATGGCAGAAGCTATAAAATGCTGACGGTGATTGATGAATATACCCGCCGCATCTGAACTCGAGATGACATTGAAGACACCTGCGGGGATGCCTGCACGTTCACTAAGAACTGCCATCGCAAGAGCAGAAAGTGGTGCCAGCTCGGCTGGGCGGGCAATAAAGGTACAGCCGACAGCCAAGGCTGGTGCTACCTTGCGGGCGATCATTGCGTTCGGAAAATTCCACGGTGTAATTGAACCGACAACCCCGATGGGCTGTTTAAGAACAACGATCCGTTTGTCGCGTTGGTGGCCCGGAATGACATCGCCGTAGATACGCTTTGCTTCTTCCGCAAACCATTCAATGAATGACGCTCCATACAAGATTTCGGCGTGCGCTTCTGCAAGTGGTTAACCCATCTCGGTTGTGAGTATGCTTGTAAGGTCGTCCGCATTCTCGATCAGTAAATCAAACCAGCGTTTAAGAATTACGCCGCGCTCTTTGCCCGTGTGGGCTGCCCAATCGGCCTTGGCTTGGTAGGCGGTATCAATTGCGGCCTTAGTATTCGCAACGCCAAGATCGGTAACATCCGCGATCAGATCGCCGGTGGAAGGGTTGTAAACCGGAAATGTTTTGCCCGTTTCAATCCATTGACCGTTCACATAAGCACGGGTTTCCAACAAAGTTGCATCATTCAGATTCATTAGAATCTCCCAGAATTTGTTTGTTATGCTCGCCAACCCGTGGTGGCGCGTGACGATACGTAACTGGCGTTTTAGAAAACTTCAGAGGGTTGCCGATCAGATCGACAGACCCTTTTCCGACCACATCCGTTTCTATGGATATCTTCATTTCGCGGGAGGCGACTTGATCTGTATTGAACACTGCTTCAAGGTTATTGACCGGCCCAACCGGAACTTTCAGCTTTTCCAACCCATCAATAATTTCGCTTGTGGTGTGTTCAACCAAAGCAGCCTGAACAATCGTTGCCAGTTCTTCGCGGTTTTCAAGGCGGGCAGGGTTTGTTGCAAACCGTGCGTCACTCGCAAGCTCATCTTTGCCCAGCCATCCCGCGAAACGCTGGTACTGGCTGTCATTACCAACCGCAACGATCACATGGCCATCCGCGCTTTCAAACACCTGATAAGGCGCAATATTGGGATGCCCGTTCCCGCGCCGTTTGGGCAAGTCGCCCGATGTAAGGTAATTGACACCTTCATTGATCAGCCAAGAAATCTGGCTATCAACCAAAGCAATATCGATGTGCTGGCCTTCGCCTGTTTTATCGCGGTGACGCAACGCGGCAAGAATACCGGCTGTCGCATACATGCCACACATGACGTCGGCAATCCCGACAGCAACCTTCATAGGTTCACCATTCGGCTCGCCAGTCAGGCTCATTATCCCGCCGTAACCCTGCGCCATCAGATCATATCCGGGCTTGGCGGCATTTGGTCCAGTCTGGCCAAAACCAGATATTGAGCAATAAACCAAATGCGGAAATGCTGCGAGCATCGTTTCATAATCAAGACCGTATTTCACCAAAGACCCAGGTTTAAAATTCTCGATCATCACATCGCATTGCGCCGCCAATCGATGAATGGCCTCCTGTCCGGTTTTGGTACTAATATCCAGAGTGATGGACTTTTTGTTGCGGTTGGCACACATGAAATAAGCGCTAAGGTCCGTTGGCTGCCCATCTGGCCCCATAGCAAACGGCGGTCCCCAGCTGCGGGTATCATCCCCACCGGTTTTCGGGTTTTCGATCTTGATAATCTCGGCCCCCATATCACCCAGTAATTGCGTGCATGTCGGGCCTGCCAAAATACGGCTGAGGTCCAAAATTTTCAAACCATCGAGTGCGCCGACCATTATATATCCTCCAATTCGGCACAGGCCGCTGTAATACGTTTGCAGGCTGTTTCAAGCTCTGCGGTGCTGGCTGCAGTTGAAATACGCATATGTGGTGAAAGGCCAAAGGCCGAACCAGGCACGGCGGATACATAATGCTCATCAAGCAGCCAGTCACAAATATCGCCGTCCGTTTTCAAGATACGGCCTGTAGGTGTCTTTTTGCCAATCAAACCGCCGCAATTGGGATAAACGTAAAAGGCACCTTCCGGCGTTAGGCAATCTATGCCTTCTATGGCATTCAAAGCGGACACAACAACATCGCGACGTTCCTGAAAACGGCTCGCCCGTTCTGCAAAGAAATCTGTAGGGCCGTTAAGCGCCGCAACCGATGCCGCTTGGGAAATTGAACAGGCATGGGTGCAACTTTGGCCCTGAACGACATTCATTCCCGCGATAACTTCTTTAGGGCCGGCCGCGTATCCAATCCGCCATCCGGTCATGGCAAAAACCTTGGATACACCATTAACGATCAAAGTGCGGGTTTGCAGGTCCGGGGCTGCGTTTAGGATCGAGGCGAAGCGGTGGCCATCAAACATCAGGTGTTCGTAAATATCATCGCTAAGAATATGAACCTGCGGGTGACGGCGCAATACGGCGGCAAGGGCTGATAGGTGATCGGCAGAATAGACGCCGCCTGTCGGATTGCTGGGCGAGTTAAGAAACAGCCATTTGGTTCGGAGTGTTATCGCCGCCTCAAGTTGCTCGGGTGAGATCAGGAAGTCTTGGGTTTGTGGGCAGTTGACGATGACCGGCTTGCCGTCCGCAATCGCCACAATATCTGGATAGGACGACCAGTAAGGGGCCGGAATGATGACCTCATCCCCCGCTGACAATGTTGCCATCATGGCGTTGTATATTACCTGCTTGGCACCGCCGCTAACCGAGATTTCATTCAATCCGTACTGAAGGCCGTTTTCACGCTCAAGTTTTTGAATGATTGCATTGCGCAAAGCGGGCGTGCCGGGAACAACGGTATAGCGGGTTTCGTTACTACGGATCGCGTCTATGGCGGCCAGTTTGATATGTTCTGGCGTTTCAAAATCCGGCTCGCCGATGCCCAGATCAATCACAGGATGACCATCCGCAGCCAGTTGGCGAGCCTTCTGAACAAGGCCAAGGATCATTGAAGGCTGAACAGCATTCAACCGGTTTGCTTTGAGGTGTGTAATGCCGGACATGATTGAATTCCTTTTACAATCTGATGAAGAGAAGAAATGCCGCTATGACAAAATTCAAAACGACGGTTTGAAAGAGAATGAACAAAAGAACATCTGGGCCAACGGACTTTAGGGCGCTGAACGAAGTTTTCATTCCAAGTGCTGCGAGCCCGATGAGAATGAATAGTTGCGATCCATTGACAAGAGCCGTTCGGGCGAATTCAGGTATAAACCCAAAGCTATGAAGGGCAACAAGCACCATGAACCCAAGCAAAAATAAAGGGAATTGTAGCAGTGTCGCACTTAAGCCATTACCTGATTTGTTGTCACTGCCACGAAATGAAAGCGCGGCAAGAATAACCGTCGGCATTAACAATGCAACACGGGTGAGCTTGGTAATCGTCGCCACATAACCTGATTGATCAGAGACTGCGTAACCAGCACCAATTGCTTGACCAAAACCGTGAACTGTCCCGCCTATAAAGTAACCCGAGATGTCACCTGGGATTGCTAACAACGGTGTTATGACAGGTAAGAGTAACATGCTGAGCGCGCTTAGAAACGTCACTATTATTGCCGTGCAAATGGTATCTTTCTCCGCAATTCCTTGATTATAGCCGGAAGAGTTTTTGCGCAGGACACTGGATATGGAGACAGCCGCAGCTGCGCCGCAAATGCCGACTGAACTTCCCGTTAAAACTGCAAATGCAAGTGGGCGGTTCATGAATTTTGCAAGGAGTATCCCGCTCCCCAGCGAGGCCACCAATGCGGTCATCGCTATTGTCAACGGCATCATGCCCAGTGATGCCAAATCCTGAAATCCAATACGGCTTCCCAATAAAATGATGCCGAGTTTAAGGACTTGATCCGACGAAAACTGAACACCATCACTTAGATGACCAATGGTCGATGCTCTTTGGAGCACCAAGCCAGCCATCAGTGCAATCAAAGTGGCAGAGATGCCGATTGTCACCGCAAGCCAAAGGCTCGCAACAGCAACCAATGCACATACCGCTAAACCACCAATACGGGGTACTACAATGTTAGATAAGGCCATCATACGCGCAGCGATCAATTACGGCTGCAATCACAGTAAAGGTTTTGCTGGTTTGGGCGGCCTTCAGCGCAGCGTTTAGTTCTGCGCGTGATTTCACGGTATGGCCATTGCCACCAAATGCTTTGCCCAAAGCCTCAAAATCATGGTGACCAAAATCAACGGCGGCATTTTTTAGCTGCCTTTGGCGTTGTTTTAACTCGATCAGCGCAAGGCTTGCATCGACAAAAACCACAAAGATCGTATTGGCTTTTAATTCGGCTGCGGTCGAAAGTTCGCCTGTAACCATCAGCATACCTGCGTCACCGCAAAACGATACGACAGTCCGGTCCGGCTCGGCTATTTTGACACCCATCGCCAGTGGTACGGCGCAGCCCATGGTGCATAGGGCAGAGGATTGCAGCAATGTGCGCGGCGCGTAGCATTGCCACATTTGTGACAGCAAAATTCGGTGCGCGCCGGAATCAACGGTTGCGATTGTATCCCTTGGCAGGCGCTGGCGGCATTCGTCAATCACAGCCGCCGGACCCCATTCAACATCGGATGGAAAATCAGCAGCGAGGCTTGCTTTGGCGGCGTCTATTTCGCCGTTAATCCACGTTTTGTTTGCAGCCACACCTTGCTGCAACACTGTCAGCGACGCCGCCGTGTCGGCAACAAAGCTGATACTTGCTTGATGCATATAATGATCATTTTCAACGGCAGAAATATCAATGACGTTGACCTTTGCCGGATCCCAGATTTCGCGCCATCCAGTACGCATTTCTATCGGATCATATCCAATACACAGGATCAGGTCAGCCGACGCGACAAGAGGCAGTAACGTCTTGTCGGTAAGCGGCGACAGACCTGCGCCACCTAGACACAGAGGGTGATCCTCGGAAACCAGACCCTTTGCCTTATATGTCGTGATGAAGGGAATATTATACCCCTCAGCGAAGTTCTGGATAATGTCGCCCGACTTATCCTTGATCGCATCCAGTCCGATAATCATGATCGGATTTTTCGCTCGCCTTAGCCATTCACGCGCCTGATCAAGATCCGGACCGGACGCCGGAACGACAGGGGCGGATTGCACGCGGCGACGGGTTGGCATTGGGCTAGGTATTTCATCTGAAACACTGATGGGGATATCAATCAAAACTGGGCCTGAACGCCCCTCCATCGCGATAGACACAGCTTTGTCGGCGATAATATCCGCGCCATCCGCTGTCAGCTCAAAGGTCGCCTTGGTGATGGATTTGAACACGGCTTGGTGATCCAGAACCTGATGGGTATAGGTCAGTGCCTCGGTTGCATCCACACAGCCGGTCAACACGATCAAAGGCACACGATCTTGGTGCGCGTTGGCGATCACATTGGTTCCGTTGACAATACCTGGCCCGACAGTTGCAACCAAAATACCTGGCGCACCTGTTCTGTGATGCACGCCTTCGGCCATGAAACCCGCGTTATTTTCGTGCTTGCACAAAACGAATTCAATACCGGCTTTTTCCAGCGCATCGATAATGGTCAGAACTTCACCACCAGGCATCCCAAAGGCATATCGACAGCCAGCCTCATACAGTCGTATGGCAATTAAATCGGCGGCTCGAACATTTATTTTACTGTTCATAACATTGCTCATTTCGTGGCTTCGCGGTCGGCAATTCTTTGATATCCATCGCGCGTTTGGGGGATTTTGATACCAAGTAGATTTCCAGCCACCTGAGTGCGTAATATCTGGGCTGTGCCCCCCCCGATGGTGAACATGCGCACATCGCGGTACATCCGCTCAATCGGTTCTTTATCGCTGTAACCCCGTGCGCCAAAAATTTGCAGGGCATCGCTAACCACCTTGATCGCCGTCTCCGAGGCAAAAACCTTGGCCCGTGCTGCCATCATGATATCGGGAAAGGGGCTGCCATTTGGCCCGCGTGATTTCGCCGCTTCCCGCAACAAAAGCCGTGACGCATGTACGCCTGCATCCATATCAGCAAGCATCCATTGCAAACCCTGAAATTCAGCAATCGGCCTGCCAAATTGATGGCGTTCTTTCATATACCGTTTTGCATGCCCCAACGCGCCTGCGGCCACGCCCATAGCGATCGTACCCGCCCCAACACGCTGGCTGTTATACGCATTCATCAAATCGGCGAACCCACGTTTAAAACCGGAGGGTGGCGTAAGAAGCATATCGCCCCCGACCTCAAGATCGGTAAAGCGCAGTTCGGCTTCCGGCATGCCACACAGGCCCAACGTATATTCGCGGCCAACCACTTTGAACCCCGTTGGGAACTGGTTTTTTTGTGGGTCACAAATAACGATGAAACCACCAATACCCAAGTCAGTATCTTCCTCGTCAAGTATCCGCGCAAAGATAAGATGAACTTTTGAAACACCGCCTCCGGTGATCCAGTGCTTGGTGCCATTCAGAATATATTTGTCGCCAACCTTGCGCGCCGTTGTGGTCATTTCGGTGGCCGCACTTCCGGCGTCTGGCTCGGATATGCAAATGGCTGGCTTGTCCCCTGCCAATACATATGGTGCGCACAGGGCTTTCTGTTCATGGGTGCCATAAGCCATAATGGTGCTGATACCACCCATATTAGCCTCGACCACAATACGGGCTGACAGGGTGCAGGCCTTGGCAATTTCCTCGACAACCAGAACAACATCATAGAAGGAAGCGCCTTGCCCCCCATATTCAGTGGGGATGGACATGCCCATCAGTCTGGCATCAGTCAGATCCTTGATATTGTCCCAGCAATAGTCGCGCGTCTTGTCCCATTTATGGGCGCGCCTTGCTAAAACTGGTGCCAGTTCTATTGCCCTTTGTTGAAACGCATTAATAGCTAAATCCATGACTATTCTCCACTACGGGTTGATCCAGTTGACCAAGGAATAGAGGATGCTTATATTCAGTACAAACGAGTTTAACTGTACTTCATATCAATGGAATTTGAATTTATGCAAACGCGCGCACTAAAAACATTGACCAAAATCGCACAAATCGGTTCCTTTATACAAACGGCCGACCATTTGCATATGACGTTATCGGCAGTATCCATGCAGATGAAATCTTTGGAGACCGAATTGGGGATTATCCTATTCGATCGCTCGTTTCGACCGCCCCAACTCACACCTATTGGCCGGACAATCGCAAGCCACGCCTCAACCCTGCTGGTTACAGAAGAAAAGTTGGTTGGGGTATGCAATCCTGGCAACCATATGGTTGGGCAGTTTAGAATCGGCTTTGTAACAACCGCAAGTGTGAGACTGTTACCTGATTTTCTTAAAACCGCGGCAAAACTTGCCCCAAAGGCCAAGTTTTCGCTTGAAACAGGATTGTCAGAAATGTTGGAAGCAAAAGTACTTTCCGGCCAACTCGATGCAGCTATTGTGACCGCTTCAAACAGTATTGATTCAAATCTTCAATATGAAGTGTTGTACGATGAGCCACTTGTATTTGCCATTCCTATAGAAAAGAAGAGCCTCTCTTTTGATGCACTGGTTGCAGACACAACATTCCTGCAATTTATGCCAAGCACTGGGATCGGCAAGCTAATTGCCACTCAAATCCTTGAAATTCGAGCTGGCAGACAAGACCCAACAATTACCCTCAATAATGTAGAAACAATCGTTGAATGCGTAAAGAAAGGGATTGGTTTTACAATGCTTCCGAGGCCAGACATTGAACGATACGCGGACGCGAGCATCCATATTATGTGCCCCAAGAGGATAAGCTTGTCGCGAAAACTGGTTCTAACAACCGCGCGCGGGAGTGTGGCCAATCAGCATGTCGCGAAACTGAAATTACTCCTTGACACGTAATTTC
This sequence comes from Rhizobiaceae bacterium, assembly GCA_045047085.1. Lineage (GTDB taxonomy): Bacteria > Pseudomonadota > Alphaproteobacteria > Rhizobiales > Rhizobiaceae. Next base: position 2,960 of record JASFYT010000080.1, on the reverse strand, counting down.
TGAAAATTATAGGGCAGCACCGTCGTCTCAAGTAGCTTTAGCTAATAATAATTTTTCGCCTGTATACTACAGAGCACTTGAAGAAAATCAATCAAATGCCGATAGCGACACCCAGTGATCCAGCCGCCCGTTCTGCCCAAACTCGCACAGACTTGGATTTCATCAGTATAGCAGCAATCGCGCCTGAAAATGAAAGAAATTGATGCCTCAACTATCAGTGTAACGACCCCCAATCATACCAAGTATTGTCCAGCCCCAATTTTATGTTCCATTTCTTTGGAGAGTTTCTGGCACTTTTGAAGTGCTCCCCTTGGTTGGACCACCCGGCTGGACAATTTTCCGGGTTTCGGGGTCACGGTGGCAAATTGGCTGCCGTGGAATTTAACAGCGACATCGGTGGTTTATTTCCGATTGAGCTGTGCGGTCTAAATTCGTTATAGTCTCTACGCCATGTTTCCATTTTTGAACGCGCATCGTCAAGCCCCATGAACCAATGTGTATTCAGGCATTCGGCCCTGAACTTGCCGTTGAAGCTTTCGATAAAGGCATTATCAGTTGGTTTGCCAGGGCGAGAGAAGTCAATGATAACATTTTTCTGATAAGCCCATAAATCGAGATCGCGGGAGATAAATTCAGGCCCATTATCAGCCCTGATAGACTTCGGATATCCAAAAATTTTGCAAGCCTGGTCCAATGTGCGAACCACATCTTCACCCTTATAGCTGAACCGCGGATCAATCACTGGAGAGAATCTTGAGAAGGTGTCTATCACAGTGAACACTCGCAACTTCCTGCCTGTGACCAATTGATCATGCACAAAATCCATCGCCCATGTCTCATTCACCGCAACGGCATCTTTTCGATCATCGCGTAATTTTGCCTTAACACGCCTTTTGGGAGTTTTATTACGCAATTGCAGACCCACTTCATGATAAAGGCGATAAACACGTTTGGCATTTATTGAATGTCCCTCTCTGCGTAAAAGAACGTGGATACGTCGATAGCCATAGCGCAGTCGCGTCTGAGCAATCTCTTTTATCCGTTGTTTGAGATCGGCCTGATCATCACGAGTGGGCTTGTATTGCTGTGTTGAACGCGGGGCCTTCAGTACACGGCAAGCACGTCGTTCACTGACCTGCCAGATAACAGTCATATCTGCCGCAAGCTCCCGGCGGCGAGCAGGCCTTAGAGCTTTCGTTTGATAACATCCTGCAACATAAATTTGTCCAACGACAGATCGGCAACAAGACGCTTCAACTTCCCGTTCTCGTCTTCAAGTTGTTTCAACCGTCTCATCTCTGATGGCATCAAGCCAGCGTACTTCTTGCGCCAGTTGTAAAATGTGGCCTCAGCGATACCGGCCTTGCGGCAAACTTCTGCAATAGACGTTCCTTCACTCACTTGTTGTAAAACGAACGCAATCTGAGCATCTGTAAATTTTGACTTCTTCATAGAATTCTCCTCATCCTTCTAAAGGATTATAAATGGAAAATTCCAGCTTTAAATGGCCCAATTTTCAGGTTGCACGTCAAACCTTGCTCCCTAAATTTTGACCCTTACTCATAAGTCTTTCTTGTGAATGATGTTGGGAAACAGAGCGCCTGAAATTCGTTCAGCAATTTGGTTAGTAGCCTGTTTTAGTGGATCGACAGCGAGATGCGCATATCGTTCAGTTGTACGGGATTGTGAGTGCCCCAACAACTTACCTATTATGGGTAAACCTACACTCAAACCAGCTCCTACGCTGGCAAATGAATGCCGTAGATCATGCACACGAAAATCATCAAGTTTAGCTTCTTGGATAATTCGTTGCCATGGTCGTTTTAGATCACTTCGAGGGTTTGTTGAATCGCGGCCAGGAATTACATACTCGCCTAAAATTGGTTGCTCTTTTAATACACGAATTGCCGGTTCAGATAAAACTACAACTTTAGACCCTGTTTTACTATCGGCCAAGAACAAAATTCCTCGCTGGTAATCTACTTCAGACCACTTGAGATGTAATATTTCACGCAATCGACAACCGGTGAGGACAAGTAAAATTATGGCTGCAACAGCTGACGGGAACTCTTTGTCCAATTTACGCAAGGCTTCACCTAACCGATGAAACTCCTTGACTGAAAGATACCGTTCGCGCATTTTCTCTTTGTTTTTGTCAATGCCAACGACGGGGTTTTGATCAATTAGACCCTTTTTGATGCCCCAATTGTATGCTGCTGCCAACGTCTGAATTGCACGGTTTGCCATTATGGGAGCATTAACGCTAAGGCGATCGTGTAATTTGATAACGTCGGCTTTGGACAGGGCACAAGCTTGTTTGTGCCCTAGGACAGGCAGGACGTGCTTTTCAAATATTATACGATAAAGATCAATGCTATTCGGTTTCAGTTGTCGAGTAACATATTGTCTCATAAATTTAGTTGTTAATTCGGTGATCGTCAAACCTGGCCGTGACCGTTTGGGTTCATGCCCAGCGGCTATGTTGCCCAGTATTTTGTAGCATTCGGCACGCGCGCTTTTTGTTGTCCATGGACGGCCAACTCGCCCAATTGTGATCATTCGTTGCTCTTTGTTGATGTTTAACTTCAAAACGAAAGTCGCACATGTTTTCAGTTTGCGAACGCCAAGCCCTCTCAATTGGGCGAGTTGCCCTGGTAATCCCCCCGTTTTTAACGGGGTCTGCTTGTAGAATTACGCAGCTTGTTTCCGTTTCATGGCAGATGTGATCGCTCGACAATCCTGATAATTTCCAGTTTCTCAGATGCAGCCCTCTCAGTGATGTTTACATCACTGAGAGGGCCGATCATGCTTTTTTTGAGAGGGCGGTTCTCCAGAGTCAGGTCAGCCACACATTCCTTGAAATCGCGTGCTTCACGGCGCAAACCCTTAACCTCATCCGTCGAAGCCTCGCGAACGATGTCACCTGACAGGCGTTTCTTGCCCGCCTCCATGAACTCCTT
>JASFYT010000079.1:0-28236 GCA_045047085.1 Rhizobiaceae bacterium | reverse complement strand
GATTTATGTCTCATCTTCGCTCCTTAGGGGCTACGATGAACCAAAAATCATCTCTTACGCAAACTCAATGGTTTGTCTCGTGAATGCTGAACTCAAACAGCCTTAAACATGCGCCCACCAGTGCCAGAAACTCTACCAAGAAATGGCACATGAAATTGGCACTGGACAAGGATACCCATATTTAGTGGATTGGATGTAGATTGTGAATCTGTTGACCAATACTCATGATAAAAAGACAATCTCACACAGAAAGTTGACAGGATTCCATATCAGCGCCAAGAAGCACTCAGTGCCATCGCCTTGAAGACGACTCTGGACTTGTCCCATACTAATTCCGCATCCCGTTCTCGTTTAGGTGGCTTTTCGTTTGAATTGGATTGGGCCATATAAGTTCGGCCTTGAAGGTTTTGAAAAAGGTTTCCCACGCTGGTTTCCAATGCGCGTCGCCATGGAACCAAAGTAAACTCCTTCGATTTTTCAACGATCGCGATTGTCACTGGCGAGATTAACGGACCTGTTGTAGATGCCGTCAAGGCGCTCACCATCCGACGTGTGAACAAAAAATGAATTACTCTCTTTGGCAATCTGATTGCCTGATGCCTGAAGTTCTCGTTGTTGCAGTACGAACAACAAGTTTTGCCGATAGCGGATTGAACTATTTTCCTCTTCCTCCCATTTTGACATTCTACGATTGGCGCGAGATTGTTTTCTAACTTAAGATCTGTACCAAGTTTCATTGCCAAAAGAAGGTCTGCGCGGCACGGCTTTGGATGTATTTGGCAAGACAGAAGAGCACTACGCTGAATATGAAGCTGATATCGATTGGGTCCCGTTAAAGACGAAGCGATCCAGACACATGCCAAAAAACGATCTGGTTTACTGAACCAAATCGCAAAACTGCAACTAATGTCGCAACCAATGTAGTTACCACCAATATTGCCGGATAAAAATGAAAAGTCTCTGTTTGAGGTAAATTGGATTCCAACTATGCAGCAGTAAGTTACAGAGTGAAGCTAAGAGGCTCACCAAGTGTCGAATTATGTAAATAAAACTTACATAATTGTATAGTTTTTATTCCTTTTAGAAAGTTGTACTGATGTTTATGCTCAAAAAAAATGGATGGGACTCTCGCTCAAAGGAGTAATTTGGTGTCTTCCGAGCGAGAAAAAATAGATATTTCAGTTTGGCGAGGAGATGGCAGTACTGGAAGTTTTGAGCATTTTGAGGTTCCTGCTCATGAAAGTCAGACCATTTTGGATGTTGTGTCCTGGATTCAGCAAAATTTGGATTCGACGCTGTCATATAGATATGCATGTCGGGTAGGGATGTGCGGCTCCTGCGCAATGATGGTAAATGGTACACCGCGCTGGACCTGCCGTACCCATGTAAAAAAGGTCATTGAGGGAAACAAGCTTGAAATCGCGCCGCTTCGTAATTTGCCGGTGATCAAAGATTTGGCGACGGACATGGATCTATTTTTCGATAAATGGATCGCGGCGGAGGGGGTGCATCACCCTTCCAAATCACGACATGATCCCATTGAGCAGATCGATCAAACAAGTGCTGCGCGTGTCGAGATCAATACCGGAATCGAATGCATCAATTGCTCCGTGTGTTATGCGGCGTGTGATACGGTTACCGGCAATTCGGATTATCTTGGGCCGGCGGCACTTCAGCGCGCTTGGACTGTTTATAACGATGCAAAAGACGCGGATAAGCAAGTCGTTCTGGATGCTGTTTCGGGTTCAGGTGGATGCCACAATTGTCACTCTCAGGGCAGTTGCACACTCTTTTGCCCAAACGATTTAAATCCGATGAGCGCCATTGCCGGTTTGAAACGCGCAACGGCAGCTTCGTTTTTCAAGAAGGGGCTGTAAGCTATGTTGGATATGAAACTGTATATGCTTCAGCGTATTACCGCACTCATCATGGCCCCGCTGACTCTGGGCCATATTGCAGTCATGATCTATGCAATTCAGGGCGGGCTTTCGGCGGCAGAAATTTTGGGCCGTACTCAGGGGAGCATATCCTGGTTTTTGTTCTATGGCAGTTTTGTGGTTGCGGTTTCTGTGCATGCAGCAATTGGGTTGCGGGTAATCGTGGCTGAAACATTTGGCCTTCGTAACTTTACGCTAAGTGTATTTACCTGGGGCACATGTTTGATTTTGTTATTTCTGGGGGTGCGTGCTGTATCGGCCGTTACAATGCTATGATCCGTCCACACCGTACCCATGTACTCTGGTTCGCCTTTATTCTGCATCGTTTGTCAGGACTGGGGTTAGCGATTTTTTTGCCCATACATTTTTACATATTTTCGCTGGCATTGACCCAGCCAGATCGGCTTGACAAATATTTGCACTGGGCTGATTTGCCAATCGTGAAATTCGCTGAATTCGGACTGGTGTTTTTGTTGGCCGTTCATATTTTTGGTGGATTGCGTTTGATGGCATTGGAATGGTTGCCGTGGTCACCAAACCAGAAAACAATGGCAGCGAGCGCAGTGGCGATTGCCTTTCTAATTTCAACAACTTTTTTTCTACGGGCAATATAGATATGCCACTTAAAAGCGATATTGACCGTCATGACACGGATATATTGATCCTCGGTTCAGGTGGTGCGGGTATGTTTGCCGCGCTGCATGCGCAACAAACGGCGCCGGAAGGTACCAAAATTACGATTGCGGTTAAGGGGCTGATCGGTAAATGCGGCTGCACCCGCATGGTTCAGGGTGGTTATAATGTTGCCCTTGGTGGTGGTGACACAGTTGAGCGCCATTTTATGGATACGATCAACGGAGGCAAGTGGCTACCCAATCAAGATATGGCGTGGAAACTTTGCGAGCAAGCTGTGGTGCGGGTTCGCGAGTTGGAAAATGAAATTGGTTGCTTTTTTGACCGCAATTCAAACGGAACTCTGCACCGGAAAGCTTTTGCCGGGCAAACGGCGGACCGTACGGTTCACAAAGGTGATCTGACGGGTATCGAGATTATCAATCGGCTGATGGAACAGGTGCTAAGTCGCCCGATCGAAAGACTACAGGAACATCGCGCGGTCGGCTTGATTCCAACTAAAGACGGCTCGTCTCTTGCTGGTGTTTTGTTTATTGATATGCGTACCGGGAGCTTCCGGTTTGTTCGTGCCAAGACTGTAATGATGGGCACCGGGGGCGGGCCAACAATGTATAAATACCACACCCCATCAGGCGATAAGACTATGGATGGTCTTGCGATGGCCCTGCGTATTGGTTTGCCCCTGCGAGATATGGAAATGGTCCAATTTCACCCTACGGGTTTATTGGCCGGAGAACACACTAAAATGACTGGCACGGTTCTCGAAGAGGGGTTGCGCGGGGCAGGGGGGCAGCTTTTAAACGGGGCAGAAAATCGGTTCATGTTTGACTATGACCCACGCGGTGAGCGCGCCACGCGCGATGTGGTTAGTCGGGGTATTTACGCCGAAATGCGCAAGAGCAATACCTCGAAAAATGGTGGTGTATTTATCTCTATGGCACATCTTGGCTCGGACAATGTGCGCCGTAAATTTAGCGGTATGGTGAAACGTTGTGCTGACAGTGGGTTTGATCTGGCCGGGGGGTTGGTCGAGGTGGTTCCCACGGCGCATTACTTTATGGGCGGTGTTGTGGTTGATCCTGATACGCGTACCGAAATAGAGGGTCTGTATGTTGCTGGTGAAGACGCCGGCGGTGCGCATGGCTCGAACCGGTTGGGCGGAAATGGTGTAGCAAACTCTACGGTTTATGGTGGTGTAGCAGGTGATGTTATGGGGGCTGACATCCGCAAAATGGGGTCGTTACGTGACCCTGATGAATATGTCCTGAGTGCAGAGATAGATCGTGCGCAACGGCCCTTATCCCTGAAACCGGGTAATGTACAGGAATTGCGCCATAAGTTGCAGGAAACAATGTGGGAAGACGTTGGTGTGATGCGTACGGAGTACGGTATGCGTCGCGGTCTAAAACAGGTTGCAGAGATCAAATCAAATCTGCTGCAAACCGGGGTCGCCAGCGATAATCTTGCGTTTAACCTGACGTGGCATGACTGGCTGAATATGGCCAGCCTGTGCGATGTATCCGAGGTGATCGCCAAGGCTGGAATAGAACGCGAAAATTCCCGTGGCGCGCATTTTCGTGAAGATTTCCCTGATAGTGGATCGCTGGAAAGTTCTTATTTTACTGTGGCGCGGATGAACGGCGAGGCCGTTGATGTAACACACGAACCGGTGCAGTTTACTATCGTCAAACCAGGCAAAACCATCCTGCCAGATCACGAGCCTGAAACCTTGCTGGAGGAACGCAAATGATTTCAATTGATCTAATCCAAAACACGGCTGAAGTTTTAATGGACAAGGCTGCCATTGAAATCCCCGAAGATTATCTGGAGGGGCTTCGTGCCACCGCCGCAGTCGAAGATGGAGATTTGTCATCTTTCGTGTTGCAGGCGATGTTGGAAAACTATGAGGCTGCCAAGGAAGACCGCCGCGCTATGTGCGGTGACACCGGTACGCCGCGTTGGTACGTCAAAATGGGTAATGAAACGCAGATCGAGGGCGGGCCGGTTGCACTGGAGGCTGCTTTGCGCCGGGCGACTGCCAACGCCACTAACGGTGTTCCCCTGCGACCCAATCGTGTGCATCCTTTGTGGCGGACCGATCACAATAATAATGTCGGCATTGGCGCGCCTGAAATTGAGTATGGCTATGAACCGGGCGGCGAGTGGATTGATCTGATCACGGTACATAAGGGTGGCTTGTTTGGGACTGATTACCGCATGCTGTTTCCTTCAGACGGACTTCAGGGCATTAAACGGTTTTTCCTTGATTGTCTGGTAGCGTTTGGGAAGCGTGGGTTGGCTTGCCAACCGGCTTTAATTGGCATCGGTCTGGGTGGAGGCAAAGATACCTGCATGGTTCTGGGTAAACGCGCTGCCTGCTTGCGCACAGTGGGGGATCGCAACCCGGACCCAAAGATTGCTGAATTTGAGCTAGAGCTTACAGAACTGGGTAACTCCATCGGCATGGGCGCAATGGGATTTGTCGGGAAATCCATGGTGATCGATACGCATATCGAAGTGGGCTACTGCCACACCGGTGGCATGCAAATGTCGGTGCATGCATTTTGCCTTTCTTCACGCCGCGCTGTTGCGCGGGTTTTTACCGATGGCCGGGTGGAATACCGTACCGACCCTTGCTGGTTCACTGATTATCAACGACGGGAGACTGTGGAATGGGAAATACCAAGCGACCACGAGAAATCCGCTTAAGCACAACGCCAACACCGGAAGCGCTGGCTGAACTACGCCTTGGGGACATCGTGTATCTGGATGGGCTGATGTATACGGCTCGCGAAGGCGTATATATGCGCGCGCTTGAAGGCCGGGCAAATATCCCGATGGAATTGCCAAGCCAGAGCGCCACCAATTTCCATTGCTCTCCCGCCGCACGCATCAATACCGACGGTACATTTGAAATGGGAGCGGTGACTGCTACCGCATCGTTTCGGTTCGCCAAATGGTTGCCGGAATGGCTGGCAAAATCCGGAGCCAAACTAATAATCGGCAAGGGTGGAATGACCAGCAAGGACTACAAAGAGTATTTCGTTCCCAACGGCGCGATTTACCTTAGCACGGTTGGCTATGGCACTGGCGCTCTACTCGGGCGCGGTGTTGAAAACGTCGAGGCGGTACACTGGCACGAAGAACTTGGCCTTGCACAGGCTATGTGGGTGCTCAAATGCAACAAGATGGGACCTTTCATTGTGGCCTCTGATATGGATGGAAATTGTTTATTTGAACGCGAAAATAAATTCATCGCAAAAAATCTGGAGCGGGTTTATGAGGGCACAAAACCGGCGATACTCAAACGCTTTGGTGAAACTGACGACAAAAGCGATGAGCTGATCGGATGAATAAAGTTTCTGACCTGATGGTCGTTCGAAATGCCCGCAAGGTGTTTCCCGGACTGATTTCTGCTGTGACCGTCGCTCTTGCCGCGCGGTTTATTTCTGAACATTACGGTGCGCCGGTGATGCTGATGGCATTGCTTGTCGGAATGGCGTTCAGTTTTTTAACAGAGGACGGCAATAAATGCCTTGAAGGTATTGAATTTGCCTCAAAAAAGTTGCTGCGGATTGGTGTGGCATTGTTAGGGCTAGGCATCACCGTGCAGCAGATCGCTTCAACCGGGCACGAAGTGTTGTTGATTACATTGGGGGGTGTAGCGCTGACCATTACTACGGGGCTAAGTCTCAGTCGGTTGTTGGGGCGGCGTGCTCGTTTTGGTCTGCTGACCGGTGGCGCGGTTGCTATTTGCGGTGCCTCGGCTGCGCTGGCAATTTCATCCGTCCTTCCCAAAAGCGAAACTCTGGAACGTGACACCGTATTTACGGTGATCGCGGTAACCGCGCTTAGTACATTGGCGATGATTATTTACCCGATTATTGCAACCCGTCTGGAACTTTCAGAGATCGCCACCGGTGTGTTTTTCGGATCTACAATCCATGATGTGGCGCAGGTAATCGGTGCTGGTTACTCGGTTTCCGATCTGGCGGGCGAAACCAGCACCTTTGTCAAATTGCTTCGGGTCGCGCTTTTGGTACCTATCGTGATCGTGCTGTCTTTGATATTTCGCGGCGACCAGGCCGTGGGTGGAAAGAGATCCCTGCCAATCCCGTTCTTTGTTTTCGGTTTTGCAGCGCTGGTCATTGCTGGATCGTATAATCTTGTGCCCGAGGTCGTCAAAGATGCATTGTTGGAGATATCGCGCTGGTTTCTGGTGATCTCAATTGCCGCTCTTGGCATGAAAACATCGCTTGGCAAACTAGGCGATGTCGGTGGTAGTGCAATAGTGCTGATTTGCGCGCTAACCGTGATTTTGGCTGGATTTTCGTTGACTATGATTACCTTATTGATGACCTAAATAGACGAGATTTCAAATGTTTGTTGATGAACGAATTTACACTCTACATGCGGGGCAAGTTCCTGTGTTTCTCAAGCTCTACGAAGAAGAAGGCATGGATTGTCAGGTACGGATTCTTGGTAAGATGGTTGGGTATTACTTTACTGATATAGGGCCGCTTAACCAAGTCGTGCATATGTGGGGTTATGATAGTCTGGATGACCGGTCTGAACGCCGCAATCTGTTACAAGCCTCACTTGAATGGCAGAGTTATGCCAAAAGAATGCGCCCGCTTGTGGTGAATGTGGAAAACAAGATTTTGGTGCCAGCGCCGTTTTTCAAAGTGCCATAGAATAGTTGAATTTGGGGCTCCACCTTGCAATTTAAAGCTCACTAATCAGTAAAATTACACCGGCAGCAAACATCATTATGATCAGCAGACGGCGGAATTGATCGTCCTTTAGGCGCTTGAACACAACGATGCCAATCTGGGCAAACAACAAAGTGACGGGCAAGGCGATGGCGATTTGTTTGACGACATCCCATGTATAGTAACCTCGAAAAAGAAAAAGTATGGCCGTTACGGTCAATATGGCAATATTGAAGGGTTGCAGCACCGCGCGGGTTTCGGATTTACTCCAGGTTCGCATTGAACACCACATGGTGGGCAATGCGCCGGAAAGTGATGCGGCACCGCCTAGAACGCCACCTAGAAAACCAACAAAACTATCGATAATCGGTGTAGGATGATTAAATTCGGGCAATGATTTTCGCAATGAAAAGAACCCACCATACAGTACCATAATACCAGCAATTGAGATCTTTAAATAATGCGGATCAAGCAAGGAAAGAGCCGCTATTCCAAGGGGGACGCCCAGAAATCCGGGGATTAAAAATCGAAGCAACCGCTTTGGATGATCTAAAATGGCGCCTCGCACTACCCATGCTCCTTGAAGACCACTGAGCACAGACATCACCACAACGATGGAAACTGCTGAAACTGGAGGCATAATTTGTAACCAGAACCCAAGGGCAAAAAGCGATGTGCCAAAGCCGGCAAGGCCATTAATAAAACCGCCAGCCGCTGCGCCTGACGCGAGTAAAAGATAATATTCATACGACATGCTAATTGCCCGTTTTCTTTGAGGCCTGTGAAAAGTGGCCGATCTCCACAGCTTCTAAAAGGAATCTTAGCACCTCGTCTACAACACGGGATTTTGTGCTGTCTTTTCGGCTAAAAAGGCCAAGATGTCGTACTGGCCCGGATTTGGAGAGTGGGATTCGTTTGAGAGGTAGAGGATTCATATTTTGAACACAACGTTTGGGTGCAATTGATACGCCGAGATTGCTAAGAACCATGCTCGAGATTGCTTCAAGACTCTCTAATTCCATAATGTCTACAACCTGGATACGGTTTTCCTGCAACCAGTTTTCAATGAGTTCTCCAACCACGGCATCGCGCGAAAATCGAATAAAAGGATTGTTTTGTAGTAAGTAATTAGGGTCATCACTTTCTGTTTCTACAGAAGCCAGCAATTGCAATGGCTCTGATGCAACTGCCTGCCAATTGTATGATTTTTGAATTAAGTTTGGTTTGGAAATTATTGCGGCATCTATCGATCCACGGTCAATGCTGCGCAATAAATTATATGTCAAACCTGGCACCACATGGACGTGAAGATCTGGAAATGCAGCCTTCAGATTTGAAATTGCAAGTGGAACAAGACCAGTCAATGTTGTTGGTACAGCTCCCAAAAATAGCTCCCCGTTTAAACCATCGTCACCCACGACGCTCGCAACAAGATTATTGTAATTCCACACAACTTCTCGGGCTTTCGCAACAAGCGCGCGACCGGTTGGGGTGAGCGAAGGAGGGCGTTTCGATCGATCGAAAATATCAACTTGCCACATATCTTCCAACGTTTTCATTTGTTGGCTGACGGCTGCGTGGGTGACATACACGGCATCAGCGGCAGCGCTGAATGTCCCGTTTTCCTCAACTGCAATGAGTGTTTTTAACATGCGAATAGACAGCTTGGGTAACTCCTAGCGTAAGATTTTCTTTAGTATGATGTAAAAATTTATCACTTTTCACAAGTAAGGCTTACAGATACGATCTGTCAACAAAGTTCGGTTTGCAACCGATGAAATGTCCAAGGCAGCTATCTTTATTTACTAATAAACAACCGGGAGGAAAATATGAAACTACATAAATTTGGAATATTGGGAGCGTTAGCGTTAGGCCTGACAACGACGATGGCATTTGCCGAATATCCGGAACGGCCCATTAAAATGGTAATTCCATATGGGGCTGGTGGGGCGACTGATATATCAGCGCGCTCAATTGCAGCTCCGCTGGGAGAAGCGGTTGGCAAACCATTGGTCATGGCAAACATCACTGGGGCAGGGGGCGCTACTGGATCTGTTGCAGTTCAAAATGCCAAGAACGATGGTTACACAATGCTTTTTGCACGCGTCGGATCACATTCTGTAAGTCTGGCGATGAAGGCTGTGATGCCGTACACTCTTGATGACTTTAGATTTGTAACGGTTTATGAAATCAATCCGGTAGCCTGTGCTGTAACTCCGGCATCGGGCATCACCTCAATGGAAGAATTAATCGCGAAGGTGCGCGAAGGCGGTGTATCTTACAGCTCATCAGGTGTCGGGACTTTGCTGCACCTTGCTGCCGTAATGGTATTGGATGAATTTGGCATTGAGAACCCACTGGAAGCCGTAACCCATATTCCGCAAAAAGGTGGCGGTGCTGCTGCAACTGCGGTTTTGAATGGCACCACAACTTTTCTATGTACAAATTCCTCCGCTCTGGCTGGTTTTGTAGCAAATGGCCAATTGGTACCGTTATTAGTAACAACCGCCGAGCCTGTAGAAGGATTTGATGCGCCGACCTCCGCTGATCTTGGAAAACCAGCTTTACAGCAACTCGTGGGTTGGACGGGCATCGCTGGCCCGGATGATCTTCCTGACGAGATCGCTGCAAAATGGGGCGATTGGATGAAAGCGGCAACTCAGGATGCAACTTTCCTTAAAACTATGCAGGGCCGTGGCTCAATCATCAAGCTGATGAGCCCCAAAGATGCCAATGCTTTCATTCTAGAGCAATATGAAACCTTCCGCACATTGGTGGATAAGTTGAGGATGCGGATCGAAGGCTAAGCTAACTAATTTTGAAGATCGAGCGCACCGAGCCATTATCTGGTTCGGTGTGACTTTTCAGGGAGGTGAAAAGTGGAAGACCGGAAAATTCAAATTCAGTTGGGAATTGGAGCTCTTATAGGGGCAGCAATCCTCTTGCTAATAGGAATCCCATCTTTGGTGTCATCACCGAAAAACGTGCCCAATATTGTTCTATCTCCCGACTTTTGGCCAAACACGTTGTCGGGTCTAACTGGCCTTGTCGGAGCGGGGTTGATCTTAACATCCTATTGGCGGCCAAAACCAAAAACTGCTCCGCCTTCGGATGTGGACAACCGACCTCAAGCATTTCAACGTCTGGCAATGCTCGGGACGGTCATGGGTATTACAATATTTGCCCTCCCGCGCCTCGGTTTGGTCTGGACTGCAATGCTGGTCTTTGCATCTTTGTCGTTTCTTGTACGCACAAGCCATCCCAAAACAGCGCTGGTTTGTTCATTAATCGTGCCTTTGCTGCTTTATGCATTCTTTGAGCACGTGGCTGGTATCGCCATCCCTCAAGGTGATTTTGTGAGACTGCTATGAGTTTACTAGACAACCTCATGGCCGGCCTTGCTCTCGTTGGTAATGTCGACAGCTTTCTTGCCCTTTTTGTCGGTGTGGCGATTGGCACCGTCGCCGGTGCAATTCCGGGCATGTCGGCGACGATGGCCGTTGCACTAACCTTGCCTTTTACGTTCACAATGACTCCAATTACAGGGATTTTACTGTTGCTGGGGGTTTATAAAGGCGGAATTTTTGGCGGCTCTATTCCTGCAATTCTGATAAAAACTCCGGGAACCCCAGCCTCGTCTGCAACTGTTCTTGATGGTTATCCGCTGGCGGAAAAAGGTCAGGCTGGCAAGGCACTTGGCATGGCTCTCTGGGCCTCATGCACAGCGGATTTGATATCAAACCTATCATTGATACTTTTTGCTGGATGGCTGGCCTCTTTTGCACTGAGCTTTGGGCCGCCAGAATTTTTTACTCTGATTTTGTTCTCCCTAACAATCATAGCCGGGGTTTCAGGCGAAAGTCTTTTACGTGGGGCGTTGGCGGCTATGCTAGGCCTACTGCTTGCTACGATCGGGCTTGATCTGATTTATGGCACCAACCGGTTTACTTTCGGAAATTCAAATCTGATGGCTGGTTTGAATTTTATAGCTGTTCTGATCGGGCTTTTTGCAATTCCAGAAATTATTGGCATGGTCTGGAATCCCGGCGCACATGAAGGCAATACTCGATACTTGGGTAAAGATCAGGTGACATTTGCAGACTATAAAAAGAGTTTCAGATCTATTGTTCGCGGTAGCTTCATCGGTGTCTTCCTTGGGTCAATCCCTGGAATTGGTGCTGCTCCCTCTGCATTTCTATCCTATTCCGAAGCTCGAAGGAAATCGCCAAACCGGGAAAACTTTGGTAAGGGGGAGATAGAGGGTGTCGCAGCAGCAGAAGCTGGAAATAACGGTGTGGCTGGCGCGACATTGATTCCCTTACTTGCACTTGGAATTCCAGGTGATGTGATCACTGCAATCATTTTGGGCGCGTTTATGGTCCATGGCTTACAACCTGGGCCGATGATGTTTATCATGAATGCGGATATCATTTACGGCCTATTTATTGGTTTGATCGTTAGCTCGGTTTTTCTGTTTGTGATTGGTTCAGTTGCCATCAAAGCGTTTAGATATGTGGCGGATATTCCAAAGGGAGTATTGTTTCCTGGCGTCATGGTATTGTGCATTTATGGTGTTTATGCAGTGAACAACAACCTGTTTGATGTGGGAGTAATGTTCGCAATGGGATGGGTTGGGTTTGTAATGGTGAGGTTCCGTATTCCGACTGCACCTTTTCTAATTGCTTTTATTCTTGGCCCATTGCTGGAGGATAATTTTCGCCAATCCATGCTAATGTCTGGTAGTTCTCCACTGATACTATTTCGCGGGCCAATCACGTGGTTCTTCTGGGGAGCAACCTCTATTACGGTAATAGCCATCATTCGGGCAGGCATCAAAGCTACACGCAGGAATGAAGAGGCACAGGTAGAGAATCGGAAATAGCTACAAGTCATCTGTCTAGCCTTGGATATTCATCTCGACAAAAATATTGTTGTTGGGACGGATTATCAGCTAGATATTAGATCAAAAATAACAAAGGACTTACGAATATGAGAGGTGCAGACCTTCTGGTGAAGACACTGGCACAAGCCGGTGTAACTCGAATATTTTCCTTATCAGGCAATCAGATTATGCCGATTTATGATGCCTGTTTGGATGCCAAGATCGAGATTATTCACACTCGCCACGAAGCTGCGGCGGTGTTTATGGCAGATGCATACGCACAGCTGACGGGCGGTATCGGCGTGTGCATGGTGACTGCAGCGCCCGGTGCGGCAAATGCGCTGGGGCCGCTGTTCACTGCACGCCAATCCGAAAGTCCCGTATTATTTCTCACCGGGGATTCTCCGATATCTCAGGATGGTACTGGGGCGTTTCAAGAGTTGGATCAAATCCCGATGACCGCTCCACTAACCAAACTGTCCTTCCGCGCGATGTCCGCCAATGGGTTGGGCGCTGATATGGCACGGGCTATCCGAACAGCGATATCGGGTCGACCCGGTCCGGTCCATGTGGCTTTGCCTTTTGATGTCATTGAAGGGCATGCCACCGGCACAGTTGTGCCTGCAAAAATTTCTATGGTGCGTGATGTCGGCGAAATTCGACAGGTTGATGCGCAATTGATTGCCCAAACCGTTGCGGCGGCGAAAACACCTTTGGTTATTTGTGGACCAGTAATGAACGCAACGCGTGCCGGAGATCAGCTCGAAGCCCTAGCAGATGCGCTGGACGTGCCGGTTATCACAATGGAAAGTCCTCGTGGGTTAAAAGATCCTTCCTTGGGTGGGTTTGCCAAGGCGCTTGCCAAAGCGGATGTTATTGTCAGCCTCGGTAAATCGGTGGACTTTATTTTGGGTTTTGGCGCCACTTCCGTTTGTGATGCCTCAGCCAAATGGATCGTTATTGACGCAGAGGCCAGCGAGCGTGACCGCGCGCATCTAAATCTTGGCAAGCGATTGGTATATTCGGTTGCCGCCGACCCCCGTGACGCTACCTTGGCACTGGTTGAGGCGGGTAAGGGCAGCACAGAACACAAGAGCTGGCGCAAGGATGTTGCTGATTGGATTGCAGCACGCAACTATTCCACGACAGATGAACATGCTAGCGGTATGATCACTCCTGCTGCTTTATGCGCAACACTTCAAAAGCATGTCGCTGCTGCGCCGTCTTCGGTTGTTATCAGTGATGGCGGTGAATTCGGGCAATGGTGTCAGGCAGGGACCAGTGCTGATTTCCGGATTATTAACGGCCCGTCCGGCGCAATCGGTGGCGGACTTTGCTACGGCATTGCTGCAAAAAAAGCAAAACCGGATGCGACTGTATTTGCTCTGATGGGAGATGGGACCGTCGGTTTTCATTTTGCCGAATTCGAAACAGCAGCGCGCGAAAACACACCCTTTATCGTAATAATTGGCAATGATGAACGCTGGAATGCCGAACATCAAATTCAACTGCGCGAGTATGGTCCCGACCGTTTGATTGGCTGCGAATTAAGTGGTGCACGATATGATCTGGCAGTCGAAGGTCTGGGAGGTCATGGGGAATATGTCACCGATTTGGCAGATCTGGACGCTGCTTTAAACCGGGCCATAAATAGTGGCAAGGTTGCTTGTATAAATGTTGCAATAGAAGGCGTTCTGGCCCCAAGCAACTTCACGCATTCCTAGGCAGAGTTGAGTGAATGGTGAGAAAGACCTGTCAAAATTTCGAATGAAAATTCTATAAGGGGCTGTCCTAGATAGCTAGTTTAAACAGTGGCTAACCCATTGTCTTAGCTGTAATAACTGAGCTGCCGGGTCACTGTTGTTAAATCTCCACTCACATTCCTTCAAGAATAGCCCAAAATTCTGCTTTGGGACACCATTGAATTTACGCATATGGCGCTTCGCCTGGTTCCAGAAATTCTCAATGCCGTTGATGCGAAAGCGGTGAAAGTCCGATACATCCTGCACATTATATCCACACCAATAATCTGAATAGACGATGCTGTCGGGGACCAGTGTGGCGCCTGAGGCATCTGGAATGATCTTTGTATAGACCTTTCCGCCCCGCTTAAGTAAGCTAAACACTGGGATTTTCCCGGCTGCTCCTCGGCCCCGCTTGCCTTTGCGCTTGCCACCGAAGTAACTTTCATCCACTTCGATTTCACCACCAAACATGGCCTCACTCTCGGCCGCCAGTTCACAAGCAATGAATTCACGCAGGCGCAAAAAATAGTAAGCGGCTGCATTGCGATGAACGCCGCACAAACTGGCGGCCGTTCGTGCTGTGGTTCCGGCAACTTCGTGCTGTGGTTCCGGCAACAAAGTGCTCAATCAGGCGAGCTTGTTTATACTGACTTAAACGACTCTTTCTCATAGGTCCTATGATAACCCCATTCTTGGTTAACTAGGACAGCCCCAAGTTTTTTATTGCGCCACCGTCGCAACGAATGCCTGCGGCCTCGCAATAAATAACTATTTCATCAGATATTTGACTAGTGCAGCAATGGATAAAACGACCAACACTGCTATGAGCAACATACCCACTCCGCCGAACCACATGCCATTTCCTGTCATCATACTGTCGCTAATCATAATCTTGCTCCTTCGTCAGTTTGAGGTAGTTGTCGCCTGGTGAACCATAGAACCAACACGGGAATAATTATCCATTGCAAAAGCGGACTAAGCCCCGTCCCGATTGGCGGAACTAAGGGCATTAACTCTGAGTAAGTCCAGCGGAGTGAAATGTTGGTGTAGTAGTATTCAAATCCGATAGTCAGCGCGATGCCAACCGACAGAAAAATCAATAAATTATTCAAGCTGGGATGGAGAACCCATGATCTCGAGCGCGCTATTGCTGAAGTGAGCCAGTATGCGGTCAGTGCAAATCCAACATCTCCAAAAGTTGCTGACATGCAAAGTTTGATGCCATCCCAGTGATTCAACTCAATCATCCCGGCATAGGTGGGTGCCTGAACAAATTCCCAAATAAAGTGTAGCAGAAAGGAAAACACCACCAGATTGAATTCAACGGAATCAACCAGCTTGTTCATTGCGTCAGACATGCAACTCTCCCTCATATGAATATGATGTTAGATATTTCATAGGATTTGATGCTTCCTCATCCAGTTAATATATGCCGTTTGCACGCTGTAATTCACGGACGTATCGAACAATAGCTGCAACCTCACTTGGTTTGACCTGAGGTTGGGCTGGCATGTTGCCAAACTTCCAGTGATGTGCTCGCGCTCCTCGTTTGGCGGCCATTTGAAAAGCACCATCTCCATGATGGTTTGGTTCATAAATTTTATGAATGAGCGGTGGCCCTTTATCGCTACCTGCTGCGCTCTGGCCATGACAGGCAGAGCAATTATCATCGAATAATTGCTGCCCTTGGATAGCTTCCTTCGAAAGCGACGGAACGTTCACCGCAATGGAAATATTCGATTTCGTCATTTTGCTCACAACGACAATGACACTGCCAACCGTTACGGCAATAACAAGATATTTTGGCAAATTGGCCATAATAGACATTTGACATGATCCTTTGTGATATTGATACGGAGTTAATGTACTGGGGTAACATCTGCCAAATCATCAAGAATTGGACAATCTGGCCTGTCGTTTCCTTGGCAAGAGCTGACAAGATGATGGAGCAAGGCTCTCATTGACTGAAGTTCCTGCATCTTTCGATCAATATCGCCCAAACGGTTTTGGGCGATGTTTTTAACGTCTGCACTGGTTCGGTTTTTATCTTCATACAATGCAAGCAATGTTCGACATTCTTCCACGGTAAATCCTATACCCCGCGCCCTTTGAAGGAATTTTAATTTATTCAGTTGGTCGCCGTAAAGCATACGGTAGCCGTTTTCAAATCGGTGTGGTTTGACCAGTCCAATATCCTCGTAATAGCGTATAGTTTTTGCTGGTAGACCACTTGCTTTGGAAGCATCCCCTATGTTCATTGTTTTTCCTTTCTACGCTTATAATTTTGCGGACCTTAATCTCAACGCATTGCCGATGACAGAAACCGACGACAGGCTCATTGCCGCTGCCGCTATCATGGGGGACAACAACATGCCGAAAACGGGGTAGAGAATCCCCGCAGCGATAGGGACGCCGAGCGCGTTATATATGAATGCGAAGAACAGATTTTGTTTGATATTGCGCATTGTGGCATGCGCCAACCGTCGCGCTCGTACGATGCCGTTCAAATCTCCCTTGACGGGCGTTATTCCGGCGCTCTCAATGGCAACATCTGCTCCTGTTCCCATCGCTATTCCAACGTCTGCTTGAGCTAGAGCAGGGGCGTCATTTACGCCATCACCAGCCATAGCAACTTTATGACCGGCAAGTTGCAATGAACTAACAATATCGGCTTTACCTTCAGGCAACACATCAGCTTTAATTTCATCAATGTTCAGTTGGGCAGCGACATACATCACAGTTTCACCCTCATCACGCCTTTTATCGGCCAGTTCGGAAAGCCTACCAATCTCAAGATGCATATCTTCAAGAAGTTTTGCATTGCCGAGAGCGACTTTCTTCCCATCAATGATGCCCCTGACACCCTTACCTGTCACGGCTTCAAAGTTTTCTGCTTCGTGCAGTTCTAAACCGGAAACCTCTGCACCCGACACAATTGCTTCGGCGAGTGGATGTTCTGAACCTTTCTCGAGGCTAGCAGCAAGACCCAGTAACTCTTTTCCAGAAAACCCGTTTTCAGGGATAACTGTTTTAAATTCTGGTTGTCCTTCTGTGAGCGTTCCTGTCTTGTCAACAATCAGAATGTCAACTTTCGCGAACCGCTCCAACATTTCTGCATTTTTAATCAGAACCCCAGTCTGTGCTCCGCGTACAGTCGCGATCAAAGCGTAAGCCAACGATGGTTCGGGGGCCGGGCGTCCCTCCAGATATTTTTCAGGTTCGTTCTCAAATTTTCTCTGACATCCAGACGCACAGAAATAAAACCGCTCTCCGACATGTTTAGACATGTATTTTGCGGCGGCCCGATCAACACTCATTCCGCACACTGGATCATGGACTATAGGCACGTCTGGTAGCTTGGTATGCTCATGCTCATGCTCATGCTCATGGTTGTGGTCGGCGTCGGCCATTGAGGTGTAACTACATTTGTTAATCTGAAATGCAGAATGAGAAACCACGTAATGAACGGAAAATTGTTCTCAAAACTCCATTTCATGACAAGATGGGGCTTCCAGTAGGTGGGATGTCAATGCATGTTTTCTATGTATTTGATTTTTTTCAGATCATCGGCTGGGAGCCAATTAATCTACTTCTTGTGTCGAGCTTGAAGGTTGAATTCATTCTATGTTCTTGGTGGATCAGTTATTTACGTTGATTCTGAAAATATTTCTTTCGTTGTTTAAAAATTGAGTTTTCAACTCACTTGACCTTCTTGCTGGTGAAATACCTATCCAGAGGCTTTGTAGCATAGGCTCAGCATTCACTTGAAACCTGCGTACTCACAGAATTTTGCAGGAGATTACAATTTTGTTAGTTGACGAATTTTCTTCGAAGTGTAATTAAGAAAATTATGTTGATCAGACTGAAATTTATGAATTTGACTAAAATACAACTGTCACTGGTGATGATATTATCACTGGTGCTGTTTCCTGTTTCAGGTTCCGACGCATCAAATATAGTACAATCTGAGGCTCATATTCAGACAATTGAAATGTCGCATTCTTTGGAAATGCAACACAAAGATCACCAAAATGTGTCTGTTCACGATGATGAAGCGATGGCAGAGATTATCGCGCACACGCATGATGGAGCGTCATTTGGTGATTGCTGCTCCTTTAATTGCGGCGCGGCAATTGTCGCTGATGCCCGATCCAAAATTACTATGAACCCATCAGAATCGTATATCTTGCCCGCACATGGGATGCTCCTGCCGTCTGAGTGGGATACACAACTTCGCCCGCCTAGATCCTGAATACATTTAGCCTCGCATGAGGTTTTGACATTTGTGGCTGGAATGAATTTCCGCCGCAGATGAACTCGAAGTGTATTTTCAGGTAACAAAATCAATGAAAAATATAGTACTAGTCGGGCTTTTGTCCGCAGGTTTAGGTGGTTGTACGTCTACACTTCCGCCGGAAGTGTTGGCATACCGCGATGCGGCAGGTGCCCATGTTGAGATCAGGCATACCCATCCAACAAATGTAATCGGTGATTATAATCATCGCGACCCGGTCGATCCAAGACCATGGCGCAAGCTCAATGATGAGCAATCTCCGGTAAAAGGAGAAAACTCATGATGGGTTCAATTAAAAACTTGATGGTCACGACCGTGTCAGTGCTGACCTTGTCTGGTTGTGTGACCAATAGCAATATTGAAGAGTATGCCGCACTTGATGCGGGGTTCTCGACGGTTTCATACAAAACCCGTGAGGCAACCAATAAGCAAACAGTCTGGGTGCAGAACCAACAAGAAGCAGAGGCGCTTTCGAAGCGTGTGCATGGTCTTGTCCATAAGCGTACGATCAGCGTCAATACAGCTGTTCAAGTTGCGTTGTTGAATAACAAAGGCCTACAGGCATCTTATGCTGATCTTGGTATGTCGGCAGCTCAAGCGTGGCAGCAAACCATGCTGGAAAATCCCAAAATTTCAATTGGGATTCTCGGTATTGCTCATCCTGAGTTAGGGGCATTCCGGGCAATTGAAGGGATGCTTGCGACAAACATTCTGGCGCTGGCTACAAGAGATAAACGAATTGCAATTGCCGATACCCGTTTCAGACAGGCGCAACTGAAAGCAGCCCTTGCAACACTGGCTATTGCCGGTGAAACCCGAAAAGCGTGGATCAATGCCGTTTCAGCATTTGAGAATATCTACTATCTCAATCAGGCGCAGGTCGCAGCGGATGCAGCATCCGAACTTGCCAAGAAGCTGGGTGAAAGTGGGGCTCTTGCAAAGGGCGGCCAGGCTCGCGAACATGCTTTCTATTCCGAACTCACCGGGCAAAAAGCCAAGGCTCGCCTTGCCGCTAAACTGGCAAAGGAACAGCTCACAAGGATTATGGGGTTGTGGGGCACCGAGGTTGATTATTTCGTTCCGGACAAGCTTCCCAGATACCCTCGAAAACTCCAGCGAAAAAAAGCAATTGAGTCGGTTGCCCTTCATAAGCGGGTGGATTTGCAAGTTGCAAAACTGGAACTGGAAGCAATTGCTCAATCATACGGATTAACAGAAGCCACACGTTATGTGACAGACTTTGAAATCATTGCAGGCTTTGAGAAAGAACGTGAAATTGGTGATGATGGTCGAGAGACCACTACCACTCCGCAGGTGGAATTAGAGTTCGTCATTCCAATATTTGACACTGGTAAAGCCAGAATGCGCAAAGCGGAGCTTGCCTATATGAAAGCTGCAAATCTGCTGGCGGAAAAGGCGATCAATATTCGTTCAGAAGCACGATCTGCGTATATAGCATATCGCTCAACTTACCAGATTGCGCGTCATTATAGAAACAACGTCTTGCCACTACGAAGCAAGATCGAGGCAGAATCCCTGCTCACCTATAATGGCATGATCACCAACACATTCGAGCTGCTCGCTGATACCCGAGCAAAAATCAACACCATCATTCAATCTGTTCAGGCGAAACGGGAATTCTGGATTGCCGATGCTGAACTCACCGCCGCGATTTACGGTGGTGGGGGATCATCAGGTTCAGGAGAAGGTGGAGAAATGACCGTTGCTGCCTCCGGCGGCGGTGGCGGACATTAGAAAGGATTTTAACATGATAAACAGACGTCAACTCATTGGAGCAAGTGCTGCCGGCGCGGCACTAGTTTCATCAACCGCATGGTCCAAGACTACAAATATGGGCCTTCCCGAAGCTGCAATTATGGAAACCGCGGCAACGCAAAATCCATTGCACCCATCAACCGGTCCACAATACCAACCGGTTGTCACGTTGAATGGTTGGACATTACCATTTCGCATGAATAACGGGGTAAAGGAATTTCACCTGATTGCGGAACCTGTCGAGCGCGAACTTGCTGAGGGCACGACCGCCTATCTGTGGGGCTATAACGGCCAATCAACAGGCCCCACCATCGAGGCTGTCGAGGGGGACCGCGTACGGATTTTCGTTACCAATAAACTTCCTGAACACACAACAGTTCACTGGCACGGATTAATTTTGCCATCAGGCATGGATGGCGTTGGTGGCCTAAGCCATCCGGGCATCCCGCCGGGAAAAACCTTTGTCTATGAATTTGACCTCACAAAAAGCGGCACCTTTATGTATCACCCACACGCGGATGAAATGGTACAAATGGCGATGGGGATGATGGGTATGTTTATTGTGCATCCTAAAGATCCAACTTTCATGCCGGTGGATCGTGATTTTGTGTTTATGCTGAACGCATTCGATATTGATCCGGGATCATACGTTCCTAAAATCATGACCATGAATGACTTCAATTTGTGGTGTTGGAACAGCCGGATATTCCCGGATATTGACCCTCTCGTGGTTAATAGAGGCGACCGCGTTCGGGTTCGGGTTGGTAATCTGACGATGACCAACCATCCTATTCACATGCATGGTTATGATTTTGAAGTCACTTGTACCGATGGCGGCTGGGTTCCGAAAGAAGCTCGGTGGCCGGAGGTATCTATTGATATTCCTGTTGGTGCCATGCGGGCCTATGAATTTGATGCTGTTCATTTGGGCGATTGGGCGATCCACTGTCACAAATCTCACCACACAATGAATGCGATGGGACATGATGTGCCGACGTTTATTGGTGTCGATAAATCCGCAGTCACAAAAAAAATCCGCAAAGTGCAACCAGAGTATATGCCAATGGGCACAGCTGGAATGGCGGATATGGGCGTCATGGAGATGGAGCTTCCTGATAATACTACTCCGATGATGACCGGATGGGGACCATATGGCCCGATTGAAATGGGCGGCATGTTCTCGGTGGTGAAGGTTCGCGAGGGGATCGGAGCCGACGATTATTCAGATCCGGGTTGGTACAAAAATCCGCCCGGAACACAAGCCTATGAATGGACTGGTGAGTTACCTGACTATGCAAAGGCTGCTGATGCCAAGACAAGAATTACCCCAAAACCAAAAGATCACGGCTAATCGCCAAACCGGGCATATGCCCAATTTCCAGAAAGGGAATATAATGAATAAATTACTCGTTCTTACAACGGGCCTGCTTATGGTTGCAGGAAACGCGTTTGCTTCCGGAAGCCACGATGGTGGTCACGGACACGATAAAGTAAAAAAAGAAATGCACGGACATGATAATGCAGATGGCCATCATGCTGATGCAATGGCTGTTGGTGAACCCGGCAAAAGACAAAATGCTACAAAAAACATTGTCATTGTAATGAAGGAAACTGACGACGGCGGCATGGTTTTTACCCCAAAAGCTATCGATGTCAAAAAGGGACAAACCATTCGTTTTGTAATCCGAAACAAGGGTGAATTAGAGCATGAGTTCGTTCTCGATAATCGTGACGGTGTAATGAAACATAAGGCTCTAATGGAGAAGTTCCCGGAGATGGAACATGACGACCCAAATGCTCTGCGCTTAGAGCCTGGCAAAAAGGGAGAAATTATCTGGAAATTTTCCAATGGTGGCACTTTTGAATTCGCCTGCCTGATTCCCGGTCACTATGCTTCAGGCATGAGGGGTGACATTACAGTCTCCGAAAGCCACTAACCCAACTCAAAAATAGCAACTTAAGAAGGAAGAATAATATGAAATATTATTTGAAATCTATCGCTGTTGCGGTGGTAATCGCACTGATGTCCTCATCCGTTATGGCAGCAGAATTTACCAAGGGCGTCGTAAAAAAGGTCAACATGAAATCTCAAAAGGTGACTATCATCCATGAGGAACTCAAGGGTCTCGGCATGCCAGCCATGACCATGGTGTTCCGAACGATAGATGATGCCATGTTTGAAAAAATGAAAGTTGGCGAGAAAATCGAATTTGTTGCTGATCGGGTGAAAGGCAAGCTGACTGTTATCGAATTGAAATAGATTAAAAACAAAGGGGCCCGCTGGCAATGGCGGGCTCCAATTTTGTTTGCCGTATGTTTCCACGGCTTGTTGGATCCTCTAACTTTGAGAATACGAGAAATAGGCTATGAACATTTTTTTCCCACGGCTATCAATTGTACGGTTTTCAATATTTTGCTGCCTTGTCATGACATTAGCAGCTTCACCGTCAATGGTCTCTGCTGATGAAATCTCCGAGCACATTGATGGTATTTATGTTGAAGACGCTACAATAACTCCCGCCAAAAAAGGTGAAACCGCAACTTTACGGTTTAGAGTGACAAACTTCAGACGTAGGCACGTTACTTTAATTGGATTAAGATCGCTTTTTGCCAAATCTGGTAAAATGGTGATGCTTATTCCCGAAAAAGGCCCCGAAAATGTTTCAAGCCTGACTATCTTAAGTGAAGAAGTTTTGGATTTTGCGACATCCCTTTTAAAAGGTGAGTTGTATGATGTGGAGTCCGATCTCGTATTGGGGTCGAATATCGAATTTGAGTTGGTCTTTACTGATTTTACAACTACTGCAACAGCGCACGTACATACAGATTGATTGGATTTGTACATTGGTTGACCTGATGAATGAGCACATGTGGCATGATTGGCAGCATAACACCAACGTCGTATTTTCGCTGATTGGGTTATTTGTAATTTTGTTTATCGTGTTTTTTACTATTAATTTACGTCGCCGCCATGCGGACAATTATTTGAGTATTACACCAGTACTGAGATCTACCGATGTTGATAGCTATACTGCTCCGGAGCAACGAGGTGCCTCAGAACCACGCGATACGATATTTATTTTGCCTGATATTAGTCATTACACCCGATTTATGGCCGGTAATCACTTTAGTGATCATGCAGCTCAGTTTATCATATTTTCATTAATCAATGCAATGATCAAAGCGGCAACCAAGGTTTTTGAATTGTCAAAAGTTGAAGGGGATGCGGTGTTGTTTTTTGTTGATGCAGAAAAGCATTCAAAACAAGTCATTGGATCCACTCTGGTAGAAATTTTTAGTGCGTTTGATGCTGAACGGAAACACCTAATGGCATCCAATCTTTGCCCATGCAAAGCCTGCAAGCATATCAATGAGTTGGATATCAAAGTTTTTGTTCATCGGGGAAAAACGACACGTTTTAAGTTTCGTGGCTCGATCGATCACTTCGGCCAAGATATAATTGTACTTTATCGGATGATGAAGAATAGTATTTCAAGCAATCGATATGCTTTGATTACTGAAGCTGCTGCGGACTCTATTGAACTTCCCGAAAAAATGCACACCGAAGATATAAGAATTCATGTTGATGACATAGGTAACATTAATACGACAAAATTTGAGCCTACAGAGAATGAAATTAGAAATTGGCGGAACTTCAATGAAAATGTTCCAGTATAAAATTATCGGGTCAAAAAATACTTGAGCCTTACTAATTCCTGCTCTCACCAAGCATTTATGCACTAATGACGATCAACCACCAAATAGCAATTGGAAGACGTTTGTATCCTCATGGCGCTAATGATTGACTTCGTCTTCCTTGCACCAAATTTTTTGAGCAGCCGCGCAATTCGCACGACCGCGCTCTATCTCCAGCCATGACCGTCTTCCGATCAAACCCGATTCTCGGTTTTGTCCCATTCGGGTAATGATCGTTCTGCCTATCAGGAAAGAGCATTTAGGCATTGAATCCTGTGTTTGGCATTTCGCCAAAGAGCCAGAGGAAGGGCAGCTCGGTTGCCGGGCTTGATGGGAGAGGGTGGCTCTCCCCGCCCGGTATCAACCAGGAGAAAATCCATGACCAAATTGAAACCTCAAGCCAAATCCTCAACCAAACCGGCCGCAGAACCTGCACCAATTCTGAACGTTCAGATGATCCCAGTTTCCAAGCTGGCCCTGTGCCCTAAGAAAGTGCGAAAAACACCTGCTTCGAAACAAGATGATGCTGAGCTTTATGCCAGCATCAAGGAAATCGAATTGAAGCAGAACGTTCTTGTGCATGCCGTTGGCGATAAACTTCATGTCCATGCGGGCGGTCGCCGGCTCTACACCGTTCAGCAACTGATCAAGGACAAGCATTACAAATTTACTCATCAGGTCCAATGTGCGGTTGAAGATGCAGATCGGGCCGAAGAAACATCAGCTGCTGAAAACATGATCCGTGCTAAAATGCATCTAGCTGATGAATTCACGGCATTTGCTGAGATGCGCAAAAATGGTCGATCAGAAAAAGAAATTGCGACATGTCCCTCGAATGCGTTATGGCTTTTACACTCGCCAAGGACCATGCACGTCAAATCGACGTGTTAAATGTTGTCTCCAAAAAATGTCAAATGCAGACATATTCTATCCGTCAAAAACTTCTTGGATCGTCCACTTCCGGCAATACAAAATTTGCCAAATTCGTTGGGCTTGCAGCTTAAAAAAAGCAGGTGGTGCTGTTATGGAAGATCTGTTTTCTGATGACAGCACGGTTCATTTCGAAGACACCGAATTGTTGGCAGCGCCTCGCTGAAGAAAAACTTCAGAAGCTTGCCAAAGGTGAGGCGAAAATTTGGAAATGGGGTGAAGCTGATATCGATGCTGACTACAGCACTTATCGTAAATTTGGTCGGGTCTATCCCAAGCCGGTCGAAACAGGTCAAAAATTACAGACGGAATTTGATGGTTTGCGCGACTTACTTTCCAAGCTTGAAGAAAACTATGACAGCGATACATGGACCGACGACGATCAGGAACAAGAAGACAAGGCCACTGATCGCGTTCAAGAAATTGAAACCGCTATCGAGAACAGCGCTGTCTATACAGACGAGGATCATAAACTTGCGGGTTGCATAGTTACCATCGGTTTTCAAGGCGAGGTTCATGTTGAAGGAGGTCTGGTTCGGCCAGAAGATCTTCCGGCAGAAGAACCAGTCACAGAAGATGGCGATGGCACTTGCCGAAGAATTGCGCGCAACGCGTCATCAAATCACGAAAGCGCATTTGGCGGCTGATCCGGAAACTGCTTACGACACCATGCTCTACGCCATGTGTTGCAGTACGTTTTCAAGTTCAGCAGCTATCAACTGATACAGCATCCAACAAGGTAACTGAACATCTTGGTGAGCGGCTGCAAATTGACGTTGCTGCGTGCTGGCGTCCAACTGCTGACAACTGCTGGGGCCGGGTCAATAAAGCTCATGCACTTAAAATGGCCAAGGAATTAATTGGCGCATCCTGGTCAGATGGTCGTTCTTCATTGCGTAAACTGGAAATTGCCAAATCCATGGAGAATGCGTTTGGTGAAACAGCTCACGAAGCCATCGACCTCAATCCGGAAATCGCGGATCGTACATCTCGTTGGTTGCCGGATGGGATGAGCTTTGGTGATCAGGAAATTACCAAGTCTCCAGTCGTATCTGAAAATGATCCGTCGGCATCACCCAAAGCGCTGCCATCATTCATGGATGCCGCCGCCTAATCGTCAAAACGATAATTTGACTGCACAAATAAATCTGGATCGCCCTCACTGAATAACCCCTAGAATTGTAGACGCCTTGTCTCTAAAAATGAGGCAAGGAGACTATTATGGGTATCGCAAACTCCACGACGATCTATGTGATCAGGGAGAAAGCAGTTGTCCTAACCGGGTAGCAAGACTGGCAAGGCTAGCTGGAATAAGGGCACAGATTGGTTATAAACGCCGTCCTGGCATGTGTGGTGGCAAATCTTCAGTTATTGTTGATAACACTTTGAACAGGCAGTTCAGCGTTGATACTCCTGACAGGGTGTGGGTTACAGATATTACTTATATCAAAACCTATGAGGGGTTCGCGTATCTTGCGGTAGTTATCGATCTGTATTCCCGCCGTTTCGTTGGCTGGGCAATGCAACAACGCCAGACAACTGATTTGGTGCTGCAGGCGTTGCTGAAAGCTTCTTTAACTTGTTGAAAAGAGAACGTATCAGACGAAGAGTTTACCAAACCAGAGCTGCTGCAAGGCAAGACGTATTTGACTATATCGGAATGTTCTACAATCCAAAACGCAAACATGCTAACAATGGGCTGCTGTCGCCCGTTGAATTTGAAAGACAGCAAAAATTGAAACCGCAAGGCGTCTAGAAAACTAGGGGCTATTCAATCTAAAGATTTTTCCCTGAGTCTAATCTGTTGTTTTTCTTGCATACCACGCGTGAATAAAAAGAGTTTGGCTGAATAAAACAGGCCTTTCAAATTCACCAGTAGCTATCAATGATTCAACTTCTTGAGGCGGAAGAACTGCAACCTCTTTACCAAAGGTGCGCCGGAATTTCTCCACCTCATCAGAGGAAAAATCAGAATATTTCAACATTCTAATCCACACCTCAAACAAGCTTTTTGATGATTGAGAAGATATATCGGAAGCCAAGTCTGCATTCACCAGAAATCCACCAGGCCGAAGCCGGGCGGCGATTTCGTTAAAGAATGCGCTCCGTTTTTCTTGTTGCATGAAAAAATGAGAAACCAGAATGCTTGTTGCCGCATCAAACGCACCGGATGGTGGGAGCGTATCCAGATACCCTTCATGAAAAACGCAGCGCGAGAATATGCCTAATTCTTTGGCTTGATTGCGGCAGGCCTGCAGCATAGCTGCCGCTGGTTCCACAACAGTGAATTTCCATTCTGGAAAAGCCCGCGCCAGATACATGAGTTCTGCGCCAGTTCCAACCCCTACACATAAAACATGTGCATCAGCCGGAAGCTCAGAAAGCACCATACGCATACAGAGATGCAGAGCGTCTTTTAAAGGCGCCATTCTTTCTCTTTTTTTGTCATAGGAATTAGCGCACTCCTGATCGAATGTGATTGGGGTGTCTTGCGTGTCCATCTCTTTATCCTTCTCTATATCGCTAAAACCGGTTATCAATAATGCTATGATAACTTTTAGTAACTACAATAGAAGAAGGATGATGGTTATGAAAGGAGGCACTAAAATAACAACTAGGCACATTAAAGTAACCGCTTCCGGGTGTATCTCAGAAGAAAACGGCACATGGCTGGAAAATGAATTCAGCGGCCCATGTACGGTGCGTGGCATTCTTGATCGCATTGGCGACAAGTGGAGCGTTCTGGTTGTTTTGCGCCTTGGTGCGCATCCACAGCGGTTTCGCGCCTTGCTAAGGGCAGTTGATGTTATTTCCGCACGTATGTTAACTGTGACACTACGTGGGCTGGAACGGGACGGTTTTGTCAACCGAGAGGTATATGATACAAGGCCACCATCCGTTGAATACAGTTTGACACCCCTTGGCCGGACATTGCTCGGCCACGTAAGCGTTCTTGCATCATGGGTTGTTGATAGTGAGATGACGATAAAAAAGGCCCAAACAAAATTCGATGCTTTAAACAAATAGGTTTCTAGGCTCAGGACACATTAGATCCACCATATTACGATTGCTGCGATGCATCTCGCCGAGAAGAACGTATGAGCGCAGCGGTCGTATCTGGTTGCAATGCGTCGCCAATCCTTGAGCCTGCCGAACATGTTTTCGACCTTATGTCTTTGTTTGTATAGGGTTTTGCAATAACCTGCAGGATAATTCCGGCCTTTTCGGGGTGGGATGCATGGCGTTATTCCTTCGGCATTTAGAGCTGCTCTGAATTCATCGCTGTCGTAACGCTTGTCATCGATCAGACGTAAAGTACTATCGGGAAATGCAGGATAGAGCAGTTTTGCACCAATATGGTCGCTCATCTGCCCCTCGCTCAGACACATGATTATCGGACGACCTTCGCCATCAACAACCGCATGAAGTTTGGAATTCAATCCACCTTTTGTGCGTCCAATACGGCGAGGAACATCCCTTTTTTAAGCAGACTGGCCGTAGTCCGGTGTGCTTTCAGGTGTGTAGCATCAATCATCAAGAACAATGAGGTTTTCGTCATCCACATGCTCTTCCAGCCATTCAGAATCGACAAGGAAATCCAGTTGGGCAATGGCCAAAAATGGCGCAAGGC
>JASFYT010000078.1:0-13915 GCA_045047085.1 Rhizobiaceae bacterium | reverse complement strand
AGATTTAGGTTCTGGTGCCGCAAGGCGTGGGAGTTCAAGTCTCTCTACCCGCACCAACATTCTCTGAGTGGTCTCAGTAAGTCAGTGGAATTGTTAGCTTTTCGCAAGAAAAATGCTACAAAGGACACTACAAAATGGGACAACGAAGGAAATGGTATATGGTTGGTCCGACTTACAATCAGTCAAGTGGCTCATAGTTGTTTCGAAAAGCAACGCCAACCGATTTAAAAAAACCGAAAAGCTGATCTCAAGGCCCTTGGAATTAAATACAAGGGTGAATGGCACCGCGCTTATAAAGCCTGTGACAAATATGAAGCTTTAAAAATCTATCGTGACATAGAGCGGGAAGTTGAGCTTGAGTGGAACGAGTGGCGATGGTTGCTCTCGGAGGCCAACGTCCCCTAAATCATCAACAGGTGATAGCGAATGCGGGGGAAGCGGCAAGAAAGCTGCTTGAGGAATGGGAAAAAGAGCCAAACTCCACTCCAATGCCCTTAATGTTGTTATTTGAGTTTGCCTTCGTGTTTGTCGGTAAGTCGGATATTCCCACAATCTATATGGGAGACCCTATTCGGGATTTCCTATCCGAAATTAATTCGATCCCTCCAGCCAAGCTAGCTAAGTGTTTGAGGATGAGGGCTAGGGTTTTTGTGGCATTCTCCCGTGCATCACTAGCTTACTTGCCCCTTCGAGTTGCCAAGCTTGATAAATTATGGCATCCGTAACACCTATAGTATCGATCAATATTGTGCAGGTTCTGATATCTAGATATATCAGGAGGGGATTCATGAGATTTCTTAATAGATTTTCTACACTCGTTTTCACATCGGCTATGGTGGGTTGTTTCGCAACACCAGCTTCGGCCATTTCCATTAACGTTGCAAACCATAGTTTTGAAGGCCCAGTAACAGGCACTTACGCTGTAATTGATCCAACGGGCTGGACTCGCTATGACGGGACTGTTGCTTCTGGTGTGTTTAGACCTTCAAGTTATTCTGCAAGTGGCGCTGGGTTCATCGCTGGAGTTCATGGTGATCAAACAGCATATTCAAGCAGTGGCAATTTCTCGCAAACCCTGTCAGAAGTACTTGGTGTTGGCACATATAACCTGACTGTTGCTGCGGGATTTCGTGATGATTACTACACCCCAACAACGGATTACACGATCAATCTACTCGCGGGTGGTTCAACTATTGCTACCGCAAGCAATGCATCTAACTTGCATGATGGCTGGTCGGACATATTTGCTACCGTTACGATCACGTCTGGCAACGTTCTGATCGGGTCGCCTTTAGGAATCCAACTTGTGCACAGCGCTAATAACACTCAAATGAATTGGGATAATGTGCGATTGTCGCTTTCTGTTGTCCCTGTTCCTGCTGCCTTGCCTCTATTCGGTACTGGGCTTGCAGCATTGGGCTTCTTAAGCTGGCGACGAAAACGCAAAAAGGCCTAGAGCCTTAGTATTGTCGAGTTTATTTAACAGCTCATGTGATAAGCTCGACAAACAATCCGGTCCCATAATCCATCAGAATGGAGCGTAAGGTTAGGAATCTTGTCGTTGGACCTTGGCTTGGTTGGCGGTTACCTGTTTCTTGTAGTTACTCTCAGCTTGCGGCATGGGTATTCCCTCATTCTACCGTTCCCGCATCACTCTTGGCTTTGAATGCTTTGAGTATCCTGAACACACTGGCACGACTGACACCAGCCTCCTCAATAATCTCATTCACAGTCTTCCCCTCAGTCTTAAGCCTCAACACATCACCACCCTTAGCCATAGCGGTGGCCTTGCGGCCTTTGTATTTGCCCTCGGCTTTCGCCTTCGCAATTCCCTCACGTTGTCTCTCCAACATCAAGTCCCTCTCAAACTCGGCGATTGCTCCAAGGACACTCAGCATCAACTTGCCGTTGGCACTCTCAGTGTTCATATTAGGATTAGCGAGAAAGCGGATATCCACCCCTTTGGCCTTTAGGGTGTCCACAAGATCGCTCAGATCACGCACAGAACGTGCTAGGCGGTCGATCTTGGTAACGACAAGCGTATCACCCTCTCGCATATATTCGAGTGCTGCTGCCAACTGTGGACGCTGTGAGGCACGTGAAGAAATTTCCTCTTGGAAAATCTTGGTGCATCCCGCCTCTTTGAGGTCTCTGAGTTGAGCTTCAAGTCCCGTCTTCTGGTCGATGGTTGATGTTCGAGCATATCCTATGAGGGTCTGAGTAGTCATGGTGTCCTGCTCCTAGTGATAACGATAGTATCAATTAACTCTAGGAGATATGAGACTTACGATATCATATGTCAACATCTATTTATGTGAGACTCTTTTAGACCCCATTAAGACAGACTCACTAGGGCCTGATCTTGTGAGACCCACCAAACAAAGCTTGGACGCTGACGAGAAGGCACCCCCTCCGGTATCATCGTGCTGGACCTTAGGATTTAATGTCAGCTATTTGGGAACGTGGGGTACCCCATGGGGGGAAGTCCATCTGTTGCCACGTATATTGGACTTCTCGAATGATAGACCCATTATTAGGGCAACGGGAAACTGGTGGTTTACGGGTGCCAATCGAATAGTCATACTCAAGATCATAGAGAACCCCTATGTATCTCGGATGTCAAAATGCCCAGATTGACCCAACAAGAAATCGACCTGCATCGTAATTGGCTTGAGCAATGGCAAGAACCTGCTTCCATGTTGGCATATTCAGATAACGTTATGGATAAAATGTGTTCCGACCACCTGTTCAACCAAAGTGGAGTAGGTTTTCTTATGGAAGCATTTGCCGCTGCGGAGTTTGCAATATACCGATCTGCAAATCATGTTCAGTTGATGTCTGAGGACCGCCCAGATTTTGAACTTCGAGTGAATAACAAGGTTGAGAAATGGGAACTGACAGAAGGTGATATTCCCGGTAGGAAACGTGGTTTAGAATATCGAATACCTAAATCGGAGAAGTTCCAATTTGAAGATGACCGTGTGGAGGACTGGCATGTTCGCGCTGATCAGGTTCCAGAAATTCTTCGTGCTTGTGCTACCAAAAAGGCTGGCAAGAATTATCCACAGGGAACGCGATTGCTAATATATTTGAACATAAGCGTATACGGCATCAATCAAAAAGAGATCGAAGATTGTATGGCAGAAGCTACTTCTCCGGCAAAAGTTGCATTTCAAGAAGTTTGGGTGCTGTGGAATAGAGAGGGTTACCGACTTTGGGTTGAGGGCGAATTAGCCGTTTGAAAGCAATTCACAACTTAATGTCCGACCACCAGTACTCCTCTAGACACCTCAAGGACTGACACAGTGCCGAACAGGAAGGCCATGGGCATCGTTCACCCCTGCTGTGGGACGCTAAGTTAACTGGATGGGGGATGCTTTGTGTCTGTTCCCAATATGACTGACTTGAAGTCCCACCTCTCCCCAGACTTATCCGGTACCATCCCAGTCACATTGCGCACCAAGAACAGTGGACCTATTGAAACCACATACTGATCTGATCTCTCGATGGACTGACCCTGAGACCACATTAAGAACCTACCCAAAGCACACGATGATGTGGGTAGCACCTCCCTGCCCCAAGCATGGTGACCTACACACAGTCAGTCATGGTGTTGCGGCATTATGGGTACTTCAAGTATCTTGGAGCGGCTACTTAATGGAAGGGTGAATGGGCCACACCATACGGAAGCCCAATTAAATGACGACACAATTCACAGTGTGATGGACAGCACAACGAGCTTTGCTTTGAGCGTGTAACTATTAATCAACGGAACACAATGGCAAGGATCAGAAACATGAAACTCAGCACCAAAACAGTCGCAACACTGGCAATCATCGGAACCACAGTTATTATCATCGCCGCTACTGGCGACCCTGCAATGGCAAACCCGAAGGAGGTTTCTGGTCTGGATTTGGGCAGTGGCCGTTTCTGGGAATGGCTTTTTGGATAGGTGGTATCAGCAAATCACCCGCTTCTCATCAGCACCTCAAGACCGCCTAACACGTATACTGAATGGGATGTCTTTAAGTCATCGATGATGAAGGCTATCTCCTCCCATCAATACGCAGAAACAGCTTTAAAACCACACCAAATAGATGCCTGAATAACACCTAATGATTATGTAGAAGACTCAATGTTATCAATGAGTTGTTACTACTGGTATAATTATGAAAAATGTATTGAAATTACGCCTAAGAAGGGCAGCTATCCGTGACCATACTTAAAGGATGGACCTAAAGCATATAGTGTCCCTAACTTTTCTAATTCCTCAATGAAATCAATGGCTGATACATTCCCGCCTTATTTTCAGCGTTGCCAGCTATATTTGATATCTCCTATAGCCGCCAACACTTCCGCACCTAGTCTTTAGGCCCTCGGCTTGATCTTTAGGGTTATTGGGATTGCGCCAAACTCTGTTCGCTCCTTCCGCTCCCTCGAACACTCTCGCGGTGATAACGTTGTCTTCTCTGGCATTGCTGCCATCGTGCTTTAGTCCAGTAAACACCAACTTGGTATAGAAGCGGCCCTTACCATCTGAGTTGACTTCAACCTTGTGACCATACAGCGTTGCCTCGAATAGGATCACTGTTTGAGTGGGATTAAGGTGTGACTCCGAGGGTGTTCCGTCCGAAGGAGGCACCACTATTATCTTGTTTAGCGTATGGTCTCCTTCACTGATATCAGCGAGGGCAAACGCTTCTGCCCAATGGAGTCTGACACCAAAACAATCTGCCAAGTTATCTTGAAGACGTTCCGGTGTAATTAGGGGAGCTGTTTGAAATTTCATTGTATTCGCTCCTTTTGGCGGTTAAAATTATTTGTATTGAACACAATAAACCACTACAAAGCATAAGAATAAGAGCTGCATTTCACTAATGAATACAACGAATTAGGTGCCTTCACTTACACTTCAAGTCTCTCTACCCGCACCACATTATTGAAAAACGCTGGGTTGTTGCGACAGCCCTTACAAAGGGCAAGCACCGCAATAGCTGAAATACTGCGTTTTCTCTTGCCCATAAAACCCATGTCTGTTATTACGCACCCGAACAGCGGAGCGGCGTTCAGGACTATGTGCTCATGGCACCCTACCCGCAGCGCAGAATAAAAATTCAATCGCAATTTACCGGTTAAAACAGTTTAGACAGGTGCAACACTATGCAAGTTACCGAAACGCTCAATGATGGCCTTCAGCGCGAACTAAAAATCACCGTTCCCAAGGCAGATATGGTAGACCGCTTGATGGAGCGTCTCACCGAAATGAAATCACAAGTTCAGATTAACGGATTTCGTCAGGGTAAAGTTCCTCTTAGCCATTTGAAGAAAGTTTACGGCGAACAGGCAATGGCCGAAATCGTCAATGACATAGTCAATACCCGTTCTGGAGAAGTGCTGAAAGATCGTGAAGAACGTGCAGCTCAGCAGCCTGATATATCCATGACGGAAGATGAAGCTTTTGCAAAAGAAATTTTAGCTGGAAATGCAGATTTTGAATACACCATGACCTATGAAGTCATGCCGGAAATCAATGCGCCGGAGCTTGAAAAACTAAAAATTGAACGCCCTGTTGCAGAAACAAGCGACAAGGAAGTTGATGAGCAAGTCGAGCGCATCGCCGAAAGCGCTCGCCAATACGAAGAAAAGAAGGGCAAAGCTGCCAAAGGCGACCGCATTATTATGAACTATCTGGGTAAAATTGACGGTGAGCCATTTGATGGTGGCGCTGACGACAATGCCCAGCTCGTGCTTGGTTCAGGCCAGTTTATCCCCGGCTTCGAAGATCAGCTAATCGGTAAAAAGGCAGATGATGAAACCGTTGTTAAAGTATCCTTCCCTGAAGATTACAGCGCTGCACAACTCGCAGGAAAAAATGCTGAATTTGATGTGAAAATTGTCAAGGTCGAAAAAGCTGGCAAACTGGAAATCAACGATGATCTGGCCAAACAACTGGGCGTTGAAAGTGCCGAGAAACTGCGTGAAGCGGTTCGTGGTCAAATTGAAAGCCAGTACGGCTCCTTTACCCGAGCAAAAGTGAAGCGCCAAGTGCTCGATCTTTTGGACGAACAAACTAAAATGGAACTGCCCAAGAAGATGGTTGAACAAGAATTCAACAATATCTGGGGTCAGGTTGAAGGCGAAATGGAACGTTCTGGCAAAACCTTCGAGGATGAAGACACAACCGAAGCAAAAGCTCGCAAGGAATATCAGACTTTGGCTGAGCGTCGTGTTCGGGTAGGCTTGGTGCTGGCTGATATTGGTGAAAAAGCTGAAATTCAGGTAAGCGAGGAGGAAATGCAGCAAGCTGTTTTCAAACAGGTTCAGCAATATCCTGGGCAAGAATCTGAAGTAATGGATTATTTTAAGAATAATCCGGATGCTGTAGCTGGTCTGCGTGCTCCGATTTATGAAGATAAGGTTGTTGATTTCATAGTGGAAAAAGCTGCGGTTTCCGACAAAACCGTGAGCAAAGAAGAGCTAATGAAAGAGGATGATGACGACGAGTAGATCGTTTAAATCTTACTCTCGATTAAATTAGCCTCCCATCGGGAGGCTTTTTTTTGACCATTTATCTAGAAACCGCGGCATAAATTCTACTTTTGAGCCCCATTCAAAAATGGGGGGATTACCCAACTGGCATCGATTAAGCCGAAATCAGGCTTTCAATATACGCGATGGCCTTCGCTGTGCTTGGGCCATCCGGCCCACCTGCTTGCGCCATGTCAGGGCGTCCGCCACCGCCTTTTCCGCCGACGATTTCAGAAGCTGCGCGCACAAGATCAACTGCATTGAAGCGTTCCGTCAGGTCGTCGCTGACGCCGACAACAATGCCAGCCTTACCGTCTTCTGATATACCGCCGATTGCAACAATGGCACTGCCGAGAGATTTTTTTGCATCGTCGACAAGTCCCTTTAGATCTTTCGGACTGATGCCCTCGACTGTTTTGCCGAGGAATTTGATGCCGTTTAAATCCTTCACTTCGTCGGCATTGCCGCCACTTGTGCCACCCATTGCAAGTTTCTTCTTAGCGTCCGATAGTTCTCGCTCAAGACGTTTGCGGTCTTCGATCAAACTGGTTACTCGCTCCACTACGTTTTGTGGAGGAACTTTCAGCGCGGAAGCAATATCCTTCACGCGGGTTTCCTGACTCTGCAAATAGGCACGCGCAGCGTTTCCAGTTAGCGCCTCAATACGGCGCACGCCTGAAGATACAGCATTTTCTCCCAACAAAGTAATGAGCCCTATTTCGCCAGTATTTCTCACATGCGTTCCCCCGCACAGTTCCAGCGAATAGGTCTTGCCGGCATTCTGGCCATGAACAGCTTCACCCATGGAAACCACACGCACTTCATCACCGTATTTTTCACCAAACAGGGCCATTGCGCCGAGTTCGATTGCGTCATCGACGGCCATGATACGAGTTTCAACCGGAGCGGACTGCTGCACGATTTCATTTGCCATATTTTCTATGATGGTTAAATCATCGGCCGAAATTGCCTTTTGATGGGAAAAATCAAATCGCAATCGATCCGGCGCGACAAGCGAGCCTTTTTGGGCCACGTGGTCGCCCAAGACTTCCCTCAAAGCTTCATGGATTAGATGGGTGGCAGAGTGGTGCGAGCGGAGACCATTTCGCTTTTCATGATCAACCTGCAATTCAACTTCTGTACCCAGCTTCAATTCACCCTCGATAACAACACCGTTGTGTACATGCAGATTACCCAATTGTTTTTGGGTATTCTTCACCTGAATGGAACCACCGGGAAACCGGACAATACCTTGATCACCCTGCTGGCCACCGCTTTCGCCATAAAATGGAGTTTGATTAAGCACGAACTGAATTTCGTCACCAGTCTTTGCCGATTGCACCTCATCACCATCAAGAACGATGGCCTGAACAATGCCCTCAGCATGTTCCGTTTCATAACCAAGGAATTCGGTCACGCCATATTTATCACGAATTGAAAACCAGATTTTTTCATCCACTGCTGCGCCGGTTCCGACCCATGATGCACGTGCTTCTGCTTTTTGACGATCCATTGCATTATTGAACGCTTCCGTATCAACAGTAATATCACGTCGACGCAGGGCATCCTGCGTCAGATCAAGCGGGAAACCGTAAGTATCGTAGAGTTTGAAAGCGGTATCACCATCCAATTGACCACCGGATGAGATATCCTTGGACGCATCTCCGAGCAGTCCCAGGCCACGCTCAAGCGTTACGCGAAAACGGGTTTCTTCCAATTGAAGAGTTTCTGTGATGAGTGCTTCGGCGCGAACGAGTTCTGGAAATGCGGTGCCCATCTGTGTGATTAATGCCGGAACAAGGCGGTACATTAGCGGCTCGTTCATACCGAGCAGATTGGCATGGCGCATGGCGCGGCGCATGATGCGACGAAGGACATACCCCCTTCCCTCATTGGATGGAAGAACGCCGTCGGCAATCAGGAATGAAGTTGCTCGCAGATGATCGGCAATGACCCGGTGGCTGGCTCTGTTGTCACCTTCAGCCTTCACACCGGTCGCCTGTTCGCTTGCAGCGATCAATGCTTTGAATAAGTCGATATCATAATTATCATGTACACCTTGCAATACAGCGGAGATGCGTTCCAGTCCCATACCGGTATCAATTGAAGGTTTGGGCAAATCGAGTCGCTCATCGAGGGCAACCTGCTCATACTGCATGAATACCAGATTCCAGATTTCTACAAAACGATCACCATCCTCATCAGTGGAACCTGGCGGCCCTCCCCAAATACTGTCACCATGATCGTAGAAAATTTCAGAGCAAGGCCCGCAAGGGCCAGTATCACCCATGGACCAGAAATTATCGTTGGTCGAAATTTTGATAATTTTATCTTCAGAAACGCCTGCAATTTTTTTCCATAGATCAAACGCTTCTTGGTCTTCTGAGTAAACAGTGATCAGTAGCTTGTCTTTTGAAAGTGCCAACTCTCTGGTTAGCAAATTCCAAGCAAACTCAATTGCCTCTGCTTTAAAATAATCACCAAAGGAGAAGTTCCCCAGCATTTCAAAGAATGTGTGGTGGCGGGTGGTATAGCCGACATTATCGAGATCATTATGTTTACCACCGGCGCGAACGCATTTTTGTGAAGTTACAGCGCGTTTATAATCCCGCTTTTCCAATCCTGTAAAAACGTTCTTGAACTGCACCATGCCGGCGTTTGTGAACATGAGGGTTGGGTCATTGCGAGGTACTAAGGGGCTGGATTCTACATTTTCATGCCCCTGTTCTTCAAAATAGGAAAGGAATGCTGATCTGATTTCATTAACGCCGTTCATGGGATTCCACGTATGTGTTTGGTTGTTGCTTTTACTGGGTTTTAACGTTCGCCAGCCACCCTGTCCAGCATCACATTCATTGCCAAATTTTTTAACCTGAAAACTAAAAAAGGCTGCAAGTCAGACTTGCAGCCAGTTAAAGGGTTTGAAGGCACATAAAGGGTCAAACCCGAAATTTTAGCTCGGGTTTAGATCAACCGGTGGCAGTTCCATCGTTATTCTTTTTGTCATCCTCGATTTTTCCATCGGAGCCATCCAGCATTTTTTCCCCCAGAAGACCTGCTTCACGACGAATGGATTCTTCGATTTCCTCAAAAATTGGCGGATGATCTCGCAGGAATTGTTTAGCGTTTTCACGTCCCTGCCCCAGCCTTTCGCTGTTATAGGAGAACCATGAACCGGATTTTTCAACAATCCCGGCCTTTACGCCCAGATCAATCAATTCGCCAACTTTAGAAACCCCTTCGCCGTACATGATATCAAACTCAACCTGTTTGAAGGGAGGCGCCAATTTATTTTTGACGACCTTGATTCTTGTCTGATTGCCAACGATTTCGTCCTGATCTTTTACAGCGCCAATACGGCGAATATCGAGGCGAACGGAGGCGTAGAATTTCAGAGCGTTGCCGCCAGTTGTGGTTTCGGGAGAACCGAACATAACACCAATTTTCATCCTGATCTGATTGATGAAAATAACCATTGTATTGGAACGTGAAATAGAAGCCGTAAGTTTGCGCAATGCCTGGCTCATCAAACGCGCTTGCAAACCGGGCAAGGATGCCCCCATATCGCCTTCAATTTCCGCTCTTGGAGTGAGAGCTGCCACACTATCAATTACCAACACATCAATGGCACCGGAGCGTACCAACGTATCGGTAATTTCCAGAGCCTGCTCGCCTGTGTCAGGTTGGGAAATAAGCAAATCTTCCAGATTAACACCGAGCTTGCGAGCATAAACCGGATCAAGCGCGTGTTCCGCATCAACAAAGGCGCAAATACCGCCTGCTTTTTGTGCTTCAGCAATTGTGTGCAGCGCCATGGTTGTTTTGCCGGATGATTCAGGTCCATAAATTTCAATGACACGGCCCTTTGGCAGACCACCAATGCCCAGCGCAATATCCAGCCCGAGGCAACCGGTAGAAATTGTCTCTATCTGAACCACTTCCTTGTCGCCCAGCTTCATGATCGAGCCCTTGCCGAAAGCCCGTTCAATCTGGCTGAGTGCTGCATCCAGCGCTTTGGTTTTGTCCACTGATTTTTCCTCTACAAGACGAAGATTACGTTGTGCCATGTTTATCACCCTTTTTAGCGTGGTAGTACCCCGCTTTCTGCAGGTGTACAGTTTCATCTTGCACA
The DNA here is from genome assembly GCA_045047085.1 of Rhizobiaceae bacterium. Taxonomy (GTDB): domain Bacteria; phylum Pseudomonadota; class Alphaproteobacteria; order Rhizobiales; family Rhizobiaceae. Next base: position 3,255 of record JASFYT010000078.1, on the reverse strand, counting down.
ACGTACCCTTTTTGTTCTCTTTTGTAAACCACACGTTATCTAATTGTTTTTTATCATTTAATTATGTTTTGTTCTTTTTTTGTCCTGCGTTTTCGAATCTTATTCTGTACCAAGTAAAAATTTAACGTATATAGATTGGAACAAAATGTGCGCTGATAACCGCGCTGACGATTCGCTCTAGTTCTAAGTAGGTTTTGAAATTGAACATTTCTTCTAATCCCGTCGCTGTTTTTATAACAGGCGCGCATCTGGATGTGGTCGGGCGCTTAAATTTCGCTCCCGTTAATGGGGTATCCAACCCCGGAAAAATGAAGAGTGTTCCTGGTGGGATTAGCCTGAATATGGCGAGTACTGCTGTGCAATTGGGACTGAATTGCATTATTATCGGGCCAATTGGTGATGATTTGGCAGGAGCGCAGGTGCGGGACGCCATTTCTGAACGTGGTATTATCGACGGAATGACACCTGGTGGCGAAACGGGAATATACACATCCATCCTCGCGCCAAATGGTAGTTTGGTAATTGCTATTGCTGATCTGGAAATTTATGAGAAGATCACTGCGGCATCCATTTTTGATTATCATGGTGAAGCACTTTCAAAAGCAAAATTCTGGATGCTGAATACCAATGTTCCTGCTTCCATCTTAACTGAGATTGTCAGAGAGAAGGAAGCTGGTTTTTCGTCTGAGATTTTGATTGCGGCGGCAACTATATCTCCGGCAAAAGCACCACATTTGGTCCCGATCCTGGAATTCATTGATGTGCTGTTCACCAACAAACTGGAAGCAATGAGTTTATTGGGGAAGACGGGCGCACAGGATAATACAGATCTATGCGGGGAGCTACGACGTTCGGGAGTGAAGTCTGGCACAATGTCCGATGGTGCGGAGGCGTTATTTTGGTGGTCCGGTGAAGATCATGGAACTCTATCCCCTTCCCGCCCTGAAAATATTGCCAGTGTAACCGGTGCGGGTGATGCGCTGGCTGGTTCGGTCTTAGCTGGTCTAGCGAAAGGGCTGAATTTTGAAATGGCCGTCAAAAATGGAATGGCAGCAGCAAAATTGACGTTGCAAAGCGATGGGCCGGTTTGTTTGCAGTTGAATTGGGAAAAACTGGAATCGGAGATTATTACGGGATAATCCGGCCAGACCCTAGATGTGGAACCAAAATAGGTTAAATTGCATTCATCAAAAGCATATTTAAACAGGTAGGGTATCTACAATGGCTGCAAATGAAGGTGATCTGGCGGAGCTCGGGCTAATTGGACTTGGAACGATGGGCCGGAACCTCGCCCTGAACATTGCCGAGAACGGTTTCAAAATTGCGGTTTTCAATCGTACTGCGGAAACAACCCGGAAGTTTCATCAAGATGCCGGGCCACTTGCCTACAGGATCGTGCCAACGGAGACGCTGGAAGATTTTGTTACTTCCATTCGCGAGCCGAGAACCTTTGTTTTGATGGTGCCAGCGGGCGAAATCGTGGACGCACAAATTGCTGCATTGCGTGAGATTTGCGGCCCTGATGACTTAATCATTGATGCAGGCAATGCGAATTTCAATGATACACGCGCTCGCTCTAAAGCGGCAGAAGATGCAAGCGTTCCGTTCCTCGGCATTGGTGTTTCTGGCGGTGAAGAAGGTGCACGTCATGGCCCTTCCATCATGGGCGGTGGCCCTCGCGCGGCATGGGACAAAGTTTCCCACATATTGGAAGCAATTTCAGCCAAACACGAAGGCACGGCATGTGCCACATGGATGGGCAGCGATGGTGCCGGGCATTTTGTCAAAACTGTCCATAATGGCATTGAATATGCAGACATGCAGATGATCGCTGAAGTCTATGGCATCATGCGCGATGGCATGGGTTTAAGCGCCGATCATATCAGTGATATTTTTGAACAATGGGATGAAGGGGTTTTGAAATCCTATCTCATTGAAATTTCAGCCATCGTATCAGGTACTGAAGACGCAAAAAGCGGTCGCCCGCTGCTCGATATCATTCTCGACAAGGCAGGACAAAAAGGTACTGGGCGCTGGACAGCGATTGAGGCGCAACATCTCGCAGCACCGGCAAGCGTGATTGAAGCTGCCGTATTGGCGCGCAATTTATCCTCCGCGCTAATTGAGCGCAAAAAGGGCGAAGTGATTTTTGGTGCAGCACCGCAAAAGATTGAGGCAGGGTCGCTCACCATCGAACAATTAGAACGGGCGCTGATTACCGGTAAAATTGTTTGTTATGCGCAGGGGTTTGGCCTTTTGGCTCAGGCTTCCGACGAATTCAAATGGAATTTACCAATGCCGGAAATTGCCAAAGTGTGGCGTCAGGGCTGTATCATTCGTTCGACCATGCTGAATGACATGGCATCAGCATTGAGCGACAACCAATCCGATAATTTGATGTTTGCGCCTAAATTTATCGAACATTTGAAAGACAAAGAACAAGATTTGCGTGAAGTAGTATCGGTATCCGCGCTTTCCGGCCTGCCAACACCTGCATTGGGAGCTGCCCTCTCCTATTTTGATATCACGCGCACCGGCCGCTCTACAGCGAACATGATTCAGGCCCAGCGTGATTTCTTTGGGGCTCATTCGTTTGAGCGGATTGGCGAAGAAGGACCCCATCACGGGCCTTGGAATAATGGGTAATTTTAAGTGTTTAAACCTGCACGGCTGATTGTCGTCATGGGGGTGTCGGGCTGTGGAAAATCTACAATTGGCAGCGCTCTTGGGCTCGATCTCAATGTTCCGTTTCTTGACGGCGACCATTATCATACACCTGAAGCGGTAGAAAAAATGCGCGGTGGCCAACCTCTAACCGATGAAGATCGCTGGCCATGGTTTGTGCGGTTGACTAAAGAGATGAAACTTGCCGCCGATCAAAGGGGAAAAGCAGTCACGGCCTGTTCAGCGCTGAAACAGGCTTATCGTGATTACCTCACCGAGCAGGCAGGCGAAGCAATCGCCTTCATCTATCTTTCGGGATCAATGGAAATTATCGCAGAGCGTCAGGCTGATCGGCCCGGCCACTACATGCCAGCGGGGTTACTCGACAGTCAGTTCGCGACACTGGAACTTCCTGATGATGATGAAAACATACTATCGGTATCCGTGGATCAACCGGTTGAGACCATCGTTGCGGATACCCTTGCGGCCCTTAGTGTCCAACTCGAAACTATTTGAGTGATATCAGTAATTTGTGATTCAATCGGATTGTTTACGATTCGAAGGAGAACACAATGGTCTGGACTGATATCA
>JASFYT010000077.1:0-99757 GCA_045047085.1 Rhizobiaceae bacterium | reverse complement strand
TCAGGAACCAGTTTTAATTCGTCGCGCACTTCTGCCTGAAAATAGCGATCGGCGGAACCTTGAGCCATGGCACCAACAGAACCCATGCCGCGATAGGATTTATAAGAACGGCCTTGATGCAGGTAAACTTCACCGGGGCTTTCTTCTGTACCAGCCAATAGAGAACCAACCATGGCGACGGAAGCACCGGCGGCAATTGCCTTTGCCAGATCGCCCGAATATTTAATGCCGCCATCGGCTACAACCGGGATATCCGATTTTTGGGCTTCTTCTACCGCTGAAATGATCGCAGACAATTGCGGCACGCCGACGCCTGCGACAATGCGGGTAGTACAAATAGAACCGGGGCCAATTCCAACTTTTACGGCATCCGCACCTGAATCAATCAGTGCTTTTGTACCTTCGGCCGTGGCAACATTGCCTGCCAGAATTTGTATGGAGTTGGATAGTTTCTTCACCTTCCCCACCACGTCCAGTACGCTCTGGGAATGGCCGTGGGCGGTATCGATCACCAAAAGATCAACGCCCGCGTCAATCAGCCGTTCGGCGCGTTCCATGCCATCCTTGCCTACTGTACTTGCAGCGGCAACACGCAGGCGCCCCTGCTCATCCTTGGCGGCATTTGGGTGAAGTTGGGATTTTTCCATATCCTTCACGGTGATCAGGCCCACACATTGATAGTCGTCGTCGACCACCACCAGTTTTTCAATTCTGTATTTGTGCAACAAGCGTTTTGCTTCATCCTGGCTAACCCCGTCTTGAACCGTGACAAGGTTTTCTCTTGTCATTAATTCATAGACCTTTTGTGTCTGGTCGGTAGCAAAGCGCACGTCACGGTTGGTCAGAATACCAACTAGCTTGCCCTTCATATAGCCGCCATTTCCTGCATTTTCGACCACCGGAATGCCGGATATTTTGTGCTTCTCCATCAAGGTGAGCGCATCTTTTAAAGTTGCCTCGGGGCCAATGGTCACCGGATTGACGACCATGCCTGATTCAAACTTCTTCACTTGCCGCACCTGTTCAGCCTGTTCGATGGGTGTGAGATTGCGGTGAATAACACCCATACCACCAGCCTGTGCCATGGCAATTGCCAAACGGTATTCTGTAACCGTATCCATCGCTGAAGACAAAATTGGTAATTGCAGAGCGATCTGTTTTGTCACCATGGTGGAGATATCCACCTCGCCGGGCATTACTAAAGAATGCCCCGGTTGCAACAGGACATCATCGAAGGTGAGCGCGGTATCACCGGTGCTGGATATAATAATATTGGCCATGGCATATTTGGCTGACGCCAATCCCCTACTGTGTGAAAAAGCGGGTTTGGCAGAGGTATTTTGGGAGACTGCCAAACATGTTGATTTGACAAGGGTGGATACCACGCTCTTGGTAAATTGCATAGGGGGGTGAACACAATAATCGCTTGTGCACAGTGTTTTGGGTTAACGCAGAACTTTCAACACTTTCGTTGGGCTGCCTGATGGCGAAATTTCTTTCAACCAGTCGGGTAATTTGCCTTCTTTGAAGCCAATTATCATTTGGGCCTCTGGGTAGGCTTTCAGCATTTTCTCCGCCGAATTCATACAAAAACTGACATAATCCAATTTGTATTTATCGGCGAGCGCCTTTGATATCTTGATGTCTGCACCAAAAAAATCCAACACGTCGAGAATACCACGCTCATTTCGGTGGTATGGCCCGGAAATGACAGTGTGTGGCGAATGGACAAGTGCTGTGGTTGCCGAATACAAATCTGTCATAACAATGCCAACCGGAAGGCTTGAAAGATATTCGTAGTCACTATCGGCAAAACATTGGCTGGCCGTATTCCGCTTGAAGGGTTCAGATTTTGAGGCTTGCGAAGAAGTGATTTTTTCTGCCTCCGTTGGACCGTCAGCAAGAAACAACCGTCCTGTCCATGTCCATGTGGCGGAAACTAGTACTAACGTCACCAATAATTGCAGTCCATAGGCCAGCGGTTTGGCATCTGCATATCGTTTGATCAAAAACTTCCAGGAAATGTCCGCGATGATGACGCAGAACGGGATGGACATGTAAATGCCAATTCGAAGAACCCGAATTTGCCAAATGGTTCCCAACGCGCATGCCAATAACAACACGTATAGAGCGACCAATTTAGAGTTGGAATATTTGGGTTGAAATAGTGCATAAAGCCCAGCGAGCAATATGACGGACAGATAACCGACGGTTCCAAGCCATTCGGCTGGGAGCCTCTCCAACGCTTCTCTCAGTGAAGCCGCTTCAGCTACCTTGGAAAGCCATCTGGTTTTGGCTTCATCGCTCAGGGCACCGTATGGACCGTTTGCACAATCGGGGAAGAATACCCACAGCACCAAAAGTGCGCCGATACTAACTGCGCCACCTGCTGCACACCGTATCATGAAACGCGTCACCGGGCTTTCATTGCTCAGCCATCGTGATGATAGTGCCAACAGTGCGAATGCCCCGGAGAGTAGCAGTAATGCGCTGACGTAGAACGCTGAATTAGCGTCACAGCGGCTATCAAGAGCATATAGATAGGTAGCGGGGTCAAAATTCAGAAGGAATAACACAAGTGTCGAAATGGAGATGGCAGTTGCAATCTTCACCAGCCCTCGGCCTTTCTTGTCGTGACCGATTGCCCATTCATAACCGAGATAAGCCAGAATAATGAGGATGAGGGCAGCGGTGTCCAGCCCTATTGAAATTGAGAAGGCCATCGCAAAGCCCATCAAATAGTCGCCCCAGAATGTCTCTCGGCTGACAAACCCCAGAATAGTCAGGGAAAACAACAGGATTTGCACATTGTGATGATCAATCCTTCCGGGAACGAACTGGGCAATCGAGCTGACGCACAATACTGCAAATAACATCGGTAGCAGGCGGTTGTAATTTTTGATAAGGCGATCACAGATTAGCGTCAGAACGACAACTACCGCCGCCAAAAGGATTGAAGGCCATATAACGGTTGTGAGCCGGGTCGCTGTTTTCGTATCAAAAATGATATCCAACAGCCAGATCAAACCAGCGATCGGTACATCAACTAATCTGGACCAGTGGATGTCTGCTCCATTGGGTGGAAACATTCTTGTGGTGGAAATATCATACCAGCTCTGACCTGCCATCCAGTTTTGCACCTGGTGCAAACGCAGAAAATCATCCGGGCCTGCCAATTGTCCCTGCATCATTACCGGGATAACCCGGCCCCAGTTCCATGCAAGCTGGAACAGCAATGTCCAAACTATGATTTTGAGCAGAGAATATGTCTGTTTTGGCGGATTGGAATTCATAATGAGAAGGCCTTGATCATGGTTTATTAATTCGCTTCTATTCCCTCAACATTAATTTTTATTTTACAGATTAGCCCTATGATACCGGCAACTGGATGAAATTGGGTTGAAAAACGTGGCAAAAAACATTGCTTTGAAAAATAAAGAAATTGCAGTTCTTATTCCTTGCATGGACGAAGCCATTACAATCGCCAAGGTTGTGACGGATTTTAAAAAATCCCTGCCCGGTTGCACCGTCTATGTCTATGACAATAATTCTACAGACAATACTGCGGAAATCGCCAAAAAAGCTGGTGCTGTGGTTGGATATGAGCGACGTGCCGGTAAGGGCAATGTCATGAGGCGGATGTTTTCTGAAATCGAAGCCGATATCTATGTCATGGTCGATGGCGATGACACCTACGACGCCAAACAAGCTCCCGTATTGGTGGAAAAATTGACTTCTGAGAGTGCGGATATGGTGGTTGCGGCCCGCGCAGAAGCATCCGAAAAGCATGAGCGTGCCGGTCACGCATTTGGCAACAAGATGTTCAATGTGCTTTACAATGGTTTATTTGGCCGCGAATTTTCCGATATTTTTTCTGGCTATCGCGCCTTTTCCCGGCGCTTTGTGAAAAGCTTTCCAGCGGTTTCCAGCGGTTTTGAAATCGAAACAGAATTATCGGTTCACGCAACCCAATTACGCCTGCCGGTTGCAGAAATTCCGTTTCATTATAAAGACCGGCCCGAAGGCTCGGAAAGCAAGCTTTCAACTGTGCGAGACGGGTTGCGTATTCTAAAGACCATCATCATTTTGCTGAAAGAATATAAACCTCTCTATTTCTTTGGTTATTTTTCTATCATGGGTATTGTTTTGGCGGTTTCTATCGCACTGCCCTTGCTGTTTGAGTATGCTGCAACAGGCTTGGTGACACGTCTTCCCACCGCATTATTGTGCACTGGTATCATGATTGTATCCAGTTTGGTGTTGACGGCAGGCGTGATCCTTGATTCCCTTTGTCGCTCCCGGGCCGAGACAAAACGAATGTTTTATAATCTGGCACAACAACGGATGCCAAAATCATGAATATGCGCCTAGACCTCGCTTTGTTGATTATCGTTCCGGTGATGATCGCCTTTGGTCAGTTTTTGTTCAAAATGGCTGGTCGAAATGTTTCTGGTAATATGGGAAAGGACTTGTGGTCCATTGCCTTTGACCCGTATTTTATTTCTGCTGGAATGCTTTATGCGTTTGCTTCCTTCTTATGGGTGATAGCGCTTAGCCGGGTCGACCTTTCGAAAGCCTATCCGTTTATGGCATCGGGATTCATCATTGTTCCGATATTGGGTTACTTGTTATTAAACGAAACCTTGACGTTCAATTATTTCATTGGCGTCGCCCTGATATTCGCAGGCATTGTGGTGATTTATCTCTAAAATCTGTTTTGCAACAAGCTGACCTACCTCTATTGTTAGAGGTGAAGGAATCAGCGACATGCATGTTATTCGATTATCAGAATCTGTTATCAACCAGATCGCTGCCGGCGAAGTGGTGGAACGGCCTGCGAGCGTCGTCAAGGAATTGATCGAGAACGCCGTTGATGCCGGTGCCAGCCGCATTGATGTGGTGACGGCTGCGGGTGGTAAGAACCTGATCAAAGTATCCGACGATGGCGGCGGCATGAGCCGCGAAGACCTAGAACTTTCTGTTGAACGTCATTGCACTTCGAAGCTCTCGGAAGATCTACTGGATATCAAAACGCTCGGATTTAGAGGCGAGGCGCTGCCATCAATCGGGTCGGTATCGCGACTATTGATCACCACGCGCAGGGTGGATGAGCCTCATGCCTGGCAGATCAAAGTTACTGGTGGCAAGATTGAAGGACCATCGCCTGCGGCTCTTTCCAAAGGCAGTGTGGTGGAAGTATCCGATCTTTTTTATTCAACCCCTGCCCGACTGAAATTTTTGAAAACCGATCGCGCCGAGACCAATGCGATCACTGAGATATTCAAACGTATGGCATTGGCCTTTCCAGAAATTCGTTTTTCCATTCGTGGCAGTGACCGTTCACAACTGGAATATGCACCGGCCAGTAGATTGGAACGTATCAATCAGGTGCTGGGTAAAAATTTTGGAGAGAACGCGCTGGAGATTGATGCCGCGCGTGAAAATGTTCGCCTCAGCGGTTTTGCCAGCCTACCAACTTACAATCGCGGTAATGCGCTGCACCAGTTCTTTTTCGTCAATGGGCGGCCAGTTAAAGACAAGTCATTGCTCGGTGCGGTGCGCGGGGCCTATTCGGATTTCCTTGCTCATAGTCGTCACGGCGTACTGGCGCTTTTTATCGATATTGATCCGCATTTTGTCGACGTTAATGTGCACCCGGCAAAGACTGATGTGCGCTTTCGAGATCCAGGTCTTGTTCGAGGTCTGATTGTCGGTTCGCTGAAACAAGCGTTCGCACAAGCGGGGCATCTGGCTTCCAGTGAGGGCACCGACGGTATTATGAAGGCCTTCAAGCCAGGAGAATTCGGGCAGAAAAGTAATTCTTCATATCAGGGAGCGGGCAACGCTAATTTCGACTGGAAACAGTCTGCCTATCGCCCGGATTCTACACCAAATGGGTTCCACGAAGCGCAAGCGGAGTTTTCACACGAAAGCAGCCCCTTTGCAGCACCTAGTGGCAGCATGAGCGCTGTGGATGAGGCGCAAATTGCAGATACGCGTCATCCTTTGGGTGCGGCACGAGCGCAATTGCACAAAAATTATATCGTTTCACAAACAGAGAACGGGCTGGTGATTGTTGACCAACACGCGGCCCATGAACGCATTGTTTATGAAGCTCTGAAAGTAGGCATGGAGAATGGGATACCTTCGCAAATTCTGCTTATTCCTGAAGTTGTTGATTTGCCCGAAGAAGATGTGAACCGCCTTGTGCAGCACGCAGAAGCGCTTCAACAATTAGGGCTTTCGATTGAGCAATTTGGCCCCGGGGCTATTGCTGTTCGCGAAACCCCTGCAATGCTGGGCGAAGTAGATGCTGGAGAATTGATCCGAAATCTTGCCGATGAAATTGCTGAATGGGGAAGTTCTGACGGATTGAAAGATAGGCTGGAATTTGTGGCTGCTACAATGGCCTGTCATGGGTCCGTACGCTCGGGCCGTCTGCTGAAGGGGGATGAGATGAACGCCTTGCTGCGGCAGATGGAAGTTACGCCCAATGCTGGCCAGTGCAATCACGGGCGTCCGACCTACATCGAATTAAGCCTGAAAGATATTGAGCGATTGTTTGGCAGGTAAGACTATTCAGTCTCAGCTTTTAGCGAAGCGATGACATCGAGATAGGCTTCCTGACGCGCCACGCTCCAATATTTCAATTCCTCCAGTGGAATTGGCGTTCCTGTAATGGCACAGATCACAAATGCACCCGGCAGAACCACGTGATAGTCGCCATCCATATATCTGACTTTTGCTTCGCCGGAACCCGGACTTTCAAATCGGTTCATTGTACTCGTTACCTGTGCTCATAAACTACGTATCATTTAACAAAAGTTGTGCTTGTTGTAAAATGAAGTCTTTTCTAGCGTTTCCCCAAAATGCGTATTTTTGAACTGGCAACTGCTTCACGGATGATGCGTTGCAGGGTGCTGGGTTCGTCGAACACCAGTCCCACATTCATTACATTCGAAACCTCGTTCAGCCGCATCAAGTGCTTGTGGGTGCTCTTCAGTCGGGCTTTATCTTTGGACGTAGTGACCAATATCATTTGGCGCAATTTTGCTTTGTTGATTAATTCTTGCGCTTCTTCTTCGCTATAGGCGTGGTGGTCGCCGAATGGTATGGCTTCAACTACCTCTGCTCCGGCATCGGTCAAGGAATCAAAGAACTTTTGCGGGTTGGCGATACCAGCATAGGCGATGACCTGTTTGCCCTTCCACGCAGCCTTGTTGATTGTTTTTAACTTTGCCTGAAACACTGGTTTTGCAGCGCGTGCCGCCAAGCGAATAACACTATTGGCTCCGGGCGCATCACCAATTACCAAAATTGCGTCCGCTTTCAATAATTGTGCTGCTAGGGGTAGTCGCAAAGGGCCAGCAGGCATTGAGAAACCATTTCCGATACCACGTTCGGCATCGACCACAACCAGACAATAATCTTTTTGCAATTGCGGGTTTTGAAAACCGTCATCCATAATAATTAGGTTGCAACCTTGTTGAACCAACATTTTTGCACCGGCCAAACGATTGACTGAGACCACGGTGGTTGTGAGCTGTGCCAGTAATAGCGGTTCATCCCCCACATCGTGGGCATTATGTCGATCCAAATCGACCAGTGTGGTGATGGTAACCCCACCACCATACCCTCTCGACAGGAATCCTGGCTTTAGTCCGGCTAACATCGCAAATTTTGCCAAATGGAGAGCGGTGGGCGTTTTGCCGGCCCCTCCTGCAATGAAATTGCCAATGCAAATTACCGGTACATCGACGCTACCCGCAGGCACTTGTGCCATGCGTTGCGTTGCACCTTTGCCGTAAAGATATGCGAGCGGAGCGAGTGCCCATGCCTGCCAGTTTGCCTTGCCCCACCAAAAATCGGGGGCTTCATCCATTGCCACTATTCCATCCCCTCGAGATCCCGCTTGACCGTGAGCGGGAATGTGTAGGAATCAAGTACATGTATTGTTGCATTTAGGGCACCGCGCATGCCATCCACGGTTTGTTTGGCAGCTTCAACCATCCGCTCGCGCCCGTCTTCGTGTTTCAGCAAATATTCCACATTATCGGCCAGCATTTTTTCGTCACCTACCATACGCACTCCGCCTGATTTCACCAGGTTTCGGTAGGCGTCCCGGAAATTGTGTACATGTTTCCCAGAAATGATTGCGGTTCCAATCATCGCGGGCTCCAAAGGGTTCTGTCCTCCCGTTCCCACCAAGCTTCTGCCGATAAATGCGACACTTGCCAAACGAAAATAAAGCCCCATTTCACCGATTGTGTCGCCGAGATAAATCTGAGTATCGGGTTTTATCTCTTCACTGTGGCTGCGGCGTGCAACTTTCAATCCAGCCTCTTTCATTTCAGCGGCAATGTCATCGGCACGATCCGGGTGTCTTGGGACAATAATGGTTAATAGATCGGGAATTCGATCTGCGATGGTGGTATGAACTTCGCAGGCAATTTTTTCTTCGCCTTTATGGGTACTGGCCGCTACCCAGCACGGGCGGCCATTGATCAATTTAGAAACCCGTTCCAATTCATCGCCAACAACAGGTAACGGCTCCGTATCCACTTTCAAATTTCCAGAAACCACTACCGGCCTTGCGCCAAGGATACGAAACCGCTCAGCATCGATTTCAGACTGGGCAATCACGTGGGAATAATAATCAAACAGGGCGCCTGCAAGCGGTAGTGCTTTTTTCCATCTCGCAAATGAGCGATCCGACATTCGTGCATTAACAAGAACCTGAGGAATACGGCGCGCGCCGAGTTCAAGTACGGTCATCGGCCAGATTTCAGATTCGGTAAATACCGAAAGATCCGGTTTCCAATGATCGAGAAATCGCTTCACCGCCGGTTTCAAATCCAGTGGCACATATTGATGGAATGCACCTTTTGGTAGCCGGTTTTTAACAATCTCTGCTGATGTCACCGTGCCCGTGGTGATTACTGAATTGATGCCCAGCTTATTCACACGCTGGATCAGCGGGATGACAGCGAGTGCTTCGCCCACACTTGCCGCGTGAAACCATACGATTGGCCCCTTGGGTTTTCTGGCGCTGGGATAACCGTAGCGTTCATATCGACGCTCACGATCTTCTTTCCCCTTTTGAGCACGCAGTACCAAAATTGGGCCCATGAAAGGATAGATAATGGACCCCAAAATGCGATAGGTCTGAAGGGTAACTTTTGCCAGTACGTTACTCACTCAGGCACCCCCGTCAGCGCATAGGCGCGTGCAGTTGTATCGTTTAAAACGGTTTCAAGTTTCATCCGACAGAGTTCCAATTCATCTGCGCTCGCATTTGCGGGTACGTAAATCAATTCGCCGACACAGATACCCGTCGTGCCAAAAGGCAAACTGAGTGCTGCCCGGTCCCAAGCCTTGCTGAAAACATGCCGCCTACTGGAAGCAATTGCAAGCGGGACGATGGGCCGTCCAGATCTTTGTGCAAGGGATATAATCCCCAGACCAGCCCGCCGTGGTGTGCCTTTGGGAACGTCTGCTGTCTGGACCACATTACGACCTTCCTTCAATGCTGTCAGCATTTCCAGAAATCCCGTAATGCCACCTTTTTTTATAGTCTGCTTTTGATCCCTGCCGCCGGATGCGCGAATGGTTTGATTACCAAAATGCTCTGCCACGCGCGCGGTGATTTCCCCATCAAGGTTTTTGGAAATCATCACCGATGCATTTATCCCGATTGGAATGGCGGGGATCAAAATATGTTGTCCGTGCCATACCGCCGTGATGATCGGCTGCAACGGCTTTATCTTTTCCAGAACGTCTGCCGGTTCTGCGACGATCTTATTGGTGCGGTAGACCAGCTTTAAGTACCAAATTGCAATGGTCGCAACGACGGACGCAGTCCATCGTCCTTCGGAAACGAAACGACCGGTATTACGAATCCAGCGCGGGGTTCGCTTTCTACGTTTGGGTGTAGGCGTTATCTTTGGGTCAGACATGTTTATAGATCAAAAATTACCAGACTAGCCGGCAATTCCATCCCCGTCAGGATCCAATAGACGATGCAAATGAACGATAAAATAACGCATATGGGCGTTATCTACTGTCATTTGAGCCTTTGATGCCCATGCAGCTTTCGCCGACGCGAAGTCAGGGAATATACCGACAACATCCAATTCGTCCAGATCGCGAAAATTGACACCCTGCAGTTCGGATAATTCTCCGCCAAACACCAGATGAAGCAGTTGCTTGTCTTCATTTTCCTCAGACATCTTCATGATTCTCCAAAACTTATTTGCACGTTTTTGCTGTGGGTCCCGCTATCGGAAAAACCCGCCTTTGTCCAATAGTGCCATAACTTGTTTTTGCTTTCGTTGACCGGTGGCGATCAATGCGGGAACATGCACACTTTCGCAGTTATATGATAGTTTCTCGCCTTTTGTATCGCTCAAACTACCACCCGCCTGCAACAGTATCAAATCAGCCGCGGCCACATCCCAGTCATTTGCGCCTGATCTGGCAAAAGCGGCATCAATTCTGCCATTGGCAACCATGGCAATTCGCAGGGCGAGAGAAGGAATGTAATCCACAATTTCCATTGTATCGCCGTAAGCTTGCTCCAACAATTCGTTGAGCTTACGCGAGGCAGTGATGGATTTCACCGACTCACCTATTGGTATGGCTATTTTCGATCCGTTGAGTGTGCTCGGTGTATCACTGGTAGCCAAATATGTATCGCCCAATGCTGGAGCATGCAGGATGGCTGCAACCGAGGTATTCTCCTCTACAACAGCTACAGAGATGCACCATTCTTCTACACCGTCGATGAAACCTCTTGTGCCATCTATTGGATCAACAATGAACGTTCGACGATGGGTTAAACGGCTTTTATCGTCCTCATTTTCCTCTGACATCCAGCCATAGTCCGGGCGGGCGCTGCGCAATTTTTCCAAAAGATGTTCATTCACCGCCAAGTCTGCCTGAGATACGGGTGAATTTCCTTCTTTCATCCAGACTTCATTGCTGGAACGGAAAAACTTCAACGCAATATCCCCTGCCTCTTTGGTGACTTCGCTGAGGAGGGCCATGTCTTTTTGGTTTTGAGTTTGCACGCTCAAGAGCTATTTCCCTCCAACGGTCATGCCGTCAATCCGCAGGGTTGGTGCGTTGGTTGCATATTTGAATTCCAGATCATCAGCCGGGGTCATGTTCATGAACATATCTTTTAAGTTACCTGCAATGGTAATCTCCGCGACCGGATATGTGATTTCGCCATTCTCGATCCAAAAACCGGAAGCGCCTTTGGAATAATCTCCCGAAACCATGTTGATGCCATGGCCAATCGTTTCGCTCAAATACAACCCGTTTTTGATGTCGGAAACCATGGCTTCGGCACTTTGTTCACCCGCTTGCATGTAACAATTGGTGGAAGAGGGCGAAGTACCTGAACCCGAGCGCGCTGAGCGGCCATTGCTTTTTAGATCAAGTTCACGTGCCGTGGCCCCATCGAGAACCCATTCCTGCAATTCGCCATTTTCGATGAAATTAATTGCGTCACACGACATGCCCTCGCCATCAAAGGGACGTGAAGCCTGGCCTCTTTTAATCAATGGATCATCGACAATGGTGATATTATCTCCAGTAACCGGTTTTCCCATTTCGTCACGCAGGAAGCTTGTTTTTCTGGCAATCGAAGTACCGTTTATTGCCCCCATCAAACATCCTAGAATACCGTTGGATACGCGTTTTTCGAAAATAATGGGAACTGCCGCTGTATCAACCTGACGTGGATTAACGCGTCGCACCACTTTCTCGCCGACATTTTTTCCAAGTATTTCTGCTGGCACCATGTCTTCAAAATAAACCTTAGAACCAAAATCGTAGTCGCGCTCCATTTTGGTACCCTCGCCAGCCACCATAGCAGCAGAGGCTGAAAATCTTGAGCGTTTGAAGTTTCCTGAAAAGCCAGCTGATGTGGCAAGTACGAAACCCGAAACTCCCCAACTGGCACCAGCACCCATCGACTTATCAACACCAATGACCGCCAGTCCCGCCTCCTCGCAGGTAAGCGCATAGCTACTCAAAAAATCAGCATCAGGAATGAAGGGATCAAACAGGTCCAGTTCTTCAACGCGCTTTTTTATGAGTTGCTGATCAATGAACAGACTTTCTTCCAGCAATTGTTGGAACGGGTCTTCCGGTGATACTCTGGCCATCGCTACTGCACGTTCGGCAAGTGAATCTATATCTTCCATCTGGTTGGCTGAAATACTGGCGATTTTCCTACCGCAAAATACCCGGAGTGATATTCCATCCCCCTCGGAGCGATCAGAATTTTCCTGTTTGCCCTCGCGAATGCTTATTGACAAAGATTGCCCATGGGCAACTACTACATCGCAATGGTCGGCACCTGCTTTAATTGCTGCTGCGACTAAACGCTGGGCGTCTATTTCAAGTTTGCCTAGATCAATCATACTTTACCATTCACAATGAGAATATCAGCTTCTTGCGCAATCTGCATAAGCCGCTATCGTGAAAAAATCCAGAGATAAAACCTATTGTCTGACAAGGACACCAGCCGGAGTAGCAGATGAAGCCAGTTACAATAAAGAAAGACGATAAAGGAGCGGTTTTTTTAACCGGCTCAACCATGCGCCATGTGCTGGTTATGACCTCGACCGGAGCGATCGGTTTGGTGGCCATTTTTGTCGTCGATCTGGCAAATCTTTTCTATATATCGCTTTTGGGTGTTCAGGAATTAGCGGCAGCCGTTGGCTATGCCGCGACCATAATGTTTTTCTCCATATCCTTTTGCATTGGCTTTTCAATTGCGGCAACTGCGCTAACTGCCAGGGCAATCGGTGCTGGCGACGAACTGGCTGCAAAAAAGGCGGCAACCGCGAGCCTGATATTCATGTTTGTGATGTGCTGCATGATTGCCCTTATCATGTACCCTCTGGCTGACACGTTTTTAAACCTGCTTGGTGCAAAAGGAGAAACTCACACGCTCGCGCTTGAATTCATGCATATCGTTATTCCCTCAATTCCGTTGTTGGGAGTTGGCATTTGTTTTTCCTCCCTATTGCGCGCAAAGGGAGATGCACGCCGCGCCATGTATGTGACGCTTTCTGCAGGAATTGCTGCTGCAATCATTGACCCATTTTTGATTTTCGGGCTTGGATTGGGATTAAAAGGTGCGGCGCTGTCTGTGGTAATTGCCAGGGTATTGTTCATTGTTGTCGGCTGGCATGGCACTCATGTGGTGCATAAAATGTTGGCGCTGCCTGATTTTAGAAGCTTGACGCAGTTGTCAAAACCGTTTTTTATTATTGCAGTTCCTGCTGTTCTAACCCAAGTCGCAACACCGGTTGGCAACGCTTATGTCACGGCTTCAATTGCACAATTCGGTGATGACGCCGTTGCCGGATGGGCAATTGTCGGGCGAATGTTTCCGCTAGCCTTTGCTGCGATTTTTTCTTTGTCCGGGGCAGCCGGCCCCATTCTTTCACAAAATTATGGGGCGGGAAATTTCGAACGGGTGAACCGGGCAATGCGCGACAGTCTCATCTTTGCCTTCGTCTACTGTTTCGTTGTTTGGCTGATATTGGTACTATCAAGCGATGCGATTGTTGCCGTGTTCAGTGCAAAAGGGGAAGCGGCTGAAATGGTCCGCTTCTATTGCAATTTCGTTGCCGGATCATTCATCTTTGCTGCAGCGCTGTTTGTTGCTAACGCGGCTTTTAATAATCTGGGTTATCCGCTTTATTCGACCTTCACCAATTGGGGCCGGGCCACGCTGGGCGTCATTCCCTTTGTTTATGTGGGACAGGCATACGGACCAAACGGCGTGTTGGCAGGCTGGGGGCTTGGCGGCGTTCTGTTTGGCGTTGTTTCCATCCTGATTTGCTTCAGAATATTGAAGACGCTGCCGGAAAAGAAAGCCAAAGAGCAGGAATTATTGCCGAGCATCCCGTCTGCAAACTCACCGTTCACATCGGGGAAAGGCGCGAGCGCTGGAGGGTGATTTTAGCCAGAGCATAGATCATAGGCGAATTGCTGGATATTCATTTTGCTGAAGGTGATAGAAAAGCCGTATCCAAGGGAATCTGTCCAATAATTTTCTTTTCGAACCACCACGCGTTCACCTTTTTCACAAATGATCTTATAGCTCTGGTGCCCACGGATCAGGCCATTGTTATGAATTTCCTTGACCCCGCCCTTGCCGGCCAATCCCGCATTTGCTGGAATGGTCAGAAGCGCGAAGGCAAGTACACTGGAGGTAAAAACACTTTTCATAAATATATCCTTTGGTCTTCGCAGAATATTCGGTGGACCTTATGTCAGGCTGTAGGCGGTGTTTTTTATAAAAGCCTATGAGGCGTTCAGTATGCGTTCCAGTTTGGTGCGCACTTCTTCGCGCGTACTCTTGGTTCTTTCCAGAATTTTTTCGGCTTTCAAAAAATCCAGCACCCGGAATTCACTCACCTCAGGCCGGATAAAAATATCAGGCCGGTGGTGCTCCAGTTTTAAATTCGTGATGCTTTGCATTAATAGTTGGCTGGCGCCAAAACCCGCAGAAATCCTTGATGGTATTTCTCCGCTTTTATCAACTGGCATACCCACCACATCAACGGCTAAAACGGTATAGTCTAGCGTGCTCACCAGATCAAAAGGCACCGGATTCACAATACCGCCATCAACCAGCACAGTACCGTTCAAAACCTCTGCCTTAAAAATTACGGGAATGGCGGCGGAAGCTGCAAGTGCCGGCATCAGTTTGCCGCTTTCAATTACCACTTGCTGGTTACCATAGAAATCTGCAGCGACAATTTTCAACGGAATATCCAGTTCCTCGAAACTATCGGGCAGACCGGATGGCAGGAAGGCCTGCATGACCTTTTGCGCGTTGAGTTCACCAAATCTGGGTAAGGTTTCAGTGAAAATCGAGCGAATGCTATCTGGCCGTAACTGCCACATTCGGGTTGCAACTTCTTTGGGATCGGAGAATGTCTTTACGAAATATTCTCCAATCTCCGCACCACTCATACCGCTGGCATAACCGGCACCAACGATGGAGCCAATGGAAACACCGGCTATGATATCCGGACGTACGCCCAGATCATCAAGTGCTTCAAGCACGTGGACATGGGCAACACCGCGCGCTCCGCCGCCGCCAAGGACTAAGGCAAGTTTGCTCAAGACGCTTTGGGTCCAACTGTCACAACCGTCGGATCCACACTCAAAAGCTGTTTGGCGATACGCTGGACATCTTCGCGTGTAACGGAGGAAATATAGTCTTCCCTGCGGTCGAGATAATCAACACCCAGGTTGGCATCCTGTATGGCCACCAACACGCCAGCAATCTTTGTTGATGTGTCCAGATTGGAAATCGCATAGGTGCCGATAACATATTTTTTGGCGGCAATCAGTTCCTTTTCGCTGGGACCATCCTTTGCCATTTTTGCGATTTCGTTCTTGATGACTTTCAGCGCTTCGGCGGCACGATCATTTCTGGTGCCGGTGCCGGAGGTCAGAATTGCTGCGTGGTCATAGGTGGAAATTGCTGAATATACGCTATAAGCAAGGCCGCGCTTTTCGCGAACTTCATTATATAGTCTGGATGAAAATGAACCGCCGCCCAGCACGTGGTTCATCAAATGTGCCGCAAAGAAATCCTTGTTGTTTCTTTTGAGACCAGGATAAACCAGAGAAATGGATGTTTGAGGTGCATCGAGCACCACATCAACTTTTTTGCCAAATTCTGGTGTGATTTCTGGGATCGGGCGAAGTTTTGCATTTTCTGGCAATTTTCCGAATAATTTATCGAGCACGACGCTTAATTGCTCCGCACTGATCGCTCCGACCACCCCGATTTTCAAATTATCGCGGGCGAACAGTTTATGGTGAATTCCCACCAAATCAGCACGGTTCAATTTTTCCAATGTTTCCTGTGTGCCTGAAATCGGTTGTGAATAGGCGTGCCCGGCAAAAAGAGCTTCACGCATGGCAAGACCTGCCAGATAACGCGGGCTTTTCTTTGAACGAACAAGGCGGGAGATCAGGGCCGTTTTCATACGGTCCATTGCTTCTGCATCAAAGCGTGGTTCGTTCAATGCAAGGCGAAGCATTTCGAACGCGTTATCTGCTTCACTTGCCAATGTGCGAAGATTACCTGTGAACCCATCACGGCCTGCACCAAATCCCATTTCAACGCCAAGTTCTTCAATGCGTGCCTGAAATTCCTTATTGTCGTAAGGCCCTGCCCCTTCGTCCAGCAAGGAAGATAGCAGCCGCAACAGACCTTGTTTATGTTCTGGATCTTGTGACGCCCCTCCCTTGAACTGGAGCGAAAGCGAGATGATTGGCACTGTATAGTCTTCCACCAGCAAAGCCTTTATTCCTTTAGCGCTGGTGACCGTCTGGATATTAACGGCAAAAGAAGAAACTGTACCGATCGTTAAAAATGCAACGAAGGCTATAAAAGCGAAAACTTGTTTTGGCAAAAAGGCTTGGGCAAATCGGGTCATTAATTGGTCACCTCCGGGCGAAGATAGCTGGTAACGGAACGGCTCTTTTTCAGATATTTTCCTGCTACGCGCTCTACATCTGATGCGGTCACTTTCGCCATGCGATCAGGCCAAGTGGTGATATCGGATATTTTCCCACCCATTGCGAGCACTGCACCATAAATTCTGGCCATTGTTGTTTGGCTATCACGGTCATAGATTGTGGTTTTAATCAAACGATTGCGCGCGCGAATTACTTCGCTATCGCTAACACCGTTTTTGATCAGGTTTGCAACCACGCTCTCGATTGCATCCTCCAGTGCTTCAAGCGATATGTCCCCGCGCGGAATGCCATATAAGGAGAACGTGGACATATCATGGGCGCCGCCCTGATAATATGATCCGGCAGCGGTGGCGTTTTTATCTTCAAGAATAATTTTCTGATTGATACGGCTGGTAGAAGCGCCACCTAGAATCACTGACAAGATATCGAGCGCTTCCGCATCATTACCCTCGGCACGATTGTAGGACGGCACGAGATAGGTACGCCGCCAGGTTGGGGAGGTAACGCGTTTATCAAAATATTCTGCATATTTTGCCGCGACAGGTTCAGGTTCTTGTACCCTGTTTCGTTCACCCGGTTCAGCCCTTCGTTTCACTTTGCCGTAGGTCTCTTCTGCCAACATTGCAACCATTTCACGAGTTACATCACCTGCCACAACCAGAATTGCGTTGTTGGGAGTATAGAATTTATCGTAAAAGGCAATCGCATCGTCTTTGGTGAGCGCTAGCATTTCATGCTCCCATCCAATGATTGGTCGACCGTAAGGATGATGCTTGAAAAGCATGGCACGAGATGTCTCGCCAAGGATTGCACCCGGGTTACTGCCAACTCTTTGGGAACGTTCTTCTAAAATAACATCCCGCTCCGGCAAAACGGTCTCATCGGTCAATGTGAGGTTTTCCATCCTGTCGGCTTCGTAGGTCATAACCATTTTTAAGGCTGAGGGGATGATTTTTTGATAATAGGCTGTGTAGTCAGTGGTGGTGAAGGCGTTTTCCTGACCGCCGATTTCAGAAACGTTGGCTGAGAACTCACCGGCAGGAACGTTGGAAGTTCCCTTGAACATCAAATGCTCCAGATAGTGAGCAATGCCTGATTTTCCGGTGGGTTCATCGGCAGAACCCGCCTTGTACCACACCATGTGCGTGACAACTGGCGCGCGATGATCTGGAATGACCACTACCTGCATGCCATTTTTTAGACGAAAATCTGAAATTTCCGGCTGTTGTGATATTTTCGTGCTGGTTTGGGCAAAAGCGCCGCTGACGGTGCCAAGCAATATAAGAATGCCGGTGAAAATTGCTAATTGGTATTCTGCCAAATTGATACGGCGCATATGTAATATACCTCCAGCCTGCAAATCGCGGGCACATACAGTTCTTCTTGATATAGACTGCGAACGATCCTTGGCCACTAAATTTTTGGTAATATTACCCTTAACGCGAGAATTTGACCGAAATGTTACCGAATTCAAGTTGGAATAAACTCAAATATGCCGATCATTGTATCACCAAATTTTCTTTGGTCTTGCAGCGTGAAGCTTGCCAACTGAGCTGGTGCTGATGTTGTTACTTCTTCGAAAATCAGGGTAGCCCCCTTATTCAACCAGTTATTTTCTACCAGAGACCCGACCGCTTTTTCGCCCAGAGATTTACCGTAAGGTGGATCAAGAAAAACCAAGTCGAATCCCTCACCCCGGTTCTTACCAAGATTTGTCGCATCCAATTTAAGTAATTTCGTGCGATTGTGCAGACTGAAATTTTCGATGTTCTGTCTGACCACAGCATAAGGTGACGCCGCATTTTCAACGAATACACAATTATCTGCTCCGCGCGACAAGGCTTCAATCCCTAGCGCACCGGTGCCTGCGAATAAATCAAGCACGCGCAAACCCTCAAAATCCATCCGGTTGTTCAATATATTGAACAGGCTTTCCCTTGTGCGGTCACTTGTGGGACGGGTGGCCGCTGATTTGGGGGATTGGAGCGTGCGACCCCGAAATTCTCCACCAACAATACGCATATCAGTCGCTTTTTCCGCGGTTTCTGGACTTGGCTGGACCACTAAATCTAGGTTTTGAAGAAGCAGATTTGCCAGAGCGTTTCGGCTTTGTCGGCGCTCGTTTCGTCGTCAGGCGTTCGAGATTATCGGTATTCACTTGTCCGCGCACTACACGTTGCGGTCGCTTTTTTCCGCGAGTTGGTTTTTGTGTAGCGGCTTTCTTTTGGGTGCGGGGAATTTCCGGGGCAAGATGGATGATCGGTGCATCAAAATCGGCGTTGGCGGCTGTAATCAGCTTTTCGCCCAATTGGGTGCGAAGGATTTTTCCTCGAATTTCCTGCACCATTCCTCTTGGTAAATCTCCCAATTGGAACGGCCCGTAAGAAATGCGAATCAGTCTGGTAACCTCCAGATCAAGCGCACCGAGAACTATCTTGATCTCACGATTTTTTCCCTCACGCAGAGACAATGTGAGCCATGAATTGCTGCCACGGGTTTCGTCCAGCGTTGCTTCGATGGAGCCATAAAGCACCCCATCAACGGCAATGCCCTCCTTCAGTTTTTCAAGGGTTGCTTCATTTGCCCGGCCATGGACCCGCACACGGTAACGGCGCAGCCAGCCAGTGCTGGGTAGTTCCAGAACCCGCGCCAAGCCACCGTCATTGGTCAAAAGCAACAAGCCTTCGGTGTTGATATCTAACCTGCCGACGGTAAGCACACGTGGCAATTCAGCTGGCAGAGCATCAAAGACGGTCTTGCGGCCCTCAGGGTCGCTATTGGTTGTGATCAGGCCGGAAGGTTTGTTGAATAACCACAATCGCGTACGTTCTCTGCCACCGATAACTTTGCCATCGACTTCAACCTTGTCATTGTCAGTCACGGTAAAAGCGGGCGTTGTCAGCAATGTACCATTGACGGAAACCCTGCCTGCTTCAATCCATGTCTCGGCCTGCCTGCGCGAACACAACCCTGCACGCGCCATGCGCTTGGCTATGCGCTCGCTCACCAAAGGGGCGGAAGTTTTAATATCCTCCTCCAGTGATATTTCTTTGCTGTCATCCCTTTGCACATCTTTCCTTCGTGCATCTTTGCGGTGGTTGACTTTGCGATCAGTTTTGTTTTGATCAATTTTGTTTTTATGTGGTTTCATAGCCCGTCTCTATCACTTCAATTCGCTCACGCCAAGCTGGAAGCATATGTCTGAATTTATGGAAAAAGCACTGGAACAGGCAAAGCTTGCTGCTGAACGTGGTGAGGTGCCTGTGGGTGCAGTAGTTGTTCAAAATGGCGAGATCGTTGCCCGCGCTGGTAACCGGACGATTGGAGACAAAGATCCAACGGCCCATGCGGAAGTTATTGCCTTACGTGAAGCCGCCCTCGCCCTTGGCAGTGAACGATTGTTAGAGTGTGATTTATATGTGACCCTTGAACCCTGCACCATGTGTGCAGGGGCAATCTCGTTTGCCCGAATTAGACGGCTCTATTTCGGTGCTGAAGACGTGAAAGGTGGAGCGGTGGAAAATGGTGTTCGATTTTTCAGTGATCCAAGCTGCCATCACTGCCCGGATGTTTACACAGGTATGTCAGCTGAGGAAAGCACCCGAATTTTAAAGGAATTCTTCAAAGAACGACGGTAGAAGGAGCCTTATCTAGTGGCGTCTTTCCGATATTCTTCGTCCTTCTTCTCCTGCTCAACGATCACTTTTTCATCAAGTCCCAAATCTCCGGCAACTGCCGTATCAGCAGGTGCCCGATAATTCTCCGGCGGTTCTGTCAGGAATTTACGTTTTGGTCCTGTCGAGTACGCAAGTTCGGCTCTGCGTTTCTTGATTTTCTTTGACTGGCTGGAGAACATGACCTCCATAGTGTCATCACCATCAAGACCAGCAGCCCGGCTCACGCCCTTGCGATTTCCTCTGCTTACTCTGATGCCTTGCTTTTTCCGGCGCATCTCTTCAAGAGGAATTTCACCGCTACGCTCGTCCGCCTCGGCGACACCACCACGGACTCTGGCAATTTTTTGCTCAGGTGATTCCGGCCAATCAGGATTAGATGAAGAACTTTCAATGCTTACCGGTTCACGCAAAGCATCTTTGTCTGATGGAACGACCAAGTCCGCGCGGGCGGAATAATCGATCTTTTTCGCTTTCTTGCCGCCGAGCGAGAACATATTGAACACGCCCTCCAAGGTTTCTTGCCCTTGGGACACGCCCGTACCGTAGGTGGTTCCACCAACACAACCTGAAAGGCCGAAGGTGGCTACAATCAATCCTGAAACTAGTACTGGATACTTCATACTCATCTATCCCGATATCAGCAAACACGCCAGTCCGGCGCGCAACATACCAAATGACACCCAATTGGGGCGATAATTCGGCATTTGGGCCAGCATTTGGGCGGAAATTACAGCAAAAATCTCTTTTGTGCAATGCGACCCGTTAACCCTGTGGTTAATGTCCACAAAGGGTTAACGGAATTTTCCTAACGCCCTTCGATCTCGCGCATAGCATCGGCATCGCGCAGTGAGATATCCGGATATTCAGGATCACTTCCCACCTCCGGCAAAACCCGCCATGAACGGGCGCATTTTTTGCCATCAGCCATGGCTGATACAACGCCCACACCGGGAACTTCTTCGAGCGTTAGCGCATTGGAAGGTATGCTTTTATTGGTGACCGAAATTGCGCTGGTGATGCAAATTTCTGCCATGTCTACTTCCGATACAGCTTTCTGCAAATCTTCGTCGGTGATGTGGACCACAGGAGCTGCTTCGAGGGATGAACCTATGCGTTTTTCACGACGCTCGATTTCCAGTGCGCCAGTGACAACGCGGCGGACATTGCGAATTTTTTGCCACTTGGTGGCAAGTTCATCATTACGCCATTCAGTTGGAACATTCTCAAACTGCTCCATATGGATGGAACCTGCCCCATCGCCATAACGCGATGTCCAACATTCTTCCATGGTAAACGAAAGCATCGGAGCCATCCATTTGGTGATGCAATTAAACAGGATATTCACAACTTGCAGGGAAGATTTTCGGCGAGCGGATGAAGGTGCGTCACAGTAAAGCGCGTCCTTGCGGATATCGAAATAAAACGCTGACATCTCAACGGTCATAAAATTGAACAATTGCGCAAAGATGCGTTTGAAGTCGAAATCATCATAGCCTTTTTGCACGATTTCATCGAGTTCCACCAAACGGTGCAGCATTAATCGTTCAAGTTCAGGCATTTCTGCGAAGGGGGTTTCTTCGCCTTTATAATGGCCCAAAGTACCCAACATCCAACGCAATGTGTTGCGCATTTTGCGGTAGGCGTCGACGCTGGTTTTGATGACTTCGTCACCAACGCGCTGATCCTCAGTGAAATCGATTGAGGATACCCACATGCGCAGGATATCCGCACCGAATTGCTGGATGACTTTTTCTGGATCAACCGCATTACCGAGGGATTTGGACATCTTCTTACCATCTTCCGTGATGGTGAAGCCGTGGGTCAAAACAGCATTATAGGGAGCCCTGCCCCTTGTGCCGCAGCTTTCCAACAAGGACGAATGGAACCAGCCTCGATGTTGATCTGAGCCTTCCAGATACAGATCTGCAGGCCATTGAAGATCGTCACGTTCTTCAAGGCAAAACGCATGGGTCGAACCAGAATCGAACCATACATCAAGAATGTCGGTGACCTGTTCCCAATCATTGAGATTATCGACAATGCCGGTGAGGAATTTTTCCTTTGAACCGTCCGCATACCACGCGTCGGCTCCCTCAGCGCGGAAGGCTGCCATGATGCGCTCGGACAGTTCGTCCGATTTATCAAAATCCGGGCCGGGAATGACTTGGCCTGTTTCTTCATTTCTAAAAACAGAGATTGGCACACCCCATGCACGTTGGCGTGACATGACCCAATCCGGGCGCTGTTCAATCATTGCTCGCAGGCGATTTTGGCCTGTGCCCGGCACAAAACGGGTATCATCAATTGCTTTAAGTGCTCGGGTGCGAAGGGTTGTTCCGTCTTCTAGATCACGATCCATATAGACGAACCATTGTGGCGTATTGCGGAAGATAATCGGTTTTTTCGAACGCCATGAATGAGGGTAATCGTGCTTGACCCTGCCGCGAGTGAATAAATTGTTCTCGCCAATAAGCGCTGTGATAACCGCCTGATTGGCCTTACCCTTTTTGCCCTTATCGTCAATTATCCGCACATCGCCGAAGCCCGGCGCATCCTCGGTGAACGAGCCATCATCAGCCACAGTGAAAGGAATTGCTGTTGAAATTCCTTTGGCTTCAATCTCATTTGCTTTGGTCATCCAGATTTCAAAATCGTCCCGACCATGACCGGGAGCAGTGTGGACAAAGCCTGTACCTGCTTCATCGGTGACGTGATCGCCAGCAAGCACTGGCACTTTGAAGGAATAAGTGTCGTTGAAACCAGCCAGAGGATGCGAGCAAATGACGCTCTCCAAATCTGCGGCAGATACATCCTGCAATCGCTTGAAGGTGACCTTGGCTTTCTCTGCACTTTGTTCAGCCAAGGCGTCAGCAAAGAGAAGTTTGTCTCCGGGTTGAGGGCCAAATTCCTGCTCGGCGCTGACAACTTCGAAGAGACCGTATGAGATACGATCAGAATAGCAGATTGCGCGGTTACCGGGAATTGTCCAGGGGGTTGTGGTCCAGATAACGATAGATGTTCCGGCCAGATTTTCAGGGCCTTCAAGCACGGGAAACTTTACCCAGACCGTATCGCTTTCGTAAACCTGATATTCGATTTCAGCCTCAGCCAAAGCGGTGCGTTCTACCACCGACCACATAATTGGTTTGGAGCCGCGATAAAGCTGGCCTGATTTGGCGAATTTCATTAATTCACCGGCAATTACTGCTTCGGCTTTGAAATTCATGGTGAGATACGGATCTTTGAAATCTCCGATCACGCCCAGACGTTGGAACTCTTCAGACTGCACACCAACCCAATGGGTAGCGAAGTCACGGCATTCCTTGCGGAATTCGTTGACCGGAATATCATCTTTGTTCTTGCCCTTGGCGCGGTATTGCTCTTCGATTTTCCATTCGATGGGCAGGCCGTGGCAATCCCAGCCCGGCACATAATTGGCATCGCGACCGCGCATTTGGAACGAGCGGTTGATGATGTCTTTGAGGATTTTATTGAGGGCGTGGCCGATATGCAGATTGCCGTTGGCATAAGGAGGGCCATCATGAAGAATGTATTTCGGGCGACCTTTGGATTGCTCACGCAGCTTTCTATAAAGGTCCATTTCCTTCCAACGCGCTACGATTTCCGGCTCTTTTTTGGGAAGGCCAGCGCGCATAGGAAATTCTGTTTTTGGCAGATTCAATGTGTCGGAGTAATCACGTTGTTCGGATGATTTGTCGCTCATGGTTCTCGTACTATTTTCCCACCTGTATTTATAACGGCAGGGACCTGTGGTCTGGAAATTACGCTGGTGTGACTAAAACTGGACCGGATGCCTGAAGACATGGCCGCTTGATCCCGGGACTCCGCTTGATCGCTTCAAGCAAAGGCCGGGCAAATAATTCGTGTGCTGTGTATCATCATATGATTTTGCATTTCTGTCTTCTATCAGCAGAGAATTGACGAATAAAGGCCTTTGTGGCCGCATGGCTCAAAAAACCTCTCTATCGAGCTTTTCAAATATCATTTTGCGCATTTTTGCCGTGATGAAACCCGGCGCTATCCAGCCAATCATGTGGCTGATTTTTGCCATCGGTCCGGGGTAAAAGCTCCGCTTTTTTGCTTTCGCCGCTTCGAGGATGCAATTTGCCAGTTTTTTGGGAGCAATCCGATTTTTGCCGTTGGAGCCTTTTGGAGAGTATTTCTCGGCGTGACCGGTTCGTACAGGCCCTGGAAAAACACATGTCACGACAATGCCGGTTTTTTTAAACGGCTTGGTGATGCTTTTTGCATAAATCGCCAATGCGTCCTTGGAGGCAGCATAGCTTGCTGCACCCGGATACCCCACCGCGTAGGATAGAGATGAAATAAAAACCAGATTGGAAATGGGAGACATGCCACTCTTTGCCAATCCACTAGCGATGATCATGGGAGCTGCTAGATTTACGGCCAATACTTTTTGATGTGCTTCTACCGGAATTTTTTCGAATTTTCCGGTAGCACTTATCCCGGCGTTTAAGACGACAATATCAAATGGGCCTTCTTTGATGAGGTTCGGCATCTCGTCTTTGAGACTGGCAATATTTGATAAATCGAGCTGATGGATAACCACCTGCCCGCTTGCTGTATCACGCAATTTTTTCAGACCGTCAGCGTCGTAATCGATCACATGCACCTGATAGCCCTGTGACAGCAATTGTTGCACGAGTGCATGACCCAATCCGTGAACGCCTCCTGTCACCAATGCTTTGGGAAGGTTGCTCATACTACACACCTGCGCCAAAAATGTTTTTTACACGGTCCAGCGCCCATGCTTTGTGACCAATGGTTGCGACCGGTCTTCCGGTGCTAATTTCGGCCTTGATTTTGCGAGCGGAATATTGCGGATTGATGAAATATTTGCGGGATTTTCCGAGCTCCAGCCCGGCTTTTTTATGCATATTGGTTGCCGTTGCGCCGGGGTGGAAGATTTGTACGTCTATTTCGTGCTTCCATTCCTCATGTAGGGCTCTGGCGAAACCTGCCAACCCTGCTTTTGAGGCAGCGTAAGATGCGAAATTTGCTGCACCTTTATGGGCAACAGAACCAATTAGGGTAAGGCAGGAGCGGTTGGGACCTGCAGCAAGCAGGGGATAAAATTTCTGTGCCAGTGTAATCGGGCCAATTAGATTGGTATCGAGGGTTAGCTGAATATTCTCAGCAGTTTCATCGACAGGATCACCGGTTTTTCCAATAGCAGCGTTTATGATCAGATTATCTACATGGTTCCAGCCAAGGCTGTTGATATGGTTCAACAAATTGTCAGCAAAATCTGGACTGGCTTGGTCGCCTTGAAAATAGTTGGCGTTGTTTGGCCAATTGGGTAACTTTTCCTGCGAACGGCGTCCCACCCCAATGAGATTACCAGTTTCAGCGGCATAGAGTGCTGCAAGTTTCAGCCCGATGCCATCGCTTGCACCAGTGATGATGACATTACTAGCCATCAAGCGCCCGGGAATATTGCGGCCACAAGCCTGCATTCTCTGGCAGGCCCATCAAAAATTGACGTGCTTCACTGTCATCGATCTTCATTTGCACAACCAGATCGTCAGCATTATCGAATTTCAGTTCATCGCGTAGTTTTGAATGCAGATAAACTGTGAGTTCCTCGCCATATAAATCGCCGGAAAAATCAAACAGGAAGGTCTCAAAAAGAGCTTCGCCATTTTCAAAGGTGGGGCGACGGCCATAACTTGCGACTCCATCATGGCGATCACCATTCTTTCGAACAACACGCACAGCGTATATACCGAAGGCCAATGTGGTTTCGGCAGGCAGCGAGATGTTAGCTGTTGGAAACCCAAGTGTGCGGCCAAGTTTTTTGCCTTCGATTACCGTTCCACGCAGACGATAACCATACCCGAGTAGGCCGTTGGCGAGAGCTATATCGCCATCTTTGAGGGCTGCCCTGATGCGGCTTGAGGAAATCACTTCTCTATTTTCGTCGCTGATCGCTTCGATCAATGTCACGTCAAAACCTGCGCTTTTGCCATCTTTGGCGAGCATTTCAGGCGTGCCCTGTCGTTTTTTTCCAAAATGGAAATCATAGCCCGTGATCACATGGCTTGCCGCCAAATCCCGGCCAAGGAATTCTTCGATGAACGCTATGGCGCTATTGCCTGAAAAATCACCATCGAAGCGTTGCTCGATCATTGCGTCGAAGCCCAGACTTTCAAGAAGGTCTGCTTTCATAGCAGATGGAGTGAGGCGGAATACCGGATGTTCAGGGCGAAACCAAGTTCTTGGATGAGGCTCGAATGTCAGAACACAAGCTGGAACATTGTTGCGCTTTGCCACTTCAAGGGCCGCATCCAGAACGCCGCGATGGCCGCGATGCACGCCGTCAAAATTGCCAATGGCAATGACACCGCCTTTCAGGGCTTCCGGCATATTCCTTATGTCATTGATGATTTGCAAAATTTGAACTCTTTAATATTGCCAAGTTAGGGGGCGAGGCGTGGAAGATAAGCTACCGGGGAGGCATTATGCAATTGCAAAAATTGCTGTACCTTTTCATGGTCGGGGTTTTCCACTTCTCCGTATTCACTTGAATGAATTCCCGCACTTATAAATAGTACGTCCAAATCATTTTCTTGCGCACCCAGAATATCCGTTGGCATGCCATCACCAATGGCCAAAATCCGCGACCTTTCAATCGTTGTATCAGAAAGCGCCTCAATGCGGGAGATTGCCAGATCGTAAATTGGTTTATGGGGTTTGCCTACTATTCGGGTTTCCCCGCCAATGGCCGCATAATCCCGAGCCAGTGCGCCGGCACAAAAAAGCATCTTATCGCCTTTTTCAACCACGATATCAGGATTGGCACACATGAATGGGAGCTTTGCGGCGTGGAATTGGGCCAGAAGATTGTGGTAGCTTTCCGGCGTATCAGTACTATCATCTTTCAGGCCAGTACAAACAATTGCCTGCGCGTCTTGCCAATCGACAAGCTTCACATTCAAACCTTCAAACAGGGATTTATCGTGCTCTGGTCCAAGGTAATGGATTGGACCGTCAAATTGCTCAATGAGATCGCGGGTTGCATCTCCTGATGTAACCACCTCGTCAAATACGCCGATCATCGGCACGCCCAGACTTTTCAAATGGGCAAGCACTGGCGGCGTTGGCCTTGGTGCATTGGTAATCATTACCACGATGCCGCCTTTGTCGCGAAAACCGGATAACGCCTCCATGGCCTGCGCCCACGGGGTGACACCATTGTGTAAAACGCCCCATACGTCGCATAGGATCGCGTCATAATTATCGGCAATTTCATTCAGTCCGGAAATTCTGGGAATATTCGTCATAGTTCACTTTTGGGTGGTGGGAAGTTTTCTCGCTCTGCAATGGCGCATATTCGCTTTCCCGGCAAGGGGAAGTTTTCTCCCTTAACTATGTTCGATTACTATAGCCTTCAATTTGAGTATCCTGTGAGGTTAATTTGCGCCATTACTTTGCGCTATTACAAAGTCACCACATTTCGGTTTTATTTTCCTGCCAACATGATTTCGCGTTATTTGAGAGAATTCCATGAGAAGCCTGGTTGAATATTTGTACCAATTTTTGAAACTCCCGGTTATAGCCCTCGCTCTGGCAGGGGGAGCCGTAATAACGGCTGATCCTTATGTGGAATTTTCCCTATTTGAGAAAGCACTGGTTTTTGCCGGCATCTTTTCTGTCCTCGTTACAGTGAAAAACCACTTTTCCCAGATAAAGCTGGTTGCCGAGATGCGCAGGCATCTGAACGGAATTTCTGAATTTGAGCGTGATATCGCTAAACGGATCGATGACGTTTCAGTTCATCTGGATGATGGTGAACTTCTGACCACGGTTTCTGAACGGATGGATGGCCTCGAACAAAAATTTAATTCATCGCTTAAAAAATTCACAAATGGCTCCGGCGCCAATATGCATCCGGTGAACGAGAATATCCCATTGAAAAACCTGCTGGTAAATCCTGCGGTTATATCTGCTTCAAACAGTTCCGACAGAACAACTGAATTTGAAGAGCATGTGGATGAGGGCGAGTTGCAGCTTTATCTGCAACCAATTTTGACGCTGCCTGAGCGCAAGGTTACTCATTATGAAGCGTTTGCGCGGATTGATCTGGGTGATGGCAGAAGTATCAAATGCAGTGATTTTATCAGCGAGGCTGAACAAACGGGTGCGATTGTTGAATTGGACCGTCAAATGCTGCTCAAAATTGTTCAGTTGTTGCGCGATTTGAGACGTGATGATGTGGAACCTGGAATTTTTTGGAACCTTTCGGCTACCAGTTTGGCTGATGAGGAATTTTTCGACGACGTTTTGGAAATTTTGAAATCTAATTCGGTTATTTGCCCACAAATTCTGGTGGAGATTTCTCAGGAAAAATATCAGAAACTTGGATTGGCAAAGTTGCGCATGCTGTCTTCCCTGCGTGACCTTGGTGTGGGTTTGTCGATTGATAATTGCGACGACTTAATCTTGCTTCAACGTCTTATAAAGTCGAGTGCCTTTTCTTTCATCAAAATTCCGATCACTACATTGGTTGGCTATGAAGGGGAGAATCACGAATTGAACGGTGTGCAGATTGCTCGTCAGGCCAATGAAAATAAAACCTGCCTGATTGCCACGCACGTGGAAAAAGAATTTCAGGTGATGGAACTGATTGATCAAGACATCCTATTGGGTCAGGGAGATTTGTTTTCCGAGCCCCGCCCGGCAAAGAAACGGGATGATAATCCTGCCCCGGAAATAGATTCATTTGCAACAACTTGACATTTGGTTCGGAGCTGTAAATTTTTGTTAACCATAACGCTTATGATTATGCTTAGACGAGTTAAAAATCGCGAAATTTCTTGACTCTCGAGCCTGCACTTCCTATCTCATCTGTTGTTAGCACTCTTTCAGAGGAGTGCTATTTTTATTGGTATCGCGCAAATCAATTGCGCTTTCTAAAATGGATTTAAAAATCATGGCAAAGAAGATCAATTTTCGCCCTCTTCACGACCGCGTTGTAGTACGCCGTGTGGAAGCTGAAGAAAAAACCGCCGGTGGCATCATTCTTCCAGACAATGCTCAGGAAAAACCATCCGAAGGTGAAATCGTTGCAATAGGTTCAGGTGCTCGCGACGAAAGCGGCAAGCTGGTAGAGCTGGACGTTAAAAAAGGCGACCTTATTCTGTTTGGCAAATGGTCAGGCACAGAAGTTCAGATCAATGGTCAAGACCTTTTGATCATGAAAGAGTCAGACATTATGGGAATAATCGGTTAATTCCGTCTCTC
Organism: Rhizobiaceae bacterium; assembly: GCA_045047085.1. Lineage (GTDB taxonomy): Bacteria > Pseudomonadota > Alphaproteobacteria > Rhizobiales > Rhizobiaceae. The sequence continues at coordinate 70,268 of JASFYT010000077.1, read as the reverse complement.
TTAATTCATCAAATATTTTAAATAGTGGAAACCGCAAACTGATATCGCGGCGAACACACAAAGGAGCTTAAAATGGCTGCTAAAGAAGTAATTTTTGGTACAGACGCACGTAACAAGATGCTGGCTGGTGTCGATGTTCTTGCTAATGCTGTAAAAGTAACGCTTGGCCCTAAAGGTCGTAACGTTATTCTCGACAAATCTTTCGGCGCACCGCGCATCACCAAAGATGGTGTAACCGTTGCTAAAGAAATCGAACTTGAAGATAAATTTGAAAACATGGGCGCACAGATGGTGCGTGAAGTTGCTTCAAAAACAAACGACGCTGCAGGCGATGGCACGACAACTGCTACCGTGCTTGCTCAGGCAATCGTACGTGAAGGCGCAAAAGCTGTTGCTGCCGGTATGAACCCAATGGATCTGAAACGCGGTATCGACCTTGCGGTTACCGATGTTATTGCAACTCTTAAAAAGAGCGCTAAACCCATTAAGACTTCTGACGAAGTTGCTCAGGTTGGTACTATTTCTGCAAACGGCGAAAAGCAAATCGGTGCTGATATTGCTGAAGCAATGCAGAAAGTTGGCAATGAAGGCGTGATCACAGTTGAAGAAGCTAAAACTGCTGAGACCGAACTTGAAGTTGTTGAAGGCATGCAGTTTGACCGCGGTTACCTGTCTCCTTATTTCGTGACCAACACGGAAAAAATGATTGCAGACATGGAAGACCCTTACATTCTTCTACATGAATCAAAACTTTCAAACTTGCAGGCAATGTTGCCAATCCTTGAAGCTGTTGTTCAGTCTTCGCGTCCTTTGATGATCATTGCAGAAGATGTTGAAGGTGAAGCATTGGCAACTCTGGTTGTTAACAAATTGCGCGGTGGCTTGAAAATTGTTGCTGTTAAAGCTCCAGGTTTCGGTGATCGTCGTAAAGCAATGCTTGAAGACATCGCAGTTCTTACCGGTGGTCAGGTAATCTCTGAAGACCTCGGCATTAAACTGGAAAACGTGACTCTCGACATGCTTGGTACTGCCAAGAAAGTAAATGTCTCTAAAGAAAACACCACTATCGTTGATGGTGCTGGCAAGAAAAAAGACATTGAAGGTCGCGTAAACCAGATCAAAGCTCAGATCGAAGAAACTTCTTCTGACTACGACATGGAAAAACTGCAGGAACGTCTGGCGAAACTCGCCGGTGGTGTTGCAGTTATCCGCGTTGGTGGTGCTACTGAAGTTGAAGTTAAAGAGAAAAAAGACCGTATCGACGATGCACTGAACGCTACGCGTGCAGCTGTTGAAGAAGGTGTTGTGCCTGGCGGCGGTGTTGCTCTTTTGCAGGCTTCTATTTCAATCAAAGCCGAAGGCGAAAATGACGACCAGACAGCTGGTATCTCTATTGTTCGTCGTGCGCTTCAGGCCCCGATCCGTCAGATCGCGGAGAATGCAGGCGATGAAGGTTCAATCATCGTTGGTAACATTGTTGCCAAGAAAAAAACTGGTTACGGCTACAACGCCCAGACAAGTGAATTCGGTGACATGTACAAAATGGGCATCATTGATCCAGTGAAAGTGGTTCGCCACGCACTTCAGGATGCTGCTTCTATTGCATCTTTGCTGGTAACTACCGAAGCCATGGTTGCTGAAGCTCCTGCCAAAGGCGGCGCTGGCGCACCAGCCATGCCTGACATGGGCGGAATGGGCGGCATGGGCGGCATGATGTAAGCCACTAGCCAACCATACGGTTGATATTATGAAGGGCAGCTCGATTGAGCTGCCCTTTTTTTATTGTTATTTGGGGCCAGCCTGTGGGCTGGCTGTTTTTTGTTCTCACGGGCGTATCCAAGCTTCGCTTGGGCCCTCCGTATGGGCGGCGCATCAGCGCCGGGTTTCCACGCTCGCCCTTTGGGCTCTCATTCTTTTTCCAAAAATTAATCGGATCGTTCCCTTGCTCGATCTCATCTGTAGCAACCACGCCGCAGGCGGGAGCGAAGAGCGACCGGCGCTAATGCGCCGCGCCTTCGCAGGGCCCAAGCGAAGCTTGGATGCGCCCGTGAGAACAAAAAACACGAACCCTCAGGTCTCACCGTAAAAGCAAACAGAGACTAAACCGCGCCCAGTTGTGCGATGGTTTGCATCAATGAATCGATATCCAATTCTTTGTTTTTTTCGGAGAGTTCCTGCTGTGCAGACTTCCATGATTTTGACGCTTCATTTAAGCGTCCAGCTCCGAGAGGCGTTAGTTCGAGAATACGCTTGCGCCCGTCATCAGGGTCACTCTTGGAAACTAGGAAGCCTTGCTTTTCAAGCGGAGCTAACCCTCGCGACAAGGCAGACTGGTTCATATCCAAAAAATCGGCAAGCGCCTGAACAGTGTATTCCTCAGTACCCGAAATGAAACCGAGCATGCCAAACTGACCAATGGTGAGCCCCTGCTCCGAAAGCTTCCTGTCATACAAGCGGAGCAGCCGCCTGGATGCTTGACGGAGGGCGAGACAATAACATGTACCTCTTCGCGCTTCTTCGACCTCATCTGCGAAATTGTGGCCCTTAATGTTAGACATAATGCTTCCTATCGCTTGACTCTATGCATATGCCTACAATAGATATATGCATATGCCTTTAAAATCAGTATATCTGATACAACCTTTAATTCCAAGCCAGTGAGGACAACAATGACTTCCCGTAATATTCACGCCCCTGATCAAGAATTTGGCTCTATTCCAATGGACACGCTGATGCAGTTCTCCGGATTGGAAGTTTTGCAACAAATGCTTGCTGGCGAAGTGCCCGGCGCGACTATTGCCCGGACAATGAATTTTACTTTAAGCAATGTCAGTTTAGGTGCTGCGGTGTTTCGCGGCGTGGCGCTTGCTGATCACTATAATCCGCTTGGAACGGTTCACGGTGGATGGGCTGCAACCATCATCGATTCAGCTCTAGGCTGTGCGGTTCAAACCAAACTACCGAAGGGTGTTGGGTTTACGACCATTGAATTCAAAGTGAACTTCGTGCGGCCAATATTCGACCATACTGGAGAGATCATTTGCGAGGGCAACGTGGTTCATATGGGACGTACCATCGCCACATGCGAAGCAAATCTGAAAACCAAGGATGGAAAACTGTTGGCCCATGGCACGGCCACTTGCGCCATTTTCCCGCTTAAGCAGCCGGGCGACTAGCCGGGTTAGCGTTTGCTTTTCAGGAATTGATCGAAAATCGAACTCAGCTCGTTTTGATATTTCTCTTGAGTTTGGCGACCGGTATCGAACATCTCGCCGAACAAATCTCCTAACCCACCAGTTGGACCATCTTTCGAACGTGCTTTTGGCTCGTTTTGAGATTGGGGTTGAGTGCTGCGGGTACCTGCACCGCCGAGCATTTCCTCAAAGATTTTGCCCAATGGATTATCCATCGGCGAGGCTTGATCAGGTGCTTGCTTGTTGCCGCCGCCCATCATTTGACCGAACAAATCTTCCAGCGGATTTCCCGATTGTTGACTACTTCCTGATTTAGCCAGTGCGCCACCCATCATCTGTTCCATAATCTGGCCCCAAGGGTTTTGACCACCGCCACCAGGGTTTGACGTCATCGAATTCCCAGCTCGCATCTGCTTGGACAGGCCACCCAATATCATTGGCGCAAGCGCTGGAAGCATCTGCTTCAATATGCTCTCGCCAACGCCGCTTACCTGCGCCGCCTGAGAGGCAACCGCGCGGCTAACATCCTTATTGCCGAACAGATGAGATAATATGGCGTTTCCTTCCTGCATTCCCGCTGGCGAAAACGCCTGAGCCGGGTTGTCCATATATTGAGAATGCTGACCGCCGCTTAAGGCCTGCATGAAAGAGGCGAAGCCCGCAGGATCCGCAGTGTTTCTTTTCAATCCTTGCGAAAATGCAGGCAAAAGCGCCTCAAGCGCCTTTTCAGTCTGCTCTTGGGTGAGTTTAAATTGCCGGGAGAGATTTTGATGAAGCTCTCCACTTTGCGCATTTTGCATCATTTCAAAGAGGGTCAGCATGATTTTTCTCCACCTTTTTCGCAAATATGCTCACCGTCGAGCAAGCTTAATCGAAACTTAACCATAATAGCGCAATGTGTGGATTAACAGCAGCGTCAGGGTAAAATATTATAATGCAACCAAATATCGTTACCAGTACTCCAGAACATACTGCAAATACGGCACGCAGGGTCATTAAAAACACACGCGGAACGCGGATGGGTTATCTGGTATTTAACGGACAACCAAGTGGTGTGCCTTGTGGAGTCAGAGAGTTTTCTGCTGAAGGTGCCGTTCTTACCATGAACGGATGGATGGGTGTACCGGATGCGTTTACTCTGTTCATTGAACCGGACAGCGTGAAAGTTGATTGCAAAGTCATGCGCAAACGCGGCAGCAAGGTACAGGTTAGTTTTATGACCTGGGAAAATGACGTTCGCTACCGCACCCGGTAGAAAAACTTAAACCATAACTTTCTTTTACATTGCACAGTTGAACCATCTTTCAGCTGTGCATTTTTGCGTTTTCTCATTTAGATTTAATTTACCCCAGTATGTTACCTTACGCAATATAAGGAACTTGAGTGGTCTGCCTCAACATCTGAGAGGTCATAAATTATGCCTGCAACCAAACCTGAGGGTGATACCCCTGAGCTCGTCGAGCGCTCAACCCGCAGACGCGTTTTGCAGGGTGCCCATGCAGCTTTCAATGATGAATTCTGTTCCGTGCCGTGCCTGGTAAAAAACATCAGTCAAACCGGGGCCCTTCTAGAATTTAAAAGTCCCGATAGCGTGCCAACGAATTTTGTCCTTCATGTCGCCCTAGATCAATACAAGATTGAATGTCGCATAGCACGCAAAGACAAAAATCGGGTAGCGGTTGAATTTTGCGGTGAGAAACAGAAATCCAATATGGCGCGCTATCAATCTCTTGAGATGTCTAACAATCATTTGAGTGCGGCCGAAACAAAAGAAGCCGAGTTGAGGGATATGCTCCAACAACGTCGACAGGAAAGCCTACAAAACATACACCTACAGGAAAAGAAGGCTGAACATTTTGAGGTGCCAGAAGGCCAAAAAGCCACGGCAGTATTTGGTAAACGGGTTTAAAAGAACCTAGAGCACAATCTAAGTTACAGCCAGTTTTCAGATAAATTGTGCGTTAAAACAAACCGGTAGGCACTTTATGCGATTCAAATATTGCAAAAAGCGCCCGACCCTCTAGCCCGACCCTCTAGAAGGCATATTCGCTAAATAGCGGATCAAGGCTTTTATTCCATTCGCCGTTGTAATTTCGCAATAATCGGTCCGCAGGAGTCATGCCGCTGGCAACGGTTTCCTGCAATGGGGCCAAATGCACGGTTTCATCGAAACCTTCACTGTTTAATCTTGCGCGTTCGACCAGACCTTGCCTTGAAATTTCGAGAATTTCCTTTGTAAATCCAAGAAGTTCTCTTCCGGCAATTTTCGCGCGAAGTCCCTCTTTGGGAACAGCTTCACGCAAATCGAACACCATTTCAGCTGTCCAGTCAGAAATCAGTTCTTCGGCGGCATCCAATGACGGGCTGCTGTAAAGTATCCCCACCCAAAATGCAGGCAAGGCGCAAATATCACGCCATCTCCCGCCATCCGCGCCACGCATTTCAAGAAAACGCTTGAGACGGACATCGGGGAATACCGTTGTCATATGGTTGCTCCAATCGCCAACAGTCGGCTCAGGGTCAGAGACCTCCCCTTTCAAAGCACCATCCATGAACTGGCGGAAAGTAACGTGGGTGCAATCGTGATAACGCCCATCGCGAATGACAAAATACATCGGCACATCAAGCGCCCAGTCCACATAGCTCTCAAAACTGAAATCCTTGTCCAGCATGAAGGCATGATATCCACCACGTTGGTTATCCGTATCGCGCCAGATATCGCTGCGCCATGAAAGCAAGCCGTTGGGTTTGCCTTCGGTAAACGGTGAATTTGCGAAAAGAGCAGAGGCCATACCCTGCAATTTCAAAGATGTTTGCAGCTTGCGCACCATATCGCGCTCACTATCAAAATCCAGATTTACCTGTATCGTGCAGGTGCGATACATCATATCATGGCCCTGGCTACCAACCTTGGGCATGTAATTTGTCATGATTTCATAACGACTTTTGGGCATGTGCGGGGTTTCATCAAACGTCCAGATGGGGCTGCCGCCTAATCCTAAAAATCCAATACCCAAATCACCGGCAACTACTTTCACCATTTCCAAATGACGATTTGATTCGCGGCAGGTCTGGTGCAGGGTCTCGACCGGTGCCCCGGAAAGTTCGAACTGACCACCCGGCTCCAGTGAAATAGCACCCTGACCGTTTGCCTCGAAAAGTCCAATGAGATTACCATCGTCGACGATAGGTTCCCAGCCAAGTTTTTTCTGCATGCCTTCGAGAATTGCGCGAATGCCGTTATCGCCACCATAAGGAACGGGCTTAAGGCTATCGCGATAAAAGGCGAATTTTTCGTGCTCGGTGCCGATGCGCCAATCAGATTTTGGTTTGCAACCAACAGCAAGCCAATCCACTAGCTGGCTTTTGGTTTCAATCGGTCTTTCGTCGGTGGTATCACGTGCCATTTATTCCTGTCTGACCGGGTCAGATTCCTGTTTCATTTCATGCTAGACATCACAGTAATAGTTAACCAGTGCAATGCATATTTGATCACTATTTTTTGCTCCAGTCTCCAGAGACTGCCTGAACCAATGTGAGCGCCGCAACAGCTGCGGTATCAGCGCGCAAAATACGGGGTCCAAGTGATATAGGTGTGACAAAATCCAGTAACTTCAAGTGTTTTCTTTCCTCAGATGAAAATCCACCTTCCGGGCCAATGAGAATGGCCAATGGGCAGGGTTTGATCTGTGCCAGTATTTCTAAAGCACTAGCATCTGATTCAGTTTCGTCGCAATAGATTATGTGGCGCGATTTGTCCCAATCTTCCAATAAATCCATAAACTTTACAGGAAGATTAACTTTGGGAAGTGTGAGAATTCCGCATTGGGTCGCAGCTTCTTTTGCGTAACCATTAATGCGCTCGGGGTTTAGTTTGGTAAACTGTGTATGGTGGGTCAGAACGGGCTGCAAAACACCCGCTCCCATCTCCACCGCCTTTTGCACCATATAGTCGAGGCGGCTCTGTTTTAGCGGAGCAAAAATGTAAACCAGATCATAAGGCTCTGGTTGCTTTCGCAATTGGCGAACGGGTGTAATCTCACAGGATTTTCGACCAATAGGTTTGATACTTCCGAGCCATTCTCCATCCCTGCCGTTAAACAACAATATATCGCTGCCCTCTTTCAGGCGCAGCACATTCAACAGATAATTGGATTGAGCACGGTCCGGCTCAATTGCAACATTTGTCGCGAGGGATTGCTCCACAAACAAGCGCTGGGTTCGGAAATCGTAACGCTCGCTCATTTTTGCACAATAATGATGTGGAGGCGCAAGGGACCGTGCGCCCCAAGGATCAAAGTTTGTTCAATATCGGCTGAGCGCGACGGCCCGGTAATCATATTCAACACACGGGGCATTTTACCTGCTCCATATTTGCTGCGCAGTTTTTCCAGCAGGTTTTCGTAACTGGTTTCAACATCCTCTGCATCAACGACTACGATATGGGTTTCAGGCAAAAAATTGAGAGTAGTCGGGTTATCCTTGCCAGATTCCAAAAACAAAGTTCCAGTCTCCGCCACTCCGCCAAGGGCGTGACTGACACCGACCATATCATCGCCATAGGTTCGACCATGACTGATTTCCAGCAGGCTTTCAAAACCTCTCAACAGGGTTTTTAATCGCTTGTCGTCACCGGTGCGAATTGCACTGGGTAGATTGTGATCGCGCAAATAGTTCGCGATGTTGTTCGCCACTTCCCTCGGCTTGGAAAATATTACCGTTGCATCAGCATTGACCGCGCGTTCTTCAAACCGTGCTTGAATGGCTTTTTTGGATTCAGGCAGTTTTGGGATAACCCCGCTGGCTTTTGCCATGGCGGAAGTGCGTAGGTTTTTCCGGCGTTCGTCATGGTTGCCATTAGGGGCAATGGCTACACGAATTTTCTCAAGCATTTCGTTTCTCTTGCTCATAAATCACCTGCATTGCGTGCCTGATGCTCGCGCCACTGGCTCATAAAGGTTGATCCTTCGGGTGCAGGCATATCGCGGTGTCTGGTCCAGCCCCATGCGAGCGGCAAAGATTTGATACGGTGGTTTACGCCACCAAGCAGCCAGAGAAATCTGGCTGAAGCAGAGGCAATTATCCGGTATAAAAATGGCCGTTTGGCCACCCATGCCCAACCTCGAACCGATACTCTTTGGGTTACTGGGGACAGATGCTTTTCAAACTCTTTCTCACGCCAGTGCCGCATCATTTTTGGCAGAGGAATGTGCATCGGACAAACTGCTTCGCAGCGACCGCAGAATGTGGATGCGTTGGGCAAATGTCCAGCCTTATCAACGCCGATGAGGCTGGGGGATAATACGGCTCCCATGGGACCGGGATAGACCCACCCATAAGCGTGACCGCCAATGGCATGATAGACCGGGCAATGGTTCATGCAGGCGCCACAGCGAATACAACGCAGCATGTCCTGAAACTCGGTGCCCAACATGGAAGAGCGACCATTATCCAACAACACCACGTGATACTCTTCCGGCCCATCAGGATCGTCCTCGCGCCGGGGGCCGGTTGATAGTGTGGTATAGACTGACATATCCTGCCCGGTCGCGGAGCGTGCCAATACACGCACGATCTGGCTCATATCTTCCAGTGTCGGTACAATCTTTTCGATAGAGGCAATCACGATATGGATTTTGGGCAAGGTCTGAGTGAGGTCACCATTACCTTCATTGGTGACGATGACCGATGTGCCTGTTTCGGCGACCAAAAAATTTGCGCCTGTGATGCCCACATCGGCGCTAAGAAATTTATCGCGCAAAATGGCGCGAGCTTCGCGGAGCAAGGTTTCCGGTTCATTCAATGGTCTATCGGCGGGCAGATGGGTATGGTGTTTAATAAAGTCTTCGCGCACCTGGTCCATGTTCAAATGCACGGCAGGCGCGATGATGTGGCTTGGGTGTTCACCGCGCAACTGGATGATATATTCACCCAGATCGGTTTCCACTGGTTCAATGCCTGCTGCTGAAAGTGCTTCATTGAGAGCAATTTCTTCGGAAATCATCGACTTGCCCTTGGTGACGGATTTGGCACCAACACTGCGGCAAATGTCCAATATCTGTTTACAGGCTTCGTCGGCTGTTGCCGCCCAGTGAACATGGCCACCGCTGGCAATCACTTTTTCCTCGTAATTCTCCAGATAGAGATCAAGGTTCTCCAGAACGTGATCTTTGATCGCCTTGGCGTTGTCGCGCAATTCATCAAATTCATCGAGGCCAGCTTTTGCCTCGGCGCGCTTCTTGATGAAGTTGGTTCGCACATGCCCCAAGGCCTTTTGTAACTGGCCATCGCCCATGGCCAGATTGGCATTGGATTTGAATTCATGTGAGGTGATTTCCACCATGATTTAGCGCCCTCCGCCTCTTGGTGTTCGCTCGCCAATCGGTGCGTTTTCCGTCATACCCGCCAAAACTTCAGCCACGTGACGCACTTCGATTCCGCTGTTTTCGCGCCTCAATTTTCCGGCCATATTGAGCAGACAGCCGAGGTCGCCGGCCAGCAACATTTTTGCTGATGTCTCTTCAATATGTTCCGTTTTGGTGGTGACGATAGAATTGGAAATCTCTGAATATTTGACCGCGAATGTACCGCCGAAACCGCAACAGACATCGCTGTTTTTCATCTCGATCATGGTGACGCCTTCAATGGAATTCACCAGCTTTCGCGGTTGTTCCTGAATACCTAGTTCGCGTAAACCGGCGCATGAATCGTGATAGGTGATATCCGCCTTCAAGATCGCATCAACTTTTTCTACCTTTAAAACATCGACCAAGAAGCTTGTGAGTTCATATACTTTTTCTGAAAATCGTTCGACGCGACTTTCCCATAGCGCATCACCCTTGAAGACTTCCGGATAATGTTTTTTCAACATCCCGGCACAGGAGCCGGAAGGAGCCACCACATAATCATAGTTTTCAAAATTTTTGATAACGGCCTCGGCCAAATCTCGTGTATCTGCCCTATCCCCGGAATTCCATGCAGGCTGGCCACAGCACGTCTGGGCCATGGGTACTTCCAGATCGCAGCCTGCATCTTCCAATAATTTTACCGAAGCAAATCCGACGCTGGGGCGAAATAGATCAACCAGACAGGTGACAAAAAGAGCAACGCGTGGATTTTTTGGAATTGAATTTGGCATGTACTAAACTTCAGTTTTTGATTTTCGGGTCTCAGAACGCAGTTTTGCGATTCTCTCTCTTTCATCAAGACTTTCAAGCAAAATCATCTGCTCGCTGATAAAATCTATATGAATCTGTGCGGCTAACCTGGCCTTCTCGGGATTGCGGGCCATGATTGCATCATAAATAGAGCGGTGCTGCTGCAACAGTTTCTCGCGAGAGCCTGAAATCGAATAGAGCCGCTCACGGTTTTCAAATACGCCCGCCGAAAGCAATCGATAGCAGGACCGCATGGTGTGCAACATCACCAGATTATGGGCCATTTCGCCAATAAGAGAGTGAAATTCAACGTCCAAGTCCCCTTCCTTTTCAGGGTCGTTGGAAGCTAGTTCCATCTTCCCCATTAGGTCTGAGAATAACTCTCGATCGAGTGTGGTGGCACGCAAAGCTGCAAACGCTGCACAACTCCCCTCGAATTCATGCCGGAATTCCAGATAATCACGGGTGGCTTTTTTGTGGGCTGGCAAAATCGAGATAATCTGTGGTGAAAATACTGTGCCGATCACATCGGAAACAAAGGTTCCGCCGCCATGGTGGCTTTCCAAAATACCGCGCGCTTCAAGCGCCTTGATGCCCTCTCGCACCGTGGGGCGCGAAACGCCGGTGGTATTGGCAAGTTCCCGTTCGCCGGGCAATTGATCTCCCACCCGCAACACGCCTTCCAGCACCAGAGCTTCAATCTGGTGGGCAACTTCGTCAGCGGTTTTTACCGAGGTAATTTGGGAAAATATGCTCATGATTTAAGATAGCGTTTGAGGGATGGATTGGTCAAATATTTTTACCATTTTTGTACTCACGGCATATCCTTGACATTCTCGTTGGCATGTCTCCGACATGGCGTTCGGGCCTGCGAAGGTGCGGCCTGCTCGGCCGGGTTCCCACGCCCGCCCTTTGGGCTCTCATTCAATTCTCTTGCATTATTCCCTCTGCCAAAGGCAGAAGCGAGCAAACTAAAGCAAGCCTCTATCCCAATAAGGGTTTGCACCATAATGTTCGGCCAGGAATTCAATAAAGACGCGGACTTTGGCAGGCAGGAAATTTCTTGTTGGATAGAGGGCGTAAATAGCAGCGTGTTTGTCGCCGGAATATTGGGGTAGCAGGATTTTCAACTTTCCACTGGCAAGTTCCGGCCCCACATCCCAGGTGGAGCGAAGCGCAATGCCTGAACCTGAAAGCACTGCCTCGCGCACCACTTCGCTGGAATTGGTTTGCAATTCCCCATGTACCCGGTAGTCCACTGGCCCATTGGGGCCTTCGAGTTTCCAGACGTTCTGATTGTGGGTGGCAATGCAATGGTGGTCGTCCAATTGCTGTAAATGACCAAGCTCAGGATGCGTTTCCAGATATTCAGGCGATGCGCACAAAACCCTACGAACGCCTGCCAGTTTTTTTGCGACCAGTGTCGAATCGTCCAGTGTGCCTATACGAATTGCCACATCAAAACCTTCGCCGACGATATCAACGAAGCGGTCCGATAAATCTAGATTTACCGTCAGATCAGCGTTGGTCTGCATGAATTTGTGCAGATAAGGGGCGATGTGCATCCTACCAAATGTTGTGGGGGCCGAAATTCTTAAAACGCCCCGGACAGATTCAGACCTGCGGGAAACAAAATTTTCCGCTTTTTCGATGTCTGCGAGAATTTCCACGACACGGTCATAATAACCCTGCCCGGCTTCTGTGAGCAAAACCTGCCTTGTGGTGCGGTGTAATAATCTGGCACCAAGATGCTCTTCCAGCTTGCGCAGGCGCTTGGAAACCACCGCTGGAGACATGCCAAGCTGGCGGCCTGCAGCGGTTAGTCCGCCCGAGGCAACCACATTTGCAAATACTGCCATGTCGGTGATGGGTACCATTTTCAACTTTCTGGAATTAATGTATATTGATTTTTAACGATAAACATTGACTGCAGCAAGTGGTAAAAATAGTTTACCAATACGTTCAGAGAACCCTCGACGGATAAGGAGATTGCTATGAGTGATATTTCCATGCCCACACCTAATGTGCACATCATGAATGAGCGAACCGAGATTATTACTCGTCTTTTGTCAGAACTTGGCGAAGAAATCGTTATTCATGATGAGGGTGAAACCATTGCTTACGAGTGTGATGGTCTGGCGGCTTATCGCTGTCCACCGCTGGCGGTTATTTTACCACGTACCACCGAGGAAGTGTCACGTGCGTTGAAACTTTGTAATGAACTTGGCATTCCGGTTATTCCGCGCGGTTCCGGCACCTCGCTTTCAGGCGGGGCGCTGCCCACAGCCGATAGCATCGTCATCGGCGTATCGCGCTTGAACGAAGTGCTCGATATTGACTATGATAGCCGCACCATCACAGTTCAGTCCGGCATCACCAATCTTGGGGTAAGCGGGGAAGTTGCAGACAATGATTTCTTTTATGCGCCTGACCCTTCCAGCCAATTGGCCTGCGCTATTGCTGGCAATATAGGCATGAATTCCGGCGGTGCGCATTGTCTTAAATATGGCGTCACCACCAATAATCTACTCGGTGTAAAAATGGTTTTGATGAATGGCGACATCATTGAGATTGGCGGCGGGCATCTGGATCCTTCGGGCTATGATTTGCTTGGCTTGATTTGTGGTTCCGAGGGGCAATTTGGCATGGTCACCGAGGCTACTTTGAAAATTCTTCGCAAACCTGAAGGAGCTCGACCCATTTTGCTTGGCTTTAATTCCAGCGAAGTGGCGGGTGCCTGCGTATCCGATATTATCCGGGCTGGCGTATTGCCGGTGGCGATGGAGTTCATGGATGGCCCGGCAATCATTGCCTGCGAGCGCTTTGCCAAGGCTGGATATCCAACGGATGTGGATGCCTTGTTGATAGTGGAAGTTGAAGGTTCACCCGGCGAAATAGATGAACAACTGACCAAGATCAAGGAAATTTGTCAGCGTCATGACCCTGCTGTTATGCGTGAAAGTGAATCCGCAGTGCAGTCCGATGCCATCTGGAAAGGACGCAAAGCGGCCTTTGGTGCCATGGGGCAGATTGCCGATTATATGTGTATGGACGGGACCATTCCCACCTCCCAACTCTCTTTTGTCTTGGGCCGGATGCAGGAAATGTCGAAGCAATACGGACTTAAAGTAGCCAATGTATTTCATGCGGGCGATGGCAATTTGCATCCGCTGATTTTGTATAATGCCAATGTTCCCAGTGACCTCGAAAAATGCGAGGCGTTTGGCGCGGATATTCTCAAACTTTGCGTAGAAGTGGGCGGCTGCCTCACCGGCGAACATGGGGTCGGTATCGAAAAACGCGATTTGATGGTGCATCAGTTCAACGAAATTGATATGGAAATGCAAATGCGGGTGAAAGACGTTTTTGACCCGCAATGGCTGTTGAACCCCGCCAAGGTTTTCCCGATCGATATCACCCATACGCGGCGCAATAACGACCAGCAATATAAGGCTGCATAATGAGTAATGTTCAACATCCCGCTAGCGACGATGAGATCGCTGAAATCGTCCGCAAGGCTAATTCTGATATTTCTTCAATCGAAATTGTTGGTGGCGGAACACGCCTTGGTCTGGGCAATCCCGTTCATGCGGATATGCAATTATCCACCTCCGGTTTAAGCGGCATTACGCTCTATGAACCGGGAGCCCTTACAATCGTCGCCAAGTCGGGAACGCCTCTTGCTGAAATTGAGGAGGCACTAGCGAAAGAGGGGCAGCACCTGCCGTTTGAACCTGCCGATTATCGCTCCTTAATGGGAAGCGCAGGCGAGCCGACAATTGGCGGCATTGTTGCTTGCGGCATTTCCGGGCCGAAGCGCTTTCAGGGTGGTGCTTGCCGTGATTGCCTGATTGGCGTTCGCTTCATCAACGGTACTGGCGATATCGTCAAGAATGGTGGACGGGTGATGAAAAACGTCACGGGCTATGATCTGGTGAAATTGATGGCCGGAAGTTTTGGTACGCTGGGTATATTGAGCGAAGTATCATTCAAGGTGTTACCGCTGGCGGAAAAATCCACCACCATCGCGGTGGAAGGATTATCTCATACGGACGCGATTGCTGCACTGGCAAAAGCTGCCACCTCACCGTTTGATCCAACCGGTCTTGCCCATTTGCCTGCGGGTGATGATGAGGCTCAAACTCTTGTACGGCTTGAGGGATTTGGCAATCAGCTTGAATATCGCGCTGAGCGTATCAGTGAATTGTTGCAGTCATTTGGTGCAATCAACCGCCTTGATGAAAAACGCCATCTGAATATCTGGCAACAGGTTCGAGAATGTCGTAAATTTGCCGGGCGCACCGGGTCGGTTTGGCGAATTTCGGTAAAACCGAGTGATGCGGATGGTTTTCTCAATCGCATTCTGAATGATGCATGTCTGGAATATTTCCTCGATTGGGCCGGTGGGCTGATTTGGGTGTTTGCCGAGGATGAAACGCTAGATACCAATGGCGGCTCGGCGGGTGTGACAACGCTCTTACGCCACGGCCTTTCCGGGATCGGCGGTCATGTTACGCTGGTACGGGCCGCTGACAAGGGTGATGTGGCCAGCTCATTTCAACCGGAAGCGCCTGGGGTTGCTGCCCTGTCGGCGGCCATCAAACAACAATTTGATCCGGCCAATATTCTAAACCCCGGACGAATGAGCGCCTCTCAAGTGGAGGCCAGCTAGACCATGCAAACCAATTTTACTTTGCAGCAATTAGCAGACCCCCATGTGGATTTCTCCGAAAAAATCCTGCGCAAATGTGTCCATTGTGGATTTTGTACCGCGACCTGCCCGACCTATCTGACGCTAGGCGACGAGTTGGACAGCCCTCGCGGGCGGATTTATCTGATCAAGGACATGCTGGAAAACAGCAAGCCTGCGGATGAGAAAATCGTCAAACATATTGATCGCTGTCTGTCATGCCTTGCCTGTACCACTACCTGCCCCTCGGGCGTGGATTACATGCATTTGGTAGATCACGCCCGTATTCATATTCAAAAAACCTATAAACGCCCTTTCATGGACCGTTTATTTCGTGCGGTTCTGGCGATGGTTTTGCCCTATCCTTCGCGTTTTCGTTTTGCGCTTCATGCAGCAAAACTCGCCAAGCCGTTTGCCGGATTTTTTACCAAAATTCCCGGCATGAAACCGTTGGCTGCCATGCTTGCACTCGCGCCGACAAGTCTGCCTGCTGCGATTAAATTACCGATTGTTACTTCAGCTGAGACATCAAAAATTGCGCGTGTTGCCATGCTATCCGGCTGTGCCCAGCAAGTGCTTGATCCGCGCATTAATGCAGCTACGCTGGAATTGCTGTCACGCATCGGCGTTGAAATTGTAGTGCCTGCGAATGAAGGCTGTTGCGGGGCTTTGGTGCATCATATGGGTCGCGAAGATGCTTCACTTGCTGCCGCTAAAAACAATATTGATGCGTGGTGGTACGAAATTGAGAATGGTGGGCTAGATGCCATCATCATTACCACATCGGGTTGCGGCACCACGGTAAAGGACTACGGTCATATGCTACGGCTGGACCCGGATTACGCCGAAAAGGCTGCGACCATTGCGTCGCTCGCCAAGGACATCACGGAATACCTTTCCTCGCGCGACCTCGACAAGAACGAAAAGGGCCGAAAGTTGAAACTGGCCTACCACTCAGCCTGTTCCATGCAGCACGGACAGAAGATCAAGGATGAGCCGAAGCGATTGCTTTCAGCGGTGGGATTTGACGTGGTTGATATTCCCGAGGGGCATTTGTGCTGCGGGTCTGCAGGCACCTATAATATTCTACAATCGGAAATTGCCGGACGCCTGAAGGAACGCAAATTGCGTAATATCGCCAAAGTGAAACCGGATTTAATTACCGCGGGCAACATAGGATGTCTGACACAACTTTCTGCGGATGCGGGCGTTCCTATGTGTCACACAGTTGAGCTGTTGAATTGGGCCTATGGTGGTTCCATGCCGAGGGGCATGGAAAGCGTCCTCGGCGAGGCTTAGGCCTAATAAGTAGGCTCCCATTTACCTTCAACAGGACTTGCTTCATCGTCACCGGGCCATGGCGGCATGGATATACAAATAAATTTCAATTCGTACTCCGCTACGTTTCGATATTGAAACGCTGTCCCCACGGGTATATCGATGGAAGTTCCGGCCAAGAGTTCTGTGACTTTTTCGGATGTGCAGTCCCTTCTCCAAATCTCTCCATGTCCCTCAAGCACATACCAGAATTCACTGACTGTGCCGTGGATTGTAGCGCGGTTGACTTGGTGGGGAGGGACGCAAGCATGGATCATATTGCCTGTGGTTCCGTCCATGATGAACCGTATATCAGCACCAGCGGGCGATTTCGCGTCCGCTGTCTCAGGGAGTGTTGTTTCTTTCATGAAAATGCCCTCCGGCCAAAGTACCTTCAGGCTAAATTTTCAAAAGACCTGCTAGTTACCAAACAAGGCAGCCAACGGGTTTACGGATGGTGTGAAGTATTTTGACGCATCCTGCCCTGGACCAATCACTACAACATTGGTGCCAAGTTTTGCCTGTTTATAAAGATGTTCCACATCCTTATTGACCATGCGGATACAGCCGGATGAGAGGTTAAGCCCAATGGACCAAGGTTGATTGGTGCCGTGAATGCGGTACAGAGTATCGCGATTTCCCTTGAACAGATAAAGAGCGCGCGCTCCAAGAGGGTTTTCAATGCCACCCTTCATGCTGGCTGGCAAATGATGGCCTTTTTTTGCTTCGCGGATAATCATTTCTCTCGGCGGGGTCCATGTTGGCCACTCAACTTTACGCTTAACTTTCACGCGACCATTCCAGCCGAAGCCTTCACGCCCAACACCGACACCATATCGAATAGCCCGGTTTTTACCGGTTACATAATACAGGAATTTTTCATCGGTATGGATGATAATGGTACCCGGTTTTTCCTTGGTACGAATACTGACATTGCGCCGGTTGAATTTCCTTGGCGCTGCCCTTTTTGAGTATTTGCGTCGATTTGGGTCAAGATTTACCCAACGCATTTCCGTGTGATTGTATACTCGCTCAGCTGCCGCATCAGATACGACTGCAATACTATTTGTAATAAATACGCCTGCAACCAGCGCAAAAATTGCCACAATTTTTGAAATCATTTCCCGAATCCGTATCTAGTTTTTTTCAAACCCCTTTGAACGGAATTGATAATAAACTCCACATCAATACTCCGCTTGATTAATTGTCTAACAAATTACATCAGGACATCTCAAGCAATTACGCTTCTGCTCCACGCACATTGTTGTGAGGTGTGACATTTTTGTTTACCAAATCTCTTAACTCTTTTGACCCTCAAACAAAACAGCGGACTCCATTTCCGAAATCCGCTGAAAATCTTTTACTACTTAGTTTTGACTTTAGATTACGACAACCTGCGCGCCCACTTTGACGCGCTCATAAAGGTCCATCACATCTTCATTTCGCATACGAATGCATCCTGATGAAACGGCCTTGCCAATGCTCCATGGCTGGTTGGTGCCGTGGATGCGATAAAGTGTGCTGCCAAGATATAGGGCTCTGGCACCGAGAGGATTTTTTGGTCCGCCTTCCATAAAATCTGGAATGTAGTGACCTTTTGCAGCCTCACGCTTGATCATTTCTTTCGGCGGGGTCCATGTGGGCCACTCGGCTTTGCGGGAAACCTTGTGCTTTCCAGACCATTCGAAACCGGGCTTTCCAACACCGATCCCATAACGACGTGCGCTACCGTCTTTCATGACAAGAAAGAGAAAACGGGTCTGTGTATCAACGATCAGTGTTCCAGCTTTTTGGCCCCCGGAGTAGTTTACCAGCTGTGGCAACAGTTCCGGATTGAATTTTTTTCCGCGCGATTTTGGTGACGGAGGTTTTTTGCGCAAACGCACAACTTTACGTGGATTTGCTATCGTGCGCCGCTTAAATACCCCTTGTTTTAAGGCACGTTGCTTAGAACGTGGATTTCGTTTGGTGAGCGGTCGAATGCGATGTTTTTTGCTGACCTGCCCCAGACTGGCGCGACGGGCGGTACTGGCACGACTGGCGATACGAGTATTACGACGCAGTTTGCGTGCCTTAACTTTACGCGTTTGAATTCTGGTTGCTTTACGACGCGGTTTTTTAACAGGCTTTGAAAGTATCGCTGTTCTTCTGGAATGCGCACGTGGTCGCTTTTCCAATTGCAAAACCCACGGGGCGGTCAGATTGGGTGATAACACTGAGGGGGGCTGAGACGAATAACGCGAGCCTGCGTGGGAAAAGGAAAGACTTCCAGCAATTAGCACAATAAGGCTGGCAATAATGGTTACAAATTTTTTCATGACGTACTCTCTAACTAATCGTCAACAAACACTAATTCCCGCATATTACACGGAATATTTGGATCAGTATATGTTCCAAAGTCACAACCGAATTATGAATCAATGCATTTTGAATAAAATTTGATGTAATCGTAGTAATCAAAGGGTTTCCGGAGATGGTAAACAGTTCGTTACCTAACGGTACTTTCGGACCTGTTTCTTCGCTGAGCGCAATACTTCCGGTAGAATTTCCTGCACTTTTTTGAGCGAGGTTCCATTTTTAATCCTTGGGTCATAGAGCATATTCAGGATCAACCGGTCGAATCTGGTGAAGGAAATCTGTTTGGAGGCATCATTAAAGACGCTGCGCCAAAGACTTTTATCTTCGTTCAACGGGCCTAACCCCTGCAAGATTTCTTCAATCAGGCAGCGCTTAAAAAGCGCCTCGCCGCCATCGGAAACAATGGCCGCATCGGAGCGCTTAATGCCCTTTCTTGAAAAAACCGACCGCACCAGACATTTGCCCGGAGCAGTCGCATTGGGCTGGCGATAGATTTTGGTGCGCACAATATTCACGTAGTCTTTGCGGTCAACCACATAGATATTGAAATTGGCTTTTGCAGGAGAGGAAACGATCCGGGTTTTCAACCCCTTAATAATTCTATTCAGGCTGAGGATAAATCGCCGCGCAGCTTTGGTACGGTTTTTCCTCGACATATTATGGATATAAAACCGTACGGGCTTTCGAAACTTCCGGATGTAGCGCGACTGAAATCCGAAAGGGGCATACTCAGCACCGAATACTGTGAGGTTAAATCCGCGAATAACTTCCGCATCTCTGGCAACGGCATAGGCGTGATTTCCAGGCAAAGCGACCAACGAAAATAGTGTTACACAACAGGCAACAACGATCCAGTGTCTGGCCAATTTACTGGCCAACATTCCGGCCCAATTGTTAGTCCATTGTCCGGCTGCTGCAATCCGCATTTACCCAGTATCCTTCCTCGCAATTCTTATAGCGCTATTGAAGTGCCGGGGAAGAGAAATTTTTTAACAAGCATAATTTTGGTTGATCCCGCTTGGCTTGACTGTTCAATGTTACATATTAATTACGAAATCATGATTCGAGGATCCCATGAGTGCAGAAAAAACCGGGCTAATTAAAGATGATAGTGGCATCACACGGTGCTTTTGGCCGGGCGAAGATGAACAATATGTGATTTATCATGATGATGAATGGGGCATGCCGGTGGATAGCGATCAGCGGCTGTTTGAAAAAGTTTGCCTTGAAGGATTTCAGGCCGGACTTTCGTGGATCACTATTTTGCGCAAACGTGAAAATTTTCGCGATGCGTTTCATGATTTCGATATCGAGAAAGTGGCTGCCATGGGTGAAGCCGATATCGAGAAACTGGTACTAAACGCCGGTATCATTCGCCATCGCGGCAAGATCAAATCCACCATCAACAATGCTCGCAAGGCAATTGAGATGGCCGAGGCGGAAGGGTCTGTTGGTGCATATTTCTGGCGCTGGGAACCGCCGGAAGACGATCGCCCGGATGTACTCACCTATGACTGGTTACGCCAGAACCCAATATCGCCACTATCCACGGCCCTGTCGAAGGATTTGAAAAAGCGTGGTTGGTCGTTCGTTGGCCCAACCACCATGTACGCCTTCATGCAGGCGATGGGGATGGTCAACGACCATATTGAGGGTTGCACCTGTCGCGGGAAGATTGACGCAGAACGCGCGAAATTCGTAAGGCCGAAATAGAACCGTCAAACTTGCCATATATAGGCGGATAAGCTACGACCGGAGCAACATCCAAACAGAGCCACCAAAGGCAGTTTATCCATGTCTCGCAAGAATAAAAAACCGCAAAAATTAAGAGCACGATTACCGCGTGGTTTCGTCGACCGCGATGCTAATGATATCCGCGCAACAGATGCAATGGTTGAGAAAATTCGCGGAGTTTACGAACTTTATGGATTTGATCCGGTTGAAACACCTATGTTTGAATATACGGACTGTCTTGGTAAATTTTTACCGGATACAGATAGGCCTAATGAAGGTGTGTTTTCGGTTAGTGATGATGATGATCAATGGATGAGCCTACGCTATGATTTGACAGCGCCTTTAGCCCGCCATGTTGCTGAGAATTACAACGACATCCAACTTCCTTATCGCACCTATCGTGCAGGTTGGGTTTTCCGCAATGAGAAACCCGGACCGGGTCGTTTTCGTCAATTCATGCAGTTTGATGCTGATAGCGTTGGCGCTCCCGGCGTTCAGGCAGATGCTGAAATGTGCATGATGATGGCCGATGTGATGGAGGCTCTAGGCATTGAGCGCGGCGATTATCTCATTCGCGTCAACAACCGCAAGGTTCTTGACGGGGTGATGGAAGCTGCCGAAATTGCCGAAGAAAAGCGCCTCGATGTGATGCGTGCCATGGATAAGCTTGACCGGCTTGGTCGCGAAGGCGTCAAAGCACTGCTCGGCGCTGGTCGTGAAGATGAAAGCGGCGACGTTACCAAGGGTGTCGAACTTGCCGATGCACAAGTCGAGGTCATCATGAACTATTTGTTTGCGCCGGGAGAAACTGGTGCCGACAAACTGGCGGCCATTGGTGAGATGATCAAATCACTTGATGGCGATGGTCAACCCTCACAAGAAACTGCTGTACTAATGACCTTGACTGACGCGGCTGGATATCAGGGCCGCGTTGTGTTTGACCCGTCCGTGGTACGCGGACTTGAATATTATACCGGGCCAGTTTACGAGGCAGAACTCACCTTCGATGTGGTCAACGAAAAAGGCAAGAAAGTTGTTTTTGGCTCTGTCGGTGGCGGCGGGCGTTATGATGGTTTGGTTTCCCGCTTCATGGGGCAACCAGTTCCTGCAACCGGGTTTTCCATTGGCGTATCCCGGCTAATGACAGCGCTTAAAAACCTCGGGAAACTTGAAGACAGTGAGGCTATTGCTCCGATCGTTGTTTGCGTGATGGACCGCGATACCGATGCGCTGGCGCGTTATCAGGGTATGGTTCAAAAATTACGCGAAGCCGGTATTCGCGCCGAAATGTATCAAGGCAATCCGAAGAAATTTGGCAACCAACTGAAATATGCTGATCATCGCGGTACGCCGATTGCTATTATTCAGGGATCTGATGAACGCGATAATGGCGAAATTCAAATTAAGGATTTGATTGAGGGCAAGCGCCTTTCAGCCGAGATTGAAGATAACGTTACATGGCGCGAAACACGCCCGGCGCAGATTACCGCCAAGGAAAGTGATCTTGTTTCCGAGGTGAAACGTATTTTGGAAGAACAAGCTGCTGATCGTGTGGCGGCAAAGGCTGCCGGTTAAATTATGGTTCAGGTAGCGAGCAAATTTGCTGATCAGCTTCATACTTTTTTTGAAGCCAATGATTGCGTCAATGCAGAGATCGGATTGCTGCAACCTGCTGACCCTTATTTGGAAACCGCGGGTGAGGATTTTCGTCGCTTGATGTTTTTAACCAGTGACCAAACCAGTACCAGTCTTTGCTTGCGACCGGAGTTTACTGTCCCTGTATGTCTGCACCATCTGGCATCAGGCCAGCTTCCGGTGCGCTATGGTTATGTGGGGACTGTCTTTCGCCAGCGCGAGGGTGAACCGCACGAATTTGATCAGGCCGGCATTGAAGACCTGGGCAATGAGAACCGGGTGGAGGCAGATATTGCCAGCCTGCTTGATGCAGAAACTATTTTGCGCAAGCTTGGCGTTGGTGCCATTACCATCCTGCTTGGTGATCAGGCAATTTTTAAGGCACTGCTCTTGGCCCTTGGCCTGCCCAAAGCATGGCGGGAAAAACTGGGCCGCGAGTTTGGCGATACCGCTCGCCTAAACCAGAGCCTTACAAGGTTGTCAGGCGAGAGCAGCAACCCTTACGAAGATTTGCCTGCTGATCTGGTGGAGCATATTAATTCCGATGACGCACAGGCGGTAACCGGCTGGATCACCAATAAAATGCGGGCATCCGGCCTGCCGCTTTCTGCCGGACGTACGCCGCGTGCAATTGCTTCACGGTTGATGGACAAGGTTGAACTGACTTCCGCTACGCTTTCCGATGAGAAGAGAACCGCACTGGAACAATTCCTTGCGATTGATGCGCCGATTGAGGACGCAGCAAAAATTATGAACGATTTCGAGGCCGCGAACAGTCTTTCCCTCGGTCCAAGCCTCAAAAATCTGAAGTCACGCTTTGAAGGCATTCAATCAAGTGGCATGGATAATTGCTCCATTCATTATCAGGCTTCCTTTGGCAGACGGCTCGATTATTACACCGGACAGGTATTTGAAATTTATGCGAATGACGGCAAACGGCCTCTTGTGGGCGGCGGACGTTACGATCATTTAATGTCTATTCTTGGTGCGGAAAGTACTGTTCCAGCGGTTGGCTTTTCGATCTGGATGGATCGTCTTGAGCAGGTGGTGTCATGAGTTTTACAATCGCCATTCCCTCAAAAGGCCGACTTAAAGAACGCTCCATTGAGATATTCAACGAAGCTGGGTTTTCTGTTGAATTACCCGACGATGCACGCAGCTATTACGGGCGATTGAAAAATACACCCGGTGAAGTGGAAATCGCATTCCTCTCAGCGTCGGAAATTGCCCGTGAATTGATTGCTGGCAATGTCCAGATGGGTATTACCGGCGAAGATTTGGCTCGTGAATCCATTGCAGATGCGGAACTCTATGTAGATTTTTGTGTGCCGCTGCAATTTGGTCATGCGGAGGTTGTGATTGCTGTTCCCGAAGCTTGGGTCGATGTGTCCAATGTGGCTGATCTTGATGATGTGGCGGCGGAGTTTCGCGCCCGTCACGGCAGACGGATTCGCATCGCCACAAAATACTGGCACCTGACCCAGAACTTCTTTGCAGATCATGGCATCACTGCATACCGGATTGTCGAAAGCCTTGGCGCAACAGAAGGTGCACCAGCCTCTGGTAGTGCTGATATCATCATCGATATCACCTCCACCGGCACGACGTTGAGGGCAAATCAACTGAAAATTTTGAGTGACGGCATCATCTTGAAAAGTCAGGCCGTATTGATGGCTTCCAAAAAAGCCGATTGGAACCAGACTGACAAAGCCATTAAAGAGACACTTTGCAACGGTATAGCTGGCATTCTAAAGTAGTCGCCATTCATTAGCATGGCAGAAATTTTTATTGTAGAACAAGACGAATCAAGTTTTAAAACCGGAGTTTTTTATGAGCAATTCTAGTAAACCTAGTTCCAATATCAGCCGTCGTCATTTCGTTGCCGGCGCTGGTGTCGGGCTGTTTGCACCAGCAATATTGCGCACTACACCAGTACATGCAGCAGGTATTGCAGAAATGGCTGGTCAACTAACTCTGATTGGCCTGCCGGGAAATTCAGGCAGCAACAAATCGACCAAAGCGCTCACCGCCCATATAGCAAAAGGACGTGCTGGCGGTGTTGTATTATTGCGGCATAATTTCAAGTCGCGAAAACTTGTTACCGGAATGACCCGTGGCTTTTTGAACGCTGATCGTCAGACCCTCACAGCAGTGGATCAGGAAGGCGGCAAGGTCCAGCGTCTCTCCAAAAAATTCGGCTTCACAAAAATTCCGGAAGCCCGCTGGGTCGCCGGCAATATTAGTGTAGCGAAAGCCAAAACGCTTTATGCAACTGCCGGGCGCGAGTTGCGCGCTGCCGGTTTCAATCTCAATCTGGCACCATCAGTTGATGTGCATGATCCCAAGAACCCAGTGATCGGCAGATATGGCAGGAGTTTTGGAACAGATGCTGATCGTATCACATCTTTCGCCAGCGCCTTCGTATCGGGCATGTCATCGGCAAAAGTTGCCTGCTCGCTGAAACATTTTCCGGGCCATGGCACCTCGCGCGGTGATAGTCATGATGGGTTTGTCGATATCACCAAAACATGGGGCAAGGAAGAACTGGTTCCTTTCCAAAACATGGCTGCTCAGGCGCCATTGATTATGAGTGGACATCTTTATCACAAGAATTTTTCCAATGGGAAGCTGCCGATTACTTTCTCCAAAAAGGCCCTGACTGGCTTGTTGCGCAAGAAATTGCGCTATAATGGTGTGATCCTGACTGATGATCTGGACATGGGTGCGATACGCAAATCCTTCAGCCTTGAAGATGCTTGCATCCGCTCTCTTCAAGCGGGCAATGATTTACTGCTGATGTCCAATTCTTTGAAATATGATGAGGATCTTCCGATCCATGTCATCCAGTGGATTGTACGCGCAGTAAAGGATGGCCGATTGAGCAAAGCTCAGATTAAAGCCTCTTACGCACGTGTTATGCGACTGAAAAAAACCATCGCCTGAACTTGATTTCTTAACCTTTTATTTCCTATGAACTGTAAGTTCTGCGAATTTTACTGGGATTTCATCGCATTTAAACTTTGGCTTGCTATTTTTTCCTTTGGATACATATCAGGGAAAATCGATGCAAAACGCACTATCTGTTAGAAATTTGTACAAGAGCTTTGATCGACCAGCGGTGGATGATCTCAATTTGGAAGTTCGGGCTGGAGAGTTTTATGCATTGCTTGGGCCAAATGGGGCGGGCAAAACCACTTCTCTTCGCATGGTCTCGGGCCTCCTTGAAGCGGATTCTGGTTCAATTTCTATCTTCGGTATCGACACTGACGAAAACCCGGTTGAGGCCAAGGCTATCACTGCGTGGGTTTCTGATGAACCGATGATTTATGATCGGCTAACTCCATTTGAATATCTGGATTTTGTTGCAGGTCTTTGGGATATTGCTCCTGAAAAGGCCCGCGCCCAATCTGCTGATTTATTGGATTGGTTGCAGCTTACCCCCCACGGACACGAGCGTTGCGAGGGCTTTTCCAAAGGTATGCGCCAGAAAGTGGCTCTAGCCGGTGCCCTGGTACATAACCCGAAATTGATTATCCTAGATGAACCACTCACCGGGCTTGATGCGGGTTCTGCGCGTCTGGTGAAAGATGTTTTGCAAAAACGTGTTGCCGATGGCTGCACGGTCATTATGACCACCCATATTCTGGAAGTTGCTGAACGCATGGCTGACCGCATCGGGGTTATAGCCAATGGCCATTTGATCGCCGAAGGTACGCTGGAAGAACTCAGCAAGTCTGCTGGCAATAATACCAAAAATTTGGAAGAAATTTTCCTTAACCTGGTGGCTGAGACAGATGAACCAATTGCGGACGCAGCCTAGGAATATCCCTTAATGATCTCTGCCCAAATGCATAGGCCCGGCACTCTGCAATGGTTTGCAGGCCACGAATTTTCCCTGTTCTGGCGCGATTTCATGCGCATGATGACGGCAGGAAAACCGGGGCGGGAACGCACTATACTGCTGGTGATTTTCATCGCTGCTGCGGCAATGCATTTGCTGGCTTATGGCATGATACGTCCGTCACTGGAAAGCGGTATTGTGCCTGATAAAACATCGTTTGTAATGATTACCGGTACAATGGCTTTGATCTTTTCGCTGATGATGTCGCAAGCCCTAGAGATGGTGACACGGGTGTTTTACGCCCGCTCTGATCTCGATCTCATATTGTCATCTCCGACCTCGGTGAAGCGATTATTCGCTGTGCGCGTTGGTGCTATCGCTGTTTCCACCACTGTGTTGTCGCTGGTTCTGTTTGCTCCGGCAATCAATGTGCTGGCGTGGTATGATGGCGCGCAATGGCTGGCTGGCTATCCATTGTTATTTTGCCTTGGCGCGATTGTAACCTCTTTGTCTCTGGCGATAACCGTTGCCCTGTTCAGGACATTTGGTGCAAAACGCACGCGATCGATGGCGCAAATTGTTGCTGCAATCGTTGGTGCAAGCTTTATCATTGGGATTCAACTTGCAGCGATTTCATCGATTGGCAGCATTTCGCGCATCGAATTTTTCTCGTCGGAACAGGTGCTGGCTTATGCTCCTCATATAGACAGTCTCCTATGGGTTCCGGCGCGTGCATTGATGGGCGATGCCTCGGCAATCGCCACAATTGTGTCTGCCTCTATCGCAGCACTTGCTATTTCAATTCGCGTCTTTTCTAAAAGATTTGGTGAACGCGTGTTGGCGGCTAGTAACTTTACCGGTGCCGCAATTGTTCAAAAAAGCCATTCCTCCTTGTTCAAATACCGCACGGTGAGCGCGCATTTGCGTCATAAGGAATGGCAATTATTGCTGCGAGACCATTGGCTGATTTCACAAACCCTGATGCAAATTCTCTATCTGCTGCCGCCTGCATTTATGCTGTGGCAGGGATTTGGCAATGCTGGTGCTCTCGATGTGGTCGTGGTGCCGGTACTGGTTATGGCCACCGGCCAGCTTTCCGGGGGCCTCGCATGGCTTGCAATATCCGGCGAGGATGCGCCCGATCTTGTATCGACCGCACCAATTCCTACAGGCACTATTATTCGTGCCAAGATCGAGGCAGTGCTCGGAGCGATTGTCATGATTGCCAGCCCCATTTTGTTGATGCTGTTTTATCTGGACGCTCGGTTGGCGATGATTGCTACCATCCATATTTTGATTGCAGCGGCATCTGCTACTATGATCCAGTTGTGGTTTAGAAGTCAGGCTGAACGTTCTAATTTTCGCCGCAGACAAACATCATCGAAAGTGGCCACGTTTGCCGAGGCGTTTTCCTCTATCCTTTGGGCAGGAACGGCTGGCCTTGTAGCGGCGGGATCATGGTTTGCAGTCATCCCGATTGCATTAGCGCTAGCAGTGTTATTGGCCGCCAGAAGCTTTCGTCCCCAGAGCGTTTGAATATCCTGTTCTAAAGTGTTGAAACCGTCCATGGATAGCAATAGAATCCATTCATGGTCGAATCTTCTAAAAAATCAAATGCAGGCGAATATTCTGTTTCTGAAATTTCCGGAGCGCTAAAGCGCACAGTTGAAGATCGCTTTGGCCATGTGCGAGTGCGCGGTGAAATTTCCGGCTATCGTGGCCCTCATTCATCCGGCCATTCTTATTTCTCGCTAAAGGATGATCGTGCCCGGCTGGAAGCCGTTATTTGGCGCGGTGTTGCATCCAAACTAAAACACCTGCCCGAAGAAGGGTTAGAGGTAATCGCCACCGGCAAACTCACTACTTACCCCGGATCATCGAAGTATCAAATCGTCATTGAAGGGCTGGAACCTGCCGGTGCCGGTGCCTTAATGGCGTTGCTTGAAGAACGTAAGAAGAAGCTCACGGCCGAAGGTTTATTTGCACCTGAACGCAAGCAGATTTTGCCCTATATGCCGAAGGTTATCGGTGTGGTTACCTCCCCTACCGGTGCTGTGATCCGTGACATACTACACCGCCTTTCAGATCGTTTCCCGGTACATGTGCTTGTGTGGCCAGTGCGGGTTCAGGGCGACACCAGCGGCGATGAAGTCGCAAACGCCATACGCGGATTTAATGCGCTGGATGAAAATTCCCCGATGCCCAAACCCGAGATGATCATTGTCGCGCGCGGCGGTGGCAGCATCGAAGATTTATGGGGCTTCAACGATGAAGCAGTAGTTCGGGCAACGGCTGATTCAGACGTGCCGATCATCTCCGCTGTTGGTCACGAAACCGACTGGACATTGATAGATCTCGCAGCTGATGCCCGAGCACCAACGCCCACAGGTGCCGCAGAATTTGCCGTGCCGGTAAAGGCCGACCTCGAAGCAAGTATTGCAAGTCTGGCAGCAAGACTTCAAACAGCCATTTCCCGAAAACTAGAACGCCATCAATCAGATTTACGTGCCGCAGAGCGTGGGCTTGCAACTCCCGATATGCTGCTTGCTTTGCCAAGGCGCAGGTTGGACGAAGCGACGGGCCGCCTAGGGCGGGGTCTTGGACATTTAACCCAGAACCATCGTTCCCGCCTTGATATTATTGCAGGAAGATTAAACCTTTCCGGGTTGGAGAAAACCATTTCTCGCGCCGGAGAAACCCTTAATGCTTTGGTTCAACGCAAACATTTTGCAACGAATAATCATATTGAGCGGATGCGTGGACGGCTTAATCAGGCTAGCCGTTTGATCGAAACTCTCTCCTATAACAATGTGTTGGCCAGGGGCTATGCGTTGATCCTCGATGGGGACCAAAATGCAGTTATGTCGGCCAGTGCTATTTTACCGGGCGATGCTTTCATCGTGCAGATGCGGGATGGTGAAATTGAAGGTATCGCGCAAGGTGAGACACCAAGCAAACCAAAACCAACCACTCCAAAGAAACAAGCGCAAGCCCCTGTAAAAACAGACCAAGGGAATTTGTTTTGACTGGTGCAGTACTTCGCTACCTTACCCACCCCCAAGTGAATATTGACCCCGATGTTCCTGTTCCTGAATGGGGACTTTCAGATGTAGGTGCGGAGCGGGTTCATAAGTTATGCAACTCGCATACTCTGACAAATATCAAAAATATTGTCTCAAGCGCAGAAACCAAAGCTACCGAAGCAGCGCAAATACTTGGAACTTTTCTCGGGATCACTCCGGAAATTCGCGAAAAAATGCACGAGAATGACCGTAGCTCTACCGGCTTTCTGGAAAGTGCGTTGTTTGAGGATATGGCTGATAGATTTTTTGCCAGCCCTGACGTAAGTGTCAAGGGATGGGAAAGTGCTTCTGCCGCTCAGGCCCGCATTGTTGGCGAAGTGCAGACAGTACTTGCATCCCATAAAGAAGGCGACCTGCTTTTGGTCGGGCATGGCGCAGTTGGCACATTGCTATATTGTCATTTCAGTGGACTTCCCATTGATCGCAAACACGACCAGACCGGTGGTGGCGGTGGCAATTTCATAACGATAGAAATTGCCAGCCTGAAAGTGTTGCATGGCTGGCAACCAATGGAAGAAATGTAGTTCAGACGAGCTTAATTGTCTTGCCTGTTTCCATTGATTGAACCGCAGCATCAGCAAGTTCTAGCGCCTTCAACCCGTCGGATCCATCCGGCATAATCACTGTATTTTCCTCAAGCGATTTCACGAAATATGCCAACTCATTTTTATAGGCGGCTGCATAGCGTTCCATGAAAAAATCTAACAAAGGTTCAGTGTGATACCCTTGTTCATTAGCAATCGTTACCGTGGTCGCGCGAAGGTTCTCGGCGCTGATCAACCCCTTTGATCCATGCACCTCAACACGCTGGTCATAACCGTAAGACGCACGGCGGGAATTTGAAATAATGGCAATCTTTCCACTGGCAGTTTTTAAGGTAGCAGTGGCACTATCGACATCACCGGCTTCACCAATGGCTTCGTCCACCAGCACGGAGCCAGTAGCTGTGACTTCAGTTATTTCCTCGCCCAGAAGGAAACGAGCCATATCGAAATCGTGGATCATCATGTCGCGAAACAGGCCGCCGGAACGCCCGACATAATCAGCAGGTGGTGGCGAAGGGTCACGCGAAGTGATCTGCACCATTTCCACGTTGCCGATCGCTCCTGCATCGATTTTTGAACGCACATTAACAAAATTTGCGTCAAAACGACGGTTGAAACCAACCATGACTTTTGCATTGGTTTCTTCGATAACATTGAGGCAATCGCGCACTCTACCCAGATCAAGCGCAATGGGTTTTTCACAAAAAATTGCTTTTCCGGCGCGCGCAGCCATTTCCATTTGGTCGGCGTGAAGATCGGTTGGCGTTGCGATAATCACGGCATCGATTTCTTCGTCAGCCATGATTTCTTCAACGGATGCCCGGCGCGCACCAGTCATTTCCTGAATGCGCTGAGCTGCTTCTTCCATAGGGTCAAAGACTGCGGCAATTGTGGCTGATGCCAGTTCGTTGATTGCCAGTGCATGGGTGTAACCGATGCGTCCGGCACCCAGTAATCCAAATTTTATCATTAGTTTTCCTACTTACTATCGCGCTGGAAAATCCAGTCATGATCGGGATGATTTTCGAACCGCCATTTGCGTAGAGGCCCTGCCATAACATTGAGATAATACATCTCATAACCGTAAGGTGCACCGCATGGGTGATGGCCCTTTGGCACTAACACCACGTCACCCGATGAAACGGCCATAGTCTCGTCAAGTTCACCATCTTCAGTGAAGACGCGCTGGAAACCGAAGCCGGTTTCAGGGTTCAACCGGTGATAATAAGTTTCTTCCAGATAGGTCATGTCGGGAAAATTGTCCTCGTCATGCCGGTGCGGAGGATAGGATGACCAATTGCCCTGCGGAGTAAAAACTTCAGTCACCAACAAGCTATCTGCCACATCACGGTTTTCCATGGCGATGTTGTGAATGAAGCGGGTATTGGCCCCTTTGCCACGTTCTTCCAAAGCGATGCCTACAGGCCCGATGATTTGTGCTTCATAGCCTCCCTTGCCGGGAGCAGTGCAAACGGCCAAAGTGCATTCCGTTGTTGCGGTGGCCTGCCAATCGGAACTGTTTGGCACATAGACGCAGTGGGGCGGCGTGCGTTCGAATACGTTCATGCGGTCGCCCAGTTCACCGAAGTCTTTGCCTGCGCCGCTGATTTCTGCCTTACCCTCAACCAGTACGAGGATAACTTCTTTGTCACCGGTAGATTCACTAACATTTTCACCCGGTTTCAGGTGATAGAGACCGAACCCCACATAAGACCAACCTGCACTTTCAGGTGTAATATCATGTACCTTGCCGGATGTACCGGAAGCTTTGCGCAATAGGTCAGGCATTTTCTTCTTCCTTATCGAGACCCGCAGAATGGGCCATTTCTTTCAAGGCTTTTAGCCCCATAGTTTGATATTCAAGCGGATTTCGCACCGCCGGATCCTGCTCAGCTTCAATCACCAGCCAGCCTTCATAATTGTGGTTTGCGGCAATTTTCAAAACCGGCTCAAAATCAACGCCGCCTTCAGGATCGCCGGGCACTGTGAAAACACCCCGGCGTACGCCTTCGAGAAATGACAGGCCGTTTTCTTCAACTTCGGTGCGGATACCTGGCCGTACGTTTTTTGCGTGAAGATGACTTACGCGGTCCATATATTTTTTAGCCAGCACGGCAGGGTCGGAACCCCCGAACCATGCATGACCGGTATCAAGTAATAGCTTTGTTGCCGGTCCGGTATTGGCCATAAATGCATCAATCTCGGCTTCGGTTTCAATGATGGTGCCCATGTGGTGGTGGTAGACGAGAGTAATGCCCTGCCCTTCGCAATATTTGGCGATCGCTTCTACTGCCGTGCCAAATTCGACCCATTGGTTTTCGGGCAAGACGGGGCTTTGCGACAGGGCGCAATCATCATCGCCGTGGATGGCGTTTGATGTTTCGCAAACAATACAAACTTTGCATCCCATAGCTTTTAATAAATTCAGATGGGGCTGGATTGCTTTTTTCTCATCTTCGACGGAATGGGTTAGCAGGTTTAAAGAGTGCCAACCGGAGATAAATTGCAGGCCATGGGGCTCAAGCACTGCGCGCAATGCTTCCGGTTCGGTGGGCATTTTGTGACCTTTTTCGATGCCGTCAAACCCAATCTCCTCAGTCTCACGAAGGCATTGCTCAAGAGGAATATTCGCACCAAGGGTCTGGTCATCGTCGTTTGACCACGCAATTGGGTTTGTGCCGTATTTAATCATTTCTTTTCTTTCAATTGGCTTTCATAGTCGGCACGGGCGGCATTGACCTGAGAGCGCGTAGAGACTTCCGGAACGGCCACATCCCACCAATGACCACCGGCCTCAGTGGTAATCAAAGGGTCTGTATCGATGACGATGGCGTAGGAGATTTTCGATGCGCGGGCGCGTTTCATTGCCTCTTCCAGCTCTTCGATAGAATTTACTTTTTCGGATACGGCACCCATCGATGCTGCGTGAGCAGCAAAATCAATGTTGCTTGTTTCCACGTGGCGTGCGTCCTTCAATAGATTGTTAAAATTCTCACCGCCGGTTGCCATTTGCAGACGGTTGATACAGCCAAAACCACGATTGTCGAGAATGACACAGACGATTTTTGTACCCAGCATCACCGAAGTCGCCAGTTCAGAATTCATCATCATATAGGAACCATCGCCGAGCATGACGACAACTTCGCGATCTGGATGCGCCATTTTCACACCTACGGCGCCAGCGATTTCGTAGCCCATGCAAGAATAGCCATAATCCATGTGATAGCCATTTGGTTTTGCGGCTTTCCAAAGCTTATGCAACTCGCCGGGTAATCCACCGGATGCGCCAACCATAATAGCGTCGTCGTCTACACCTCGCTGGACAGCACCTATTACTTGCGCATCTGATGGTAGCCCATTGCCTGAGGGGGCAGAGGTTGCAGCGTTAACTGATGCCATCCAGTCAGTTTTCAAGGAGGCATCCGGCATTGGCGCTTTGTGGCTTTCAAGAGCAATGGTGAGTTCTTCCAGCCCAGCCTTTGCGTCACAGACCAGTGGCAAAGCGTTGGCTTTGTGGCTGTCAAAGCTGGTGATATTGAGTGCCAGAATTTTGCGCTCGGGATTATTGAACAAAGTCCAGCTGCCTGTGGTGAAATCCTGAAACCGTGTACCGACGCCTATGATTAGATCGGCTTTTTCGGCAATTGCATTGGCGCTGCTGGCACCGGTTACACCAACGGAACCGAGATTTAATGGATGGTCCCAGGCAAGTGATGATTTTCCGGCTTGTGTTTCACAAACGGGTATTTGATGTTTTTCAGCGAAGGCCATTAGAGCTCCGCAAGCACCAGAATAAAGCACGCCGCCGCCTGCAATAATGAGCGGGGTCTTTGCTGATTTGATGGCTTCAATTGCAGAATTGAGTTCACCCAAATCCGGGCGTTGTCGGCGTTGACCCCAGGTTTTTGGTTCAAAAAATTCTTCCGGCCAATCGTAAGCTTCAGCTTGTGTGTCCTGACAAAAAGCCAGCGTTACCGGACCACAATCAGCCGGGTCTGTCATGATTGCAAACGCTCTTGGCAGCGCCGTCAATAATTGTTCAGGACGGGTGATGCGGTCGAAATATTTGCTTACGGGTTTGAAACAATCATTGGCGCTTATTGTACCATCACCAAAATTCTCTACCTGCTGCAAGACCGGGTCAGGCGCACGGTTTGCGAATACGTCGCCAGGAATGAGCAGTAAGGGTAATCGGTTAACGTGGGCAAGGGCAGCGGCGGTGACCATATTGGTGGCCCCGGGGCCGATGGAGGTGGTGACCGCCATTGCGCGGCGGCGGTTATTTGCCTTGCCATAAGCGATAGCAGCGTGGGCAATGGCCTGTTCGTTGTGGCCGCGCCATGTGGGAAAATTGTCGCCAATGGCGTGCAATGCTTCACCGAGACCAGCCACATTTCCGTGGCCAAAAATCGCCCAGATACCCGCCAGAAACGGCACGCCATCCTCGTTCATTTGCACACTAAGATACCGCACCATTGCCTGTGAAGCGGTCAAACGGATTGTTGCCATTTTGATTATCCTTTAGTTCGGGCCGATTGCCAGCCCTCGCAAAGACTTGCGTATTTTTTAGCCATTTGTTCGATGGCCTCTTCATCTGTAATTTTACCAGTGAACCACGCTTGCGCAACTTCGGCAAATATTGTTCTTCCTACGGCAAAACCCTTTATCAGATCAAACTTTGCCGCCAGCGCAAAGCTTGCCTGTAACTCTGCTTCGGGTGCATCCAGACCAAGAATAACAATGCCCCGCGTGTGCATATCATGGCGCTCAATTGCTTCAACAGCGTTGCGCCAAGCGGCTTCTGATTTTAACGGTTCGAGTTTCCACCAATCCGGATAAACGCCGAGGGAATAAAATCGTTCGATAATTTTTGCGGTGGTTTCATCGTCGCAATCGGCGACTTTGGACGGGATTACTTCCAATAGGAATTCCAGACGATTTGAGCGGGTAGCGTCGGCCAGACGGATGATGGTTTCTTCTTGCTGTGCCTTCATCTCATCATCGTCGTCCGGGTGGTAGAAGCACAAAACCTTGACCACCTGCTCCAGTGGCCAACTGGATAAATCCGTTCCCAAGTCTGGTCCTATTTCTAACTGCAATGGACGCGAGGCGGGAAATTCGACGGGGCGGCCAATCCATAGCCCACTTGATGCAACTTCAAAAAGTGCGTCCTGTCCCAAGCGGCTATCACAAAGAATGCCGTATCCGTTCCGGTCATTTGCTACTTTTTTTGCGGCTTTCAGGCAGAGCTGTTTAAACTTGCCAATGAGGGCATGGTCGGCATTTTCTGCATCGGCGATATCTTCCAATTGGCTGCGGTGGTCGAAGGCGAAAACTTTGAGTTCCGGCCATTTGTTTCGTCGATTGGTGGACCAGTGAATTTGTTCCAATTCTGCATCATTTCGCAAGTCCGGGCGTATCACGCCGCGCTTAAGGAAAAAATCCAGCTCTTCGCGGCTGGGATATGCGGGCGCGCAACCATGACGCGAAACAGCGAGTGCGCCGCAAGCATTGGCAAATTTTAACGCAGTGGGCCAATCTTTTCCGGTCAACCAGCCAGTGAGCAGGCCGGACATAAAACCGTCACCTGCGCCCAGCACATTGAATACTTCGATTGGGAAACCGGGACCGGACATGCCGTTATCAAGTGAATCCGGAATATCGCCGTCAAATGCGGACGCGCCTATAGGGCCGCGCTTGCAAACCAGAATTGCGTTGGACTTCTCCCGCACATTTCGCAATGCTTGTAATGTATCCGTCGTTCCACCTGCGATGTGAAATTCTTCTTCAGTTCCTACAATCAAGTCGAACAGATGCAGAGTGGATTGCAATTTTTCCGTTACGGCATCGGATTCAATGAAGCGGGTTTCTCCATCATCATGGCCCGAAAGGCCCCAAAGGTTCGGACGATAATCAATATCGAGTGCCGTTAATGCACCATTGCCGCGAGCAAGTTTCAACGCTTTGAGAACAGCGGCCTCAGTTTGCGAATTGCTCAAATGGGTGCCTGTCGCGGTGATGCATCTGGCTTCGGCAATGAAATCAGGATCAATATCGTCTTCGCAAAGCGCCATATCCGCGCAATTCTCGCGATAGAAGATTAACGGAAATTGTTCCTGATCGCGTATTCCTAAAAGCACCAGCGCTGTAAGCCGCTCAGGGTCGGTTTTGACGCCACGAACATCGACGCCACCGGCCTGCAATTCTTCGCGGATGAAACGCCCCATGGGCTCATCGCCTACTCTTGTGATCAGGGCTGATTTGAGGCCAAGCCTTGCTGTTCCTGCCGCCATATTGGTGGGGGAACCGCCGATGTATTTTTGAAAGGATGCCATATCTTCAAGGCGACCTCCGACCTGTCCGCCATAAAGATCAACAGAACTACGCCCGATTGTAATTACATCCAGTTTTGTCAAACTTATTACCTCACATAATTATGGCGGCGCATTTTATCGCGCCGCCCTAAACTAATATAATTGTTACTCCAAATGTCTAGAGTTTTATGCGGTAGCGAGCGAAACCATCGGGACCATCACCAGCCTCCTCAATGTTCACGCCTTTAACGCCAGTCATGTGCTCTTTGCCTTTTGGTCCTGTGTCGAACAATACTGATGTGTCGGCAGTTGGTGCGAACTGCCAATTGCCATCCGCTGATGGGTTAATGGTTCCCTGATCAACAATGTAGCGCACGATTACATCACGGTTGGTGTCCGGGGCAACGAAGATGATCGTGTCGCCTGTACCTGGGAATTTTCCGCCGCCGCTTGCGCGGTAATTGTTGGTGGCGACCACGAATTTTTGTGCCGGATCGATTGCCTTACCGTCAAATTGCAGATCGATGATGCGGTTTGCATCCTTATTGATCATCTTCCCTTTAGTATCAAATTTCGATGGCTGGGTGAGATCAATTTTATAGGTGACACCATCCATAACATCGAAATTATAACTTGGGAATTTCGGATTAAGCAGAACCTGATTTGCCTTGCCTGCTTCGATCTGGTTGAACATGCCAGCGGAACGCTCCAACCAGTCTTTCACCTGCTTACCGGTAATTAACACGGCCCTCACGGTGTTTGGATAGAGGTAGAGATCAGAAACATTTTTGATTGCCACATCACCCTTGGGCACATCTGTATAATACTCTGGACCACCACGGCCGCCTGCCTTGAACGGAGCGGCAGCGGAAAGGATTGGCAAGCCTTCCCACTCGGTGCCCTTCATCATTTCACTGATATACCAGGTCTGGGCCTTGGAAACGATCTGAACTGATGGGTCGTCCGCTACGAGCGCAAAATAGGAATGTAGTGGGGCTGATGTTTTACCCACTGAGCGGCGTACATAAGCAAGCGTTGCATCATGATCTTTTTGAACGCTGTCGAGTACCGATTGCTGGCTTTCCACGACCGGAATATATTTGCGGCCATCGCGTTTATAAATGCTGCGCGCTTCGGTAGTAAAGTTGGTAATTTTCCATTTGCCACCGTCTTTTTCGACCATCAAATCGATGAGACCCATATGAGAGCCCCAGAAGCCACCCATTGCGGCTGGCTTGCCGTGAATGGTGCCTTTTTCATGATCGAGACCGGCAAAACCTTCAAATTTTGGCCCGGGGAAAACCAGATGAGAGTGGCCGGTGAGTAGTGCATCAATGCCCTCTACTTCTGCCAGAGGTATAGCGGCATTTTCCATGCCGTCGGTGTGTTTGGCGTCACCAATGCCGGAATGACAGAGTGCGATGATGATATCTGCACCAGCCTCCTTCATTTCCGGCACATAGGCCTTGGCGGTGTCCACGATATCGCGGGTGTTGACGCTGCCTTCCAGATGGCGGCGATCCCAATTCATAATTTGCGGCGGGACGAAACCGATCAAACCTATTTTGATATCATGAGAAACGCCTGCGCCATCAGTGATCTTTTTGTTTAGAATTACATAGGGTTTGACGAGAGTTTTATCTTTGCGAGGATTGGCACCCAATGTTCCCTTGGCAAGGTTGGCTGAAACCACCGGGAATTTCGCTCCGGCAATGGTTTTCATCAAGAAATCGAGGCCATAGTTGAACTCATGATTTCCGAATGTCGACGCTTCAAAACCAAGCTCATTCATCGCAGTGATTACGGGGTGCATATCACCCTCTTTCATGCCGCGCTCATAGGCGATGTAGTCACCCATAGGGTTTCCTTGCAGAAAATCACCGTTGTCGATCAACATGGAATTGGTTGATTCATCTCTGATTTGTTTGAACAGAGCGGCCGTGCGCGCCAAACCAACGGAATCACTGGGGCGGTCACGGTAATAATCATATGGGAAAATATGGACGTGCAGATCGGTTGTTTCCATGATGCGCAGATGCGCCGTATTTTCCTTGGCCATCACCGAATAAGGGTGCAACATGATCATGGATGACACTGCTGCGGCCCCTGCCACAAATGAACGGCGCGATAAAACGGGATTGTTAAACGTACTAACGGGAGAGTCTTTAGAAGATAGGCTTTTCATAGTTTCCTCCTGAGAAAATAACATGGTTAACCATTAATGCTAGCTTGTGACGGCAGCATGTCAATGTCCTCTCAGCAGCTTCTCTTTACCAATCCTTCAAACCGCAGCATTCTCCAAGGAGAGGCGTTTATGCTTTCGTTAAGTATACCGCAGTTAACCCTCTGAATTTACCATGTTTTATCAAGGCATTAATATGTTCTCCTTATGGTTCATTGACAGAGGACGCAATAATGAACCCCAAAAATAATATAATCGGTGGCAAGCCGAAAACGTCAAACTTTCTAATAGATTTGCCAGCCATCATGGATGCAGCACCGATTGCTATGGCAATTTGTGACGGTGATTTTGATATTGTTTATGCAAACCGCGCGTTCTCAGAGACTTTGGGTATTGTGAGCTATGGCGTTGTTGGAAGCCATATAAGTGACAACCTAATATTGACCGTTAATGCCGAGGAAGATGAGGTGTTTTCCTTGGAGCCGGGCACCTCCACTCGCAGCTTGCAACGCGGTGACGGGGAAAACTTTTGGGGAATGATTTCCATTTCCAAACGTCTGGAGATAACCAAAAAACCTCGCTATGTGGTCCAAATAATCAATGTTGATGACGAAAAAGAGGATGAAGTAAAACTCACCTACAGAGAAAGCATTTGGCGAAACGCAGTGGATGGCGCCCAACATGGGGTCTGGGATTACCATGTGCCCACAGAGGAACGGTTTTTTTCCGATGAATGGAAGCGCATTCGCGGTATCCCAACTGATGAAACAATTTCTGATACGCCTAAGGATTGGGAAAAACGTGTTCATCCCGATGATCTAGATTCCGCGCGCAAACATGTGGCCCAGCACCAATCAGGCAGTGAAGAAATTATTTCGTTTGAATATCGCGAACGTCACCGCGATGGCAATTGGATATGGCTATTAAGCCGCAGCAGAGTAGTCGAATGGTTCGAAGATGGTCGTCCCAAACGCTTGACCGGAACCGATGTGGATATCACTAAAATCAGGGAAGCCGACACACAAAAAGCTGAAAAAGCTTCAAGAGAATATCAACGGCACCTTGAAGAATTAGGACGTGCCCAGAAGAAAACCGAAGCAGCCCATGAGACTGCCAATGCGATTTCAAGACAAGACCCCCTCACCGAGCTTGCAAATCGCCGTGTGTTTTCTGACGAACTTGAGCGTCTGACGGAGACAAAGGGGCAGGCAGAAGATTGTTTCGCTGTCTTGCTGATTGATTTGGACCGATTTAAACCAATCAATGACATTTATGGCCATCAGGCAGGCGATCAGACGATTTGTGAAGTAGCCAACCGGTTGGAAAAACTGCTGGGTGAAACATCCACTGTGGCTCGGCTCGGTGGCGATGAATTTGGTGTTATTGTTAAGGACGATGACAGCGGACATGGGATAGCTGCAAGGGTCAAAAAGATCGCAGAAGAAATTGTCGATGCCATCGGACAAACTGTTATTGGTGATGGTTTTGAGGCAGAAATCAGTGCAAGCATCGGCATCTCTCTTTACCCTCAGCATGGAAATCTATCAGAATTATTGTTCCGTGCCGCTGATGTGGCCATGTATCACGTCAAGAAAAACGGCCGTGGGAGCTGGAAAATATATGAGGAGGGAATGGGAAAAAAGCTTAAAACCCGTGCCTTACTAGAAGAACAAACCCGCCGTGCAGTGAGAAATGAAGAAATTCAACCCTGGTTCCAACCGGTGGTTGATTTAAAAACCGGCAAGATTTCAGGGTTTGAAATTCTGGCACGCTGGGAACACCCTGAGCTTGGCGCTATCGCACCGGATACATTTTTACCGGTTATTGAACAATTTGGTTTGATGAAGGAATTTACTGCATCGATGCTGAGGCGGGCATGCCTTGCACGGCATGACTGGCCACAGGACACCACGCTGGCACTCAATGTCTCAGCGGGAGAAATTTGCGATCCGACCATGCCTGTCAGGTTAATGAATATCCTCTCCGAATGCGGTTTCCTGCCAACCCGGCTTGAAATTGAAGTGACAGAATCCGCCCTGTTGCAAGATCTAGATACCGCGAAAAATGTTATTTCCAACCTGCGTGAATCGGGTATTCGCGTGCTACTGGATGATTTTGGCACTGGCTATGCCGGCCTGAATTATTTGCGTGAATTCAGCCTCGACTGCCTGAAAATCGACCGCTCATTCATTAATTCCATGACTAATAATCCGGTAAGCAAAAAAATTGTTCGTTCAATTTTATCACTCGCACGCGAGCTAGATCTCGATACAATTGCTGAAGGTATCGAAGATGGAGAAACCCATGAGCTTGTAAAGCTTATTGGCGGTTCATACGGTCAGGGATATTTTTACGGCAAAGCAATGCCGGCACATGAAGCTCAGACATTACTGGATACAGCTAATCCTGTTCGTGTACGAACCGGTTAATTTGTTCTCACGGGCGCATCCTCACTATCGTTCGGGCCCTCTGTATAGGCGGCGCATTAGCGCCGGTCGCTCTTTGCTCCTGCCGTTGGCGTGGTAGCTACGGGCGGGATAGAGCAAGGGAAAATTACGGAGAGTTTGTCGTGGGAAAAGAGTGAGAACAAACAAACCTTAACTCATCCAGCTAAGCCACGTTTCGCCATGCGCTGTCTTTGGTGAATACAATTAAGTCTTCGACACACATGGGTTTGGCGAAAACGTAACCTTGCAAAACATCGCAACCCAAGGAGCGTAGCAAGCGTACGTGCTCCATGGTTTCGACACCTTCTGCAACTATCTGCACGCCCAGAGATTTGCCGATATCAACGATAGATTTCACCAGATTTAATTGTTTTTCCGATTTATCAATGGGCTGTATGAGTTGTTGGTCGATTTTCAACCGGTGTGGATTGAGCTTGAGCAAGCCGATGATAGAGGCATGACCTGAACCAAAATCATCGATATCAATCTCGATACCTAATTCCTTGAGTTGATCGATATTCCACGAGACAGAATCATCTTTATCGCTTTCATCGAGGAATATGGATTCCAGCAATTCGAATGACAGTGTTCCTGGACGAAATTTCAATTCTTTTAGGGAAGCAATTAATGCATCATCCTGCAAACGCCGGGCAGAAACATTCACCGAAACTTTTGGAATAGGTATACCAGCCTCATACCAATTATCGAGATGTGCGAGCGATTGCTCCATGATGAGCCTGTCGATTTGCGATACGACATTCAAATCCTCAGCAATTTTTAGAAACTTGTCCGGCGCAAGGATTCCCTTTGACGGATGGTTCCATCGGGCCAACGCTTCAACGCCCACGATCTCAAGGCTGTTTGCATCGAATTGGGGCTGGTAGTACGCAAAGAACTGATCATTTTCGAGTCCCGTCAGGATCTCGTCTGCCAATCGTTTGGTATTTGTGATTTCTGCTTCCAGTTCGTTGGTGAAAAACTCGTATCGGTTTCTGCCCTTTTCCTTGGCCCGATAAAGAGCGATATCTGCATTAACCAACATTTTTTTAGAGGTAATATTCTGGCCTGATTTCCGCGATATCCCAACCGAAACGCCGGCTCTGCATTCATGTCCTTCATAGATAATTGGCTTGCGCATTGTTCGGACAATTTCTTTTGCTAATTTCGCCAGTTCATAGTCAGTTTTGTTTTTGTTTATCAACACCACAAATTCGTCGCCTCCGACGCGAGCAGTGAAATTCTCGGCCCCCACAATCTCACGCAACACCCTTGCCGTATGGACAAGCATCATGTCACCAGCGGCATGGCCAAGTGTGTCGTTGATTTGCTTGAAGCGATCCAGATCTATGTGCAGCAAACTAGCACTAGCTGAATGAGAAACCAGGGCAAGTTTGTCATCCAAAAAACGGCGATTTGGCAATTCTGTCAGTGCATCGTGAAGTGAATTGAACTCCATGGCGGCGCGGGCAGTTTCGAGTTCATTGCCCTTTTTTTCCGCAATCTCAATGGCAAATTCCAGCTGGGCACTTTTTTGCTCTGCGAAAATTTTTGCCTGACGCAGGTTTTCTGCTGATTCAACTTCATCGGTAATGTCACGACAGACACCAATAAACTTTTCCTCTCCTTCATTGTCGATATATGAACGGCAAATCTCATGAAGACGGCGCATGGTGCCATCCGGCCTGATTATTCTGTAGGTTAAAGAATTCTTACTGCGTGCCCTAATTGCGGAGCCGGCTTGTTGCATGGCATTTTCAGCATCTTCTGGGTGTAGGGATGTGAACCATACCCCTTCAGGTGCGATGTTTCCTTCAACCTCCGTTTGCCCATATAATTCCTTGGTGATGTCATCCCATGTAACCACATCCGTTTTCAGGTCAAGTTCCCAAACACCAACACCAGATGTGGAAACAGCCATTTCCAACCGGCGTGCCATGCCTTCCATGTCAACTTGGGCCGCCTGAAGCTTGGTACTGTTTGTTTCAGCAAGAGCAAGCGCGTCTTCTAACTTACTTGATTCAGCAACCTCGTCGGTGACATCACGCTTTGTACCAAGAATTTTTTCTCGACCGTATGCATCGACAAAATATCTGACCGTTGAATGAATGTGTCGAACGGAACCACTTGGCAGAATTATCCTATAAGATAATTCAACAAACGATTTGGATTCAATCACATGCCGTATGGTTGCCATCGCCTTTTTCGCATCTTGCGGGTGTAGGCTTTTTCTCCATAAATCTCGTGGCACATCGGAAATATCGATATCCGGCCGCTCGAAAATATCTCGCAGAAGATTGTCCCACTGGACGCGTCCAGTGGTCAAATCAGCATTCCACACACCAATTTTTGATGTACTCAAAGCAAGTTCGAGCCTGTTAGAAGCATCTTCAAGAGCTAATTCGCCCTCTTTAAGGTGCGTAATATCTGTATCTGTTCCTATAGTACGTGAAGGTAGGCCATCCAGCCCCCATTCAATTGTGCGGCCACGAGACAATATCCATATCCAGTGTCCGTTGGCGTGTTGTTCGCGAAACTCTAACGTCAGTTCATCAAATTTTCCTGTAGACTGATCCCGCAATACTCTCCTGACATTAGCGAGGTCGTTAGGATGAATCCGGTTGAACCAGTCCTCCATTGTATGGTTTTCCTCATCCAACGCGATGCCACGCATTTCACGCCACATGTTAGAGTGAGACATTTCTCCGGTTTTTTGAATGTAATCCCATACCCCCTGCCCGGCACCTTCCAATGCAAAGGTCGATCTTTGTTCACTGGAAACGAGCTGCTTTTCGGCATGCTTTAGAGCTCTCATATCCATCAGTTGAGATGCAATGAGCTGAGTCTCATTGTTGGTGTCTGTATAGATAAAAACCGTAGAAAGTACAGGAACTGGGGAGCCGTCTTTGTGAAGATATTTGCGTTCGACGGAATAAGAATGAAGTCTACCCTTAACGAGCAGTGCCTGCTTTTTTGTTACTTCTTTGCGTTCATCGGGATGAATAAAATTAACAACGTCAAGCCCAATGCATTCTTCTAGGGAGTAGCCCAGTAAATTACAAAATGCGTCATTTACATAAACCACACGTCGATCTACGCCGATCAAGAACATTCCAAAGGCGGCGTCTTCAATA
The DNA here is from genome assembly GCA_045047085.1 of Rhizobiaceae bacterium. GTDB lineage: Bacteria > Pseudomonadota > Alphaproteobacteria > Rhizobiales > Rhizobiaceae. The sequence goes on along the minus strand of JASFYT010000077.1, from coordinate 26,640 downwards.
ATATCAGATGTTTTCACATCGACGTTGGCATCGCGTAGAATGGTCTCGATACCATTTTTTTTCGTGTTATTTTTTTCTATACGATCAGAGGCCTTCATACATTACACCATCAATTGCGGTATAGTATACGAATGATAGGTCGCCTGCCTACATAACGATGCTTGGTGCGAATTGGACTTTAAAACTTGAAGAATGATAACGAGGTACTGATACACGTCGGAGGATCCTTGGGCAAAATGCCAATTCGAAACCGAGCCGTGTTCATCCACTAATTCCAGCCATCATGGCCATGCTCACACAGATACTTGTGGCGCTTTTCATACTAATGGCAATTCGTAAATGGCCGGTAAATTTATATTCACCTATAAAATATGGGGGTTATCCCCTTCGCATATGATCAGACAAATGCGTGTCACATCCGGGTCTTTGAGGTCTACATCAGTAGAAATTCGCAATTCATCCGATAATTTATCCAGACGCACTGAGGAACAGGCAGCATCGGTTGAAAGAACGGCTGCAGCTGTGCGGCAGATAAATGTCAATATCCAGACCTCCACTGAAAGAGCAGAAGAATCAAATGTGCTGGTTTCACAAGCAGAAACCAATGCTGAACACTCCGGTGAGGTAGTTGAGGCGGCTGTGAAAGCCATGGGTAGAATTGAAACTTCCTCCAAAAAAATTAACAATATTATTGGTGTGATTGACGAGATTTCGTTTCAGACCAATCTGCTGGCTCTCAATGCCGGCGTTGAAGCGGCACGCGCGGGAGATGCTGGTGCCGGATTTGCCGTGATTGCCCAGGAAGTTCGTGATTTGGCTCAACGCTCCGCGGCTGCGGCAAAGGAAATCAAAGCGTTAATAATCACTTCCGGTGCAGAAGTGCAATCAGGCGTGGAACTGGTAAATGAAACCGGTTTAGCGCTCAATGTAATTGTATCGGAAGTCCAGCAGGTGCATGCCCACGTAAGCGCCATTGTAGACGCGGCCCGTGAGCAATCCGCCGGATTGCAGGATATCAACCATTCAATCAAGACAATTGATGAAGCGACACAACAAAATGTGGTCATAGGAGAGCAATCAATGGCCGCAAGTCATATTTTGGCTGACGATGTTAGCGGAATCAATATAATGTTGAACGAATTTAAGATTGGTGACGGGGAACACAATTTTGTGGAGAAAATTGACAATATATCAAACAATTCAAGCACACAGGAAAAAGCTGCTTAGATTATTTGTGTTATTTTAGTATTAACCAAAAATTTACTTTGAGTCGCCTAATGTCTACATAACGTAAATGGGTTAACGCCTGCATGATGCGATTTTACGATAACGGGTAGTTCCGAATTTTTTCCATATTACCTGACTCCCAGACTGCTCAACCCACATTGATCACCTGAGAGATGCCATCCTTCCATTTTTTAACCAGCAAATTTGTAAAATGGGTTGGGCGGACATGTGTGTTCGAATACGGAATTCCTACTTAGAGAAGACGTTTTATGTTCAAATTTGCACCCAAGTTATTTAAACAGGTAAATATCAGCTATCGTATTCAGCTAAACGCATTAGTCGGCGTTGTACTATTTTCCATTGTCGGTGGGGTTTATGTCTACGGAGATGCCAGCACACAAAAACAAACTCAGCTCCAGCGCCAGCTACGTGTGGTAGAGGTCCTGTCAGACCATATTGTGACTGGTACCGCCAGAATTCGGGTTGAGGGTCAAAACTTTATCGCCAGCGGCAAGCCGGCACAGCTCACCAAGATAAGGCAGCAAGAGGTGAGTGTACGCGAAAATACTAGTAAGCTGGAAATACTCTTGGCAGCAACGCCAATAGAGAGTTCCATCATCTTAATCCGCAAAAACCTGAAGACACACGAAATCATTTTTGACAACATCATCGAATATAGGGCCGATATTGGCTGGAATGAAGATCAGGGCCTGCGCAAAGCAATGCACGATGCAATTCGTGAGGTAGAAGAGAAACTGATGAAGGCCCATCTACGTGGCGCAATGATTAAAATGTTGTTGATGCGCCAGCATGAAAAAAACTTCATCATACGTAAGGACAAGAATTACTCCAATCATGTAACTGAGCATGTAGCAGAGATTATGCAACTGATTGACGAAGCCTCAATTCATGTTTCAACAAAAACCAACCTAAAAGCGCTGTTGCGGAATTATCATGTTAGTTTCACCAATTTTGTTGAGAAATCTCTGATACTGGAAGAAAACATTAGTGATCTGGACCTAGTTTATCAATCTTTGGCTGCAGAGATTCTGAAAGTTTCCAATTACGCATCTGATGCAATGAACAGCTCACAAATGCAGGTTGCGGAACTGACCACTTTGGTACGCTATACTATATTGGGGGTGATTTGTGCCGCCCTGTTTATAATGCTCCTTGCTGGGCTGATTATTGGGCAATCCATTGTTCTGCCACTAAAGAAAATTACCCGGATTTCAGAAGCCCTGGCTGTCAATGATACTACAATAGAAATTGAGGATGATCCGAGTACGACTGAAATTGGCATGATGTACCGGGCACTTATTGTTTTCCGGGAGAACGCAATCAAGGTGAATATCCTCAATAGTGAAATGCAGGCGAATGAAAACCACAGTGTTGATATGATCAGACGATTACGCGACACATCTATTTCGTTGAGATCAACCACCGAAAATATTCGAAATTCTTCTAAAAATTTGACCAAGCGTACTGAATCCCAAGCAGAATCAATTGAACGAACTGCTGATGCGGTAAAGGAAATTGCTCTGGCTGTTCGTACTTCTACGCAACGCGCAGAAGAAGCGGGTGTTCTTGTGGAGAAAACCAGAGCTGATGCAGAGCATTCTGGTGAGATCGTGGATACCGCGGTTGAGGCCATGGATCGAATTAAGGCGTCTTCGAAAGAAATTACTAAAATTATTGGTGTGATTGACGAGATTTCGTTTCAAACCAATTTGCTTGCGCTTAATGCCGGAGTTGAAGCTGCAAGGGCTGGCGACGCTGGAAGAGGTTTTGCAGTCGTTGCACAGGAAGTACGTGGCCTTGCTCAACGTTCTTCTACGGCAGCCAAAGAAATTAGAGAACTGATTATCAAATCCGGCGAAGAGGTAGATACCGGGGTTAATCTGGTAAACGATACGGGTGGTGCTTTGAATGTGATTGCGAAAGAAGTCCAACATATCAGCGAGCATGTAGCAGCGATTGTGGTTGCGGCTTATGAGCAATCATCGGGGCTTCAAGAAATAAGCAGTTCAATAAATATGATCGACGAGGGAACCAAGCAAAACGCCCACATGGCAGAGCACAACAATGCCGCCAGCCGGGCGCTTGCCGACGACGTGAGCAACATCAATTACATGTTGAGCACGTTTGAAACCGATGATCTGATCGATATGAATACTCATGATGACGAAATATTGGTTTCTACTGAGACACCGATTGAAAGTGGATTACTCAGTATTCTCGAGCGGAAAACCAAACTGCAGGCTGCCTGAAGACGGAAGCTCTGCCGATGCTATCTGTTTAGCTTAGAGATACATCTGGAAGCCAATGTTTGGGAAAATGGTACGGTTGGGGGGAATTGAACCACCGGCCTCTAGAGCCACAATCTAGCGCTCTAACCAACTGAGCTACAACCGCACATCTTACTGCAAAACTGAAATACGGCTATCCATTCCCATTTGCAAGGGTCAAAGGGGATTTTTTACCTTATTGGGTAAACAAAAAAGCAGACCATTTCAGGCTTCTGTCTGAAAACGAGGTGCAAACTGTCCAATTTTGTATGATGATATTTTAGCTTGGTATCGGGAGAAACTCACCGAGTTGGCATGGCATCGGAGTGCCGGGCAGCAATTTGCTGCCCGTATCTTTGTTTTCTTTAGGCAAAACAAGCCTTAAGCAACAGCTTTTTCATACGCTGCTTTGGCAGGTGCGGCTGCTTTTTCGCTGACTTTGGTTGTCAGTTCAACAGCATCTTTAACCTGAGCTGATACCGTTTCAAACTGTGTACGGAAGAAAGCGCCTTGCAGATCAAATGCTTCGGTGAATGATTTTACACCCATCATGCCTTCGAAGAAGGCTGTACCTGCTTCTGTATTGGCTTTTACGTTTTTAACTGCCTTAGCGGAAAGTTCGTCACCAGCACCGCGTGCAACTTCCATTGCTTCTTCAGCAGAAACTTTGGCTTCTTCAGCAACAGTTTTGAAATTGCTGTAAAACTCTTCCTGTTGAGCTGCGCCTTTTTCAGCGTACTCGCGAAAAGTTTCGTTCATTTTTGCAAAATCAAATGCGGATGCGTCAAATTTTGGCATTTCGAAAGCCGGGATAGCTTTTTCAGTTTTCTTTGTCATAGTCGATCTCCATCGGGTGTAGGCGGCAAAACCCTCGCCGTCATCTTTAATAAATTTCTTTGTACCCTTTAGATAGCACGTTTTTTGTGCATTGCAACATTTTTGTTGCGCTGCACAATAATAATTAACCCTCACCGGAGTTACATGGCGCTTAAATGCTCATTTATCTGGACCCACGGGGCTTCCCGAGATATTAACAAATGGTTACTGTTGAATTAGCCGCCTGACATAGGGTTGGCTTGGTGTGCCCTTAGTTGTTTATTGAGTATTGAGTTGATGACGATGCAAAAGCCTGAATATTCATATCTTGACCTGTGTGTCTTGCAACAATTACGCGGTCATGTTCTGTCGCCAGAACCTGCATTGGTTTTTGACGCTGGTATAGAAGTTGTGCTTTGGGTAAATGCAGCAGGTGCCGAGTTTTTCGGGGGAGACGGCGTTGTAGAACTACTTTCCTCGCGCCCTTCCCCATCACAGCCATTCATTCAGCAATTACGATTTGCCTATGAGCAATTGCGCGAAAATGAAACCCTTTCGCGGGGATTTCGCGTTGTCCGCGGCCTGCGCTCCGAGCTTATTCAGTGCGAGTTGAGCATGATAACCTTGCCCCACGGGGAAAAGGCGCTGTTGCTCAAGTGTCAGGACGAAAAATTACTTCGCACTTTAAAAGAATACGAGATTGCCGATAATGCCGTTAATTCACTGAACGGTTTTGCTGATGCAGCCGCAATTATTGATGATTACACGTTGACCATCGCTGCCACCCGTTCCTTTTCGGACATTGATTTATCGGTTGACGATTTGCAGGTTTTGGTGAGTGATTTGCGCGATCAAGATGACCGCCTTGTTAAGCGTCGCATTAACGCGCTGGATAAAAGTGAATTTGCCGCTGGCATTGCCCGGCTAAGCAACAATCCTGGTCGTAATCTGCTTGTTCTGGCGAGAACCGGATCGGGAGGGGTGAACGAGCCTATACCTTCAACCTCAGTTGGTGTCTTTAGTTCGAAGGACGATATCGTAGAAGAACCAATTCTGCCTGAAACAGATATGATATCTGATGGAGATAGCCATCCTCTTGATGAGCCTGTGCTACAGTTCGGCGATGAGGCTAAGGCGGATGAGCCTGAAGAACTAATTGAAGAAGAGACTTCAGTCGAAGAATTAACCGAACCAGAAGCCGACAAACCTGATGAGGTTGTTGCCGAAGCAGAAGAACCGGATATTGAAATCATCGATAATGAGGAAACTAAACCTCTGAACGAAGATGTTACGCAGGAAGATGCCAGTGTAACCGGCGATATAGAGCAAACGGATGAGGTTGATGAGCCTCCTTTCACCTTTGATGACACGGCCAATGCCACACGTTTTGCCTGGACTATCGACGAGAACCAGATATTCAAATCCGTCTCACCTGAACTTGCCGAAATCGTTGGCCCCAACGCTGCCGATGTGGTTGGCCGAAGATGGCAGGATGTTGCTGCGGTATTCGGGTTTGACGAAAATGGCATCATAGGCGGCCTGCTCTCCAAACAAGACACATGGTCCGGCAAATCGGTGATGTGGCCGGTGCAGGGAACGGATTTGCAAGTCCCAATTGATTTGGCAGCCCTCCCTGCGTTTAGTTCTGAGCGGGAATTTGAAGGCTTTCGTGGCTTTGGGGTCATCCGAACGGCTGATGCTATTTTAGACCAGGATGCAACCGGACTTGCCCTTACTGCCGCCCGCACCAAGGGGTGGGTTGGAAAACGCGCGCCTACTTCATTGCTTGATAATGAGAAAACGGATGACGTCTCAATTCGTCAGATTTTAACACAGGAAGATGAGTTTGTTCCAGAGGAAAAACCGGACAATGTTTTTCACCTGACACCTGGGCATCCTCAAGCGACGAAGGAAGACCAACCGGTTCAGCCGGCCCAGCCTGAAAGAGAAAACCTGACCGATCATGAAAATCGGGCATTCGACAAAATTGGTAAATCTCTGCGTGAGACATCCGACTCCGAATGGATCATTGGCAGGGAAGAAGAAGCTGGCGTTCCTGAAACGGTTGTGTCAGATGACGAAAAAAATTCCAATAATGATTTGTCCAATAGTGACTTGGCAAACGACAATTCCGCAGACGATGATTTAATCAATGGCGAACTGGAAAAAGTCAGAGATTTAGACATTCCCGCACTGGTTTATCAGGCCGACGAATGCCTGTTCGTCAATGAAGAGATGCTGGATATTACTGGTTATGATTCCCTCAGCGAGATCGTCGATGCTGGTGGCATTGATGTTCTACTCGAAAGCAATTTCGATAAAGGCCAGAGTGAATTGGAAGAAGGAAGCAATGATGCCTTCCACCTTGTTCTTGCCAGTGGGGAACAACTGAGCGGCCAAATGACCCTTCGTAGCATTGCGTGGCGGGGTGAAAAGGCGCTGTTGCTAACGTTCTCACCGCATTTGGAAGAAAAAACACCTGGCGACGCATTGTTGACGGAACCCACTGCACCGGCTGCACATGATGAAATGCCAGCGATTGAAATCTCCCAAGTCAGCCAGCTCCAGAATATTCTAAATACTGCCACGGACGGTATCATTGTTGTTGACAATATGGGCACGATTGAATCGATCAATGCACCGGCTGAAGCGTTGTTTGGTATTGAACATTCGGGCGTTTCCAATAAAAGCATTGAAACCCTCTTTGCAGTAGAGAGTCACGACGCCATCGCCAGCATCATTGTTGCGTTGACCAGCGATACGGACGAACCCAAAGACCCGGTCGGTAGCGTGTTGAATGACGGGTTGGAGCTGATTGGCCGTGAAGCCAATGGTGGTTTCATACCGCTGTTGGTGACCTTTGGCAAAATGGGTACTTCCAAAAAATTGTGCGCTGTCATTCGCGATATGTCCGCATGGAAAAAAGCGGAAGAAGACCTTATTCAGGCACGCAGACAAGCGGAACTTGCCAGCGAACATAAATCCGAGTTTCTGGCACGGGTGAGCCATGAAATCCGTACGCCGCTCAATGCAATTATCGGATTTTCCGATGTAATGATCGAGGAGCGGTTTGGCGCGATTGAGAATGAGCGTTACCGCGAATATCTGCGCGATATTAACCGTTCGGGCGTTCATGTGCTTGATCTGATCAACGACCTTCTTGATCTTTCCAAAATTGAATCCGGCAAAATGGACTTGTCTTTTGAAGCCGTTGATTTAAATAAGATCGTCTCAGAAACCGTTGCCCTGATGCAGCCGCAGGCAAATAGCCAGCGCATTATCATCCGAACATCCCTATCTCGTGCCGTTCCCAAGGTCGTTGCAGATGCGCGCGCCATGCGACAAATCATTATGAACCTTGTTTCCAATGCGATTAAATTTTCCCAGCGCAACGGTCAGGTGATCGTTTCAACGGTTTATGAAAGTAATGGGGAAGTAGCACTTCGCATCCGTGATACAGGCATTGGCATGAGCGAGAGCGAATTGAAGGATGCCATGCAGCCCTTCCATCAAATTCCCGGAACCGGCCGCGATAGACGCGGCGAGGGAACTGGTCTTGGCCTGCCGCTTACAAAAGCGCTGGTTGATGCTAACAGAGCGTATTTTGATCTGGAAAGCGCCACGGACAAGGGTACAATCGCCCATGTACAATTCCCGACACAACGCGTTTTGGCGGATTAAAAACCTCTTGGTTTTAGTCAAAAAAAAAGGCCCCGTAAAAACGGGGCCAGGAATTTGATAACAACATTAGGAGAGGCACGCTGTGTTCAAATATTTTGTTAAACTTTGTAGCAAAAGCTTAAAATCTCTGAAGACCAATATCGCCTTCAAAGCTTAATAAAACCTTACCAGAATCCTTAAAATGCCTTTCAACCAACCCCCGAATGATTTCAAGGTTAAAATCCTGGTTACTTTTGGTTAACCATAAATTGTTCTCACGGCGCATCTTCGCTGCGCTCAGGCCTGCGAAAGCGCGGCGCAGCTAGCGCCGGGCAGCTCTTCGCTGCCCTGAATGTTAGCGTTGTGTTGGGAGCATATTTAGGCCAGTTCTGCCAGATTTTCGAACAATGCGAGCGCCTCCGGGTTGGCTAGAGCCTCCTGATTTTTTATCTGACGACCATGGACCACATCTCGCACAGCGAGTTCTGTAATCTTGCCTGATTTGGTGCGAGGAATATCCGCAACAGCTATGATTTTTGCTGGAACATGGCGCGGAGTGGCGCCGGTTCTGATTTTTTGTTTGATGGTTTTGGTCAACGCCTCATCAAGAGTTACTCCGGCGGCGAGTTTGACGAACAGGACCACCCGCACATCGCTTTCCCAACTTTGCCCAATGCACAAAGCTTCATCAACCTGCGTCAATTGCTCGACCTGATTGTAGATTTCCGCAGTGCCGATCCTCACTCCCCCGGGATTAAGCGTTGCATCGGATCGACCATGAATAACCATACCGCCATGTTCGGTCCATTCGGCAAAATCTCCGTGGCACCAAATGTTATCGAAGCGGGCGAAATATGCATCGTGATATTTGCTGCCATCTAGATCATTCCAGAAACCTATGGGCATTGAGGGGAAAGGTTTGACGCAAACCAACTCGCCCTTTTCCAATTGCACGGGCTCACCCTCATCGTTCCAGACCTCTGTCGCCATACCCAGACCACTGGCTTGAATTTCACCCTTATAGACCGGTTTCGTTGGATCTCCACCGACAAAACAGGCGGCGATATCTGTCCCGCCGGAAATCGAGGCAAGATGCACATTGGGACTGATGTGAGAATAGACGAAATCATAATTTTCCGGTGCCAGCGGCGAACCGGTGGAGGTTATCACCCGCACAGCACTTAAATCATGGGTTATTGCGGGGTTCAGATCAGCATTTCGAACCGCATCAATGAATTTGGCCGAGGTGCCAAAAAAGGTAAATTTCTCTTCAGCCGCATAATCAAACAACACATTGCCATCGGGCGCGAAAGGTGAACCATCATAGAGCATCAGCGTTGCACCGCTGGCCAGGCCGGAGGCCAACCAGTTCCACATCATCCAACCGCAGGTGGAGAAGTAGAAAAACCTGCTTTCATCACCCAATCCATAGTGAAGCTGATGCTCCTTGAGATGCATGAGCAAGATGCCACCCTGAGAATGGACGATGCATTTTGGAATGCCGGTAGTACCGGACGAGAACACGATATATAGTGGATGATCAAACGGCAGGGACACAAAGCTAACTGCTTTTGCCTCGAATGAGCCGATGAACGTCTCAAGACTAACCGCATCGGGTAAATTGTCGGCAACATCCGATGCGATGCCAAGGTAGGGAATAATAACCGTTTTTGTCTTAAGGGCAGGCACGATTTCAGCTAATTTTTCCGCGATCTCTATCCGCTTGCCATTATACCAATAGCCATCGCAGGCAAAAAACACTTTTGGTTCGATCTGACCAAAACGATCAAGCACACCCTTGGTGCCGAAGTCTGGTGAACATGATGACCAAATTGCGCCAATGGAAGAAACAGCTATCATGGCGGCGATGGTTTCGATCATATTGGGCATCATGGCAGCAACGCGGTCGCCCTCGCCTACCCCAGCAGATGCAAGTGCCTGCTGGAATTTAGACACAAGCACGTGCAGTTCATCCCAACTAATAGAAGCTCGTTCCTTATCTTCTCCGCGAAATATCATGGCGGTGTCACCGTCGGATTTCTTCAGTAGATTCTCAGCGAAATTAAAGCTGGCATCCGGGAAAAATTTCGTACCTGGCATTTTACCGGGGTTGGCTAATATCCGTTCACCCTTCTCACCGACAACACCGCAATAATCCCAAATCGAATCCCAAAACTCCCCTAGGTGATTAATTGACCATGCATGGAGCTCGTCGGAATTGGTGAGGGAACGGTCCCATTTTTCCGAAGCCCAGCGGGCAAATTGCATCATATTGCTGTCAGATATCTGTGTCTTGCTTGGAGACCAGATCGGATTCGAATTATCCATATTTATCTTCCTGTTACGTCCATTTCTATTTTGGCACAGAGGCCTTGAAACTGTAAATGGCAGAGGACGAAATTTCGTCAATTATCATGCTTGGATAAATGGCCAAATAGCTGTAATCTCAATGCAGGGTAATTGTAATCGAGATCGCCGGAACCTATCCGGCACCCAGGTTGGTGAGTTTGAAACGGGTAATAGTAATTTTTGGTATTTTGGTGGTTTTCGTCGCCATCCTTATTTTGATGACTCCGATGTTTATTTCTTCGGACACAGTCAAGAGCAGGATATTGAGCGAAGTGCAAAGCCTCACTGGTCGCACCATGACTTTTCGCAGCAGTCCGACCGTTTCTTTCCAGCCATTTCTTGGTGTTGAAATTTCAGATGTGGTCATCGAAGACCCGTCTGCTCCGCCCAATTCACCTCCGTTCGTGCGAATAGATAAATTGTTTGGCAAGCTGGAAACGTTCTCTGCCTTTTTTGGCCGGGCGGAAATCAGAAACTTTCGTTTTGTGAGACCGCATTTCAATTTTAAAACCGATAGCAATGGCAAGGCAAACTGGATATTTGACAAAGGCAAAATACGTGATGTTCTGGATGCTAGATCCAAATCACGCTCGGAGGGTGAATCCGATGACCCTGTCCCCAGTGCGACTTTCGGCCGGTTCGAGATTGTTGATGGAATTGCCAATTATGAAAATGCAATTTCAGGCGTAGTGGAGACCTTTACCAATATCAACGGAACCATTATCTGGCCCGATAGCGATAGCAAACTGCTAATGAAAATGGGCGGTATATGGCAGGGGGAGCAACTGAATTTCACGGCGGAAGCCGAGGAACCGATCCAGTTGATGAGCGGTGGAAATTCGGAAGTCGAAGTCAATATGAAGTCTGCCCCTCTCGACTTTAATTTTACCGGCGAAGCCAATTTGATTGCTGATCTCCATCTGGTTGGTGAATTTAATGTGCACTCACCTTCGGCCAACCGCATGGGTGAATTTCTGGGCGTAACTCTGCTTGACGGGCTGCTCATTGGTGAATTGGACGGGGCAGGTAAACTTGAGATGAAGCCGAATAAAGCCCAACTCACGGAAGCTGCTATCACACTGGATGGCAGCCGCTCGGTTGGGGCAATCAGCATCAGCATTGATGAAAAAAATACGCCTAAACTAGATGGTACGCTCGCGTTTGATGCAATCAATATCACCAAATTACTTGAAACGGTTTCCGACAAACAAACTGGTGGAGGAGATGCCACGGAAACTTCCCTGCGCAAACTTTCACTGGACATGAGAATTTCCTCCAACTCAGTCTCGGTTTATGATCTGGCGGGTACAGATTTTGCAGCAGCGCTATCTGTACGCGAAGGAAACTGGGCACTGGATGTGGGAAATCTCGTGATGTTCGGTGGTAATGTGGCGGCAAAAATCGAAGCCCAGTTGGAGACAGACAGCCCACAATATTCCTTCAATGTAACAGCAAACGATACGAATTTTTCCGAAGTTGCCACATTGCTGAATGCAAAAATAATACAGCCTTCCGGTACATTGGATTTCAAACTGGATTTGGCTACTGCTGGAACCGACCGACGTTCTCTCATTCGAAATATGATGGGCACGGTAGATGCCAGTGCAAGCGACGGGCAAATAAACGGCGTTAATCTGACTTTACTTGATGCCATATTCTCAGAAGAGAAAAGGCGCATATCTTTTGATGAACTCAGTGGGCGAACCGTTTTTGACAAGGCCGAGTTTGAATTCCTGATCAATGGTGGCATTGCCTGGATATCGGAAGGCGCAATGCTCAGCCCGGGGCGCGAGATGGCGCTCAGTGGCAATTTTGATCTGCTATTGGGCGGCCTGGCGATACAGGCAAAAATGCGCCAGATCGAACAAATTGCTGATGGGCAGACACCAATCCCCGACCAACCGCTCAAAACGGGCAAATGGAACAATTTTATCATTGGTGGCACCTTTGGTTCACCTCTATTGACCCGGTGGCCGGCTAGCAGTCGCAGCGTCCAACCCCCTGCCGAAAGAAACCGAGACACCTCTGCCAACTAGGCACTTTTCAGATTGTGCGCTGGGGGTCAGAACCTATAATTTGGAGATATTTGTGAATATCGGCTATATTGGAGAATATTCCGCATTAAGCTACTGGCAAGATCATGATTCGCCTCTTTTCGACATTTGTTAAAATTGCTCTAGCATCCCTGATTGCTGGTATGCTTTTGACAAAACTGAATTTATCAGCCGAGCAAATCTTGCTGGAATTAGGTATGACACCTGAGAAAGTGATGGCGATACTGGAACGCGGGCTCAAATGGGCTATTCCAAACGTGATCCTCGGCTCTATGGTTATTGTGCCCGTATGGCTTGTGGTCTACCTATTTCGCCCGCCACGGGGTTAGGGTCAGGACCTAATAAGTTAACGCCTGATCGATATCCCCGATCAAATCACTGGCTGCTTCAATGCCGATCGATAAACGCAATAGGTTTGGCGGAATACCTGTTTCGGATTCGATGGTGAAGCGATGCTCTATCAGGCTTTCCACGCCGCCCAATGATGTTGCGCGGTGGATTAATTGCAACTTTCCTATGACCCTTAATGCGTCTTCCTCACTGCCTTTGACCAAAAATGACATCAGACTACCAAAGCCACCCTGCATTTGTTTTGCCGCGAGCGCGTGGCCTTCATGGCTCTTTAACCCGGGATAAAGCACACTATCAACGTTGGCATGGCTTTCCAGAAACTCCGCGATTTGCTGTGCGTTTCTGCTCATGCGCTCAACACGCAATGGAAGGGTTCGCATGCCCCTGATCAATAACCAAGCTTCAAAAGCGCCGATGATCGCACCTGCATCATGGCGATCTGCTTTGATATCAGCCCAGATAGGAAGGTCGTCATTTTTGATCGCCAATACTCCGGCAAGCACATCGGAATGACCGTTGATTGCTTTGGTGGCAGAATGCATGACAATATCTGCACCATGATCGAGGGCCTGGGTTAGAATGGGCGTTGCTGCTGTGCCGTCAACGACCAGAATAGCGCCAAACTTTTTTGCGCAACTCGATGAAAAAGCGATATCTATAGTTTTTAACCACGGGTTAGATGGGGTTTCGACAAAGAGAATATCAGGATTAGTTTTCTCACACGCACTTTGAAGAGTTGCGTTATTGCTGGCTTCCACCTCAACTAGATCAATATTTCGGCGCTGGCAAAATGTACGTATCCAATGGGTCGTGCCCCAATAAATGCCTGATTGCAGTATGACGGTGGCATCGTTTGGGAGGGTTCTGAAAATCGCAGCAATCGCTGCCATTCCTGATGGAAACAACAACGCATCTTTTGCATTTTCAAGCTTGACCAGAATTTCCTCAGCAAGACGCACTGCATCATTACTATCACGACCATAGAGATTCTTGCTATTGAGAAGGGCGTTGTTTTTATCGCGCGCAAAGGTAGTGGATGGTTGTAGCGACGGCACTACGCCGCCGCTGGCCATATCAAGATGACCTGCGGCCTGTGCTGCGATGGTGTCCGATTTAATACTACTCTTCATTTGAATTTTCTTTCTGGCGACCTTTCACAAAGATCGCATAAGCAAAGCCGGTGGTCATCATAATCAGGCCATAAACCGCAAGGGGAACCGACATTTGAATATTGCCCAATATGGTCAAGGCAACAGTCAGACCAATAGTAGAGTTTTGCAAGCCACATTCCAGAGTGATTGTTGTACGTTGAGGGCCGGGCAAATTCATAATATTGGCAATCATTGCCGCCAATATCATCATCAGCAAATTTAAGGCAACCACCTGAATGCCTATTTGTAAAAAATAATCGAGGATATTGTCTCGCTCCAGATAAACAATGCTGACAACTACGACAAGCAGAACAATTACGGAAAGCGGGCGAACCAGTTTTTCGGCCATGGCTGCAAGGCGCGGTGATATCTTGCGCACCAGCATACCGATTGCAATGGGAATGGCGACAATTACCAGTACACCGAGCATGGTTTTACCGATAGGCAATTCCGGTGCCGCAGCTCCCATAAATGCGTTCAATGACCAAGCAGAAATCAATGGAATTGTGATAAAGCCGATCAGGCTTATCAAGGCAGTTAGAGATACTGACAGGGCGACATCACCGCGCCCTACATAAGTCAGAATATTAGACGTGGCACCGCCCGGACAGGCGGCCAAAATCATCATTCCCACCGCAAAGGGTGCAGCCATTGGCATGGCGTAAATCACAGCAAGCGCCACCAATGGCAATACAAATAATTGCAGTATCACGCCGGTGAAAAATGCTCTGGGCTTGGTGAACACGTTCGAAAAATCTGCCATCGTCAGACCAAGGCCCATGCCCAGCATGGTAATTGCCAAAGCAATTGGCAGCCCGATTTTAAAAATCTGCGCGTCCATGCTAACTGCCTCCCAGTTTGAAATTCGACTTTACATAGAAGGCTTACCGCTTACCAGTGGCAGGGTGCGGGAGAGTTTCGGTGAAATTCTACCGGAAACTGCCTGGGTCCTGACATTATCTTGAATTTTAATCGATTTAAATGTAGCAAGACTGTGGAAATGATGAAAAACTGCAAAAAACGTTCAAACACCTGATAATATTCATTGAGCACCTTGCCCCCACTGGGTTTTATAAAAACCCGGAAGCACAGGAAACCGACCACGAATGACCAGCCAGATTATCCCTGTTGAAGCGTTTGACTATGTTGTTTTTGGTGGCACTGGCGACTTGTCCGAGCGCAAATTAATCCCTGCTCTTTATCGCCGTTCTGCTGACGGTCAGATCACGGAGGGAACTCGCATCATTGGTGCTTCGCGAGCTGAATTATCTCATGAGGAATTTCGTAAGTTTGCCGAAAATGCTATCCGCACCCATGTGGTCGCTGATGAATTAGACGACGAGAATGTGCAGAATTTTATCGACATGTTTTATTACGTGTCACTTGATGCAAAATCTGACAAGGGTTGGTCAGCATTATCAAAACTGCTTGGGGATGAAGATCGGATACGTGCCTATTATTTAGCCGTTGGACCGGTATTGTTTGGCGATTTTGCGAAGCGATTGCACGCTAATGGGCTTATTCGGGAGCGTTCCCGTTTGGTGATCGAAAAACCGATTGGTACGGATTTGCAATCGGCCCGGAACCTCAACGAGATTGTAGGCAAATATTTCCGCGAGGAACAGGTTTACCGCATCGATCATTATCTCGGCAAAGAGACTGTACAGAATTTGATGGCGCTGCGCTTTGCCAATGCGCTTTATGAACCACTGTGGAATTCTGCCCATGTGGATCATGTCCAAATCACAGTTGCTGAAACACTGGGTGTCGAGGGACGCGGGGGCTATTACGATAAGTCTGGTGCCATTCGCGATATGGTGCAGAACCATTTACTTCAACTTCTTTGTCTCGTAGCGATGGAACCGCCCGCTAACATGGACGGGGATTCCGTACGCGATGAAAAACTGAAGGTGCTACGCTGTCTGGAACCTATTAATGCGTCCAATGCCGGGGAATATACCGTACGCGGCCAATATTCTGCCGGGGCAGATAACGGGATTGCTGTTCCTGCATATCTAGATGAGATTGAAGACAAGGATTCAAACACCGCAACCTTTGTGGTATTGAAAGCCAATATTCAGAACTGGCGCTGGGCTGGAGTTCCGTTTTATCTTCGCACTGGCAAGCGGATGCCGAAGCGGGTCTCTGAAATTGTTATTCAGTTCAAACCGGCTCCACATAATATATTCACTGAGGATGCTGGTAACTTTGTTTCCAACCGTCTGGTATTGCGATTGCAGCCGGATGAAGGGGTGAAGCAATGGATCATGATCAAGGATCCCGGTCCCGGCGGCATGCGTTTACGCCATGTTTCGCTCGATATGAGTTTTGCTTCTTTCTTTGATAATAGAGCGCCTGATGCATATGAGCGTTTACTGCTCGACGTTATTCGCGGCAATCAAACCTTGTTTATGCGGCGTGATGAGGTTGAGGCTGCGTGGAAATGGATTGATCCTATTATTGAAGCGTGGGAAGCAATGGATGAAAAGCCCAAAAAGTATGTGGCAGGAAGTTGGGGGCCATCAGATTCTGTCAAACTTATCAGCCATGACGACCGCACGTGGCATGAGGAGCATGACGAAGATTAATGGAAATACATGCACTCGAAAACCGGGAAATACTTGCTAACAAATTGGCTGACCAGATTGAGGCTGAACTCAAAATAGGACTTGGGCTAAATGGGAAAGCCAGCATTGCTGTTTCGGGAGGTTCAACACCCGTGTCATTTTTCAAGGCATTGTCAAAGCGGGATTTGGATTGGTCAAACATCACCATCACCTTGGTGGATGAGCGATGGGTGGATGATTCTGAAGACCGCTCCAACGCAAAACTGGTGAAAGATTTTTTGTTGAAAAACAATGCGGCAGCAGCCAAGTTCCAACCGCTCTTTCAGGAAGGTATGGAACCTGAGGAAGCCGTTGCAACGATTGAAGAAGCTATTAAACCGCTTTTGCCATTCGATGCAGTGGTGCTTGGCATGGGAGAAGACGGACACACCGCTTCGTTTTTTCCATCAGGCGACAAGCTTGAAACCGCGACTGATTTAAATACGAAAAACATCATCTCCACAATGCGGGCAAGTGCAGCTGGAGAAGTTCGCGTGACCCTTACCCTGCCACCGATATTAGCCACAAATTTTCTGGCGATACATTTGGAAGGCGGCAAAAAACAACAGGTTATGGGGCGTGCCTTAGACGAGAGCGAGCCTGTCAATGATTTGCCTATTCGCCACATATTGCGCAATTATAAAGACGTAGAATTGTTCTGGTCAGCATAACAAGCCACCGGAAATGGGGTTTAAGACCCCAACATATCATGATCGAGGAAACCTTATGACGGTTCATAGCCAGATTAGACGCGTCACCGAACGGGTGATCGAGCGGAGCAAACCGGGTCGTGAGATTTATCTTTCGCGGCTGGAAAGTCAGGTGCAGGAAAAGCCAAATCGCAGCGCTCTTGGTTGCGGTAATCTGGCTCATGGGTTTGCTGCCTGCGGTCCCGATGATAAGGCGGCATTGAGCGGCGATATTGTGCCAAACCTTGGCATTATCACTGCCTATAATGATATGCTTTCTGCTCATCAACCCTATGTGGATTACCCCGAACTTATCAAACAAACGGCTCACAAAGCTGGCGGCGTGGCACAGGTTGCCGCTGGTGTTCCTGCTATGTGTGATGGGGTGACTCAGGGCTTTCCCGGCATGGAATTGTCGCTGTTTTCGCGTGATCTGATTGCCATGTCAGCCGGTATCGGCCTCACTCACAATATGTTTGATGGAGTATTGTTTCTTGGTATTTGCGACAAGATTGTTCCCGGACTGGTGATTGCTGCCCTTACCTTTGGTCATTTGCCTGCGATCTTTGTACCCGCCGGTCCAATGCCCACCGGCCTCCCCAATCAGGACAAGGCTAGAATTCGCCAACTCTATGCGGAAGGTAAAATTGGTCGCGAAGAATTATTAAAAGGCGAAAGCCAGTCTTATCATTCGCCGGGCACCTGCACATTTTATGGCACGGCGAACACCAACCAGATGCTGATGGAATTTATGGGCCTGCATTTACCTGGCTCCAGCTTCATTAATCCGGGCACCCAATTGCGCGATGCTTTGACGAGAGAGGCAACACGGCGGGCGCTTGCGATTACTGCACTTGGCAATGAATTCACGCCGGTTGGCAAGATGATCAACGAGCGTTCATTCGTCAATGCCATCATTGGCCTACATGCAACAGGTGGTTCCACCAATTTGACCTTGCATTTAATCGCCATGGCGCGCGCCGGTGGTATTCATCTCACTCTGGAAGATATTGCTGATCTGTCGGAGGTTATTCCACTGTTGGCGCGGGTTTATCCAAATGGCATGGCCGATGTGAACCATTTTCATGCAGCCGGAGGGTTGCCATTCCTGATCGGGGAATTACTCGATAATGGATTGTTGCATGAGGATGTGAATACCATCATTGGCGCAGGATTATCGCGCTATCGCTTTGAACCAAAACTGGACGGGGACGGCGAGGCAATTTGGGAAAAGGCAATTGACAGACCGGGCAACGAAAAAATTCTTGCAAGGGTAAGCGCGCCTTTTGCGAAATCTGGTGGATTGAAAATTCTTTCAGGCAATCTGGGTCAGGCGGTATCGAAGGTTTCTGCAGTCAATGTAGAACGCCATTTGATTGAGGCCCCGGCGATTGTCTTTCATGACCAGCATGAAATCGTTGATGCCTTTAAGGCAGGAGAACTGGAACGTGATTTCATCGCGGTATTGCGCTTTCAGGGGCCTAAAGCAAACGGCATGCCGGAATTGCATAAAATGGTACCTCCTCTTGGTGTATTGCAAGACAGGGGTTTCAACGTGGCGCTCGTTACCGACGGTCGAATGTCGGGGGCATCAGGAAAAATTCCAAGTGCCATTCATGTGACGCCGGAAGCTAGCGAAGGCGGCAATATTGGCAAAGTTGAAACCGGCGATATCATCCGAATTGATGTCAACGCAGGCACACTTGAATTGCTGGTGGACGCTGATGTAATCGCGGGTCGTAAGGCTGCAAACCCTGATTTATCGGCCAATGAATTTGGTCTTGGTCGTGAATTATTTGCAACTTTCCGCGCCAATGTTTCCGGCGCGGATATGGGGGCGAGTGTTATCTAGGTCCTATATTCTTGGGGGTGTAACACCTGCAGCGCGGCAGGCGCTACTAAGGGTTGCGGCCATTAACAATGCAATGGTCATTGGACCAACACCGCCGGGCACCGGAGTGATTGAACCAGCCACTTCTGCACATTCAGCATAGGCAACATCACCGACCAAGCGGGTTTTCCCCTCGCCTTTTTCCGGCGCGTCGATGCGGTTGATACCCACGTCAATGACGCATGCACCGGGCTTAACCCAATCGGCCTTGATCATCTCAGGACGACCGACCGCTGCAACCAGAATATCGGCGGCGCGCGCGATTGCTGGCAAATCCTTGGTACGCGAATGGGCGATGGTTACGGTTGCATTGGCACCCAGCAACAAATTGGCGACAGGTTTGCCAACGATGTTTGAACGACCAACGACTACCGCATTCAAGCCTGAAAAATCATCAGTACCCAAAGCGCGTTTGATTAGCACCAAACAGCCTGCCGGTGTGCAGGGGACGAAGGCTGTTTCTGTTTCGCCGGTTCCCAATTTCCCCACATTGATGAAATGAAATCCGTCGACGTCTTTTTCCGGCGCGATGGTTTGAATGACTTTGCCCTCATCAATGTGTTTTGGCAGGGGCAATTGTACAAGAATACCGTGAATGGCGGCGTCTTCATTCAGGTTGACGACCATGGCAAGCAAGTCTTCTTCGGTAGTAGTCTCGTCCATTTTGTGGGTCACTGAGTGGAAGCCGCACTCTTCGGCGCGCTTCCCTTTGGAGCGGACATAAACCTGACTGGCAGGGTCTTCGCCGACGATAACAACTGCAATACCGGGCACCGTACCCGTATCAGCAATCAGTTTTTTTGTAGCCTCAGTAACGATAGCCACCACGGATGCTGCGACTTCTTTTCCGTCAATTCGTTCTGCTGTCATGCGCTTGATCCCACCCTGAAATTATTTCTGCCTTCACCTATCAAATGTAACGGGAGCTGGCCATTTAAAAATAGAAGTATAGTGGTTTGCTTTTCCGATTATTCGGCAGGTTTGGAAGTTTCACCTGCGACATCCAAAGCCTCAGAAAGAACGGTCATTTCCCCAATATGATTGGCCAGAACGAGGATCAACCGGGCGTTGAAGGCAACGCTTTGTTCCTGTGAGAGGTTTTCGTGGGCTGCCAGCAAGATTTCGTAGAAATCATCTGGCGGGGAGAGATTAGGTTTGGTGATCAGCATGGGCTTCCTTAAAAATGGGCTTCAAATACGGGCAATTGATCTGTTGAGCGCGTCACGAATTTTTTCTTCATCAAATGTCGTCCATCGGGCCACAACGTGTTGGTCCGGGCGCATCAGGTAAACTGCACTTTCATTGCTGCCCAGATAATGAGTGGTCAGTGATTCAGTTTTGTCGAGTGCAATGCGTTCAATCATAATGCCATCCACGTTAATATGGTCGGGCGCATAAGTATCGATGGTTAGTATTTGAAAACATCCACCCAGTTTCCCCAATAACCAACCATCCTGTAATGGTGCATCGATTGCGGATGCCCCAGGACGAAGCTTTGCCGGGAAACCGTCTTCGTTTTCGCCATTCAAAGGAGAAGTATCATAGATGCAGGGCACCGAAAGCCTGCCGGAATTTACCAGTGGGCGGGCAAAATCATATTTCGCGGAAAGGTCAAGAACGGCATCTCTAAACACGCGACTGATATCGGTTTTGGGCGTGATGAAATCTGTTGAGCGAGTGGAATTGAGGATATTTTCCTCTGCGCCATAGACCCTTTCGATATCATAACTATCAAGAAGATTTTCCGGAGCCTTGCCTTCAATCACGAGTTTTAGTTTCCAACATAAATTATCCGTATCCTGAAAACCGGAATTAGCCCCTCGTGCGCCAAAGGGCGAAACCTGATGAGCACTATCGCCGGCAAACAAAACGCGGTTATGACGAAATTTTTCCATTCGTCGACACTGGAATGTGTAAATTGAAACCCATTCAAGTTCGAATTTTGCATCATCACCAAGCATTGCTTTCAAGCGGGGGATGACATTTTCTGGTCGCTTTTCTTTTTCCTTGTCAATGTCCCAACCTAGCTGCAAATCAATACGCCAGACACCGTCGGGTTGTTTATGAAGCAAGGCAGACTGATTGCGGTTAAAGGGGGGATCAAACCAGAACCACCGTTCGGCCGGAAACTGAGCTTCCATCACCACATCAGCAATCAGGAAATTATCTTCAAACACCCTGCCATCGAATTCCAGTTGCATCATTGAGCGAATAGGTGAGTTGGCACCATCGCAGGCGATCACCCAGTCAGCGTTGATTTGATAAGGGCCGTCCGGGGTTTCCAATGTAAGTGATACGTGATCATTCGTTTGTTCCAGAGCAGTGACTTTGTTGCGTCCGCGAATTTCAACCGGCTTTCCCTCAGCCTGTAATTCTCTCAGGCGTTCAACCAGATATTGTTCCAGATAATATTGTTGCAGATTGATAAATGCCGGCCGCTGATGGGCACCTTCTGGCTGCAAGTCAAACTGAAAAACCTGATGTTCATCGAAGAAGACTTTTCCGGTGTTCCAGATCACGCCCTTATCAACCATCACCTGACCACAACCGAGGCGATCAAGAATTTCCAACGGGCGCTTGGCAAAACAAATAGCACGAGAACCGGAGCTTACCTTGTCATTGTCATCCACCACCAAAACCGGAATATCTGCCTGCGCCAGATCAAGTGCAGCGGCAAGTCCCACCGGCCCAGCACCAATAACAACCACTGGATGGCGCGCAGGGTTTTCCATGCTTTGATCGGGTGATTTTTCGTAAGCGTATAGCGGGGTTTCGAAGATTTTGCTCATGGTCTAGCCTTGCTGCTATTCCCGTATCTCAAAGTCGTTTGTAAAAATTGCCATTCGTTGAGGGAACTTGAATTGATCATGGTTTTGAGATGATACCAAGGAAGAGGAAAGGCAACTTTCATCGTATTTTAGTTTAGTTGCAAGTGCAACTAATAATATGTGGGAATGATCCGAAAATTCAACTTGCTGGGTTTTCTCCCGTTTCGACTAAACCCGCTGACCAATGATGTAATCAGTCAGCTTTCCCCTGCACCAACAACGGATCAATCACGTCTGAACCAACGCCGTTTCGCAAAGGTGACATGTCGCCGGAACCGAACATAGCACCTGCACAATCCAAAATTGCCTTATGGGTGACACGGGCCAGCGCAGAACCGAGGCTTACGCGGGCGGCACCTGCGGATGCAAATTCGTCCATGGTATATTTGGTGAAGGGACCAGCGCACAGGACGTTGACGGGTTTTTCGACCGACAGGCATATTCGTTTCAATTCATCCATATCGGGTGGCATTGGTGCGTAGAGCCCATCGGCACCGACAGCTTCAAACGCCTGCAAGCGGCGAATGGCTTCGTTTGTATCATACTGCCCGGTCAAAATACCATCGGCGCGGGCAACGAACATGAATTCTTGATCGAGGGATTTAGCCGCATCGACTGCTGCTTCAACCCGTTCAACCGCTTTGGCAAAATCATAGGGTGTTTGATCGGGCAATTTGGTATCTTCAATGCTGCAACCTGATAGCCCGGCAGCGCTTGCATCGCGAATGGTTTGTGCAACATCTTGTGGGTTATGGCCGTAGCCGTTTTCCAGATCCCCACTAACCGGAATATTAGTAGCAATCAACATATCCCGCGCATGAGAGATCGCTTCTTCGCGGCTAACATCGCCCATATCATCGCGACCGAGTGTAAAAGCAAATCCGGCAGATGTCGTACCTAATGCTTTTGCACCTAGCGCTGTAAGCATTTGCGCAGAACCCAAATCCCAGGCATTGGCCAGTATGAACGGCTTGCCAGGCACATGCATTGCCTTGAATTCTTTTGCCAGTGTGTCGAAATCTTTGGTCATCATAAATCTCCGTTAAGATGCCGTGCGTATTTCATGCGCCCTGACAAAAGCTGGCCGTAGCCGAACTCTTTCCACATATTCTTTTACCTTGCCATCGGGCCAGTCGAATTTGGCACTGGCGGCCCAGCCATAGCAATGGGTGATGATTATATCGGGCACAGTGAATGTATCACCCATGATATACTCGTTGTTGCCAAGGCGTTTTTCAAGATTGATCAGCGAATTGGCGAAATCATATTGTGCGGCGGTTTTGACGCCAGATGCCCGCAATTCTTCCGGCAGGATAAATGAATGTTTTGCTGTATTCCACAATATCCCGTCCAGATCATCCAGCGCGAAACAGGTGAATGAATCCTGATGTGCCCGCTCGATGGTTGCCGCGGGATAAGTAAATTTGTTATGTTTGTCGGCCAGATACTGAATGATCGCTGTACTGTCGATAACGATATCGTCATCATCCTTTAAAACCGGCAATTTTCCCGATGGATTCATTGCCAAGATTTCCGGAGAACGCGGTCCTACTCCCTCAATCGCATATTCAACGCCAAGTTCTTCCAACATCCAAAGGACCCTAAATGCGCGGGATTTAGGGCTTCCGATAAGTGTATACATAACTTAACTCCTGATTCTAAATTTACTTTGAACATATTACTGGCACAAAAATTTGGTTTTCAGAATGGTGTGGGTTAAAAAAACAAAGTCTTTGACTTTAGGTCATAAGATTCGGGGCTTTTGCTCAAATAATTGGAAGGACTATTATGCGTAATTCATTAGTGCGCGGTGTATTATTCGCTGCTGTAATCGCCTTTGTGGCATCCCCCGCCTATGCTGCCAAATGCGGCAATACGGGTGCTGGATTTAACAAATGGGTGGCACAATTTAAAAAAGAAATGATTGCCAAGGGTTATTCAAAATCCAATGTAAACAGCTCACTTTCGGGACTGAAATACAACTCCAGAGTGATCAGGCTTGATCGCGGCCAAAAATCCTTCAAACAGAACTTTGCGAAATTCTATAAACGCCGAACACAAGGCATGGTGTCTATAGGTCGTAAAAAGATGAAGCGCTATCGCAAAACCTTTGCCCGGGTGGAAAAGAAATATGGCGTTCCTGCTTCAATGCTGATCACTATATGGGGACTGGAAACTTCCTTTGGACATTTCAGCGGATCAAAACCGATCTTCCAGTCTTTAGCCACTCTGGCTTACGATTGCCGCAGGACGGAATTTTTTACCAATGAAATTGTTAGCGCTCTGACCATTGTGGAACGTGGGCACCTTAAGAAAAGTCAAATGCTTGGTGCCTGGGCAGGAGAAATTGGCCAGACACAATTTTTGCCTTCACGGTTTGTGAAATATGCGGTTAGCTTTGATGGCAATAAAACCATCGATCTTTATAATTCCGTTCCTGATGTTCTGGCTTCTACTGCCGCATGGTTTAAGGGCGAAGGCTGGCGACGCGGACAAGGATGGGAAGAAGGCAGCCATAATTATGAAGTGCTGAAAAGCTGGAACCGGGCTACGGTTTATCAAAAGACCATCGCAAAATTAGCGCAAGAGTTTGAACGCAAAAAATAGAAAACAATCAACCCCGATGCAGACGCACCGGGGTTTTTTTATGTCGTATTTAAATTTGTGCTTACTTTTTCTTGCTTAGCAAATCACGAATTTCAACAAGCAGTACTTCCTGTGCCGGAGGGGCTGCTGGCTCGTCTGCTTTTTTCTCTTCTTCTTTAGCAGAGAGGCTATTGATGAATTTGACAATCATGAAAATTACAAAGGCGATGATCAAAAAATTTATGACAGCGGTAATAAAGCTACCATATGCCAACACCGCTCCCTGCTCTTTTGCCGCGTCAAGCGTTGAAGCAGTTACACCTTGAGACAATGGTGCGAAATAGTTGGAGAAATCCGCATTTCCAACAACAGCGCCGATAACCGGCATGAGCACGTCACCAACCAGAGATTTTACAATTGCAGTAAAGGCGCCACCGATAATAATACCGACGGCCATGTCCATGACATTGCCCTTCATAATAAAGGTTTTGAATTCATTGAGCATAGCGTTTCCTCGTTACATGAATGATCTCATCTGCCCACCAACAATTCTTTCCCTTTCGGTGGAATGGTCCATATACACATGAATTTCCGCTAAGTTAAGGGAGAACCTGATTTAGCCACAATGAGATTGTGGAATGTAGTTCTATTGCAGCATGGACAAAGCACTCTGATATGTGGTGAATTCTCGCAATAGTATTGGTCACAGACCAAGGGGTGAGATTTGATACAGGCTTGGGTTGTACTCATTGTTGCGTTCGTCTATCTGACATTGCTTTTTGCAGTGGCCAGTTATGGCGACCGCAAAGTTATGAAACAATGGCGTGGGCGTTCCAATATTTATGCGCTCAGCCTAGCGATTTACTGCACCACCTGGACGTTTTTTGGTTCAGTTGGTCTGGCCGTATCCAGCGGCATAAATTTTCTTGCTATTTATCTTGGGCCTATATTGGTCATTACCGTCGGCTATCCAATTGTGCAGCGTGTGGTACGCTTATCAAAAGAACAACGCATTACTTCAGTTGCTGATTTTTTGGGTGCTCGATACGGTAAGAGCATGCATGTGGCAGCGGTTGCAACCGTCATTGCGGTGATTGGGACGGTTCCTTATATCGCGTTGCAACTCAAAGCGATCTCCAGTTCGCTAACCACCTTGATCTCTCATTCATCCGATGGGCTGGCACCGGACCTTTTACCCTTCAGCGATATCACAATCCTGATTACGGTGGTGTTGGCGCTTTTTACTATATTATTTGGGACGCGCCATGCGGATGCGACCGAGCATCAGGACGGTTTGATGCTGGCAATTGCGATGGAATCCGTCGTTAAGCTGGTGGCCTTTGTCTGCGTTGGCTTCTTCACCGTCTATGTTATTTTTGATGGTTTTGGCGATCTGTTTTCTCAAGCATCAGACAATTCCGATGTTCAAAAAATGGTTGATGGTATCAATTGGGGCCAGTTCTTTGTTTATACGGCACTGAGCCTGATTGTGTTTTTGCTATTGCCGCGCCAGTTCCATGTGGCCGTAGTGGAGAACCATACGGAGCAGGAATTGCGCCGGGCCAGATGGTTGTTTCCGCTTTATCTGGTGATCATCAATTTGTTCGTTATCCCGATTGCCCTTGCCGGGTTGATCAAATTTGGCGGTAGCATCAGCGCTGATAATTTCGTGCTTATTTTGCCGATGTCTCAATCGGATAGTTCGGCCAGTAGTTTTATCAGTCTGTTTGCCTTTATCGGAGGCCTATCCGCAGGCACGGCAATGGTGGTAGTCGCCTGTGTTGCGCTGGCGATCATGATATCGAACGATCTGATTTTGCCGATCTATTTGCGCTCGCAAGCAGGGGCGGAAGAGACCAGCACGCGCAATATGGAGATCCCCATTTTAAACATTCGGCGCGGTGCCATTGTCGGGGTGCTGACCTTAGCGTATTTCTATTATTCACTCACCGATAATACCGTGGCACTTGCTTCGATTGGCCTGATATCCTTCGTGGCGATCGCTCAATTAGGCCCGGCGTTCTTTGGAGGTATGTTCTGGAAACATGCCAATGCCCGTGGCGCGATCATTGGTATGATTTGCGGTGCCAGCGTGTGGGGCTATACTTTGCTGCTCCCAACATTCCTTCCCGGTGAACATCCGC
>JASFYT010000076.1:0-36226 GCA_045047085.1 Rhizobiaceae bacterium | reverse complement strand
TCAAATGCACATCCGGACCCTGCGGCATGTGAGCATCAATCTGCTTCAGAAAGTTCAGGAACTCTTTGGCACGATGCCGTTTGTAACACTTGCCGATCACGGCTCCCGTAGCAATATCAAGGGCGGCAAACAGCGAAGTTGTACCGTGACGGATATACGTATGGGGCCGCCGCTCTGCCACCCGATCATCAGACACAGTGCGTGGTCGGCCCGGGCGGTGTTCATCTGTCAGACCTTCGATCCGATCCCGCCCGAACCTGCACCGCCATTTGCCAACGGTATGTTCATGAACGTTCATCTGACGTGCAACTTCCTTGCTCTCAAGCCCTTCAGCGCACAGCAAGATCGCCCGGCAGCGGTCAGATAATGATCGGGGAGCCTTATGTCGCCTGACTTGGCTTTCCAGAAACAGGCGCTCATCATCATTCAAAACCACAACATCAGTTAATCCGACCCACCATTGCAAAACCCTCCAAAAAGCAGAGCTTACAATGATACGTATTATAGCTCCAAGTGACTAGTTGTACTCACAATTTTGAATACAATCAGCCGGAATGAAAACGTAAACAGCAGAAGTGAAATTGGGAAACAATCTCGCAAGTGGTTAGTGAAGAGTAGAGAATACACAAAATAGGCGGGACTGTTAATCCCTATTCCAGCTACCGCTATTGGATGAGCTCTTGCCTTTAACTAGCATCATGAACATCTTCCTGCCCCTGTATAGCCTGATGTGTACCAGTACGAAAAACGCAGAAAAACGTTCCATAATGCCACCAACCCGGTCTGATTTTGCAATGCGTCTTAGTTCAAATACGGGAGATCCGGCAACTGCAACGGTCTTGGCAACCCATTTGAGGTGACCAAAAAACCCAACGGCTTGTTCTTCAAAGTCATGGCTCACATGCCTGTCCCATTTGGTCTGCAGTTCTGACAGGGTTTTGCGGGCAGGATGGCGGACAATCATATCTGGCAGATAGTGAATTTTGTGCCCTTTCTCTCCCGCACGGTGTCCCCAGTCGCGATCTTCAGCCACATGAATACCAGCGAAGGGACCTACTTCCTCATAGATTTCTCTGCGCATTGATAGATTTCCAGTGCCGGAGAAACCTTGTTTCTCAATATATTCTTTTTGCCTGTAAGCATAAATACTCTCGTAAGCCTCAAGCATTGTCAGGTTTTCCGCATCCTCATAGGCTATGCGTACATCGCCTCCCAGAATTTTGATGTTAGCGCGGTCATTGAAGGCTTCCCAAATTGCAGATAGCCAATTCTCATCAGCCAGGCAGTCGGCGTCAACAAAGGCCAGAATTGGCGCCGATGACATGCTGACGCCCTTGTTTCTGGCTGGCCCTGGGCCAGGTTCCAGTTCCTGTATCAGCAGGACATTATCATATAGGTCGCAAATTTCTTCGGGTAATTCCCGGGATCCGTTATCCACAACGATGACCTCGATATCCAACCCATCGGTATTCTTCTGGTTTGCCAGAGCTCTTAAACTGCGTATCAAAAAATCCGGCTGATTCATGTGGGGAATCACAACACTAATGGAGAGGGGGCGTTGTTCCCGACTTGCATTCATAGCGGCTGAGGCCTCCTGTAAAATGCCAATAATATCACTTATTTACCGCCACAGTTCCGCATATGCATCGGTCAGGGCTACAACTTCATTCTTCCATTGAAACTCACGTTGCGCCCGTTCCATACCATAAGCACTCATATGGGCGCGGCGTTTTCCATCTTTCAACAGGATTTCTATACCATTAGCCAGACTTTCGGGCGTCCCATGTTGTGCTATCAACGCTGCTTCTCCCGCTTCACTGCGACTTTGAGCCAGGTCATACTGTACAAATGGCAGGCCGAGCGCCATATATTCAAACACCTTATTCATGGACAATTTATCATTACAGTCATTTGGCGGGTCAGGAATGACGCCAATATCGAGCGCACACAAATTGCCAAGCAATTCGTTGCCACTTAGATAACCGGTAAATTTGACATAATCAGCGACCCCTTTTTCAACTGCAAGATTGCGCAAATTTGCCAGTTCAGGACCGTCGCCGATGACGACACAGCCAATATCTTTTTGTCCTTGCTTATGAACCAGATGTGCCATGGCATTTACAAGATAGTCAACGCCGTCCTGCTCTGCCATAATGCCTACATAACCAATGAGATACTTGAAGTTTTTCTTTAGTGCGGTGTTTGGTTCTACAATTTTAAACCGGTCCAAATCCGGATAACTTTTGACAACCCAAACCTTGTCAAACGCCATTCCACCGCGCGAAACGGCAATACTTTTAAAGGTCTCGTTTGTGGCGATGCTCACATCGGCCAGTTGGAACGTCCAACGCTCAAACCGTTGCAACATACGGTGGAAAAAGCCTTTGCGACCGAATTTTACAACATACAATTCCGGATTCAAATCATGCTGGTCAAATAGAAATTTCTTGCCAAAGAATGTTTTAAAAAATGAAGCAACCACAAAAATCAAATCCGGGGGATTGCAGGCGTGAATGACATCAAACCCATGCCGTCTCAACACACGGCAGGAAAGAAAAAACTGCCAGAATAAAGCAGCAGAGTATTCCAGCAAGTACCCCATGGCACCCGATGCTTCTAATGGTAGTGAATGCCGATAGATGTTGATTCCATCAATAACTTCATAAGAAGTATTGTGTCCCTTACCTTTCGGACAAATGACGGAAACACCGTATCCATTTTGCTTTAAAGCAGTTGCCTCCTGCCAGACACGTCGGTCGAATGGAACCGGTAAATTTTCAACGATTATCAGAACACTTCGCCCATTGGGCTTGGTGCTGGATGCATTTATACTCATACTAAACAACTTTTGAAAATTTATTAAGAATTTTGATATCCCTGCCGTGTGAACCTACAGGCTCAATATTGTCCGAGAAATTTAGACTATTTGGGAATAAAAACCAACGCCATTTCAGGTGTTTTTAAGGTGAATAGTTAACGGGGCTACTTCCCAATTTCTATTAATTTGTTGCCAAACCCATGATATGCCCCATTTTCTCGCAAGAATCCGCTTCAACATTGAAGTCAAAAATCTATATCATTCATTAAATAATTAGTTGCTGTGTTAATGCTAAAGCATAAATCAACTCACTGTGTATGGATTCATGCGGTACAAGACGATATAGGTATTCTATCACGGCTAACGCGCTGTTAGATATCTGTGTTTTAATGTTTTCGGAGAGCCAAGTGACGATAAATCAAAACATTTTGGAAGACAAGCAATTATCTGGATTGGAATTTTCTGCGAAATCCGGAATTTTTTGGGCCTTTTTGGCTGTGGCGGGAATGTTTTTATTTTATGCATCCGGCCTGGAGTCACTAATGATTGCCTGGGAGCGGCCTGAATATAGTCACGGTTATCTCATTGCACCAATTGCGCTGTATTTATTTCTTACCCAACTAAATGAAGAAGCCCACACTCCGTTGTCAAAAACCCCCAATCGTGGATTAGGAGTGGTTTTAGTCCTATTTGGATTGATTGGAGGGTTGTTGGGAAACCTGACCAGCATTCCAGACATCAACACATACGGCTTCATCGTTTGTACAGCTGGTCTCGTCTTGGTTTGTATGGGCACCAAACGGGGGGTGCGTTTTTGGCCTCCGATACTTTATTTGGTGTTTATGTTGCCGTTACCAAATTTTCTATATTGGCCATTGTCCATCCAATTGCAGATGATTTCCTCCGAAATTGGTGTCGCGTTCATCGAATTGTTCAATGTGCCTGTATTTCTTGGTGGCAATGTAATTGATCTGGGCGTTTACAAACTACAAGTTGCAGAAGCATGCAATGGCCTGAGGTATCTGTTTCCTCTGGCCAGTTTTGGATTTCTGTTTGGTGTATTATATAAAGGCCCGGCTTGGCATAAAGTACTGCTGTTTTTATCTGCATTACCTGTAACTGTTTTGATGAACTCCATAAGGATAGGAATCATTGGTCTGTTAGTGGATAGCTACGGTATTGAACAGGCGGAAGGCTTTTTGCATTCGTTTGAGGGGTGGGTAATTTTCGTTGCTTGTATCCTGATATTATTTCTTGAGGCCGTTTTACTACAACGCTTTGTAAAAAACAGGCGGCCCGTCCATGAAATGCTGGAAATTGATTTTGAGGTTCTAGCTGGGAATTTTGGTAAAATTCGTAGCATTCAGTTTTCTAAAACACTGGTATTTGCAACGGCCATAATCCTTGTGTCAGCGGCCTCATGGCACTTGGTTCCGGCTCGCGTTGCAATCATTCCTGACCGTGACCCGCTCGTATTATTTCCGACACAGTTGTCAGAATGGAGTGGGCAGCGCCAGTCTCTTGAACCAGATATCGAGCGTGTTTTGAACGCGGATGACTACCTTCTGGTAAACTATTCCAGCCAGAAATCAGCGGCGTCGGCGAATTTATTTATTGCGTATTATAAGTCGCAAACAAATGGCAGTGGTATCCACTCGCCGGAAGTTTGTATTCCAGCAGGCGGTTGGGAAGTGTCGAACTGGACCAAAAAGAATACAAATATATCATTTCCTGATGGGTCCAATCTCGAGGTCAATCGCGCTATTATCAGCCAGGGTTTGAACCAACAGCTTGTATATTATTGGTTTGAACAACGTGGTCGCCATTTGACAGGAGACTACGCAACCAAAGGTTACACAGTACTTGACTCCATGACCCGTGGTCGTACCGACGGTGCACTGGTTCGGGTTTTAACCCCAATACTACCGGGCGAAAAAATGGAAATGGCTGAAACCAGATTGCAGGGTTTCCTAAAAACCACATTGGCAGAGCTTCCTGATTATTTGCCAAAATAAGCGAAAGTGTCCCCCCAAATCTCAGGTGGGACCAATATATTTAACCACTGATCACCACAGGTCACGCAATATTATACATGCCAAGTTTGGTTAAAATTCATGAAAGATTCTTGACGGCGTTATTCTGCGTTCGCAGCAGGGTATTCTGCTCATATTTACCTTACCAAAGACGTTGACCCTGACCGTACTGCAATCTATCTATACTAGCATTTTTGATACTAAGGAAATTCAATGAAAATTGTGATTGTTGGTGCCGGCTATGTGGGGCTTGTCTCCGGAGTATGCTTTTCTGATTTTGGCCACGATGTTGTTTGTGTTGAAAAAGACGAGCGCAAACTTGAAATGTTGGGGAAGGGTGAAATTCCGATTTATGAACCTGGCCTCGATGTTTTGCTCGCAAAGAACATTGAAGCTGGACGCATTGAATTTACCAGTGATTTGGCCAACGCAATGGATGGAGCCGATGCTGTTTTCATAGCGGTCGGAACACCGACACGACGCGGAGACGGGCACGCCGATCTGACTTATGTATATAAAACGGCAGAAGAGATCGCCGATACAATGCATTCAGGCATAGTGGTTGTCACAAAATCTACCGTTCCCGTTGGCACAAATCGCAGAGTTGCTGAGATCATCACAAAGCGGCGTCCGGGCGTTGAATTTCACACCGCATCAAATCCGGAATTTTTGCGCGAAGGCTCAGCAATCGAAGATTTCATGCGTCCAGACCGTGTGGTTATCGGGGTTGAGAGCGAATTCGCCGAAGAAGTTCTGCGCCGTATATATCGCCCGTTGAATCTACGCGAAACGCCAATTATGGCAACTGATCTGGAGACAGCGGAAATCATCAAATACGCGGGCAATGCCTTTCTCGCAACTAAGATTACTTTCATCAATGAGATCGCCAATCTATGTGAAAAGGTGGGTGGTGATGTGCAGGAAGTAGCCAAGGGCATTGGTATCGACAAGCGTATTGGTGCCCATTTTCTGCACGCAGGCCCCGGCTATGGCGGTTCTTGCTTCCCAAAAGATACTTTGGCATTAGCTCGCACAGGTCAGGAAGTTGGCGCACCTCAAACGATCGTTGAAACCGTGATCAAGTCAAATGAAAATCGTAAAGCTGCAATGGCGGACAAGATTATTGCTGCCTGTGGCGGTTCGGTTAAGGGCAAGCGCATTGCTGTACTCGGCGTAACCTTCAAGCCAAATACTGATGATATGCGCGATGCGCCAAGTTTGGTAATCGTGCCGAAACTGAGTGATGCAGGAGCGGAAGTTGTGATTTGCGACCCGCAAGGCCAATCTGAGGGGGCCGCGCTGTTCCCTGATCTGGCATGGGAAAGCGATCCTTATGAATGTTCAACTGGCGCTGATGCAGTGGTAGTGATTACTGAATGGAATGCCTTTCGCGGACTTGATCTGGCTCGTTTGAAACTGTGCATGTCCGGCTCTGTATTTGTTGATCTTCGTAACATCTATTCATTTAATGAAATGGCAGAAGTTGGTATTCAGTATTTCTCGATTGGCAAGCGCGATGGGGATGCTGGTTGAGGCAAATCCCCACCTGAAATGCGTTTAGATCCTGTTTATAGGTCTATGAGCTAAACCAATCCCAACAAATCGGCAGCACTTGTACCCGTCGCTTTGACGAAGCGGGCGCGTATCGGCAAAATGGTGCCCGATCCAACATTTCTAAACAAAAGTTCTGTGTTGGAAGCCAGAACAATTGCAACATCACCCGCAGTACCAATAAAAATCGCGCGCGTAATTTCATCCAGTTCGCTCGCATCATCCGGCGTTATTGCAAAGCCGTCCACCGCAGATCCATTAATATCTGCACTACGTGTTTCAAATCGATCTTTCATTTTATTTCCATCCTGTTTTTATGTCAAAAATAATGGGGTGAGGATATGTCAGGAAATTTCAGCGGGGATTACATTCTTATTGTGATGGTGCTGGAACGCCAGTATCAGACCCGTTGCCACCAAATACACCGCGCCGATGATTGTAATTGGGCGATGTTGAAGTATAAGAAACCCATTCAAATAAGGCCTTGTTGCAGACTATTTTCATAGTGAAAAGGGTGAGTGCAACTGGAGATGTAATTTCGTGAAAATATTAGTTACCGGAGCCGCCGGGTTCATCGGTTTTCATACCGCTCTTGCTTTGCTTGCCCGAGGTGACCAGGTTATTGGTCTTGATAACTTCAATTCAGATTACGATGTCAGCCTGAAAGAGGCGCGGTTAGCCCAGCTACAAGAGCATGAGAGTTTTTGTTTTCATAAAATTGATTTATTGGACTGTGCCGCGATGATTGATTTGTTTGTCAGTGAAAACCCACAACGGGTAATCAATCTGGCAGCACAAACCAGAGATCGCAATTCGCTGGAAAATCCCCAAGCCTATGTGGGGGCGAATATATTGGGCTTCCTGAATTTGCTTGAAAACTGCCGCAATCATCATGTGGAGCATCTGGTCTTTGCATCTTCCAGTTCCGTATATGGTGCCAATACTGCAATGCCATTCTCGGCTCATGACAGTGCCGATCATCCGCTAAGCCTCTATGCTGCTTCAAACAAATCCAACGAGTTGATGGCCCACACCTATGCGCATCTTTTTAGAATTCCGGTAACAGGTCTTCGTTTTTTCACAGTTTACGGACCCTGGGGGCGTCCGGATATGGCACCGTTCATATTCCTACAAAAAACTATTACAGGTGATGCCATCGATGTTTTCAATAATGGCAAACATTCGCGGGATTTCATCTATATTGATGACGCCGTGCAGGGCATCCTGCTAGCCCTCGATAAAATTGCAGAGTCAAATATCGATTGGAACGGTGCGGTTCCTGATCCCGCTACCTCAACTGCCCCTTATCGCCTTTATAACATCGGAAATAGCCAATCCGTGGAATTGATACATTTCATAGAATGCATCGAGAAATCCACTGGTAAAATCGCTCGGAAAAACTTCCTTCCAATGCAGCCGGGTGATATCGAAAATACGGTTGCAGATATTGATTCGATCAACACTGATGTGGATTTTGAACCAGTAATCTCGATTGAAGAAGGGGTTGAGCGCCTCGTTGCTTGGCATAGAGACTACTACAAAATTTGAAAACCTGCAGATTTGCACATTTGCTTGCAATTTTTTTAAATACATAGCAAAATCCACATGTAACAAATGTGGAGTTCAAAATGCCTTGTCAAAATCCAAATCGTCGAGAGTTATTGCTGGCTGGCACCGCCTTGGCTGCGTCAATTGCGCTGCCATTTCAAAAGGCAATGGCGCGCACGGTCTATGAAATTGGGCATTGGAAAATCCGCTCCATCAGCGATGGTAATTTGGTACTACCGGTTAATTTTCTCTTGCCCGATGTGCCGCAGGAGGAATTGGCACCGTTTCTTGCCGCTAATAATTTGGGCACAGATTCCTTTCGCCCGGAATGCAATCTCACCCTTATTGAGAACGGCGAGAAAACCGTATTATTTGATGCCGGTGCTGGCGTGAATTTCATGCCTACTGCGGGTAAATTGCCGGACCGGCTAACTGAAGCAGGCATTGATCCGGCGTCTGTTACCGACGTGGTTTTCACCCATGGTCATCCTGATCACCTATGGGGCATCCTCGATGATTTTGACGAAATCGCTTTTCCGGAGGCCCAATTGCATTTTCCGCAAGTGGAATGGGACTTTTGGCGCAGCGATGATGTAGTCAGTCAAATGAGCGAGGCTCGTAAGATCTTTGCCGTGGGTGCAAAGACCAGACTGGAAGCGATAGAAGAAAACATCTCCCTGTTTAATGCTGGCGTAGAAGTGTTGCCGGGCATTGAAGCGGTTGATACCGCAGGGCATACGCCGGGGCATATGTCTTTTGTCGTTCATGGTGGCAATGAGGGCGTAATGATATTGGGAGACGCAATCACCAATCATGCGATTTCATTCCAAAAACCAAATTGGCCATCTGGCTCTGATCAGGACACTGAACTGGGTATCAAAACCCGGTTGAGCCTGCTCGACCGTCTCGCAGGCGATAAGATGCCGGTCATAGGCTATCATCTGCCAAA
Organism: Rhizobiaceae bacterium; assembly: GCA_045047085.1. Lineage (GTDB taxonomy): Bacteria > Pseudomonadota > Alphaproteobacteria > Rhizobiales > Rhizobiaceae. The sequence continues at coordinate 27,327 of JASFYT010000076.1, read as the reverse complement.
TGGCGGGGCAGGGCGGGTTGAACGCGAAAACTCTGTCTATCGCTTTATTCAGGACGCTTAGTTAGAAGCTTTGCAAAGGAGATCAGCGCCGGAAGGCGTGCATGACAGAGCCTTCTACTAACCATGCCAGCCCAAGGCGGGCACCAAATACGATTGAGATCATGGATACCGGCACAGATGCCGCCAGCAGGGATGCGGCACTAATGCCCTGGCCGATGGTGCACCCAAGCGCCAGCACTCCGCCAAACCCCATAAGAATAGCGCCCAATATGTGGCGGCTGAGTTCGCGGGCATCATCACACGCCTCCCAGCGGATGTCGTCGGTAGAGCGTGCGGCAATCGCTGCCCCAATGATTGTGCCAAACATTAGCCCGATTCCGTAATCAGGCCCAGCTCCGGTGAATGCCGCAAACTGCAATATTATATCTCCCAACGGCATGACAAAGCTCGCTGATTCAATTTGTACCGGATCAAAGGAAGTCCTCGCCACATTTGAAGTAACCAGCCAGCCAAATGTCACCACAAATGCAATCACGGCGGCCGTGATGATTAAGCTTGTGCGTTGGCGGAATTCCTTGTCGGAAAACACCCACCAAAGGGCGCCTGATACGAGCACCACGGTAATGGCTATGGTGAAATCAATGCCAGTGACTGATTCGATTAAGGATGGAATTGATTGACTATTTGCGAAAGTCAAATCCAGTATAAATCTATCAAAAAACCCGACGCGAAGATTTCCAAGCAAGCCACGTTGTGTGGACAGTGCCGTAAGCCCGATAATCAGCACAGCAATCAGGCTTTTTAAGCTGCCGCTCCCGAGGCGAACCAATGCTCCAAATCCGCATGTGCCCACCAGTGCCATGCCAACACCGAAACAAAACCCACCTACAATTGCCCCAAGCCAGCCAAAAGTGGGGGTAAGGTAGAAACTTCGACTGACATCTACGACTCCCAAACCACTAAGAATCTGCGTGAAAGCCAAGGCCAGCGCTGTAGCTAAAACCCAGCTGCGCACACCAGTCGAATTATTAGCAAACCAATACTGTTCAAGTGAAGAGAGAGTGCAAAAAAAGTTCCGCCGGGCAAAATATCCAAGCAGAGTTCCAGCCATTAGTCCGGAAAACGGTAATAAAAACCCATTCACATCCATACGATATAGTTACATAATCAAAATTGATTGTGTAGTGAAAATCCTGCTACTCAGGTTTCCTTGCGGACCGGCGCGCAAAATAGTGTGTAGAGTTGTTCGACAATTGCGCTAATTTCAGCGCTTGCAATACTGTAATAAATCATCCGGCCGTCGCGGCGGGTTTCCACAAGTCCGTCAAAGCGCAAACGCGCCAATTGTTGTGAAACGGCAGCCTGAGACAGCGACATGATCTCTTCGAGTTCAGAAACAGATTTTTCTCCCTCGGAAAGCAGACACAACACCAGCAATCGGGTCTCATGAGAAAGCGCTTTCAGTAATTCGCTTGCCTTACGTGCTTGAGCTAAAAGCTCGTCAAATTCAGCTTTGGTAGCGTCTGGTTTAAGGACTGGGAATGCCATATCGGTATCCAAATTGGTTTGGGTCATTGGTCGAGATAATGTGTTTTTGCCGACCTTGACTAAATATATATGCTAATCAATGAATGTATACAAGACGCAACCATAATACTTAACTATAATAATCAGATTTAATATCTATGGAGATCAACATGTTCAAATATGTCGTAATTTTCGTTTTGGCAGCACTGTTTGGGATGTCACCAGCGCAGGCGGATATGGGCGAAGATGGTCTTCATAAACAGGATTGGTTCTCCTCAACCTTCCGCGATGTTGCAGAAGATATTGCCGATGCAAAAGCCGAAGATAAACGCCTGGTGATCATTTTTGAGCAGCGCGGATGCATCTATTGCCGTGCAATGCACGAAAAGTTGTTAAGCGACCCTGAAGTTGCGGACTACATCAAAGCCAATTTCATGATTGTCCAATACAATATGTTTGGCGACGAGGAAGTTACCGATACCGATGGTGACGTTCTCACCGAAAAATCTGCCGCCCGCAAATGGGGATACTTATTCACACCCACTTTGGTGTTTTTGCCAGAGGAGGCAGGCACGGGGAAAACCGTGTCTGAAATCGCGGTATCAACCATGCCCGGTGCTTTTGGTAAATGGACGTTCCTAAACATGTTCAAATGGGTTCGTGAAAAGGGCTATGAGGGTGATGAGCATTTTCAAAAATATCATGCCCGCGTCATAAACGAGCTACGTGCCGCTGGAAAGTTAGGCACAGGCGGCTGATTTACCTAATTGGAATAAAACATTCAAAAAATACAATTTGTCGTTGAAACCGGATTAAAAGCTGGTTAGGGTCGTGGATGTGACAGCGCTCCACGAAAAGCGTGTGCGCAGATAGAGAGACGTCGAAGGAATCTAGGGAGGATATCTACGATATGAAACTAGGTAAAATATTACCGGCAGCGCTGCTGTTGGCTTCTGTTTCATCAGTTGGGTTTGGTGGTTTTGCAAATGCAGAAACCATTGCACCAGATGCGGTGAAATTTGATGAGGAAAGTGTGAGCGCTTCGCTCACCGGTGCTGCAGGCAATGCAGAATCTGGGCGCAAGATCTTCGCAAATCGCAAGCAGGGCAATTGTCTTGCTTGCCATGCAAACAAAGAGTTATCGAGCCAGCCTTTCCACGGAGAGGTCGGGCCGCCACTGGATGGAGTTGCTGATAGATATGATGCTGCCAATTTACGCGGCATTCTCGTGAACTCCAAGGTTGCACTGAATGAAGACACGATCATGCCGTCATTCTACCGCCTGAAAAATGGCGAACGGACAGCCAAAAAGTTCATTGGTAAAACCATTCTTTCCGCCGAGCAGGTGGAAGATGTGTTGGCCTATCTGCAAACTCTGAAAGACGAGTGAGGAAAGCAAATCTTATGACTATAACCAGAAGACAAATAATGGGCCTGGGCGCTGGTGCGCTGGTTGCGAGTGGTCTGGGGCTAAGTCCTTCATTCGCCACATCTGAGGCATCCCAAAAGGCCATCATGGCATTTGCTGGCGATACTTCAGTCGGCGAAGGCCGCATCGAGCTGACAACACCAGAAATTGCTGAAAACGGAAATTCAGTCCCAATCTCCTTTAGCGTAGACAGCCCCATGAGCGAATCAGACCATGTGGTTTCTGTGATGTTATTGGCAGAAGGAAATCCAAGCCCTGAGGTGGTGACGTTCAATTTCACTGCTGCCAGTGGTGTTGCTAAAGCAAAAACCCGTATACGTCTTGCAAAAACGCAAAACGTAGTTGCGGTAGCGAAGATGAGTGATGGCTCAATCTTTATGACGAAGAATCAAGTGAAAGTTACAATTGGCGGCTGCGGCGGCTAATCGGGAGAAAGAATAATGGCATCAAAACCAAGGGTTAAAGTCCCCAAAAAAGCAGCTGTGGGTGATATTATCACCATCAAATCTCTGATCAGCCATAAAATGGAATCAGGTCGGCGCAAAAATAAAAAAGGCGAGCCAATCCCTCGCAAAATTATCAACAAATTCACGGTGACCTTCAACGGTGCTAACGTGTTTTCGGCAGATATCGAACCGGCGGTTTCCGCTAATCCATATTTCGAATTCGGCGCCAAGGTGAACGAAAGTGGTACTTTCAAATTCGTCTGGGTGGATGATGACGGATCAGAATATACCACTGAGAAAAAGATCACAGTGAGATAGGGCTACGCCCCTTAAACATACGATTCGGTTCTAAGTCGGACCTTGGGAGGAAAAGATATGAAAATTGGTATGAAAACAATTTCGGCCCTTGCTTGCAGCCTGTGCTTTTCGGTTGGAATGGGTACATATGCATTTGCAGATGCCGACAATGGCAGCCTTGTTATTGAGGATCAGGTCATTAAAACTGAGGTAAAGGCATCAGAAGGCTCGCCCTTCGATACGCTCTATTCCGGCTGGCGTTTTCGCGCGGTTGAAACACAAGATCTGCAGTTGGACGATTTTGAAAATCCTGGTTTTGTTGCAGTAGATCAGGCAAGTGATGAGTTCCATAAGGTGGACGGCAGTGCTGGAAAATCCTGTGCTGATTGCCATGACGACGTTTCAACATTCAAAGGTTTGCGGACCAGCCTTCCACGTTGGAATGCGAAAACCGGAAAGCCTGAAACGCTGGAAAACATCATCAATGAATGCCGTACTGATCGTATGGGTGCTGAAGCATGGAAATGGGAAGCCGCAAAAATGCTTGGTATGACCGCACTTGTTGGTCTGCAATCTCGTGGATCTGCCGTAAATGTGCAAACTGATGGCCCAATGGCTGAGTGGTTTGAGCGCGGTAAGAAGCTCTATTATACCCGCGTTGGTCAACTCGATATGTCTTGTGCCCATTGTCATGAGAACAATTTTGGCAACATGATCCGTGCAGACCATCTAAGTCAGGGTCAGATCAATGGCTTTCCTGTCTATCGCTTGAAATGGCAGGGACTTGGTTCCATTCATCGCCGCTTCAAGGGCTGCATGAAAAATATTCGTGCCAAGCCTTACAAGCGCGGTTCAGATGAGTTCATTGCACTTGAACTTTATGTTGCTTCGCGCGGCAAAGGGCTTTCTGTAGAAACTCCGTCAGTGCGCAACTAACTCCTGCCCAAACTGCTGGCTGAGTTGTTCTTGATTTAAAAAAACGGTTGGTGCATCCGCGCCACCGACAGGTGATGCTTGGGCACAGGAATAGGTAGAATATGTTTACACGTCGGGATTTTATTCAATTTTCTGCGGTTGCCGGTGGCACATTTGGGCTGGCAGGTGGTCTTAGCGGTAATCTCACGAGAGCGTTAGCCCAACAAAGATTGACCCAGGATGATCTGCTAAAATTTGACACCAAAGGCCAGATAACACTCCTTCATTTTACCGATGTACATGCCCAGTTAAAGCCGGTTTATTTCCGCCCGCCATCCGAAAATTTCGGAGTAGGGGCCTTTGAAGGCATCCCGCCTCATTTGGTGGGTGAGGAATTCCTCAACTATTTCAATATCGATAAGGGGTCTGCCCTTAGCTACGCCCACACCATGGTTGATTACGTCAACATGGCCAAAGCCTACGGCAAACTTGGAGGTCTTGACCGCACAGCGACCTTGGTGAAGGCCATCCGTGCTGATCGCGGTGACGACAAAGTTTTGTTCCTTGATGGCGGTGATACATGGCAAGGCTCCTATACCTCGTTGAAAACCAACGGGCAGGACATGGTCGATTGCATGAAATTGTTAAAACCCGATGCCATGGTTGGCCACTGGGAGTTCACCTTTGGTCAGGAGAGGGTGCAGGAAATCACAGAGAGCATGGGCTACCCATTTCTTGCTTCCAACATTGTCGATAATGAATGGGAAGAACCGGTATTTGAAAGTACGGCAATGTTCGAAAAAGGCGGCGTGAAGGTCGCCGTTATCGGACAGGCCATGCCCTACACACCAATTGCTAATCCACGCTGGATGATGGCCGATTGGTCTTTTGGAATTCGCCCGGAAATATTGCAGGAAAACGTCAATAAGGCTCGTGCCGAGGGTGCGGAAGTCGTTGTATTGCTTTCCCATGACGGTTTCGATGTGGATCAAAAACTGGCAACAGTTGTCAGCGGTATTGATGTTATTCTCACCGGTCATACCCATGATGCGGTGCCTCGCGCCATTGAAATCGGTAATACGCTGGTGCTCTCCTCTGGTTCCCACGGCAAATATCTTGGTCGCATTGATTTGGAAGTCTCCGGTGGCAAGGTCACCGGCTATTCTTCAAACCTCATTCCTGTGTTCGCTGATGTTGTTGAGCCAGATACTGAAATGACCAACAAAATCAATGAAGTGAGAGCACCTTTTGAATCAGAATGTCAGCGCGTGATCGGCAAAACCGAAGGCATGTTATATCGCCGTGGTAATTTCAATGGCACCTGGGATGATTTGATCTGCGAAGGCTTGATTGAGGAGCGAGACACTGAAATTTCTCTGTCTCCCGGTTTCCGCTGGGGCACAACGTTGCTTCCCGGAGAGGATATCACCATTGATGATCTCTATAACCAGTGCTCAATGAACTATCCGAGCGTCTATCGGCTGGAATTCACCGGCCAGCAGATCAAGGATATCATGGAAGACGTCTGCGATAATCTCTTCAACAAAGACCCGTTCTTCCAACAAGGTGGCGATATGGTCCGTGTCGGCGGCATGGGCTACACCTGCGCGCCCAAGGAAGATATTGGCAAACGCATATCCAACATGACATTACTGCGCACTGGTGAACCGATTGAGGCATCCAAGTCCTACACAGTGGCTGGTTGGGCTTCGGTAAACGAAAATGTTGAAGGGCCGGCGGTCTATGATTTGATGGAAAACTACATTTCCAAAAAAGGTACCATCAATATGCCGAAGAACGAGGCGGTGAAAATCACCGGCATGTAAGTTTTTCACTTGAAACATAGTGAAAATTGAATGTATTATATAGCCTCTGAGGAGGACGCATGTCTGATATTGAAAATTCCAAACCAGCAAACAATGATGTGAAGCTGGGTCGTCGCCAATTGCTTGCAGGAGGCCTCGCCGCTGGCGGTGTTGCTGCCGCAACCACAATTGCCACCGCTGCTTCTGACCCGCTGATTACTGAAATTCAGGACTGGAACCGCTATCTGGGCGATGGTGTTGATGCCAGCCCTTACGGCAAGCCATCGGAGTATGAAAAAGATACCGTGCGCCGTAATGTTGCGTGGCTGACGGCCGATACTCAATCCTCAATTAACTTCACACCATTGCACAAGCTTGATGGCATTATCACACCCAACGGAGTTTGCTTTGAGCGCCATCATGGCGGGGTCGCTGAAATTGATCCTGCTAATCATCGCTTGATGATCAATGGCCTGGTCGACAATCCGATCGTTTTCACTATGGAAGATATTATGCGTTTCCCTCGCGAGAACCGTGTATATTTTCTGGAATGCGCGGCAAATTCCGGCATGGAGTGGCGCGGTTCCCAGTTGAATGGTTGTCAGTTTACCCACGGCATGGTGCATAATTGCATGTATACGGGCGTACCTCTTAAATACATTCTAGCAGAAGCCGGCATCAAAACTGCTGGCAAATGGCTGCTGGCGGAAGGGGCTGATGCCTCGGCGATGACCAGATCCATTCCCCTCGATAAAGCACTAGATGATTGCATGGTTGCGTTCAAAATGAACGGTGAATCCTTACGCCCGGAACAAGGTTATCCGTTGCGCCTCGTTGTTCCTGGCTGGGAAGGCAATATGTGGATCAAATGGCTCCGCCGTCTGGAAGTAGGCGACAAGGCCTGGTATCAGCGCGAGGAAACGTCCAAATATACCGACCTCATGGAAAATGGTATTGCTCGCAGCTTTACTTGGGCGATGGATGTGAAATCCGTCATCACCAATCCAAGCCCGCAAGCGCCTATTACACATGGTAAAGGGCGAACGGTTCTTACCGGATTGGCGTGGTCGGGCCACGGCAAAATCTCTCGGGTTGACGTCACCATTGACGGTGGGCGCAATTGGAAGACAGCACGAATGGATGGGCCGAGTTTCTCCCGATCCCTGCATCGGTTCTACTATGATTTCGACTGGGATGGCTCGGAGCTATTCGTCCAGTCACGTGCCATTGATGATCAGGGTAATGTGCAGCCAACAAAAGAGCAGTTGCGCGCATCACGCGGTATCAGCTCCATTTATCACAATAACGGAATTCAGACGTGGCAAATTAAACCGGATGGGAGCGCTGAAAATGTTGAAATTTCTTAAGGGTGTTTTCGTAGCGTTTTCAGTATTATGTCTTTCCGCACCCTTTGCCAGTGCACAAGATGTAAAGGCTGGAGCCAAGGTTTTTAAAAAATGTAGAGCCTGCCACACAATCGGTGAAGGTGCGAAAAACAAAGTCGGTCCCCATCTCAATGGCATGTTCGGTAGAACTGCCGGTGGCATAGAAGGTTTTAAGTATTCTAAAGCCATGCGGGCAAGAGGTGCCGATGGGCTGGTTTGGAATAATCAGAACTTCATTGAGTTCATTACCAAACCCAAAAAGTTCATCAAGAAAACCAGAATGGGCTTTGGTGGCCTCAAGAAAGAAAAAGACCGACTTAACCTGATTGCGTTCTTGAAAGCGAAAAGTGTCGGACAAAAACCGATCACCGCGGAAGATGAATCTGTAAAAAATGACGCGCCAAAGCAGCCAGCTAAACGCTTGGCCAAAGATGTGCCAGTGCCCTCCCACGGGGTACTGCATCTGGGCCGGTTGGCGCAACTGGATGAAGTGGCTGCTTGGAATATCGATATTCGTCCCGATGGTCAGGGGCTTCCTGTAGGCAGCGGCAAGGTCAGTGATGGCGAGGTGGTTTACAACGAAAACTGCGCCCGTTGTCATGGTGATTTCGGTGAGGGCATTGGCCGTTGGCCAATTCTTGCTGGTGGCCATGATACGTTGAGCGACGAACGACCGGAAAAAACCATTGGTTCTTACTGGCCTTATCTCTCTACGGTATATGATTATGTTCGCCGCGCCATGCCCTTTGGCAGCGCTCGCTCGCTCAATGATGATGATGTTTATGCTTTGACTGCTTACTTGCTGTTCCTCAATGATGTGGTTGAAGATGAAGATTTCGTGCTCTCCAACGAAAACTTCACCAGCATTAGATTGCCGAACGAGAAGAACTTTATCGCAGATAACCGAAGTGAAGAAGCTCACAATCTCGACAAGAGCGAACCCTGCATGAGTGATTGCATAAGCGGTTTGCCTAAGGTGACAAGCAGAGCGCGTATACTGGATGTGACGCCGGACGCAAAAGAGGACGAGAACATCGAATAACCCCCTTCAGTTTGCAGTTGATATTTCTATTGAAGACGTCAGATAATAAATCCTGTTTGTTTGGAACAAGCGCCTGAACGGAGATGGAATGTGAACGTTCAAAGCCAGACCACCGAGATACTAAAACATTCCACGGCGCAGGCGTATCTGACTGCGCATTGCTAACGCCAACATTGGTACATCAGGTTCAGAAATCGGCGGTGCCTTTGGCAGAGAAAGAAACTGGCGGCGGCAGGAGATTCGGCTCCGATGCGTGGAAAAGCTACATGCGCCGGGTCACCAATACGATCAATTATTCAAAAGAGCTGCCACTCGCTCATGGCGTTTCGTTCAATCTGCAAGCTTAACTGCCTTCAAATTCATCACGACATCGCTGGAGCATAGCAAGGACTACCTCATACTCTAAGGGGAGTATCGCCTCCCTCAGGTTTGTTTCGATCTCAGCAGCAACAGAGTGCGCCTTGCTGATAATTTTCCGTCCAGATTCAGTAAGCTCCGCTTTCTGAATGCGCCCATGTTCTGGATCGGATTGACGAATAATCAAGTTGGATTTTTCCAAATTTGAAATAATTCCCTGCATCGATTGCGGGGTGATAAAGGCGCGTCGTGCGAGTTCGGCATTGGAAGCGCCGGGCTCTTTTTCCAGCGCGTTAAGCACTGAGTATTTGGGCACGGTCAACTCCAGATCGCGCAATCTCTCATCCATTTTTTTGCGCAAGGCGTGCTGCGCCTGTTTCATCACATAGCCAAGCGAGTTTTCATTTTCAAATGTCCGTGTTGACATATAAGGCTCCTTATATTATATCAGCATCCTGATACTATCTCAAAATACTTTTAATGAAAAGGAAATATCCATGTCTCACTTAATCGGACCAGATTTCATCGGCATCCAGGCTTACGATCTTGATGCTGCGCGTAATTTCTATTCAGGCGTTTTGGGCATGGAGGTCATCGATGGTCCGCCAGATGCTGTGGTTTTTGATAGCAAGCCGATCAAGTTTGCGGTTCGCACACCCCTGATAGATATCAAACCTGATGACAAAATGGGATTGGGGATCGCTCTCTGGTTTGCTTGTGATGATGCCGAGGCGCTCTGTGAAATGCTAGTCGAAAAGAATGTACCAATCGCGTTTCCGCCGAAGGATGGCCCGTTTGGCCGCTACTTCGCTTTCATCGACCCATTCGGCTACACCATCACCGCCCACACGGCGATGGCCGCATGACGCGATACTGGATAGGCGTTGTCAATAGAGAGCATGTAAAAATAGGAGAGGCTGGTAGCTTTTGCCAGCTTTACCATGGCAGGGATGCCCCTGTGCGAAAGATGAACCCTGGTGACTGGCTCATCTACTATTCCCCACATGAAAAATTACGTGGGGGTGAACCGCTACAGTCATTTACAGCAATTGGCCAAATCAGGCCGGGGGAACTCTATTCATCTGACATGGGTAATGGCTTCATGCCAACCCGGCGCGATATTGCCTATCACATAGCTCAAGATGTTCCCATTCGCCCCTTATTGGATGATCTCACAATCACTGAGAATCAGAGAAACTGGGGTTTAATTTTTCGCCGGGGAGTTTTTGAATTACCAGCAGAGGATTTTAGTTTGATTGCGACTGCAATGGGTTTGAATTTGGATCCAGAATATCTTGCGGTTTCTGCCTGATGCGTCATGGCCGTTTTCAAGAACGTCTGTCCAAAAAACTGTCACGTACTGAGGGCCGCAAATGCCCATCGCCATGAATGCAAATTTGTTCGAGGTGCAAGTGGACGCGACCTTTCCCGGTTGCACAATATTTGTTAGCCTTTTTGAACCAATCAGATAGGAAACAACCATGATGATTTTAAAACCAAGTTGTGAATGCTGTGACGTTAATTTACCACCTGATGCAACAAACGCGATGATATGTACATTTGAGTGCACGTTCTGCGCTGATTGCGTCGATGAAAAGCTTGATGGCGTGTGCCCAAATTGTGGTGGAAATTTTGTTCCGCGCCCAATTCGCCCGGCCAATATGTTGATCAAGCATTCAGCCTCAACTGACCGAGTATTTAACTCATCAGGATGCAAGGAAGCAGCATAATCTCCGTTCCAGAGTTCTTGGCATAAGACAGACGGGCCTTAATAGAGTCTGGTCTTATAGGCTTGTTCCAGATTCTCGTCTATTTCTTCAACCGACTGGGCAGTGGTGATTTGATCCGCCATGATCCGGCCAAGGGTTGGGAACACCGTATTATCTATCTGCCTGTCGGGATCCCATAGATGCGAGCGGAGAAGAGCTTTGCCGCAATGGAAATAAACTTCACTTGTCTTCACCAAAATCCCTGCGGCGGGAACACGGCCTTTCACCGCTAAATTTTCAAGGCGCGGATCATCGACAATGACGATGGCTGTTCCATTTACGCGAAGGGTTTCGCGTATTCCCGGCAGGAAAAAAATCAGACCGATAGCCGGATTTTCAATCAGATTAGATAGTGTATCCAACCTGTTATTGCCGGGGCGCTCAGGGATAAGCAATTGTTCATCATCTAGTACTGAAACAAACCCCGGCGCATCGCCGCGCGGAGTATTATCTGCCATGCCACTCTTCGATGAGGTAGCCATGCATAAAAACGGCGACAGTGAAATAAAATGCCGCGCATGTTTATCAAGGCCCCGCATTTCCTTTTTCTGCGCCAATTCACTCACTTGCCCAAAATGGGCTCTTAATTCTTCTTCTGATTTTATAATTGTCATTTGAAATTTCTCCATTTGGCGTTTGTGGTATTCGCCCTAATTGATTTCCGGCTCTGGTACAGGCGCACCAAATTCAGTTTTGAGAAAATCAAAATCACAGCCTTTATCAGCCTGTTCGATGTGCTTGGAAAAGATGTAGCCATAGCCGCGACTGTAACGTGGTTCCGGCGGGGTCCATGCTTCTTTACGCGCTCGCAGCTCATCTTCACTAACCAGCATGTTGAGCGAGCGATTGGGGATATCTACTTCGATAATGTCGCCGGTTTTTAAAAGAGCCAGTGGCCCGCCAACAAAGGATTCTGGTGCCACATGCAGCACACATGCGCCGTAAGATGTGCCGCTCATTCGTGCATCAGAAAGGCGCAACATATCGCGGTGGCCTTTTTTGAGCAGCGCTTTCGGCATCGGGATCATACCCCATTCTGGCATGCCGGGCCCACCTTGCGGGCCAGCATTACGCAATACGAGAACGGTTGCTGGATCGATATCCAAATCCTCGTCATCAATAATTTTCTTCAAATCGGCATAGCTGTCGGCAACAAGTGCCGGGCCGGAATGTTTGTAGAATTTCGGATCGCAGGCCGCAGGTTTAATCACAGCGCCGTCAGGTGCCAGATTGCCTTTTAAAACAGCAAGAGAACCTTCGTGATAAACAGGATTATCCAGATCACGGATAACATCGGGATGATGCACCACGGCACCTTCAATGCCTTCACCAAGAGTGCGACCGGAAACCGTCATCGTATCGAGTTTCAATTTGTCGCCAAGGTTATTCATTAGCGCCAATATGCCACCCGCATAGAAGAAATCTTCCATCAAATAGCCTTTACCAGATGGGCGGACATTGGCGATCACCGGGGTTGTGCGGCCCAACGCATCAATATCGTCAAGTTCTAACGGCACACCAGCGCGCCGCGCCATGGCAATCAAATGCACCACCGCATTGGTGGAACAGCCCATGCTCATTGCTACCGTGATGGCGTTATTTACAGCGTCTTCAGTGAGGATTTTATCGGGTGTCAAATCTTCCCAGACCATATCAACAATGCGTCTGCCGGAGCTGGCACTCATGCGTTGGTGATTTGCATCGGCAGCAGGAATTGAACTTGCCCCCGGCAGAGTGAGGCCCATTGCTTCAGCAATCGCAGTCATGGTGGAGGCCGTGCCCATGGTCATGCAATGACCGTAGGAGCGGGCGATGCCACCCTCAACGCCAACCCATTCTTTTTTGCTGATTGTGCCGGCGCGGCGCTCATCCCAGTATTTGAAAGAGTCTGTACCGGAACCCAATACCTCGCCTCGATAATTACCGCGCAACATCGGTCCGGCTGGCACATAGATAAACGGGATACCCATGGAGAGCGCACCCATCACGAGACCGGGCGTGGTCTTATCACATCCACCCATCAATACAGCCCCATCCACCGGGTGGCTACGCAGCAATTCTTCCGTCTCCATCGCCAGCATATTGCGGTAAAGCATGGTGGTCGGCTTAACGAAATTTTCGCTCAAAGAGAGAGCAGGGAGTTCCATCGGAAACCCGCCCTGCTGGAATACACCGCGCTTGATATCTTCTACGCGGTGCTTGAAATGGGCATGGCACGGTTGCGCATCCGACCATGTATTGATGATGGCAATCACCGGTTTATCAACCCAGTCCTCCGGGCCATAACCCATCTGCATGGTGCGCGAACGATGTCCGAAGGACCGGAAATCGTCAGGTGCATACCAGCGGGCGGAGCGGAGGTCTTCGGGCTTTTTTCCGGTCATGTTTTATGCCTTAAATTAGTGCCTTGATGTCGGCAAGCGCTGTATCCACAGCCTTCGCAAACATCGGAATATCAACGCCGATGGCGACAAAAGTGTAACCCCAGTCGATGAATTTTTTAGCGTCCGCTGTGCTGCCACAAAGAATACCAGCGGGTTTCCCCGCTGCATTAATTCGTTCAACAGCAGATTTAAGTGCGGCTTGAACTTCTTCGTGGCCCGGATTACCACGATGTCCCATGGAAGCTGATAAATCTGCCGGTCCGATAAACATGCCATCAAGGCCGTCAATAGCTGCGATATCTTCAATCTGCTCCATTGCATCAGCTGTTTCTATCTGAACGATCACGCAAATTTCTTCGTCAGCCGTATGAATATAATCGGTGGTGCGGCCATATCTGCTGGAGCGGGTGGAACCTGCAACTCCGCGCACGCCGTAGGGCGGGTATTTACAGGCTGAAACCACATCCTTTGCTTCTTCGCCATTTTGAACGAAGGGAACAAAGATAGTTTCCGCGCCGATATCCAAGGCTCTTTTGATTAGCACCTTGTCATTCCATGGTACACGCACGCAACAATGGGATTTTGCTGCCGCTTGCAATATCGGCAGGATGCCAGATGCTTCCACCGGCCCGTGTTCACCGTCAATCAACAGCCAGTCATAACCGGCATCAGCAATGATTTCTGCGCCGATGTGACTGGATAATCCACTCCACAAACCCAATTGGGTTTCGCGAGCCGCAAGGCCTCTTTTAAAGGTATTTTCTCTAATTGGAATTGTAACCACGAAGGTATGCTCCTTTGAGTTTAGTTAACCAGCTGGAATTTCGCCCATATTTTTTGGAACCTGATAACCAGCTTGAACGGCAGGACGCGCCAGAAGGCGTTGATACCAAGCACGGACATTCGGAAAATTAGCCAGATCGATTTCCTGCCACTCATAGCGCGATGCCCATGGCCAGATTGCCATGTCCGCAATGGAATACTCACCACAGACATATTCCTGACCTTCCAATTGCTTATCCAAAACACCATAGAGCCGCTTAGCTTCGTTTCTAAAACGCTCTTCGGCATATTCAGCCTTGCCGGAATTGAAATGCAAAAAGTGGTGAGCCTGTCCAAGCATCGGTCCAAAGCCACCCATTTGCCACATCAGCCATTCCATTACCTTAGCGCGTTTATCAATGTCTGTAGGCAGAAATTGACCGTGTTTTTCTGCCAGATAAATCAAGATTGCACCTGATTCCATCAGTGCCAGACCATTATCATTATCGACGATTGCAGGGATTTTATTATTTGGACTAATCGCCAGAAATTCCGGCGTCATCTGTTCGTCCTGCCCGATGTTAATTGAATGGGTTTTATATTCCAGACCCAGCTCTTCCAGCAAAATGGAAACCTTGCGACCGTTTGGGGTGGTCCATGTGTAAAAATCAATCATTATTCAATTCCTCAATCTCATTAACTTGTTCCTTTGAGAGATGCTTTCCCCTGTTCACTGGCTGCACTCAGGCTTTGGCTTGGTGTGAGTGCTTCCGGGTCCACCACCAGTTCAATCAAATAGCCTCCCTTGGCCGCGCGGGCTCGTTCAAATGCTGCAGGAAATGCTTCCGTCGTATCAACACGTTCACCGGATATGCCGAATGATTTTGCATAGGCTACGAAGTCAGGATTGTGTAATCTGGTGGCAATGATGCGCTCGGGATAGGCGCGCTCCTGATGCATGCGAATAGTGCCGAACATACCATTGTTCACCACCATATAAATGACATCGAGCCCGTGCTGTTTGGCGGTAGCCAATTCCTGAGCCGTCATCAAAAAACAACCATCCCCTGCCAGCGCGATAACTTCTCTGTTCGGCGCAACGACTTTGGCGGCAATTGCAGCAGGTACGCCATAACCCATTGAACCGGACGTGGGTGCAAGCTGGGTTCGATAGGTCTGATGTTCAAAGAACCGATGAGACCAGACCGTGTAATTACCTGCACCATTGGTAACGATTGCATCATCGGGCAGGGTGTCATTGAGGTGGCGCATAACCACAGCCATATTCAATTTACCGGGAACCTCAGTTGGTTCCAGATAGGCTTGATAGTCCGCTCGTTGTGCAGTTCGCCAGTCAGCCCAGCGTGTTTTTCCATCACCATCGGCAATCGTATTTGTTGCCTCAAAGAACCCGTTAGCAGAAGAGACAATCGCTAAATCAGGTGCATATACATGGCCAAGTTCTTCCGGACCGGGGTTAATATGAATGAATTTCATTTGCGGGTTGGGGATGTTCAGCAAGGAATAACCCTGAGTGGTCATTTCCCCCATCCGCGCTCCAACAACAATCAGCAAATCAGCTTCTTCTTCGATGCGCTTGCTCAGATTTGGAACCGGCGCAATGCCGATAACACCTACGTAATTTTCGTGGCTATTATCCACATAGTCCTGACAACGCAGAGATGTGGATACAGGAAGGCCGGTGCGCTCGGCAAAGGCCAATGCCTTCGCGGCCACATCAGCGGACCAGCCGGGACCACCAACGATCATCAGCGGCTTTTTGGCCTGTGCCATCATTTTTTCGAGTTCAGAAATCGCTGAGGGAACCGGCGCGCTCTGCGCAAGTGGTGTCGGGCGAAGGTCGGCCACCTCAACAACCTCCGTCAACATGTCCTCTGGCAAAGCCAAAACCACGGGGCCGGGGCGACCGGAAAGAGCCACATTCCACGCTCGGTTGATATATTCAGGGATGCGGCTCGCATCATCAATCTGCGCAACCCATTTGGCCATCTGGCCAAACATCCGCCGATAATCAATTTCCTGAAACGCATCGCGGTCCATCATTGAGCGCCCTACCTGACCGATCAAAAGGATCATCGGTGTGGAATCCTGAAACGCCGTGTGAACTCCGTTGGAGGCATTGGTCGCGCCGGGCCCGCGAGTCACGGCTGCAATACCGGGTTTGCCGGTCATTTTAGCGTAGGCATCGGCCATATTGGACGCGCCGGATTCATGTCGGCAAGTGATGATTTTTACGGAATTTTCGTGGTCGTATAATCCATCGAGCAAGCCCAAAAAACTTTCGCCCGGCACACAAAAAACCGTATCGGCACCGAGAATTTTCAATTGATCTGCCAATACGTGACCGCCGCTGCGCAGCTCAAGCTTTTCTCCGGATCGATTAGGCATATTTGAGTCTTTCGTTGGAAATTTTATTGGTGATCCAACTATGACACTATTTGGTCGGACGCTTCAACATCTACCTCTCAATGCAAATAACGCGTGGGTCATCATGTTCATAAACTGCCGTAGCTAGATCAGCCCGATGTTTCAAAACGGCCCTTTGATTGACCGATCCTTTGTCTGTGACCTCACCCTTATCCAATGAAAGCGGCTCCACTAATACCATGACACGCATCACTCGGTTTGCAGAGCCTGTGGCATTTTTGGCGTGTTCTGCAAGGCGACCAGCGATGGCACCACGAACAATTGGATGGGATATAATACCCGCATCATCCATGGATGCTTCATCTGGAACAATTGCGCGAAGGGCAGGCATGGAAGGCACAAGAAGTGAGCCAAGAACCATCTGGTTTTCACCGGTGATAACGCAGTCACGCATCAGCCCGCCTAAATCATCAATCAACTTTGCCCGTAGCGGCCCAACACTCACCCAAGTTCCGGTGTTCAATTTGAAATTCTCGGCAATCCGACCATCAAAGAAAAAGCCTTTAGATGCATCACCCGGCACCGCATAGCGAAGCGCATCCCCAAAGCAATAAAACCCATCTTCGTCAAAGGCCTCATTTGTAAGTTTTTCATTACGCCAATAGCCGGGCGTAACGTTTGGCCCTTTTATCCGAGCCTCCAATTTCTCTCCATTGGGGACAAGTTTCAGGGTGACGCCCTGAGCAGGAATACCAACATTGCCGGATGTTTTTTGTTCTTCTGAACAGAATATTGCAAAGGGGGCAGTTTCCGTCGAACCAAGACCTGTACCACGCAGCACACGCACACCGAGCGTTTCTATTGCGAGTTCAGATAATTGATCCCACGTATGTTGCGCCATACCGGCTCCTGCATACATTATGAGTTTATTACAGCGATAGAAACTATCTCGCAGGGTGGCATCCTTTTCCATCGCCTTGACCAGCAAATCATATCCGGCTGGAACATTGAAATACCATGTGGGTGAAATTTCCCTCAGGTTTTTAATGGTGGTTTCCATGCCCATTGGGCTGGGGTTGCCCTCGTCGATATAAAAAGTGCCACCACTGTAGAGGATCATATTAAAAACCATATTACCGCTGGCGGTGTGGTTCCACGGCGCCCAATCGACGACAACAGGTGGTTCGTTACGCATAAAGGCGAAGCAATCAGCCACCATTTCCTGATTGGAGCAAATCATTTTATGGGTTTGGATAACCGCCTTTGGAGAACCGGTCGTTCCGGATGTGAACAGGAATTTGAGAATGGTATCCCCATCAACTTTATCATAGGCGATATCCACAGCATCAGTTGGTTCGGTTGCCAAGAAATCATCAAAGGAGATATTGGTGCGGCCTTCAACGGCATTGCGCACGGAAACCACAGGAACATTATCTTCAAATGCTGCATTGATTGCCTTTTCAAAAGGTTCTCCATCAGCAACAAAAATCAACCCCGGTGTAATCTGCCCGGAAATATCCCTCAATTTTTCATAATCCGTAGAGATTAATGAATAGGCTGGCGAGAGTGCCGCCGAGGGAACGCCAACAAACTGGGCCGCAAGGCAGATTAAGGCATGTTCAATATCGTTGCCTGAAAGAATCACCAATGGGCGTTCAAGCGAAAGGTTTTGATCAAGAATTCCCTGAGCCAGATGGCGTACTTTGTCCAACGCCTCGCCATAGGTTATCTTGCGCCAGCTACCGCTTTCTGTGCGTTGTGCCATCCATGTCTGATCCGGTCTAGTCTTTGCCCAATAGACCAACTTTTCAGTGATTTTTTCCGGGTAGCCGCCAAGCGCATCACTGCGCCAGACCAGCGTACTGCCATCCGAACGTTCTTGCGTTTCGATTTTGGGAGACCACATTTTAACATCACGCATGGCGATATCTGTCATATTTCGCTTCCTTAACAATCTTCCTGGCGCTGATGAGATTCATAGGTCGAGCGTAGTGCAAGCTTGACCCGTTCGCATTATTTTGTTTACAAAGAAACATTATATTTGAAAACAATTCAAGTGGACGCAACCAAGTGAACAGTGAATTTGTCACATATGACGTTGAGGGTGATGTCGCCCTGATCGGCCTCAACCGGCCAGAAAAACGCAATGCCATCTCAGATCGTTTCATTGATGCTTTAGCCCAAACCATTCAAAAGGCTGAAAGCGAAGCGAAAGCTGGAGTGATCTACGGCCACGGCGATCACTTTTGTGCCGGACTTGATTTAGCCGAGCACGTGAAAAAATCGCCGATTGAAGGCATCCGTGGATCAAGACGTTGGCACGCAGTTTTTGCCACCATCGAGCATGGCACCATGCCATGGATATCTGCATTGCATGGCGCGGTGGTTGGCGGAGGTATGGAACTTGCCGTTTCAACCCATATTCGAGTTGCTGAAAAGAATGCATTTTTCGCGCTGCCTGAAGGCCAGCGCGGTATATTCGTTGGCGGCGGCGGTTCCGTACGTGCCGCCCGTTTAATGGGCGTTGCCCGCATGACAGATATGATGATGACGGGCAGGGTGGCTTCCTCCAGCGAAGCTGAGCGCTGGAATTTGGTGCAATATGTGGTGGAAGACGGCAAGGGGTTGGAAAAGGCCAAGGAACTTGCAGAAATTGCCGCAAGCAATGCCGAACTCTCCAATTACGCGATAATTAACGCCTTGCCACGCATTCAGGACATGGCGTCTGAAGATGGATTATTTGTTGAATCCATGATGGCATCTTTCACCGCCACAAGTCCCGAAGCTGAAGAGCGCTTGACCGCATTTTTAGAGAAACGTGCGACCAGACTTAAAATTCCAAAGGCAGATAAATAGTGGACCAAACCGTAGCTCCAATCATCAGCGTCGATCAGGTGGATATCGGACCGCTTGATTCCACATTGGGTTTTTTGCTCCGTATGGCGCAATTGCAGGTCTATGACGATCTCTATGCAGAACTTGGTAGTTATGACCTGAAACCGGGCGAGTTTTCCGTATTGACACTCATTTTAAAAAACCCCGGTATTCGTCAGGGCATTCTGGCAAGCCGCCTGAAAATCAAACGGGCTCATATGACCAAGCAGGTACGTATGCTGGAAGATAAGGGATATGTTTCAAGAACCATTCCTAACGAAGACCGACGTGCAGTGGAACTGGATTTGACATCAAGTGGGCGCGAATTTGTAAAAAGTCATTGGGATGTATTTTACGATCATGCAAAAGCCGAAGCCTCGCGCCTGTCGCGTTTGTCATCAGAAGAACAAGAGCAATTGCTTGGCCTTTTGCGCAAATTTATTGACCTTGAAAAGGAAGAAGCACTGTGAACTTAGATAATCTGGTTGCCCTCGATTTCCACACCCATGCAGAAGAGCCCTGCTGCGGTTCTCGTGACGATGGTTATGACGAATTTCAGGCTGGAATGGCTAAGTATTTCAAAGGCAATGGCTTTGATCATTTGCCAACCGTGCCGGAGACTGCCGCCTATTATCGCGAGCGCAAAATTGGTTGCGTAATTTTTCCTGTTGATGCCGAACGCGAAACAGGTTTTCGCCGCTACGAAAACGAGGAAGTCGCAAAAATTGCGGCTGAAAACAGCGATATCATGATTCCCTTCGCTTCCATAGATCCGGCCAAAGGCAAAGCCGGTGCTCGCGAAGCACGGCGGTTAGTACGCGAATTTGGTGTACGTGGTTTCAAATTTCATCCAACAATGCAGGGCTTTTATCCCAACGATCGCAGTGCCTACGTGCTTTATGAAGCCATTGCGGAAGAGGGGGCAATCACACTCTTCCACACAGGCCAAACAGGTGTCGGTTCAGGAATGCGCGGCGGCATGGGCATGCGCACCAAATATTCAAACCCGATGTATCTTGATGATGTGGCGGTGGATTTCCCTGACATGCCAATCGTTTTGGCCCATCCTTCGTTTCCATGGCAGGAGGAAGCGCTATCGGTCGCCATGCACAAACCCAATGTCTATATCGACATGTCAGGCTGGCTACCGAAATATTTCCCACCAATTCTCATTCAATACGCCAACACATTATTGAAGAAAAAAATGCTGTTCGGTTCCGACTGGCCAGCAATCACGCCCGATATGTGGCTGAAAAGTTTCTCGCAAATAGAGATCAGAGACGAAGTCCGCCCGCTCATCTTAAAAGAAAACGCCAGAAGGCTTTTGAACCTTTAGGCAGTGGGTCAGTTTAGACGGAGCATCTCGGAGGTATTTCGACACACGCAAGATAATAACATGGCGGCTGAGACCCCAGAGTTAGAGGTTTGGCGTTTGTGCCGTCCAATTATGGTGTTTGTGATAGGCCTGCCCAAGTGTCAGGATTTGTCGATCCGACCCACGGGCACCAAACATCTGTATGCCCATGGGAAGACCTTGATCGCTAAATCCAGCAGGAATTGCCATACAGGGCAAACCGATCAGGCTCACTGGGACAACAATTTCCATCCAACGATGATACGTATCCATTTGTGCCGTATTGATCTTCTGGGGATAGGTCCAGTCCAATGGAAATGGCCAAACCTGCGCTGAAGGCAAAGCAAGCGCGTCATACTTTGCCGAAAGCTCGACGAACTTGCGGAACCACTCCGATCTTATCTCGCTTGCGCTATGTACATCATGCGCGCTGAGAGACAGACCTTGCTCTATTTCCCATATCATTGCGGGCTTCAAAAGTTCACGTTTTTTGGGATTGCTATAAGTTTCCCCCATCCGGCACGCATTTGCCCACGCGCGAAGGGTTAGCCAAGATGACCATAATTCCTCCGCATCAAATGGGGCCTTGATCGGTTCTACTATGCAACCCAATTGTTCAAAAGCTGACAAACCCGTTTCACATAAGGTCAGTATCCCGTCTTCACACGGATATGCACCATCCCAATCTCCGAGCCAGCCGATCCGCTTTCCTTTAACTGACCCTGATAGGTCGCAAATGTCCGACAGGGATTGAACAGCGTACGGTAAACGAGGGTCGGGGCCAGACAAAGTATGTAAAAGTGCTGCAACATCTGCTGGTGAACGTCCCATCGGGCCAGAGGTTGCCAGCTGTTGAAAAAACATCTCGCCTGCCGGATCATCAGGCACCAATCCCCAACTTGGCCTAAACCCATAGACATTACAAAAGGCGGCTGGATTGCGCAGGCTGCCCATCATGTCAGAGCCGTCAGCGATAGGAACAAGCCGCGCTGCGAGCGCCGCTGCCGCCCCACCGGATGATCCACCAGCGGTCCGGTTCAGCGCATAAGGGTTGCAGGTCGCCCCGTGGACCGGATTGAAAGTATGCGATCCCAAGCCAAATTCGGGAGTGTTGGTCTTGCCAATAATGATAGCGCCTGCGTCTTTGATCCGCGTGACCATCAACGAGTCTTGCGTCGGGATATGCTCTGCAAAAAGTGGCGATCCAAACGTGGTTCGAATGCCTTTTGTTTCTGCCAAATCCTTGATCGCAAGTGGCATGCCATGCAGCCATCCACGTCGGGGTGTTTCGTCGGCAAGTTTTGCATCGGCGAGGATAGCCGAGCGTGAACGCATACTCACAATCGCATTGATTTTCGGATTGTACTGCTCAATTCTGTCGAGAAAAGCACCCGTCACCTGAACGGACGTGAGCTCGTCTCGTTCAATTTGCTCCGATAGTTCAAGAGCATTTTGCCCTGTCAAACCTTGCATTGATCTTCCCTCATTGCTTTGAACTGAGGGGCGATAAATTGCCTAGTTCAAACTCCATTCCCAACATGACCACGATCACGCAAAAAGGCAATGTGACAATTCCCGATGTTCACCACGTGATTGCCCGGCAGACCCGAGAGTTGAAGGGAAATGAGGAGAGTTCTCTCATCTGAGCTTCGTTTGCCTGCGGGGCATTGGGTAAGAAGGTCAAAGGCCGCAAACGTAACATCATCATCAACAAACTATTGAAGAAAAGATGCTGTTTGGTTCCGACTGGTCGGCGATCAAGCCCCAAATGTGGTTGAAAAGTATCTCGAAATCTGTGGCGAAGTCCGCCCCATAATCCTAAAAGAAATCGCCTGGAAGATTTTGAACTTTTGGCACCGTTTAGTTTCGACAGAGCATTTCAGGGAGGATACTACTGGAAGAATGGAACATAAGTTCTGTTGGAATATAGGTATACTTCTTCGAGTAAATTGATCGAGTATTTTTAAACTAGAAAAACAAGATCCATCTTACTCAATGCCCTTCTGAGCCCAAAATGATATGGATTGCTTCTGAAAGAAATTCTCTTTTTGTCTCTCCAACGTGTACAATAAAACCCGTCCAGCGTAGGGGTTTATTTAAACGGCTATCTTTATAACTATGAGTTGCGGAAGTAAAACGGCGAGTCATCTAGAAGGATAAAATTGATGAAAAAGAATATTCTGATCATTGGTGGAACATCGGGCTTAGGTCTTGAACTTGCAAGATTTTACTCGTCTGATGGTCATAATGTGTGCATTACTGGGCGCAAAAATCCTGATCTGCAAGAGATCGCATATCAAGAATTTGCAATTACTCACGATCCGGCCAGTTTAGCAACAGATATTGATCGTGTTCTGGGTAATTTTGAGAATGTGAACACACTTGTTTATGCTGCAGGGTTCCTACAGCGCGGACATATTGATACGCTTGGAGACGACGATCTCGGAGCCATGGTAAATGTTGGCCTTTTGGCACCGATGATGTTGATTAAACGTCTAAAAAGAAAATTGGTAAACCCTCTTAAACTCATACTAATAACGTCAAGTTCTCAATACACCCCAAGGGAATTTGAACCGGCATATTGTGCGACAAAATCGGGAATGGGAATGTTGGGGGCGTCGCTGGTCAGAGACCAAGGGCTCGGTAAGGTTCTTGTTGTGGCACCTTCGGGTATCCAAACGCCATTTTGGAAAGGTACAGAAGAAGATACCGAAACCATGCTTGATCCAAGCTGGTTGTCAGAGAAAATTGTCGAACTTTCCAGCGGTAGTTTCAAATATAAATTTGCAAAAATTTTACGGAATCCGGCCCGCGTGGAAGTTGTTGAATGTTTGGACAATACCATGGCCGCGATTTCGGGGTCTTGATAGTCTAAACACCTGAATATGAACTTCTGGATCTTCTGTATATTTCTTTTACGCTCAGTGTCTGCATTGCCTGCATATAGTATGAAAACTGGACCGTTGTTCTCCGGTCAGGGACGTTGATCTTGCCTGTTTGTCCAAATGTAGGATCATCCAGATTAAAATGGCTAAAGCGCCGCAATCAATTGGCTCGAACCGAAAAAAATATCAACCCAATTCAGACATGGCAGTATATCGAAAAAATCTATCCCTATTAATCCAATTCCATATATATAACATGTTAAGGGTAGAATCATTACGGAACCCGCCCACATGTCGCCTGTAAATGGCATAATGCTAAAATTATTAGCCATTTTTCTGCTCTCAGTAATGACAGCGATTGTGAAATATGCCTCCAGCACAATTCCCACCGGCGAAATTATATTCTCCCGCAGTTTCTTTGCGTTGATCCCATTGTTGATAATGGCGCTCATGCAGGGAACGCTTCGTGATTGTGTGGTCACCCATCGCCCGTGGCGTCATGTGGTCCGGGCCTGTGTGGGGGTTACGGCGATGCTCTGCTGGTTTACGGCGCTCAGCATCGTTCCTTTGCCGGAAATAACAGCAATCTCATTTTGCGCCCCATTATTGATTGTCATTATGTCAGCCGTTTTTCTAAAAGAAAAAGTCCGTATTTATCGCTGGACCGCAGTCTTCATCGGCTTTATCGGCGTCTCCATTATTCTGTGGCCACGGCTGGTGGAATCGAGTGGCGAAGTTGCAGGACTTGGCGTGGCTCTGGCACTTGTGGCCGTTGTCTGTATGGCGATTGCCTCAATTCTGATACGCGGTATGACTGCCACGGAAACAAATGCCTCCATCATCTTTTATTTTACAGTATCGGCTTCAGTCGTTTCGCTTTTCAGCCTCTATTGGGGGTGGGTAGTGCCGGATTTCAAAATGTATATTTTGCTGGTCTCAGCTGGTCTGTTGGGCGGTCTTGGGCAAATCGCCATGACCCAGGCATTCCGTGCTGCCGAGGCCAGTCTTCTTGCTCCCTTTGATTATTCCAATATGATTTGGGCAATTCTGTTTGGTATTTTTCTATTCGATGAATACCCAAGCCAGCCGGTAATTATTGGCGGGTCAATTGTTGTCATGGCCGGTATGTTTATCATCTATCGTGAAAAAAAGTTGGGCTTGAAAACTCAATATCGCCCGGAAAAAACACTGTGAGTTAGTATTCAATCCGATAACTTTTATTCGGGGTTTGGGCCATGCTACGCCGAACGTAGAATTGTTTTTGTTGATCCCGCAGCTTTTGCTATGCGGCCAAAATGAGCCTTACGCTTTGCGGAATTACCTGCGGACCTTAATAGCTTGGTCTCCGTTTCCACAATAATTGCCCGTGTTTTGGCATTTACTTTCGCAATGGCCGATTTCTTAACCGCACGTATTTTTCTTCCACCTTTGCGAATAGTAGGAGCATTTTTATCCAGATTTTTTGAAACTAGGGCATCAATACGTTTGTAGGCATCAGCCAACACCTTGCCAGCGGCAACATAATCGCTCAATGAGCGCGCAGTTCGTGAAGCAGAACGAAAAGTTTGAGACAAACAATCCGCTTGAAATTCAGCTGATACATCAGCACATTGCCTTTTGCCTTTGGACAGTCTGCTAACCACTTTCGATGTGTTGGAGTCGCCCATGGCAATTACGATTACGGGTTGGACAGGGGTAGTCAAATCTTGGATCGTAATCCTGTATTTGGGAGCAACTCCACCTAAACCCATCGGGTTGATTCCTGATTCATATGTGCCTGTATCGTTCAATAGCCCCGCAACTGAATTTTGAGGCAGGAATAAAATAACAGCCGCCACTAAGGCGCTGATGGGTTGGAATGTTGCTTTTTGATTGAATTTTTGGATCACTTCTTAGTCCTTTAAGTATGGGGGGCAGTTGGTTAGCAGATACGCGCCCAATACAACCTAACCCTGAAAGGTTCTAGGTCCTGAACTTATGCCCTTTTGTGTTAGTCATTAAATTATGCAGCAATTTACTTTGAATACAAGCGCATTACTCTTGGAGGCCATAGGCTTTTTTCAAGCCTCTTTTCGTTCCAGGTCCAATTTGCCCATCAAGGGCTCCTGTATACAAAGTTACTTTTGAGAGCTGCTTTTGTAGTTCCAGCCGGGTTGGTTTCTTAAACATTTTGGGGTTTTCCAGCAACTGGTTAAGCACTTCTTCTGCGCCGGTTCGCAAAGCATTATAAAGATATTTTGCGGCATCCTTCGGGCCTTTTCCAGGCACAAGTCCGTCATCAATCAATGCTGCATAGTTAAACATCGCCTCGGGATGGCGCAAATCTGCAGCACGGCCAAAATATTCAAGCGCCCTCTTTTTGTCCCGTATTATACCCAAGCCGCCCTGATAATGCAGAAACCCGAGATCATTAATAGCATCTGCATAGTTAGTATCTGCCGCCTGATGATAGAGCTCGATTGCCTTTTTTACATTTTGAGCAACTCCAATTCCTTTCTCATATAGCCTCGCCAACTCATATTGAGCCTCAGCATCTCCCGTTTTTGCTGCGCGCTCAAGCAATGCGATCGCACGTTTTGGGTCATAGTTTGTCTCTTCAGGATTCAAACGCATATATGCCAATCCTATAAGAGCTCTGGTATCTCCCTCATCTGCCAACGCAATCATTTGGGCTTCCTGATCAGGTGCCAAGCTCCCCCAAGCCTTGCGCTGTTCCGAGCTTGTCAAAGTATTGGAAGATTGGCTTTCTCCGGCAAAAAAATACGGTTTTCCTGGAAGCGATCCATATGTGTGAGGTTCCTGTGTATTGCCAGTGGCCTCCAAAACACTGTCACGAATTCGCCGGAACATAAGGCCGATTTCAAGATCGGGAGTTTCCAGATGTTGGGAAATGGCTAATGCAAAAGGACTGTTGGAGCCCTCCCCATCCGAGGCCACTTGTCCAGCTTCGGCAGCAAAGGCAACAAGAGTGCCCCTTTCCGGTGAGGCAGGAGCAAGGCCAGCTCTACGGACAGCAGCATTTTGTACAAAGATGCTTGATTGGCCTGAGCCTTCATCTACAAAGGGATCATTGCGGCATGAGTCCAGTATAACGATCCGCAATTGTCTAGCCCTGTCGACCGACAATAATATGTCGTCCAAACTAACAGAATTCGCAACTATTTCGTTTCTGTCATTTGCCTCAATATCAGTAGGTATCAGATAGTTCACTCCAGCAAATTCAATGCCGTGGCCGGCATAATATACCAAAGCCACATCAGCAATTTCGGCTTTGAAGGTAAAATTGGCAATTTTTTCCTTGAGCTCTGCCAAGTTTGGATTTTCAACCAAAGTAACATCAAATTTGAGGTTTTGTAGTTTGCGTGCGATGAGCCTTGTGTCATTGACGGTGTTTTTTAATTTCAAAATATTTGAGTATTCCGCAACGCCGATAATCAACGCTATACGTTTTTCAGTTGCATCGCCTGATGCTGGTAAGAGGGCAGCAAAAAATACTGCGAAGATGAGCGATAATACCCATCTGATTTTGATTATACTCATGGTTGCAGAATAGAGCGTCCATCTGTAACAGGCAAGGTAGGCTGGTTTCAAAAGTCTACTTAACCTCTAAGAGTCTGACTCGAAACTAATCCTGTAATTTCAAGCCCTTGCGATCCGCCTTGTTACCATCCTGATGTGAGCAATGAGCAACCAGCTTTCGGCTGAGAG
>JASFYT010000075.1:0-77386 GCA_045047085.1 Rhizobiaceae bacterium | reverse complement strand
GTGCCACCAGCCAGCGCTGCTCTTGTGCCTGATTCAAAATCATCAGAGGAATATGTTCCCATAAACGGCATTTCCAAATGGGTGTGCGGATCAATGCCGCCGGGCATGACATAGCATCCGGTCGCATCCAACGTTTCATCGCCGGAGAGATTTTCGCCGATTTCGATGATCTTGGTACCGTCGATTTTGACGTCTGCTTTATAGGTTCGGTCTGCCGTGACGACAGTACCGCCCTTGATTACTTTGGTCATATTAGATCTCCAAATACTTGCAAATTCATTTACGCACGTTGGTGGAATTAAAATGGACGGGAACACTGAAAGAGAGTTTATTCAAATGCTCCGAACGCTTTCCAGCTTTTGCCTCTCCCAAAGACAAAACACTGATTCCTCCACCTGCTTCAACGCTCTCCGTAATTGTCGATTCAAATGTCACAAGTTGAGGCTCAAACTCGAGTCGACCATCAATCGCTGATGGGGCAATCGTAACACTAGCCTCTTCAGAAGCCCCAACAACACCCTTTGTAATATCTAACAACGATTGTTTGACGAATTCATCAAGTTTCATTTCACATACTCACTCTACAATCTCAGCGGTTTCCACCACTGCGTGGAACAGCACATCTGTTCCCGCGCGAGCCCATTCTTGCGAGATTTCTTCTGCTTCGTTGTGGCTTAGGCCATCTACGCAGGGGCACATTACCATGGCGGTTGGTGCTACGCGGTTGATCCAGCAGGCGTCGTGACCTGCGCCGGAAATGATGTTTCTATGGGAATACCCCAAACGTTCCGCTGCATCGCGAATGGCCGATACACAATTTTCGTCGAAGGTAACGGGGTCGAAGCCGCCTACTTTTTCGATTTCGATTTCCAAGCCCATATCGGCACAAATTTTCTTTGCGCCTTCGGCCAGTTGCTTTTCCATATCTTCGATGGTTGCGAGATTTGGCGAGCGCATGTCGACAGTGAAAACCACCTTGCCGGGGATCACATTGCGCGAGTTCGGGTGGACATCGATATGACCTGCCGCTGCCACGGCATCAGGGGCATGGGACCATGCGATTTTATCGACCAGCTCCAAAATGCGCGCCATGCCGAGACCAGCATTTTTGCGCATGGGCATGGGGGTGGAGCCGGTGTGGCTATCCTTGCCGGTAACCGTGATTTGCGTCCACGAAAGACCCTGACCGTGGGTGACGACGCCGATGTCTTTTCCCTCGATTTCTAGAATTGGACCCTGCTCAATGTGCAACTCAAAGAAGGCATGCATCTTGCGATCGCCGACGGTTTCTTCGCCCTTCCAGCCAATGCGTTCGAGTTCATCGCCGAATTTTTTACCGGCGGCATCTTCCAGACCATAGGCCCAGTCCTGCGTGTGCATATCGGCAAAAACGCCTGATGCGAGCATGGCCGGGGCGTATCTGGTGCCTTCTTCATTGGTCCAGTTGGTGACGACAATCGGGTGTTTGGTTTTGATATCGAGATCATTCAAAGTACGAATGATTTCTAGCCCTGCCAGCACACCAAGCACGCCATCATATTTGCCGCCGGTTGGCTGGGTATCCAAATGACTTCCCACGTAAACCGGAAGCGCATCGGGGTCAGTTCCCTCGCGCCGCATGAACATGGTGCCCATTTGATCGACACCCATAGTGAGGCCAGCCTCTTCGCACCATTGGCGAAACAGGTGGCGACCTTCGCCATCTTCATCAGTCACGGTCTGGCGATTATTACCACCAGCAATGCCGGGGCCAATTTTCGCCATTGCCATGAGGCTATCCCAGAGCCTGTCTGAGTTAATCCTTAGATTTTCTCCCGGTGCAGCCATATTGTTTCCTCCTCAGGCGCGTATTTGACGCGTATTTATGCTACTTCGTGGAGTACCTTTCGCAGGCAATCCATTAGTTCGTCGATGTGATTTTTTTCAATGATGAGCGGGGGAGACAAAGCGATTGTGTCCGCCGTTATGCGGATTAGACAGCCCATATCAAAGGCTTTGACGAACGCTTCAAAGCCACGCTTTGCAGGTTCACCTTCAACGGGCGACAATTCAATCGCGCCAATCAGGCCTACATTGCGGATATCTATGACGTTCGGACAGTCTTTTAAATCATGTAACGCATCTTCCCAGTAGGATGCCATATCCGTGGCGCGGGTCAAAAGACCCTCCTGCGCATAGGTATCGAGCGTCCCAAGAGCTGCAGCTGAGGCCATCGGATTACCCGAATAAGTATAGCCATGGAAAAACTCGATCAGATGTTCCGGGCCATTCATGAAGGCATCATGGATTTCTTTTTTCACGAAGACCGCACCCATGGGAATAACGCCATTGGTGAGGCCTTTTGCTGTGGTCATCAGGTCTGGTGTGACGCCAAAATAATCGGCACCAAAGGGCTGTCCCAAGCGGCCAAAGCCGGTGATGACCTCATCAAAAATCAGAATAATACCATGTTTATCGCAAATTTTGCGCAAGCGTTGCAGATAGCCTGTGGGCGGGATCAACACACCAGTGGAGCCTGCAACCGGCTCAACAATCACCGCTGCGATGGTTGAAGGGTCATGCAAAGCACAGATTTTTTCCAGTTCATCCGCGACATCGCCGCCATGTTCAGGAACCCCTCTGGTAAAGGCATTTTGTTCTGGAAAATGGGTGTGGGGCATATGGTCGACGCCATTCAGCATGGAACCGAACATTTTGCGGTTGCCACTGATACCACCAACGGAAATGCCGCCGAAATTTACCCCATGATAGCCGCGCTCGCGACCAATCAAGCGGGTGCGCTCGCCCTGCCCATTGGCACGGTGATAGGCCAGTGCAATTTTGAGTGCTGTATCAACAGACTCAGAACCGGAATTGGTGAAAAACACGTGATCAATACCGTCAGGGGCCAGATCCACGAGACGATTGGCAAGTTCAAAGGCTTTGGGATGACCAATCTGGAAAGCTGGCGCATAATCAAGCTCGGCAGCCTGTTTCTGGATTGCTTCGGTAATAAGTGGGCGACAATGCCCTGCATTACAGCACCAAAGACCGGAAGTTCCATCCAGAACCGTGCGGCCTTCCGTCGTCGTATAATGCATATCCTTGGCGGCTGCGAACATACGCGGTTGTTTTTTAAATTGTCTATTTGCCGTAAACGGCATCCAGAATGCGCGCAAATCGTTCGGCGCCGGCTCTAGCCTGTCTGACATGCAATCTCTCCCTCAGCATATGAATTGAGCCGTCTGATTTTGACGTTTTGACGGTTTTGGATAATCCGTGTTACAAATTTTTACCAGTTGGAAAAATCTTAGCAGTCTTGGTCCTTTGGTCAAGGAATATTTCGACTGAAGAAGGGGGAATATAAGCCAAATGAAACCACGGGCAGCAAGTACTCAAAGGCGCACTCGTATTCAAAAGGAAAATGAACGGATTATTCTGGAATCTGCTCTGGAAATTTTTTCAACCAACGGCTTTCGCGGCTCTACCATTGACGAAATTGCCACAGCTGCCGGCATGTCCAAACCAAACTTGCTTTATTATTTTCGGCGCAAGGAAGATATGCATCAGGCATTACTGGATCAGCTTTTGGCCAATTGGCTTGCTCCGCTGGAAGAAATGGACCCGGACGGTGAGCCAATCGAGGAAATTTGCAATTATCTTCGGCGCAAACTGCAAATGGCGCAGGAATATCCGCGCGAAAGCCGGTTGTTTGCCAATGAGATTCTCCAGGGCGCACCTCACATAAAAAAGCAATTGGAAGGCGCGCTGCGCAATCTGGTTGATGAAAAATCAATCCTGATTGAAAACTGGATCAGCCAGGGAAAACTCGTTGCTTGCGATCCGCGTCATTTGTTGTTTTCTATCTGGGCAACAACACAGCATTATGCGGATTTTGATGTACAGATTTGTGCAATTTTGGCCGAGGATGAGCGCATTAATATGCGATTTGAAGATGCAGCAAAAATGCTCGAGCAGCTCTATGTGGATGGTTTGAAAATCTAGCTTATTTGTTCTCACGGCGTATCCAGGCTTTGCTTGGGCCTCCGAAAGGGCGGTGCAGCTAGAGCACTTTTTGCGATATTTTAATCGCAAAAAGTGCCTATCGGCTTGTTTTAACGCACAATTTATCTGAAAACCGGTTACCACTTTTCAGATTGTGCTCGAGCATCGGGCGGCTCTTCGCCGCCTGAGCGTGTCAATATAAAACAGGCTCCCCTTTATCACTCGTCCGGTGAAACGACCAGAATTACTAACCCTAAAACGATAACCATTGCTCCAACCAGAACCGTCATGCTTGTCCAGCCGTGACCGGCCAGACCTTCCATTAAAATTACGACTACCGGCACCAGATAGCCATATGCAAGAACTTTTGCTGCAGGCAATCTGATTGACGCAAATTTTAGCAAATACAAAGTAACGGCAGTTGTGAAAGTGGCCAGATAAGCAATCACGCCCCAGACGAAGAACGGAATACTTGCCCAATCAGTCGCCAGAATATCATTGAAACCATATGCAGCAACAAAGAGAAAAATTCCGACCACTGTCCAAAATGTGAATAGAAGCAAAGGTTCCCCTCGATTGAACCGCTTGATCAGGGGGGCATAGAATGCATGGCCGATGCAGCCTATGAAATAGATCCATTCACCCTGCCCGATATTGAAACCAAGAATGGCCTGCAAATCTCCGCGAAAAATTACCCATACGGAACCAATTGCGCCGACCGCAAGGGCGAACAAGACCAGAGGTTTCGATTTTTGCCGGAGGATCAAATAACCGGATATAGCAGTCATAAGCGGCACTAACGTAAAAACAGCGCCGGTCGCCACAGGTGTCGTGGTCTGCAAGGCGATAAACATGGTCACAAAATAAGCTGCCATAATGCCGCCCAGCACCAAAAACCGCCATGGAGCAGGAGGTACCGTCAGCCCACCGGGCAGGACAAATTGACAGGTGATACCAATTAATATTGCACCGATGAAAAAGCGCATAGCGTTGAGGGCTGCAGGTTCCAGATAGGGTATCGCGATACTGCCAAGCGAGAACGATCCAGCGATCAAAGTCGCAAATAGTATCAAAGCCAAATGGCCCAGAATTTTTTGTTTGCCGGTTGCGTAATTATGGATAGATTCAGAAATCGGAATTTTTGCAGATGCGTTGGTATTCATATCTGCCTTGTATCCAATGATGGACCAAAATTCCAGATCATGAACATATTAATTATTCCGCAGGCTCCGGCTGAAAATTGGGCGATGACGGATTGTTCACGTGCTGCGTCCAGTTGGCATAATCTGGATCAACTTTTTTCTCAGTTCTTGGGTCAACACTTCCCGCAGCCATTGGCTCCAGGGTAATGCAATTTTCCACAGGGCAAACACTGACACATAGGTTGCAACCAACACATTCTTCTTCGATAATTTCGAAATGGCGTTGACCATCGACAGTATGGGTGATTGCCTGATGAGAGGTGTCTTCACAAGCGATATGACAGCGGCCGCATTTGATGCAGGCATCCTGATCGATTACTGCTTTTGCGATATAATTGAGGTTGAGATACTGCCAGTCGGTGACATTGGGTACGGCACGAGAAATCACATCATCCAATGTTTTGTGACCAGCTTCATCCATCCAGTTGCTCAAACCATCGGTCAGTTCATCGATGATTTTGAAACCATAGGTCATGGCTGCTGTACACACTTGCACATTGCCTGCACCAAGGGCTAAAAATTCTGCTGCATCACGCCAAGTGGTGATACCGCCAATGCCGGAAATTGGCAGGCCCTGAGTTTCTTCATGACGGGCAATTTCGGAAACCATGCTGAGCGCAATTGGTTTTACGGCTGGCCCGCAATAACCGCCATGAGAACCTTTGCCATCAACCGATGGCTCGGGCGAAAATGTATCGAGATTAACTGAGGTAATGGAGTTGATCGTATTGATCAGCGAGACAGCATCGGCACCGCCATTTTTAGCTGCTTCTGCCGGTCTGCGGATATCAGAAATATTCGGCGTCAGTTTTACGATAACCGGCATATTGGTAGTTTGCTTGCACCAACGTGTGACCATCTCAATATATTCAGGCACCTGACCAACGGCGGCACCCATGCCGCGTTCGCTCATACCGTGCGGACAGCCGAAATTAAGTTCAATGCCATCGGCTTCAGTTTCTTCAACTACGGGCAGAATTGTTTTCCATGCGTCTTCTTCGCAAGGCACCATCAACGAAACGATCAAGGCTCGGTCTGGCCAGTTTTTCTTGACGCGCTTGATTTCCTGCAAGTTCAATTGCAAAGGACGATCGGTAATAAGCTCGATATTGTTGAGACCGAGCAAGCGACGGTCAGCACCAAAAATTGCGCCATATCGCGGGCCGTTCACGTTTACAACCGGCGGACCTTCTTCGCCAAGGGTTTTCCAGACAACACCGCCCCAACCCGCTTCATAAGCTCGGACCACGTTATATTCTTTGTCTGTCGGCGGAGCAGAAGCAAGCCAGAATGGATTGGGTGATTTTATTCCGACAAAATTATTTCGAATATCAGCCATTATACTGCTCCTTGGACAAAGGTTTGGTGGATATTTTCAGCGGCATCGCGTCCGTTGGCTACGGCTGAAACCGTGAGATCGTCGCCACCGGCGATACAATCGCCTCCGGCCCAGACATTTGCTAACGAGGTCTTGCCGCTCTCGTCGGTTTTGATACGGCCGGATTCCAATTCGGGAATTTGATCGCTGCCATCAAAGATTGACGGCAGAAAAGACTGGCCAATGGCGGAAAACACCTGATCAGCTCGCAACATTATCATCTCGCCAGTGCCAGCAAGTTTGCCACCGCCATTGGCGGTGTACTCCATCTCGATTGCTGCGAGCTTTCCATCTTCCGCAACGAGCTTGCCCGGCTGCAGCCAGTGGCGGATCGCAACACCCTTGGAAGTTGCAAGATCTTGCTCGAACTCAGATGCGTTCATGGCTTCCTTACCACGACGATAACAGAGTGTGACTTCTTCCGCGCCGAGCAATTTTGCCTGAACCGCCGCATCGATTGCGGTCATGCCACCGCCAATGACAACAATATGGCGGCCAATCGGAAGTTTTGACAAATCATCGGCCTGACGCAAGTCCGCGATAAAATCAATCGCATCATCCACACCGCCATTATCAAACAGCGGATTTGCACCACCCAGTCCGGCAGCGATGAAAACGGCATCATATTCACTGGCCAGTTGGCTCAAATGACAGTTTTCGCCGAGCTTTTGGCCGTGCTTAATTGTGATGCCGCCAATCGACAGAACATATTCAACTTCGCGCGCGGCAAATCCATCAACACTTTTATAGGCGGCAATGCCATATTCATTGAGGCCGCCGGATTTTTTGCGCGCTTCCAAAATGGTCACATCATGGCCGTATGTGGCAAGACGGTGGGCACAGGCAAGGCCTGAAGGACCGGCACCAATAACGGCAATTTTTTTGCCGGTTTGTGGTGCCCGCACATAAAACGTGGCGTTTTTGGTCATGGCCGTATCAGTTGCAAAACGCTGTAATTCACCGATTTTTACCGGTTTTCCTTCAGCGGTTTCCCGCACACAGACTTCTTCACAGAGAGTTTCGGTGGGACAGACCCGGGCGCACATGCCACCCAGAATATTCTGGTCAAAGATGGTTTTGGCGGAACCAAGGGCATTTCCAGTAGAAATCTGGCGGATGAAAAGCGGAATATCGATTTCCGTCGGGCAGGCATTCATGCAAGGCGCATCATAGCAAAAATAGCACCGATCGGCCTCTACCTGCGCCTCATGAGGGTTCAAAGGCGGATGCAAATCACTGAAATTTTCGTCAAAGTTTTCATTTGACAAACGCCCTGCGTGAATTCCGCTCTGCAAAGGATTTATGGACATCGAACCTCCCAATTCATATGCATCGTTGAGAAAATATAGAGCAAATCAATAAATTTATCAAATGGTAAATTTTTGAAGGTGCAAAGCCGCTTGAACCTGCCTCACATTTGTCTATGTTAGCCTGAATAAGCGAGCTCTTGAGAGCTGCAAGGAAGTTGCGTTGAAAAAACCTGATACCCCACTATTGGACACCATTACTTCGCCAGCAGACCTGAAAGGGCTAGACGACGACCAATTGCCACAATTGGCGGCAGAATTGCGCGATGAGTTGGTGGATGCTGTTTCGCAAACCGGTGGCCATCTGGGCGCGGGTTTGGGAGTCGTTGAACTCACAATAGCCATTCACAGTGTTTTTAATACACCCCATGACCGTTTGATCTGGGATGTGGGTCATCAATGCTATCCTCACAAAATTCTCACCGGCAGACGTGACCGCATTCGCACCCTTCGTCAGGAAGATGGCCTTTCAGGTTTCACCAAACGCAGAGAGAGTGAATATGACCCGTTTGGCGCGGCTCATTCCTCTACTTCAATTTCGGCAGGTCTTGGCATGGCTATGGCCAGCGAAATCTGCGGCGTCGAGCGTGATGTTATATCTGTGATTGGCGATGGCTCAATGTCGGCTGGCATGGCCTACGAAGCAATGAACAATGCAGGTGCGCTGGATGCACGCCAAATTGTGATATTGAACGATAATGATATGTCGATTGCACCGCCAACCGGTGCGATGAGCGCCTATCTGGCACGGCTTGTTTCCGGCAAAACATATCTTTCGTTCCGCGAAACCGCAAAACACATCGCAGAAAAATTACCGCGGTTTCTTCACGAAAAAGCCAAGAGAACGGAAGAATATGCCCGTGGCTTCTGGTCCGGTGGTACGCTTTTCGACGAACTGGGATTTTATTATTTGGGACCGATTGACGGGCACGATTTCAACCATTTAATGCCCGTATTACGTAATGCTCGTGATGCCGGCATGGGGCCTATACTGGTCCATGTGATTACACAAAAGGGCAAGGGGTACGCCCCGGCGGAGGCGTCAGCCGATAAATATCATGGGGTTTCCAAATTCGACGTGATCACCGGGGCTCAGGCAAAAGCTACCCCCAATGCACCAAGCTACACGAAAGTATTTGCTCAGGCGCTGATTGAAGAAGCGCGTCTTGATGAAAAAATTGTCGGCGTAACGGCGGCCATGCCTGATGGCACTGGACTTGACCTGTTTGGCGAAGCGTTTCCAAAACGCATGTTTGATGTGGGAATTGCCGAACAGCATGCGGTTACTTTTGCAGCCGGTCTTGCAAGCGAGGGTCTAAAACCCTTTGCGGCGATTTATTCGACCTTTTTGCAGCGCGCCTATGATCAGGTGGTACATGATGTTTCTATCCAGCAATTGCCGGTTCGTTTTCCCATTGACCGTGCAGGCTTTGTCGGTGCTGACGGACCAACCCATGCCGGAACCTTCGATACGACATTCCTTGCCACTCTGCCTGGATTTGTGGTCATGGCTGCCAGCGATGAAGCAGAATTAAAACACATGGTCCGTACCGCCGCGGATTATGACGAAGGCCCGATTTCGTTCCGCTATCCGCGCGGCGAAGGGGTGGGCGTTGAAATGCCGGAACGGGGCGAGTTTCTCGAAATCGGCAAGGGTCGAATCGTAAAAGAAGGCAATAGGGTAGCCCTGTTATCCTTCGGAACAAGGTTGCACGAATGTCTGCTTGCGGCGGAAGAACTGGAAAGTTACGGCCTTTCAACTACCGTTGCTGACGCAAGATTTGCAAAACCTCTGGACCGTGATTTGATTGCAAGATTAGCCAATGAACATGAAGTACTAATCACGATTGAAGAGGGCTCTGTTGGTGGCTTTGGTTCCCATGTGGCGCAGGCGCTGGTGGAAGATGGCAGGCTGGATAATGGTGCTTTGCGCTTCAGAAGCTTGTTCATGGAAGACGCCTATACACAACAAATGAGTCCCGATGCAATGTACGTAAATTCCGGTCTCGATTCCCGCGGCATTGTCGCAAAAGTGTTTGAGGCTTTGGGCAAAGAACTGGGTGATCAGGTAAAGCTTGGTGCCTGATGTTGTTAAAAGCTGCCGGAGATCAAATAGGGTAAAATCTACCCAATTTGATGATACCTTTGAATCATTATGTGCCCGAATCTGACAGCAATATCTTTACCTCCTGAAAGGCCACATCCCTCAAAGGGATTATCGCCAGATATTCAGGGTTGGTAAATGCCTTTTCTGCTATCTCCCGGGAAGGAAATTCAACGACAAAAACCACATGAGGTACACTTCCCTGACCTAGATTTGCGCTAATTGGATATTTTCCAAGTAATTGTCCACCGTGGGCCTTACCATTCGCATTGGAACGGCTTGAATATTCCAAAAACTCCGAAGTTAGCTGCCCTCCTTCTTTGAAAGTACCTTCCAGAATAGCGATACAAGGTTTTGTCATAGCTGTTTGCTCTTTTTTTGAAGTTGAAGCCTGAGGAACAGGTTATTTTGTTGGGGGAGCGAACGCTGGAACAATAATCATGTTGCCAAAGGCAGTGCTGGAGTGACGAAGGGGAATTGCATTGGCTTGATAGTCGCTGGAATTGTACCATCCATCCGCCATTTCCTGAGAGGCGAATTCTACGATGACTGTCCAATTTCCTGCCCACTCACCTTCCAGCTTCTTATGGGTTGGGGTAGCAACTAGGATTTTTGCTCCATTTTCCATTAATGAAGCCCCAGCAGCCGGTCCGTATTGATTGAAAAACTTGTCCATATCGTCGACTTGAATTTGCGCAATCATATAGACTGGCTCAGCCAAAACTACACCAGATGTTGTTATCAAAGTGGAAGCTGCCAAAATGCCCGCCAAAAGTTTCTGTTTCATTTGAACCTCTATTAAGTTGATTTCCACCTTACTTGCGGTGGTTCATCAGTTTCTATAAGATGCAAAAATACATATCAACGCGATATTTTGCATGATATTGGGGATTTTTGCACATATGATTCCATCATGGTCTGATATACCGGTTTTCCTTTCTGTTGCCCGATCCGGGACACTAAGTGCTGCAGCACGCGCGCTTCATCTTGACCGGACAACCATATCCAGACGCATTGAAAATATGGAGCGGACACTGAATGCACCATTGTTTGATCGAAATGATGGAAGTTTTTCCCTCACCCCATATGGGCGTCAGGTTTTTGCAGCCGCGGAAGGGGCGGAACAAGAGCTTGCCGCACTCGGAAACTCACAAAAAAGCAGTGTTCACAAGAGTGGCAAATTACGAGTGTCGATGTCGGAACACCTGCTCCTCACTCTTGCAGATTGTATTCGGGATTTTACCGTTCAACATTCCGATATTCTATTGAAACTTACGGCAACGGATCGGTCTGTGGATTTGCATCATTTTGAGACGGATGTTGCCCTGCGCATAAGCCGTGGCTCACTCAGCAAACTTGAATCCAGAAATATCGGAAAACCAATTTTTTCTCTCTATCGCAAGAAAGGGGAACAACCAGCCAACGCTCGATATATATCGAGGCCAAGCGAGAATGTCGTTCCCAAATATCTAGGTCCATATCTTCCTGATGCTCAGATCAGTGTAGCTGTGGACGGACTGGTTTCAATGAAAGAAATGATTGCGGAAGGTGCTGGTGCAGGAATATTACCAAACTATTTTGGAGACCGGGATTCCCGACTTGAGCAATGCTCCGATCCTTTGCCTTCAATTGGGTTTTCCCTGTTTATCGCATTTCTACCGGAGCAACGCAGGCTGCACAGACTTAAAACATTTGTCGATTTTATGGAAAACCACCTTCGCGGGATGGACGGTTTTGAGGGCCGATGAGGTCAAGCTAAGTACCGGACCTAACTATCAATCGGCAGCACACGGTCGGGTGGCCGATGCCCATCTACCAATGTTCTGATATTGATAATAACCCGGTCACCCATTTCGAGGCGGCCTTCTATTGTTGCTGATCCCATGTGGGGCAGAATGACAGCTTTTCCCTCCTCTACCAGCTTCCGAAGTTCGGGGCTGACGGCGGGTTCATGTTCGAATACATCAAGGCCGGCTCCTGAAAGTTTGCCCTCGTTTAACGCCTTTACCATAGCCGCTTCATCGATGATTTCACCGCGGGCCGTATTGATGATGGTTGCATCGGGCTGCATCAATGCCAGCCGTCTGGCGGATAAGAGATGGAAGGTTGCAGGGGTATAGGGGCAATTTACCGAAATGATATCCATGCGGACCAGCATTTGATCGAGGCTATCCCAATGGGTGGCTTCCAGCTCTTCTTCTATGTGCTCAGGCACCCGGTTGCGGTTGTGATAATGGATCGAGAGGCCAAAAGC
Organism: Rhizobiaceae bacterium; assembly: GCA_045047085.1. Taxonomy (GTDB): domain Bacteria; phylum Pseudomonadota; class Alphaproteobacteria; order Rhizobiales; family Rhizobiaceae. The sequence continues at coordinate 65,157 of JASFYT010000075.1, read as the reverse complement.
CTTTGCACGGCGAGCAACGGCGGTTCCAATGCGCCCCATGCCGATAATACCGAGGCGCTTGCCCCATATGCGCTGACCCAGCATCCATGTGGGCGACCACCCCTTCCAATTGCCTTTATCAAGCGTTGTCGCACCTTCCAGTATTCGCCTCGAAACCGCAATCATCAGGCCAACGGTCATATCGGCTGTATCTTCGGTCAGCACGTTGGGGGTGTTGGTTACTGCAATGCCTTTTCTGGCCGCTGCCGCCACATCTATATTATCGACGCCATTGCCGAAATTGGCGATAAGCTTTAACTGTTCTCCCGCTTGCGAAATAAGTGCTGCGTCAATTTTATCGGTAACGGTTGGCACAAGCACATCGGCGGTTTTAATCGCATCAATCAATTGCGCTTGGCTCATGGGACGGTCGTCCAAATTTAATGTCGTATCAAAAAGCTCGCGCATCCGCGTTTCCACCGCATCGGGCAATTTCCGCGTCACAACGACAACCGGCTTTTTGTTAGACATAAAATTTTTATCCTGTTGTTGACGGCTCTTTAACTATGATCCGGCAGATTGGTCTGAATTGGCGTTGATTGCAGCAGACCACATTTGACGCTTAATGCAAATCATAAATTTTACCGGGGAATTCGTTGAAAAAAGTGCGCATAGTATCTCGTAATAAAACGCCATTCATCAGAAGCCTTTTGGCCCTTATTATTGTTAGCAGCGGTTTTTCTTTTGCATGTGCGGAAACAGGAAAGTCCGGTCTTCAATTGCCACGTTTTGTCAGCCTGAAATCCAAAAAAGTAAACATGCGCGTTGGCCCGGGCAGCGAATATCAGGTAGAATGGATGTATATAAAACGGGGATTACCCGTTGAAATTATTCAAGAATTTGATAATTGGCGAAAAATTCGTGATCCCCAGGGAAATGAGGGATGGATTTTACATTCTCTGCTCTCAGGCAGGCGCACAGCCATCATTTCTCCGTGGGATCGCGGCAAGGAAGGCAGTTTAATTTCCATGCTTGACGCGCCAGACGGCTCAGCGAAACTGAAGGCTCAGCTTCAACCTGGCGTGATTGCAAAGGTCAATTATTGCGAAAATCAATGGTGCGAACTGTCAGCGGCCAACGCGCATGGATACGTGAAGCAGGAATTGCTTTGGGGCGTTTATCCCGACGAAACGTTTGACAACTGAATTCTTGGCTCACGGCGTATCCAAAGCATTCTAGGTAACATGTCTTAGACATGATGCATTGGGCCTGGCATGGGCGACACATTAGCGCCGGTCGCTCTTCGCTCCCGCCTTTGGCGAGTGTGACCTCAAAAGAACTACCTCCAAATGAGGCTTAATCCTGTTTTTTGATGCGCACGACCACATCAATACCGCTGATTTCCATTCCCACAGGAGGCGTGGGCAAGTTTTCAAACCGGATCACATCATCCGGCATATCAATCAATTCATCGGTACCTTCTACATAAAAATGGTTGTGGTCCCCGACATTAGTATCAAAATAAGTGCGGTTGGAATCGATCGCGATTGCCTTTAACAGGCCGGAATCAGTAAACTGGTGCAGCGTATTGTAAACGGTTGCCAGCGAAATTACGACGCCAGCTTTTTTTGCTTCCTCGAACAAATTTTCAGCCGAAACATGCCTGTCACCATTGGCAAACAAAAGATCAGCAAGGGCAATGCGCTGCCGGGTTGGGCGTAAATTTGCCTGCCGCAAGCGTGTATCGACGCTTGGTATGTTGATGCCCTGCAAACTCACTTCATCGGACCGAGTGCCTGATTGATTGTCAGTCATTGAAATCTCTATAAATTGTTTCGCCACAACATTCTCAAACTTACTATAATGAGAATGGTTCTTATCTGCAATAGGGCGCGGTTATTGACCTAGTTTTTGCGGTGCTTTTGGCCAGACCGGGATCAAGCGGACATTTTTCAACTTGTTTGTGGCTGTTTTGGAATCTTTCTTTTGGCGAAGGTAAAAGCTTGTGTTAGTGATTTAAAAAAACGAGAAAGAATACTACGAGGGTAGGTGTTTAATGGCCGAACAAAAATCCAGTTACAATTACGAAGAGATTCTGACCTGCTCAAGCGGGAAAATGTTCGGGCCGGGTAATGCACAATTGCCGATGCCACCCATGCTGATGGTTCACCGCATCACTGAAATCAGTGAAACAGGCGGTGAATATGACAAAGGCTATATCCGCGCTGAATTCGATATTACCGATGATTTATGGTTCTTTGAATGCCATTTTCCGGGTGATCCGGTGATGCCGGGTTGTCTTGGGCTTGATGGCCTTTGGCAGTTAACCGGATTTTATCTGGGCTGGCTTGGGGAGCCCGGCAAAGGCCGTGCAATCGCGACGGGTGAAGTGAAATTCAAGGGTATGGTCACTCCTGCAACAAAAATGTTGGAATTTGGTATTGATTTTCGCCGGGTCATGCGCGGAAAACTTGTGCTTGGTATCGCCAATGGCTGGGTTAAAGCTGATGGCGAAACAATTTTTACGGCCAAAGATTTGAAGGTCTGCCTGTTTCAAGACGACTGAATTATCAACCGACATCAAATAACCCATTTTAGAACCCTAGGTTTCCTGAAAATATTTTAAGTCCCCGTTAGAGAAAGGATCGTCCGCCATGAAACGAGTTGTGATAACCGGCATGGGAGTGGTTTCTTCAATTGGCAATAACAGCCAGGAAGTACTGGCCTCTCTGAGAGAAGCCAAATCAGGCATTAGCGTCGCGGAAGATTATGCGAAATATGGCTTTCGCTGTCAGGTGCATGGTGCGCCAGACCTTGACCCTTTTGAGGTTCTTGACCGCCGCACGGCGCGTTTCATGTCCAAGGGGACAGCGTGGAATTATATCGCGATGGAGCAGGCAATTGTTGATGCCGGTTTTGAAGAAAACGATATTATCAATCCGCGCACAGGTATCATCATGGGATCGGGTGGACCCTCCACAAAGATCATTGTTGAAGCCGCCCTTACCACAATGGAGCGCGGACCAAAGCGCATTGGCCCGACGGCCGTGCCAAAGGCCATGAGTTCAACTGCTTCTGCGGTGCTGGCGACGCAATTTAAGATCAAAGGCGTGAATTATTCAATCTCATCTGCCTGTGCCACATCAAATCATTGCATCGGCAATGCCTATGAAACCATTCAAATCGGCAAACAGGATATGATTTTTGCTGGTGGGTCAGAAGATCTTGACTGGACCATGTCTAATATCTTTGACGCTATGGGCGCCATGTCAAAACACAATGATACACCAGCCACCGCGTCCCGTGCCTATGATATTTCGAGAGATGGATTTGTGATTGCTGGTGGTGCCGGAGTATTGGTGCTTGAAGAACTGGAACACGCCAAGGCGCGCGGCGCAAAAATCTATGGCGAGATTGTTGGCTATGGTGCCACATCTGATGGCGCGGATATGGTTGCACCATCGGGTGAAGGTGCTGTTCGGTGCATGAATATGGCGCTTGAAACTGTCAACGATCCAATCGACTATATTAATCCGCATGGCACATCGACACCAATTGGTGACCTCAAGGAAATTGAAGCCATTCGTGAAGTGTTTGGCGATAAATCTCCGCCGATTTCCGGGACGAAATCACTTACCGGCCATTCACTGGGCGCAACGGGTGTTCAGGAAGCCATCTATTCATTGATGATGATGAATAATGATTTCATTTGTGAAAGCGCCCATATCACCGAACTGGACCCGGCATTTGCCGACATGAATATCGTGCGCAAACGCATAGACGGGGTTAAACTTAATACCGTATTATCGAACTCTTTCGGCTTTGGTGGCACCAATGCGACGCTGGCTATGCAGCGCTATAACGGTTAAATGGAACGAAATCTATGACAGTATTGATGCAAGGAAAACGCGGCCTGATTATGGGTGTCGCAAACAATCACTCAATTGCCTGGGGTATTGCAAAACAACTCTCTGACGCAGGCGCTGAGTTGGCCTTCACGTATCAAGGTGACGGTTTTGGCAAACGGGTAAAACCGCTGGCGGAAAGTGTTGGCTCGGAGCTAATCCTTCCTTGCGATGTGGAAGATATTACCTCTGTCGATGCGGTGTTTGATACGCTCAAAGAGAGATGGGGAACAATTGATTTTGTTGTCCATGCAGTTGCGTTTTCCGACAAAAATGAACTCAAGGGCTTTTACGCTGATACCAGCCGTGAAAACTTCACTCGTACCATGTTGATTTCGTGTTTTTCTTTCACGGAAGTCGCAAAACGCGCCGCAGCAATGATGAATGAAGGTGGCTCAATGCTAACCCTCACTTATGGCGGCTCGCAGCGGGTGATGCCTAATTATAATGTGATGGGAGTTGCCAAGGCAGCACTTGAATCAAGTGTTCGATATCTTGCAACTGATTACGGCCCAAAAGGCATACGGGTGAATGCTATTTCGGCTGGCCCTGTGCGCACTCTGGCCGGAGCTGGCGTTGCGGATGCACGCGCCATGTTCAATTATCAAAGGAATAACTCACCCTTGCGACGTACCGTCGAGATATCTGAAGTGGGCGGTTCGGCGCTTTATCTACTGTCGGAACTTTCATCAGGCGTCACCGGAGAAATTCACTATGTGGATAGCGGCTATTCCACACTTTCCATGCCGCGCGCAGAGATTTTGCAGGCCATTGATAAGATTTAACTGGCTTAGTTCTCGTTTTCGATGATTGTTGCTAAAGATTGCTTCAGGCTTTTCATGGCCTGTTTGCCGATGAGCCGGGTGAAGTCTTTCTCGATTTCCTGTTTAATCTGATTACCGTCTTCATGGGCCTCACAGCCAAAGGTTGTTAGCCGCACCAGTTTTTTGCGAGCATCATTGGGGTCTTGTATTCGCTCAACCACACCGTCCTTTACCAGATCATCCAGATGCTGCTGTACCGCCTGTTTGGTCATAACGACTTTAGCATCCAAATGGCTTTGGGCTATGCCATTTGGGCCGATGTGCTGAATTAAATTACCACGCGCCTCGCCGAACCATCCATGACCGCGAACAATCATTTCCTCAGAGAATTTCTGCTTCCAGAGAAGGCTTACCCGCCACAAATCCCAACCAATATGTTCAATAATTTCGGGTTTGTTTTTTTTAACGGTCACAATTTTTCACCAAAATACTTATCAAGCTACTTGACGAAATAATCTTTGCAATATATCTGTCAAGAAACTTGACGGATATATATCTCATTGGATCAACATGGACAAGCGTAAATTTCTGACCTTATCTGCAACAGGCCTTGCATTCGCTGGCATGAAAAGGACATCAGCCTCATCACGCGGGAAAAACATTATAGAAGATGCGGGTGTTAAATTTCAATGGCACCATAAAGACGGCAGACTGTTTGGCACATTGAGCGCGCCAACCGCTGGCTGGATCGCAGTTGGCTTCAATGAAGTTGCCGGGCTTAATAATATGCGCTTTATCATGGCCGCTGTTTCTACAATGCCCATTCGTGCGGAAGATCATCTCACCCAGCTCCGCCGACATACCGATGTCAAAGAGTTGGGGATTGCGACGTCGCTTGCCGATGTGAGCGGTAATTGGGACGGCAATGACTCGACCCTCAGTTTCTCGCTTTCACATATATTTGAGGGACGGCCGAGCCTAACTCTGTCCCCCTACTCCAAAATCCATCTCATGCTGGCATGGTCACACGAAACCAATTTCAATCATCACTCAGCATGGCGCAGACACTATCCAATCACGCTTTAACAACCCTAAAAGGAAAATTAGATGATATTAGGATTAAAAATACTTATGGTGCTGATGATCGGCTCCACCCACTATGTGGATATTGGCAAGGGTACTGATGCGGTCATTTACTACCCTTCAGAGACTGCAGCATTCATGATTCTCCCCGATGGCCATACCATGCAAGGTGTGGTGCAGATGCAGGAGAACGGTTATCAGGTGAAATGGGCTGATGGCCCTGAGGGAAATTGGAAGATATCATTTGAGCCTGGCGAAATGACCTATATCGGACCAGATGGAAAACCTGCAGGGAAAATTACAAAAATTGTTCCGGGCAATCCTGAAAATTTCGGCAAATAGAACATTGGCCCGGGTGACAACTTCGTTCCGGCTCATCCGGGTCAAATTTTTGCTAATTGGTTTTCATAAAATTTAAAACCGGCGTTGTTACAAGCGTATCTCCGGCCATTTTCTTCAGCTTGCCAGCAAAGGTTTTAAAGTAGTCATTTGCCTGCATTTTTTGAACCGTCTCGGGCACATCCCATTGGCCCCAATGGATGCGACGGTTGCCCTCTTTGGCCTTATGTACCTGATAAATGAATTTTCCAGCGACTTCCGGATCATTGTTGATGGCATTGATGAAATCTTGAACAGCCGTTTCCCATTCAGCTTCGTCTCCATCATATTCATAGGTAATGGTAATTCCGTGCATTACTTTTCCTTTCGTTTAACATTTATGTTAACAATAGGGAGTAAGCAGAAAAATGCAAATCAATTTCCGATGGTCATTGCATCCTGTCGTCTGCGCATTTCTACGAGCGGAGAATTAGCCGGCAAACTTATGTTGTCTGAGGTTAGTAAGCCGCCTTTAGAAATAAGCGTTGTTACTTTTGCGCCTTGTAGCAAGCCGCATGGAATTGCTTTTTCTGCGCGCGCCTCCGGCACAGTCATTACCCATGAGCGATAGGAGTATTCGCCGATCGCGTCGAGTGTATCGCCAGCTTTTAAATCTTTCTTTGCCACCGCACAGACTTCGGCTACCGGCTTTGCCAGTGGCACCATATCTGCCTTGCCGTATAAAACCGCTTTGGCACAAGTTAGAGGCACTTCCAGCGAAGTTAGATGGTATGGCCGATGGAAGGTGAAATAAGGGCCCTTGCCGATTTTCAAATCTTCCATGCGTTCAGTAATTCGTGCATGACTCATATCCGCAACAACAAATACGCCGGGGGATACGCCCCTGCCTATGGAAAAATCTACGCAACCCATTTTTGATAAAACCCCGCCATCTCTTTGCGGGATTAGTACTGAAGCTAATTCTTCGACGGATGCTGCTGGGCCGTGCATTCCCGGCTTGTCAGGCACCAGACCTGTGGCGTTGGCAATTGCGGCCATTTCCACCATGGTTTTGGAACCATCAACGAATTCCACCAACAAACGCACATTCATATTTCGTGCCTCTGCCTCTTCCCGGTAGTCATCAGGAACAGCGTCAAAATTCAGTGGATTATTTTTACCCTTTCCGGCGCAAACAATTGGATAGCCAAGGGCCGAAACAAACTCGATCAGCTCCATGCAGGAGGAAGGTTCGTCGCCTGCCCCCAACGAATAAACCACGCCCTGGCGATCTGCCATCGCCTTCAAATATGGGCCAATGGTAACATCAGCTTCCACATTCATCATCACCAGATGCTTGCCATTTTCAATGGCGCGAAGGCCGATATCGGCCCCCACTGCCGGAATGCCGGTGGCGTCAATCACCACATCCACTTCACCGCTGCTAATGGTCAGATTACTATCGCCGGTTACCGGAATTTTTCCCAGTTCAAGAATTCTGGAAACATCACTTTCTGTATGGGCCTCCATTGCATGACCCGTTTCGCCATAGGCAATATCGACGGCCTTTATAGAATTTTTCACATTGCGTGACGAGATCACCCCAATTTCGATACCTTGCATATGAGCAATTTGCGTCACCAGATCGGTGCCCATCTCGCCTGCACCCACCACACCTATGCGAATGGACTTTCCGCTATCCTCGCGCGCCGCTAAATCCTTGGCGAGACCGGTGAGCGCGACATTGCTTGGCATAGAAATTTCCTGTTTGGTTTAGTTTCAATTGATTGTAGCGATTATTGCTCCCGATGTCGCGCAGACTTTGGATTTTCGCCCATTAAATTGGGAGTTGGCTAAACCATCAATTTGTGATGTTGATAGGATCAAATGAAGGAATAACCTTTTGAATAACAAGCCAGACCAAAATGCCAACCTCACCGTGGGTGTTTGCGATTTAAACGGTGTGTTGCGCGGCAAACGCATTACGCCTGAACAGCGACAAAAAGCACTGGATGGGGGCATTCGCATGCCACTTTCGACCTGCTCGCCGGATATTTGGGGCAACGACCTTGGCGGCAATAAAATGGTAATGGAAACCGGTGATAGCGATGGCATTTGCCGGCCTACCGGACGTGGTTTTATGGCGCAGCAATGGCTGGGTGAACGGGCAGAGTTTTTGCCCATCACCATGAACTGGGAAGATGGCAGGCCTTATGAGGGAGACCCGCGCCGGGCACTGGAAAATGTAGTGGCACGATATGGCGAACGCGGCTGGACACCTGTGGTTGCCAGCGAACTCGAATTTTATCTGGTTGATCCCCAATACGACACGCCAGAACCGCCATCAGCACCGCTTTCCGGCAAACGCCTGAAGGCTAATAATGTACTGGCAATTGACGATCTTGATTTGACTTCGGCTTTTTTTGACGAGGTATATGCTGTTTGCAAAAATCTGAATATACCTGCGGATGCAACCATTTCAGAAGGGGGTGCAGGGCAATTTGAGATCAACTTGCTGCACGGTAATGCCCCAATGAAAGCTGCGGATGATGCGCTATATTTTAAACGACTGGTCAAAGGTATTGCTCGTAAGCACGGGATGGCAGCAACTTTCATGGCCAAACCCTATCTGGATAAATCGGGCAACGGGTTTCACGTACATTTCAGTGTGCTGGATGAGGATGGCAATAATATTTTCGATAACGGTTCCACTGAGGGGTCTGACTTGATGCAATTCGCAGTAGGTGGTTTGCTGGCTGCGATGAGTGAATCCACGCTGATTTTCGCGCCGCATTTTAATTCTTATCGCCGCTTTGCGCACGAATCCCATGCGCCTACCGCCATTTGCTGGGGCTACGAAAACCGGACGGCGGCCATTCGTATCCCCGGTGGCCCGACTGTGGCCAAGCGTATTGAACACCGGGTTTCCGGTGCCGATATCAACCCCTATCTGGTGATTGCCGCTATATTAGGCTCCGCCCTTTACGGCATCGAAAATAGCTTAAAACCTGCTAACCCAGAAAGCGGCAATGCCTATCAGGGCAATTATGCCCGCATCCCTAACACATGGCCGAAAGCAATATCAGCTTTTGAAAACGCGCAAATCCTGCCTGAAATATACTCGCCACTCCTGATGGAAAATTTTCGTGCCTGCAAACAGCAAGAGCTTAATAAATTTTTTGAGGAAATTACGGAGCGTGAAATCGAGACCTATCTCGATACGGTCTGAAAGACAAAAAAGGCATGGACTCTAAGCAAAATGCACCCTTAAAGTAGGGGCAACAATGAAACGCGTCTGAACGGGAGAACGCAGATGAAAAAATGGACCCTCGCCTTATCGGCTCTGGCTTTGAGCATGAGCACAACATTGGCAGAAGCTGAAACTTTGAACATCTATAATTGGTCGGATTACATCGCCGAAGATACGATTGAAAAATTCACCAAAGCTACGGGCATTGAAGTTAATTACGATGTCTATGACAGTAATGAAGTGTTGGAAGCAAAAATGCTGGCTGGCAGTTCAGGCTACGACCTTGTGGTGCCGACCTCTGATTTTCTGCAAAGACAGGCTGCGGCTGGCTCATATCAACCACTAGACAAGTCAAAACTTCCTAATTTGAAAAATATGGATTCAGCGCTGATGGCGACAGCTGCTGCTTATGACAAAGACAATAAGCATGCGGTGATTTACATGTGGGGCACCACTGGCATTGGCGTTAACAATGACAAAGTCAAAGAACGCCTTGGTGCCGACTTTGCGCTAAATTCATGGAATTTGATTTTTGATGAAGCGGTGATTTCGAAACTTGCCGATTGCGGTGTTTCTATTCTTGATGCGCCAACGGAAATGATCCCTGCGGCAATGAATTATCTCGGTCTTGATCCGCGTTCAACAAACAAGGATGACCTTACCAAGGGCGCAGCACTGCTGGAAAAAATTCGCCCTCATGTACGTTATTTTCATTCATCACAATATATTAACGACCTGGCCAATGGTGACATATGTGTAGCGGTCGGTTGGTCCGGCGATATTGTACAGGCACAAACCCGCGCTGAGGAAGCAAAAAACGGCGTTGATATCAGCTATATCATCCCCAAAGAAGGTGCATTGCAATGGTTTGATATGATGGCCATTCCAGTTGATGCGCCAAACCCTGATGCCGCCCATAAATTTATCAACTTTGTGATGGACGCACAAATCACTGCTGATATTACCAATTATGTGGCTTATGCCAATGCAAATTCAGCCTCTATGGCACTGGTGGACGATGAAATCAAAGGCGATACCGGCATTTTTCCAACTGATGAAACCGTCGCAAAACTTTGGGCTGCACAGGTATACGGCTCCAAAATTGACCGTCATATAACCAGGCTTTGGACCAAGGCAAAAACCGGCCAGTAAAAATGGCACTGGAACAACTCGCAGCGGACGCAAAGCCGTGGCGGTCTTCCGATGAAGAACCGTTCATAAAAATACGCAATATCACCAAGACCTTTGGTGATATTGCGGCTGTGGATGATGTCAGTCTTGATATTTATAAGAGTGAGTTGTTCTGCTTGTTGGGTGGATCAGGAAGCGGCAAATCCACCCTGTTGCGCATGCTGGCGGGGTTTGAAAAACCTACCGCCGGTACGATTGAAATTGACGGGCAGGATATGGCTGGCGTTCCGGCTTATAATCGCCCGACTAATATGATGTTTCAATCCTATGCCCTGTTTCCCCATATGAGCGTTGAAAAAAACGTTGCCTACGGCCTGTTGCGCGACGGGATGGCTGCTGCCGAGGTTCAAGACAAAGTCGCCGATATGCTGGCGCTGGTGCAAATGAGCGAACTTGCCAAACGCAAACCGAACCAGCTTTCCGGCGGCCAGAGGCAGCGCGTAGCCTTGGCGCGTTCATTGATCAAACGCCCGAAGGTTTTGCTACTGGATGAACCGCTGGGAGCACTGGATAAAAAGTTGCGCGAGGAAACCCAGTTTGAATTGATCAATATTCAGGAAAGCCTCGGGATCACTTTCATCATGGTGACCCATGATCAGGAAGAAGCGATGACGCTGGCCTGTCGTATTGGCGTGATGAACCAGGGCAGGATCGTGCAAATTGGTGAACCGGAAGAAGTTTACGAATATCCAAGCACGCGGTTTGTGGCAGATTTCATTGGCTCGGTGAATATGTTTGAAGGCCGGGTGATTGAAGACGATGATGATTTTGTCCGCATTCAATCGGATGAGGCCGGGTGCGAAATATTCGTTGCTCACGGGGTGAGCTGTTCGCCAAACCAGAAATTGTGGTTTGCCATTCGCCCGGAAAAACTGGAAATCACTAAAAAGAAGCCGAAGGGTTCTACCAATATTATCGAGGGCGTTGTGGAAGACATTGCCTATCTTGGAAACCTCTCCACCTACCGCATTCGTCTTAATGGCGGAAAAATAATGCGTCTCACCCGCACCAATCGCACACGGGCCGAGGAAGATAAAATCACATGGGAAGACAAGGTTTATATCTCGTGGGATGATAAGGCAGGAGTGGTGCTGGCCTCATGAACGTCAATGCACCAGAAGGCTGGATGGCTCGCCAACTTGCAAAACTTGGCCTGAATGGGCGCTGGCTGGTGATTGCAGTTCCTTCTATCTGGTTGTTGATTTTCTTTCTGGCACCATTTCTGGTGGTTCTCAAAATTGCGTTTTCGGAAGCTGCAATCGCCCGTCCACCCTATACACCGCTGATTACATGGGAAGAAGGGCGGTTATTGCTGACGTTGAATTTCGGCAATTTCCAATATCTTTGGGAAGACAGCCTCTATCTGTTTTCCTATTTGTCCTCGATTAAAATCGCCTTTTTCTCGACAGTGTTCGCGCTGCTGATTGGCTATCCGATGGCATATTATATTGCGCGTTCGGATGAGAAGATCAGAAACATTTTGCTGATGTTGGTGATATTGCCTTTCTGGACGTCGTTCCTGCTACGGGTTTATGCATGGATCGGATTTCTCAAGGGCAATGGGCTGATCAATAATTTTCTGATTTGGCTGGGTATCATCGACGATCCGATCATCATGATGCAGACGGATTTCGCGGTTTATGTGGGCATTGTTTACACCTATCTGCCGTTTATGATCCTGCCTCTATACGCCAATCTGGTGAAGCTGGATGAAGCCTTTCTTGAAGCCTCGGCGGACCTTGGTGCCAAGCCGATAACAACATTTTTTCAGATTACCCTGCCGCTTTCCATGCCGGGAATTATTGCAGGATCGATGCTGGTGTTTATTCCGGCAATTGGTGAATACGTCATTCCCGCGCTGCTTGGCGGACCGGATACGCTGATGATAGGCAAGGTTTTGTGGTCGGAGTTCTTCTCTAACCGTGACTGGCCAGTGGCATCAGCTGTCGCTATCGTCATGTTATTTCTGCTGGTTATCCCGGTAATGTTCCTGCGCAAAGCGGAGGTAAAAACATGATAAAACGATCATGGCTTTTACCCGCTGCAACGCTGTTTGGTTTTATATTCCTTTATGCACCAATCATTTCGCTGGTGGTTTTTTCCTTCAACAAATCAAAACTGGTGACGGTGTGGGGTGGATTTTCGACCAAATGGTATGGGGAATTACTCAATGATCCACAGATTTTGGGCGCGGCATGGATTAGTCTGAAAATCGCGTTTATCAGCGCGACCCTCGCTTTGGTATTCGGCACTATGGTGGCGTTGGCCCTGACACGATTTGGCAAATTTCGCTCGAAGAACCTACTCAACGGAATGATCACAGCGCCCTTGGTGATGCCGGAAGTGATCACCGGTCTTTCGCTGCTGCTATTGTTCGTCTCCATGGAGGCAGCCTTTGGCTGGCCTGCCGGGCGCGGCATGCTCACCATCATCATCGCCCACACCACATTTTGCATGGCGTATGTGGCAGTGATTGTTCAGGCGCGGTTGAGCGATATGGACGATTCACTGGAAGAGGCAGCACTTGATCTCGGCGCAAAGCCTGTGCGGGTGTTTTTCGATATTACTCTGCCGGTAATTGCGCCTGCGCTTATCTCCGGCTGGTTGTGTGCAATCACATTATCACTGGATGACCTGGTGATTGCCAGCTTCGTTTCCGGCCCCGGCGCTTCGACTTTGCCGATGGTAATTTTTTCAAAAGTGCGCCTCGGGGTCAGTCCTGATATCAATGCGCTCGCCACCATCATGATCGGCATTGTCGGCATTGGGATCGCGATTGCTGCCTATATGATGCTTAAAAAACCAAAAGAGAAACTCACATGACCAAAGGCGATCAGGCCTTCCGTGCCGGTTCTAACAATGAACGCTGGAATGAAATGACTTATGGCGGCGCGCTCAGCTTTTTGCGACGCAGATATTCGCGTGACCTTGATGGCGTGGATGTGGCGGTGAGCGGCGTTCCCTATGATGCCTCCGTTACCTATCGCTCCGGCGCACGCCTCGGGCCGCGGGCCATCCGTGAAGCTTCGGTTCAACTGGCAGAACTCTCTGCCTTCCCCTTTGGCTTTGATCCCTTTGAAACACTTAGCGTTGTTGACTACGGTGATTGTTTTTTGGATCCGCATCATCCGCTAACCATTCCGGGTACGATTGAAAAACACGCCGAGGATATTCTCGCAACCGACACTAAAATGCTGACTTTTGGCGGCGACCATTTTGTTGCTTACCCTTTGCTTAAGGCGCACTCGAAAAAGCACGGCCCCATCGCTTTGGTGCAATTCGATGCCCATTGCGATACTTGGGAGGATGATGCAAACCGCCTTGATCATGGTACAATGTTTGCTCGTGCTGCAGCTGAGGGAATTATCGATGTTTCCAAATCTACACAAATCGGCCTTCGTACCTACAATGACAGCGACCATGGTTTTGAAATATTAACTGCACCATGGGTGCATCGAAACGGCATTGATGCAGCCTTGGACATTATTTCGTCACGGGCAGGTAATACGCCCCTATATACTTCTTTTGATGTGGATGGGCTTGATCCGGCTTTTGCGCCGGGTACAGGAACTCCTGTGGCTGGCGGATTGGCCAGTTGGCAGGCGTTGGAACTCATTCGCGGCATGGGCAATCTCAATCTCGTTGGTATGGATGTGGTTGAAGTGGCTCCCGCCTACGATCACTCGGAGATCACAGCTATTGCTGCTGCAACTGTAGGCCATGACTGGTTATGCTTGCTGGCGGCGAAAAAAGGCGCTAAGTCCGTGCCAATAGGGCGACTATAGGAACATTACTTTGATTAAAGAACTTCTCGATCACAACAAGCAATGGGCCGCGGGCAAGGTTGCCGATGACCCTGAGTATTTTAACAAGCTCAGCAAATTGCAGGCGCCTGACTATTTATGGATTGGGTGTTCTGACAGCCGTGTACCAGCCAACGTCATCACCGGGCTGGAACCTGGCGAAGTGTTCGTTCACCGCAATGTGGCTAATCTGGTTCATCCCGGCGATATCAATATGCTATCCGTGCTGGAACACGCAGTGGATGCGCTCAAAGTAAAGCACATCATTGTCTGTGGTCACTATGGTTGCGGTGGCATTCATGCCGCTATGGACGGCCACCAACACGGTGTTGTCGATCACTGGCTGCAACCGGTCAGAGATATTGCGGAGCAAAATGCCGGCGTTCTGGCATCGTTTGAAGATGAAGAGGCACGGCTAGATCGTCTATGTGAGCTGACCATTGAAGCACAAGTTCAAGGCCTTTCGCGCACGCCAATCATTCAGGCTGCGCGCCAACGCGGCGAGGATATTCAAATCCATGGCTGGGTCTACGGCCTGACCAATGGACTGTTGAACGATCTTCATTGTTGCAATGGAGCACATAAGTAGGGCGGATATAAGTAGGGGCTGGCCCCTACTTCTTTAGCAATCCGCGATTGACCAACAGTTCTGCAATCTGCACCGTGTTCAGTGCTGCACCCTTGCGCAGATTATCTGATACCACCCAGATATTGAGGCCGTTTTCTACCGTGATGTCTTCGCGGATGCGCGAGATAAAGGTCGCGTCTTCGCCGACGCATTCAAACGGGGTGATGTAACCACCATCTTCGTGCTTATCGATCACCAGACAACCGGGAGCTTCACGCAGAATATCGCGCGCTTCCTGCGCTGAAATTGGATTTTCAAACTCGATGTTGATTGCTTCCGAATGGCCTACAAAAACCGGTACGCGCACAGCAGTGCAGGTTACCTTGATGCTTTTATCGAGCATTTTTTTGGTTTCGGCGACGACTTTCCATTCTTCCTTGGTGTAGCCATCTTCCATGAAATCATCGATATGGGGAATGACGTTGAAAGCGATTCGCTTGGTGAAATTTCTCACCTCAATCGGATCGGCCACAAACACAGCTCTGGTCTGTTCAAAAAGTTCATCCATCGCGGATTTACCACCACCGGAAACCGATTGGTAAGTAGCAACCACGATGCGTTTGATTTTTGCTACATCATGCAAAGGTTTTAGCGCCACAACCAATTGGGCGGTGGAGCAATTCGGATTGGCAATGATGTTCTTTTTGGTGAAGCCTTCGATATCATCGGCATTCACTTCAGGCACGATAAGCGGCACGGCGGAGTCGTAACGAAACGCCGATGAATTATCGATCACTACACAGCCTTTAGCGGCAATTTTAGGTGCCCATTCCAGCGATACCTTACCGCCGGCAGACATCAGCACGATATCTGTACCGGTAAAATCATAGGTATCGAGCGTTTTGACTTTTATGGGCTTATCGCCAAAATCTATTTGCTTGCCCTGCGACTTGCGTGATGCAAGTGCAACCAATTCATCGACAGGAAATCCGCGTTCATGCAGAATTTCCAACATTTCCTGACCCACATTGCCTGTGGCTCCAACGATTGCAACTTTATAACCCATAATATGCTCCATGCGCTCTCCCCAAGGTTCCAGCTGAAAAGCTGTCTCTCCCCGCCTGTGGCCCGGGAGAGATTTGGGAACAAGCAGAGGAAATCAGACCTTGGTGGTCTTCTTTGCTGTGGTTGTTTTTGATGTAACAGATGCGCAGCCGGACGCATTCGTGTCACTTACTGACACGGCAAAACGACCTGAATGTGAAACACATAAATTGTGCATCTGGTTCCGCTCCTGTTGGGAGATGTCATAAGGCATCTCCCCTAAGAGTCAATTAATACCTTGGTTTTACGCAGACAGCGTAGCCATTTCGGCAATAATTGCTTCACCCATTTCCTCAGTTGAAATCTGAGTGCAACCTTCTGACATGATGTCGCCGGTACGTTTGCCGGATTCAAGCACATTGGCTATTGCATTATCAAGATTATCGGCTTCTTCGATCATGTTGAACGAATAACGCATGCACATGGCAAAGCTGGCAATCATCGCGATCGGATTGGCGATGCCTTTGCCTGCGATATCCGGCGCTGAACCGTGAACCGGTTCATAAAGCGCTTTGCGTTTTTTGGTGATCGGATCCGGTGCCCCAAGGGAAGCCGATGGCAACATGCCGAGTGAGCCGGTTAACATTGCTGCCACATCGGAAAGCATATCGCCGAACAGGTTGTCGGTGACGATCACATCAAACTGTTTTGGCTCGCGCACAAGCTGCATGCCACCGGCATCAGCCAGCATGTGGTCGAGTTCAACGTCAGGATATTTTTCCTTGTGATATTTGGTCACCACCTGGTTCCAAAGAACGCCGGATTTCATCACATTGCGTTTTTCCATGGAGGTCACGCGATTGCCTCTGGTGCGGGCCATTTCGAAAGCCACGCCAGAAATACGCTCGATTTCATATGTGTCATAAACCTGCGTATCAATTGCACGTTGCTGGCCATTGCCAAGGTCGATGATTTCTTTTGGCTCGCCAAAATATACACCGCCAGTGAGTTCGCGGATGATCAAAATATCAAGGCCATCGACTATTTCTTTGCGCAGGGAAGATGAATCTGCCAGCGCTGGATAACAAATGGCCGGACGCAAGTTTGCGAACAGTTCCATCTCCTTGCGGAGACGCAACAGGCCAGCTTCCGGGCGCACATCGTAGGAAACATCATCCCATTTAGGACCACCAACAGCGCCGAACAATACGGCGTCTGCTGCATCTGCTTTTTCCATATCTTCGTCGGAAATAGCTGCACCATGAGCATCGTATGCGCTACCGCCTACCAATCCCTCATCGGTTTCAAAACCAGTGGCCAGATTTTCATTCATCCAGTCGATGAGTTTTTTAACCTCGCCCATGATATCAGGGCCGATGCCGTCGCCGGGCAGCAGAAATAGTTTACGATTTGCCATGTGATTGTTGCCTTCTTGCTCTATTCGTCACGCACAATTTTTCGAAAACCGATTTCCACTTTTCGTAATTGCGCTCTCAGTAAATGTTTTATACCCAAGGATGAGATTTGGAATATTCATCTTCAAATAATTTGATTTTGGAGACTTTCCCCATGGTCTCACCAATATCATCAATGCCTTCAAGCAAGCGATGCTTGCGATTGGGGTCCAATTCAAATTTGATTTCGCCACCATCTGGTCCGGAGATGGTCTGATCTTCCAGATTAACGGTCAGTTTTGCGTTGGCGCCGCGTTTGGCGTCATCCATCAAATCTTCGAGCTGCTCTGGCGTGACGATGATCGGCAGGATACCGTTTTTGAAGCAGTTATTGTAAAAGATATCGGCGAAGCTGGTGGAAATAATGCAGCGGATGCCATAATCGAGCAGTGCCCAAGGCGCATGTTCGCGCGAGGAACCGCAGCCGAAATTATCGCCAGCAACAAGAATTTCAATGCCCTGATAGGCAGGCTGGTTCAGCACAAAATCTTCTTTTTTTGAGCCATCTTCGTTAAACCGCATTTCCGCAAAAAGGCCGATGCTGAGCCCGCTACGCTTGATGGTTTTCAGATAATCTTTTGGTATGATCATGTCCGTATCGATATTAACGATCGGCAAAGGTGCTGCCGTGGAAGTGATGGTCTTGAATTTATCCATTTTAAGTACGCTCTTTTGAACTGCTAACTTCGTAGGGTCAGGATTTACACCACGTGATGCCTTGCGTCGAGGCCAAATGCAAAATAGGTCTAGGTCATGGTATTCTTTCATAAAAACTGGCGCCAGCGCCGCTCCATACTTTACATGCCCTCGACCAATAAGAGAGTTCTGGAAAAGGCTCCACATCTGGATTGCGACGGGGTGGTATTTGATTTGGAAGATTCAATTGCCGATGAAGCACGTGCTGATGCCCATCGCAATTTGAGCGAGCTGGTCAAAGGTGTAGAATTTGGTGGCAAGGAACGCATCATTCGCCTGCCGCAATTGGGCAGTGCAAGCTTTGCCGATGACCTGACCGTCTCCCTTTCCTGTAGTCCTGATGCTCTACTTTTACCGAAAGTGGGGAACGCTTCTGATATCACAGAATTCCAGCGTATGCTTGATGATGCCCCTGCCGAGTTGCAAATTTGGGCAATGATTGAAACGCCGCAAGCGCTGATGAACTTAAAAGAAATTGCAACCTGTGGCGAAAAAACAAGACTGAATTGTCTTGTCATCGGTCCCAATGATCTGGCCAAGGAGACCGGGGCTAAAATGGAACCCGGGCGCGAAGTTATGCTACCATGGCTTATGCAGATACTGGCGGCAGCACGGGCCTATAACCTTTGTGTGCTTGACGGGGTTTATAATAATTTCCGCGATTTGGAAGGCCTTGATGCTGAATGTCGGCAAGGGGCTTCCATGGGATATGACGGCAAAACGTTGATCCACCCGGCACAAATTGAAGCGGCAAATCTGCGTTTTGGGCCGAGCGAAACGGATATCAGTCAAGCAGAAGCGATCATTGCAGCATTTGACGATCCGGCCAACGCTGGCAATGCTGTGCTGCAAATTGATGGTGAGATGTTTGAATTTTTGCATCTGGGCATGGCCCGGCAACTGATTTCATCTTTGAAGGACTGATAATATGGCTAAACTGTACAGGCTGCTCACAGGCACCGATGATGCCGCATTTTGCCACAAGATCACCAAGGCGCTGGATGAGGGCTGGGAGCTTTACGGTTCACCAAACATGACGTTTAACACGGAAAACAATCAAACCGTTTGTGCGCAAGCTGTCACCAAGGGTGTGGACGGTCCTTACCAACCCGACGTATCTCTCTCAAAGCAATGAGCTAATTGCCGAAGCGGTTGACGCTTCTGAAACTTCCTGGGGCCGGGGCTATTAGTTCGGCTTTTCCTTCTCTGACCTGATATATGGCCAGACCGCGCTCGGTAGTACCATCGGAATGTAACCTGAAAAGGCCATTTGTTCCGCTAAAGCCCCGTTTATTTTCAACCACAGAACTTGCAAATGCATTTTTACCGTTTTGGCGAATGAGTTCCGAAACGAGGGTTACTGCGTCATAACCAAGAGCTGCCTGAACCCCCGGCTCAGAGCCATAGGCTGCCTGATAGCGCTGGGAAAAGGTTTCAAAATTGGAGATGTCTCGCTTTGGAAACAAAGCATTGGCGAATTCTGGGCTGGCAATATTCGCGGATTCCCAATTACCGGAGCCCAATATTTGTTTATCTTTGATGGTAAGCCCAAGGTCGCGGAGCGAGGTTAAAATGATGCTGGGCACCTGACCGCCATCAGGGATATAGAGGCTGTCTGATTTATCAAACTGGAGGGTGGTGGCCCCAATTGCTGTTCGAATGCTCTCGGCAGTGCGGTCATATTTCACCACATTGACATCCATCTGGGATGTTCCTGCGACTTCGCGCAATACCGCTTCGCGCAGGGCACCTTCTGCATTATTTGGCAGAAATGCCAGCACCGATTTACTGCCCTGAGATGCGGCAAAAGTGATCATCCGCCGGACATCGCCTTGAGGGGTAAAGGACAGCAGGTAAACGCCTCGTCTTGCAACGCTGGTATCGGTTGAAAACGCAAACATGGCCATATCCGCCGGTTGCGAAATACCCGATGCGGCGCTCACATTGCCGGAGAAAAGAGGGCCAATAATGGCTGAAGTTCC
The DNA here is from genome assembly GCA_045047085.1 of Rhizobiaceae bacterium. Classification (GTDB taxonomy): domain Bacteria; phylum Pseudomonadota; class Alphaproteobacteria; order Rhizobiales; family Rhizobiaceae. The sequence goes on along the minus strand of JASFYT010000075.1, from coordinate 45,120 downwards.
TTCGCGGGCTGCTTCACCAGCGGCAGATTGCGCGGGCGCTGCCTGGCCTCTGGTGTCCTTGATTACCAATTGTAATACGTCATTTCCAAAATCCGACATGGCCAAAAGGGCACCATTGCGAATTTCGTTGGCAACTTTGGCAGCGTTGCCTGCAGCTGATTTTGGCAATAACAGCGCTACCCGCACTTTGCCCTGGCCAAAAACTTCGCCTTTTGGATTTGCAGAAAGGATGCGCTCGCCATTTTCGTCCTTCAGATTGCCAAGACCAAGATTGGACGATTGGCAAGCGGTCAGACTTAAAAGGGCAACAAGACTTGCGAAAACCATGCCCCGTTTGACGACACTGCTCTTGAGCGTTGCCGTTTTCATTCCTAGTTTTCGTATCATAGTATTCATTCTCCGAAAGCAGAAAGTTTTCTGCAATCTCAGCAAAATTTTGGTCTGTGCCCAATCATTGGGCCAGCATTGGGCCAGATCAAGGGCTATTGTCAATTTCCCCAGTAATCCGTAGTAACTCGTTTTTGCAATTTGCACACGAAAATGTCAAAGGTTTGAATGCTTGCTCCACTTATAGGAGTACTAAAGTGCCGAATTTGGCTTCATTTGAAGCTAATAACCTTGTTAAATAGTGACAGAAAGATGCGTTTATGTCGGGCTATATTATTGAAAATGCTTCTTTTTTGGAACGCACACTCAAGCCAGCGCTCTATGTGGTGGCGACCCCTATTGGCAATTTGTCTGACATCACCATTCGGGCGCTCGAAACCCTTTCCTCTTGTGATTTAATTGCCTGCGAAGATACACGGGTGACCGGCAAATTGCTGAAGCGATTCGCCATCAAAAAACGGATGTATTCCTATCACGAACATAATGCTGATAGCGTTGGACAAAAATTGATTGCTCAACTGAACGATGGAAAATCCGTGGCGCTGGTTTCCGATGCGGGTACGCCGCTGGTATCAGACCCTGGTTTCAAGCTGATAGGGCAGGCGATTGAAGCAGATATTCCCGTAATACCTATACCCGGTTGTTCGGCTCCCATGGCTGCTCTGGTGGCCAGCGGCCTGCCGACCGATGGCTGGCACTTTGCAGGTTTTCTTCCACCAAAACAGGCGGCGCGGAAAAAACGGTTACAGGAATTACTGGCGATCCCCTCGACCCTCATTTTGTTTGAAAGCCCAAAAAGACTGAACGCTTGCCTGCAAGATCTTGCTGCGGTTTTTAGCCCTGACCGTCCCGCAGCTGTATGCCGTGAATTGACCAAGCTACATGAAGAAATCGCCCGCGGTTCTCTGTCGGAATTATGTGACCATTTTGACAGTGCGCCAAAGGGCGAAATCGTCATTGTCATCGGGCCGGAAGGTGAAAACTCCGATGAGGTTGATGTGGACACATTGTTGCGGGAACTTTTGCAGACCATGCCGGTTAGTCAGGCAGCAGCGGAAGCTGCCCAGCTTTCAGGCCTGCAAAAGCGCGAACTCTATAAACGTGCCTTGCTGCTTAAAGAAGAAGCAGGTTCTTGAATGGCTTCCAAACGCGCCAAAACTCAAGCATATAAAAAAGGGTTTTGGGCGGAATTTATTGCGGCCTGGTTTTTACGTTTCAAAGGATACCGCATCCTGCATATGCGTTATAAGACTGGCTCTGGCGAGATCGATATAATAGCGAAAAAGCGCGAACTGATTGCCTTTGTAGAAGTAAAAGCCCGGGCGCAAGTTCAAAGTGCAGTTGATGCGGTCAGCTATTCATCACAGCAGCGCATTTCCAATGCGGCAGATATTTGGCTCGCCCGGCAGCATGATGCAAATGTATTATCATTGCGGTTCGATATCATTGCCGTAGTGCCATGGAAAATACCCGTACATTTAGAAGACGCATTTTAATTCCTTGCAATATTCGGTCCGTAGGTTTTAGTGATCGAAGATTTTGGTTTCATTTAGGAAAATGCGTATGTCTTTGAAAATTGGTATCCAGATGGATCATATTTCAACCATTCAAATTGGCGGGGATTCTACCTTTGCCATGGCCCTTGAGGCGCAGAGTCGTGGCCATGAATTATTTCATTTCCACCCCAATGATGTGCAGATGCGTGGTGGTGTGGTTCGCGCAAAATTGGAAACATTGAATGTACGCGATGTGGAAGGAGATCATTTCACCCTTGGAGCACCGGCACTGACAGAATTATCCGATCTCGATGTTATTTTGTTGCGGCAAGACCCGCCTTTCGACATGTCATATATCACCAATACCCATTTGCTTGAGCGGGTTCATCCTGACACTTTGGTAGTTAATGATCCGGCGGCGGTGCGTAATGCGCCAGAAAAAATTCTGGTGACTGATTTTCCGGATTTGATGCCTGAAACGCTGATCACTCGCGACTTTGAAGCCATCAAGGATTTTCGCAACGAGTTTGGTGATATCATTGTTAAACCACTTTATGGCAATGGAGGTGCAGGCGTTTTCCGGCTGGCGGATGGAGACCAAAACCTTTCCTCCTTGCTTGAAATGTTTGATGATATGTTCCGCGAACCTCTGATTGCCCAACGCTACCTTTCCGATGTGCGTGCCGGTGATAAACGTATCATTTTGGTAGACGGGGAACCCGTTGGTGCGATCAATCGCGTGCCACCACCCGACAGCGCACGCTCGAACATGCATGTGGGTGGCATTGCCGAACATTCGGAACTTACGCCGCGCGAAATAGAAATTTGTGAACGCATCAAACCGGTTCTTCAAGAGCAAGGATTCATTTTTGTGGGTATTGATGTGATCGGCGATTATATGACTGAAATCAATGTCACCTCGCCAACTGGCATTAGAGAAGTACAAAATTTTTCAGGTACCGATATCGCGGCACTTGTGATCGATGCTATCGAAAAACATAAGTAAATAATACACAACCGAACCTTTTGTTCTATTTTTGTTCTTGTGCATTTTAAATCTCTCCCTTATGGTTGATGCCAGTTGGGGAGTATTTGAATATGGTCTCAAAAGTACAAACGGTAGCATTTCAGGGGGTTGAGGCCGTTCCTGTTGATGTTCAGGTTATGGTTGCGCCGGGCAAAATACATATGTCGATTGTCGGCCTTGCGGACAAAGCCGTTGCTGAAAGCCGCGAGCGGGTAAAAGCGGCTCTTCATGCCTCCGGCCTATCCATTCCTCCCAAGCGAGTGACGGTCAATCTGGCACCTGCTGATTTGCCAAAAGAAGGTAGCCATTACGACCTTCCCATTGCGCTTGGTCTGATGACAGCCCTTGGTGCTATCCCGTCTGATGTGCTCGACCGGTTTGTGGTGGTTGGGGAATTGTCTCTTGATGGTACGATCACCAATATTGCCGGAGCGCTTCCAGCGGCGATGGGGGCAAATGCTCAGGGGAAAGGCTTGATCTGCCCATTTGACAGCGGGGCAGAGGCTGCCTGGGCTGATCCCGATATGGAAATTCTGGCACCCAAAAGCCTGATTGCGCTGGCTAATCATTTCAAAGGGACGCAGGTTCTCACAAGACCAATTGCTTCGATCCGGAAAATGGCCGGGGATTTGCCCGACCTTGCCGATATCAAAGGGCAGGAAACAGCCAAGCGGGCTCTGGAAATTACTGCCGCTGGTGGCCACAATATGCTGATGGTTGGACCGCCCGGTTCTGGAAAATCCATGCTGGCGGCGAGATTACCAAGCATCCTGCCTGCGCTTGAACCCAAAGAATTGCTGGAAGTTTCAATGATTGCGTCAATTGCGGGCGATCTTACCGGCGGGCAATTGAGCGACCGACGGCCATTTCGCGAACCTCATCATTCGGCCAGTATGGCGGCCATGGTGGGCGGTGGTATTAGGGCACGTCCAGGCGAGGTTTCACTGGCCCATAATGGCATTTTATTTCTTGATGAATTTCCTGAATTCTCGCCGCAGGTTCTTGATAGTTTGCGCCAACCACTGGAAACGGGAGAAACTTCAATTGCCCGGGTTAATCATCGCGTCACCTACCCATCGCGCATTCAGTTGATTGCAGCCATGAACCCATGCAGATGCGGCATGGCTGGGGAACCGGGCCATAGCTGTCGCCGAGGTGAGCGCTGTGCGTCTGATTATCAGGCACGAATTTCCGGCCCCTTGCTCGACAGGATTGATCTGCGCGTAGAGGTCCCGGCAGTCTCCGCTGCCGATATCATGACCCGTTCAACCGCAGAATCGAGCGCTGATGTGGCAAAGCGTGTGCTTGGCGCACGTGAAATTCAGAAGCGACGTTATTTAAAACTTGGGAGTGGGAATTTGACCAACGCCACCGCTCCCGCATCCCTGATTGAAACGGTTGCAGCTCCTGATGCGAGCGGCACAAAACTCCTGAAAGAAGCCGCGGAAACCCTTAGATTCTCGGCACGCGCCTATCATCGCATTTTAAAAACAGCGCGCACCATTGCTGATCTGGAGCAAGTTGAAATTGTTGGGCAAACACACCTCGCCGAAGCGATCGCCTACCGCATTGCCGGAAAAAGGCTGGCCGTGGCTGCTTGATGCGATGGACTAAATGTTTGATTATCAATTGATACAACTAATCAATGCCATTTCATTGGCATTTACGCCAAGTTTGTTCTGAAAATCAATCCAAGATGCTTCCAATGCATTAATTTCATTTTCGTAACTTTTGACCCTTGATTCTAAATCTGTTCTTTGCCTCTCCAAGTTCCCTTTTTCGGCACTAATTGTCGAACTAATAATGCCAAATGCAGCACCAACAGGTCCTCCAGCGAGGGATCCGACGGCAGTTCCGATATCTGGACCCCTTAAACTGAATAAATCGGATTCCAATTGACCTATCTCGTTTCTCAACCTGCCAATAGTATCCTTTTTCTAGGCAATGTCTCTGCGAAACCCATCCATTGTCCTGATAATGTCACGTTCAATTTGCCGTAGCGCACGACATCGATTGCCGTCTCTCTCAATTTTATTCATACTGCGTTCCTTGTATTAGATTTGGTGGAACGGTAGAATAAACCTACATTTGCGATCGGGGATTTGTTATTGTTTATGTCTATTTATGGAGCCTGATCATGAATATTTATAATTTTACTTTGATTACACTTTCATCATTTATCGTCATTTTTCTTATGTCAAACACAATGGCTGAACAGATGACGGGATGGTCGTTTGACGAGCACCCTCATCCCCTCACTCGAGATCTCACTGATGAAGAGCACGCCTTCAGGGAAATGATGATACGTAAAACTGAAATAACTGGTCGTTCTTGTAAGACAAACGTTGAACTGGATTATCAAATTTATCTTCGGCGCTATCCTGGGTATGTAAAATCTGGCAATTCAGAAAGCAATTTGAGGAATTGGAAATTTCATTTTGTTGCCAATTCATACAAGCTCAATGCTTATTGTTTGACCCTGCAACCAACAGATAAAATGTGGAAAGCTCTGAGGCGTCCGGGAATTGGGCGCGATTTCTTTTATTGTGGATTTTATTCACGTCCGCCGGCAACTGCAGTAGAGCATGACATCAAAAAATACATTGATGATCTGGTTGAATACGCCAAAACTGGTTCGCATCTGGCAATTGACAACCTGCTCGAACAACGGGACCGTTTCACCTTTTTGGATATAAACCGCGATGTGGAGTATTATTTTCGCAAAATTTCCATGTCCAGTGCTGGACCGAGTAGAGGTGTTGAGAATACCAGCCATCTGGAACCACTTCTCAGCATGGAACGCAAAATTTTTATCGACGAAGCCGCAATGCTGATGGACTTTCAAGCCGTGCTGGATACAAGCCCTCCATGCAGCCCACGTGGCAAAGGGCCGATAAAAAGAATTTGACGCAGTCTCCGGACCTTAATCTTGAAAGTGGTGACCTGGCTTCAGATAAATTGTGCGTTAAAATACCCTGACTGGAGTGCGATGGACAGAAGTTCCTGCTACAAATGGAACAATATCTAGCAATCGCGTAGGCTTTCGGACTTATCCTTTTATGGCCAGACGCAGACCACCCCAGTGACGCCCGTCGACTGATATTGGCGCAGCAATATCTTTCATCATGGCGAACCTTCCGCCACCCATGTCTCTGCGATAAAGCTGCATCAAAAAGGGCTCTTTATTTCTTCCGGCGGCCAGACCTACCCGATCGTCGAATATGCGGCGGTTTCTGCTATTTGCAGCATTCCAAGCAGTTTCACCCAATCGCTGAGGCTTTGAACAAATTTTATTGTGGGTAGGCAAATAGCCGTTCGCGTCCACTACAGCACACAAAACAATCTTATCGTTACATGCCAAACCTTCTTCCTGAAACCGGGGCAGAACACGATCCGTAAATTTTACAAACCGGGACATATGCTGAATAGGCGAAGTATCTGGAATTTGCCTGTAATTGAAATCAAAAAGATCGACGATTGTAATTTCACCCTCAGCAACCCCGCGAGAGAACTCTTGCGAGATATCTTCAGCCAGTGACTTTACCTTATCGATGAAAAACGAATCTGGCGTTTCAATGCCAACATTTGCAGTTAGCTGAATGATGCGTTCAGACAGATTAACGAGAGAACCAATTCGTCGCGATGTGTCTGAAAGCTGTTTATTTGAATTTTCTACCTCACCGGAAATTTTCGTCAGAGTACCCATAAACTCAGCATATTGGCGACCGGCGGAGTCGGTGGATTCAGAAATTACCGAAGAACTGTCCAGAACCTGATTGATGGCGTTTTCCATAGCCAGGAAGGTACGGCCTAATTCATCGGAGCCGCTCTTAACCTGAGATGAGGTTTCACACACATTGTCACCTGCAATCAAGAGGCCACCTGTTTTAGTACGAATTTCGCTCAGAGTTTCCTGAATAATGGTGGTTGCGTTGGCCGTTCTGAGTGCAAGATCACGCACCTCACCTGCAAGAACAGCAAACCCGTGCCCGGCCTCTCCTGCGCGTGCAGCCTCAATGGCGGCGTTCAGCGCCAGAAGGTTGGTCTGGCGAGCGATGGAACTGATATCATCGGTGATTTTATCGACACCAAACAGGGATTTAGAGAGGGTGGTGATGTCAGCATTCATTTCTAATGAAAGAGACATCAAACTATCAATCTGGCCTGATGACCGAGTCATGCCAGACGAAGATTCCGCCAACATTTTGCGTGCATCACCGGCGCTTTGCTCCGTCTGATCAATCAGTTTGGACATTTCTTTATGGGTGTCGGAAATTACATTGGCGGTGGTAGTTAGTTTTCCGAAAGCAGAAACATGTCTTCTGGAAACATCGGTCATACCTTCTACCGCACCGGCGATATCGACCAAATCAATGCCAAGAGTCGAAGCCTCATCCACCAGATTTCTTAGTGCAGCGCTTAATCGGTCGATATCCGTCTGACCAAGGCCTTCTTCTAAGACGTCAGAAGAAGACTTGTGGGCCCTCTTGAATAAATTTCCAAACATCAACGCTCATCCAACAATGCGTAAAATTTCCCTTGAGAAAAATTAGTATTTTATACTTAATAAAAAGTGAATTCGGCAAAAAACCTTTTGTATCAAGATGATGAGGTTGTATATTAATATATTTAGTTTAAAATTACTGAGAATGTAAGTACATTTAGGACAATAACAAAGTAATAATTGATAAATATCTATCGGATACTATATTGGTCCGACCTTTTAAATTTCCAAATTCGTATGAAAAATACCGGCTCTGTGTTTTGATACCATGCACTCCATGGTGAATTTTCTTCATTCCTGCTGTGAATATTGTACGTGCCAGATGATGTAGGTAAGGCCGGTAATGTGACATGAAAACAGCATTCATTGCCTGCAATGTGAACATCATACACCACCGGCAAGCTGTCCGAGCTTCCCTCCTTCCTTAATCCAATTGGAATGCAGCTGGTCTTCACTGGAATTCACGATGTGGTGAAACGGGTTCCTTCTCTACTTGTTCCAACCTATGATTTAGGAAAATAGTGGGAATGCCAGTGTGAAAATTGTATCCGGTTTGAAAATTGCAGCCGTTGGACTAACCCTGTCGTTGGGCATGGGTTCAGCGAGTTCGGCTGAAGCGATTGATGTGGGCGAATTGAGTAAGGATGCTATTTTTGGCCATTGGAAAATTTCCAACGAAGCGGCCGACAAGCTTGCTGCCAGTGGCAGAAAGGACGCCATCGCAGCTTTGTTACAAACAGCGCGAGTTCGCCAAAGTCACCCAAGGATTATGAAGGCTATCAGTACGCTTGCCGGGGAAGAATTTGAAAGCTGGAATGACGGCATGATTTGGCAAGAATCGCACCCGGAAATAAAACCGCATTCCAGCTACCGGGTTCTCAAGCGGGATTTCCTCAACCGCATCGACCCCAGTTTTGATCGCTTCCTCGGTGAAGAGAGGTCTCTTCCGAAGAAAATGAAAATCCGACTGGAAGAAATCACATGGGGCGGAGTTGCTGTAGATGGTATTCCAGCACTCGATAACCCGAAGCTTGTTGAAGGTGCAAAAGCTGATTATCTGATCGATAGCGATCTGGTTTTTGGAGTAAAGATCAAGGGCGATGTTCGCGCGTATCCTTTGCGTATTATGGGCTGGCACGAAATGTTCAATGAAACCATTGGTGGTGTGCCGGTGGCGCTGGCCTATTGCACATTATGCGGAGCGGGTATTTTATTTGAAACTAAAATTGAGGGGCGCAAAGAGCCTCTGGTGTTTGGTTCTTCCGGTCTACTATACCGCTCCAATAAACTGATGTTTGACCGCGAAACCGATAGTCTTTGGAACCAGTTTACTGGCGAGCCGGTGGTTGGGCCTCTGGCGGAAAGTGGCATCAAGCTAAAAATTCGCCCCGTCACCATCACCACATGGGAACGTTGGTTTAAATCCAACCCGGATACCAAAGTTTTGTCCACGGACACAGGTTTCAAGCGCAATTACGCTTCTGGTGTGGTCTACAATGAGTATTTTTCTTCCCCTGATTTGATGTTTCCGGTGGCAGTCAAAAACGAAGAACGGGTTAAGCGTAAGGACTATGTATTTGGCATTCGCAGCGTGGCTGCAGCCAAAGCTTGGCCGCTGGAGGTCTTTGGCATAACAAAGCTCATCAACGATAAAGTGGGCACCCTGAATGTAGTGCTGCTGGGGGACAAAGAAAGCCGCACAGTTCGCGCTTATCAACGCGGCGAACTGGAATTTGCTCTTTCAGATATAGCAGACCAAATTTCCGCAGACGGCGATGAATGGAAAATTGAAGAAGAATTTTTGATTAGCCCAAATGGGAAACGGCTTCCTCGTGTACCCGGGCACATCAGTTATTGGTTCGCATGGGACGGTTATCTTGGTGTCAAAAGCAAACTCTATTCCTCAACTGATTGATACTGAAGTACGGAACTTTCAGGTTAAGCTACCTGTTTGGCTTCTTTAATGGCTGTTTCGATTACAATTTCTTCTTCCACGAGCTTGTTCAGGTCTTTGAGGAAGAATGCTGGCAACTCCTCAGAGCGTAGTGGTTTGGAGAAGAAATAACCCTGAAACTGGTGACAGTTGACGCTACGCAGGAATAGCACCTGTTGCAGGGTTTCGACACCCTCTGCTGTAATTTGGATGTTTAGGGATTCACCCAGCGTGGTAATCATCTGCAAGATTGCCTTAGCTGTGTCATCATCATCTGATGCTGACACAAAAGACTGGTCTATCTTAATCTTGTCGAACGGAAATTTCATAATGTAGGAAAGGCTTGAATAGCCCGTTCCAAAATCATCCAGTGAAATGGCTACACCGAGTTCCTTAAGAGATTCCAGAATTTTGTAAACATCATCCGGATTGTCTACCAGCACGCTTTCCGTGATCTCTAACTCCAACCGATGGGCTGGAAGATTGCTTTCGGCCAAAGCATTTCTGGTAATTTCTACAATGTCGGAGCTAACGAAATGCTGAGCTGACAGATTGACAGCGATCGTTACATCATCAGGCCAATTGGTCGCATTCTTGCAGGCATTTTTTAAGGTCCATCGGTCGATATCATAAATTAGCGATGACTGCTCTGCCAGAGGAATGAATTCAGCCGGAGAAATCAGCCCCCTGATTGGGTGGTTCCATCTGATAAGCGCTTCCATGCCTGTTGGTTTGCTGGTAACCGATGAAACCAATGGCTGATAATAGAGTTCAAACTCGTCATTATCGATGGCTTGGCGCAGTTCGTTTTCCAGCAGGCGCTTTTCACGCTGGTCTGCATCCATCTGACTTTCAAAGAAGCGAAAAACACCGCGGCCATCCGCTTTGGAACGATAAAGGGCCAAATCTGCATTACGTAATAGTTGAGTAGGCCTTGTGCCATTTTGCGGCGCGAAGGTGATGCCGATGCTTAGGCCAATTTTATGTTTATCTCCGTCAATCTCATAAGGTTGACTAATTGCGTCGATTAATTTTGTGGCTAGTTTTGATACAGAATCGGCATTGCAATGCTTGCGCACTACAACAGCAAACTCATCCCCACCAAGGCGCGCAATGGCGTTGCCCTCGTCCACATTGTCGCGGATGCGTTGGGCAACGGCCTGCAACATTTTATCGCCAACTAAATGGCCGCGCGTATCATTGACGGTTTTGAATTTATCAAGATCAAGAAACATCAGAGAAAATACGGTGCCATAGCGCTCCAGATTTTCTACCGCGTCATCCATTTCCTCATTGAAACTGGCACGGTTCATCAACCCGGTGAGGGGATCAGTATGAGCCAGAAGGTGAATTTTATTCTCCGCTTCCTTATCGGACGTTATGTCGAAACCAATCCCGATATAGCCAGTATAGTCGCCGCCATCGGCGTAATTGGGTTTTCCGGACAGGCGCAGCCAGTGAACTTTCTCATTCTTCTTCAGCGCCAATTCGATATCGCGAAAAGGTTTCTTGTTTTTCATATGCTGCTCAATTTTTAGTACAGCATCTTCGGTGAGCGAATACTCTTTGAAAAAATCCAGAAAGTGATATTTGTTTGCCGTCGACACCGTCAGATTGCAAACGTCAACAAAACGCGGCGAAGCATTTTGTATCCTGCCGTTCTTACCGGTTTCCCAAACCCAGTCATTGGCGTTTTCTTCATATTCCCTGAGCAAAAGTCCAATAGTGTTTTGTTGTTCGCGCATCACCATTTCTGTTACAATATGGTGGCACAGATTACGCGCAAGTCTTATCGCTATGAATGGAATCAGAATGACGTATGAGCCGATAAGAACCGAGATTGAAAACGCGTGAAAGCTGTTGGGCCCCAACAAAACACCGATGAGTGTTCCGATCGCCGCCGGCATTACGAAAGAAATTGCGGCTTGAGGAACAGCGGCAAGCGCAAAACCACCACCGCCCATTATACCGGTTATTGCTACCAAAAGGGTAAGCTTCATATCAAGCCCCGCAAAGGGCAAAACCATGATCATGGCGAAGCCCCAGAGCCCACCAAGTACTGCGCCATTACCACAAATCTTTTTCATCGCTCTTTGTGAAACAAACTTTCTACGAGGCTTGTTCTTGCTGCTCGACCATGCTTGGATTCCAAATGATTGTGCTGCACAAATTGTTGCAGCCCAGACCAGAACCGGATAGAAATAAATAGTCGAAAAACTGAATACTACCAACATGGCAACTATAAAATAGCAACCAATCATTACACCGGGTGTCATTTGAACAATTGAGTGAATTTGCGCAGCCATAAGCTCACCACGCTGCTTTTTGCTGAGCTTCGAAGCCCCGATGGCATCTTCCACTGCTTGATTAATTCTTCCGAATACCATATTCGACGGCTCTTTTCCTGCTGTATCCGTCCGGTTATAATCTATAAACTCTTAACTTATAGTTTCTATTTTCTTATAGTTGCTCGTAGATAAGAGGTTTTTTAACGCCAGCCCAACCCTCGACGCGTGCTCCAAGTCCATGTGTTTGAGTGGTTCCGCTAAATTCATGTTCCCGGCCGGTTCCAGAAAAAATCCACGCATCTGAGCAAGAGCGGGATTAGGTTGGAGACCACGATCGCAACCAACCGCTTATTCAGAACTGCCCCTAATTTCTTTGCAAAGCGTCGGTTAAAGCCAAATTCAGAGGCGTGGCATCCATTTTCGGGAGAACGGCCTCAAGCTTGGTGCCGTCAATCGCGTGGGGAACGCGCCACAGATATGACATCTCGACCACTTCCCACATTGATGGCATGAAGAAGGCCAACATCCTTACAATGCCCCATGGCATGGCTTTTACTTTGAGCTTTCTGCCTGTATTTTTTTCTATCTGCGCTATCAATTCCTCCCCGGCAAGCGAAAACCCTGAAAACCCAAATTGTTCGAACGGAGCAAACTCATTGCGCTTTTCGGCCAAGCCCACCATAGCGTTAGCCATATCGGGTAAATAGGCCCACGCATGAACCCGATCCAATGGCCCCGGATACATGATGATGCCTTTATCAATTTTTGTTGTGATCTGGCTATCAAACCAGTTTCCCGTTTGGTCCCGTTCAATGAAATCGCCGCCACGCAAAATGATCGTGCGTATTCCGTCAGTTTGGGCATAGGAATTTTCCATTTCCTGACGCAAACGCCCCTTGCGGGTAGTAGGAACCATCGGGGTTTTTTCATTTAGCAAGGATGGCTGGCCTTCACCGTAATTATAGACATTCCCTGGTATCATGATCGTTGCACCGGATGATTTTGCTGCCAAAATTGTGTTCTGGGTTAGAATCGGCAGATCTTTCACCCATTTTTGATATGGCGGGTTCAATGCGTTGACGATGACATCACAACCTTCTGCGGCTTTGACTAAATCCTCCGGATTGAATGCGTTGCCCTCAACCTGTTCCACTTCGCCTTCACTGACATTTGGCCACGAACGAGCCAGCACGCGCACATGCCATCCTGCCTTTTGAAAAGCTTTTGTTGCAGCACGGCCGAAGCGACCCTTGGCGCCGAAAATTACGACTCTACCGGACATTTTTATCTCCATTAATCATTTTGAATTCTGTTGACAGGGGTAATATCTCCATTCATAATTGATATATCAACCTTCATATATGTACTTCAAATATTCATTTTTGAATGGATTATTATGGATAAAGCAATCGACTGGACCCATCTGCAAAGTTTTGTAGCAATTGCTAAACACCGCACGCTCTCAGGCGCTGCGCGTGGACTTGGTGGCAGTCAACCAACCATGGGGCGCCATATTGCGGCGTTGGAGAAATCGCTGAATGTGCGGTTGTTTGACCGCACGGCGGATGGTTTGGACCTTACCCCAACGGGCTTTGATTTGCTTGAATATGCGCGTCAGATGGCTGATGCTGCGGGCCAACTTTCTCTTGTAGCGGCGGGGCACTCGCAGGCTGTAGCGGGAACAATTCGCATTACAGCGAGCGAGATCGTCGCCACCTACATATTGCCGGATATTCTCACCAGACTTCGCCACCAAGAACCAGAAATTGCTATCGAACTTGTAGCTTCTGATCGGGCGGAAAACCTGTTGCAGCGTGAGGCAGATATCGCTGTGCGGATGTATCGCCCGACTCAGGCAGATGTTTATACCCGTAAGATTAGCGAACTAGCGCTCGGAATGTATGCGGCACCTTCCTACCTTGAAAACCGTGGTCCAACAGAAACACCGGATGATGCCTCCGGACATGATTTTATCGGTTATGACCGAAACGATCTCATCATTCAGGGTTTCAAAGCCATTGGTATGGAGGTTGATCGGGATTTCTTTCCCTTCCGCAGTGATAATCAGGTGGTGTGCTGGCGTATGGCCATTGCCGGTTTCGGGATTGGCTTTAATCAGAGATGTATCGGGGATAATGATGCGCGGGTCAGGCGGGTGTTTGCAGCCATTCCATTGCCGTCATTGCCAGTGTGGCTGACGGCCCATGCAGAACTGAAAACAAGCCGTCGGGTGCGGCTTGTTTTTGATTTTCTTGCCCAAGAGATGAGCCAGATTAGCTAGGAAACTCATAACGCCAAAGGCGGGAGCGAAGAACAACCGGCGCTAAAGCGCCACTCATACGTAAGGCCCGAGCAAAGCGAGGATACGCCGTGAGCCAAGAACTACTAGACCGTCTCCGGTCTAGTGATTGTCTCTTGGCAAGTCTTTGCTGACCTTTTGGTAACTGGTTGCCAGTTCGATGCAGCCGCCGCTGGATAATTGCCCGACGCTGGCGCGGTACATTTCCTGCCACGGTGTCTGGTGTTTTAGTTCCGGAGGGGTCCATGCGGCTTTGCGCTCTGCCCATTCGGCATCATCCACAAGCGCATCCAGTGTGCGATTATTGAGATCAAGGCGCACCATATCGCCGGTTTTCAGATAAGCCAGACCACCGCCGATGACAGATTCAGGCGATGCGTTAAGGATTGACGGGCTTTCCGATGTTCCTGACTGGCGACCATCACCAACGGTTGGCAAATGGGTGATGCCCTGTTTCAATATGGCGTCCGGTGGTTGCATATTCACAACTTCAGCAGAGCCCGGATAGCCGACACAACCAACACCACGAACGAACAGGATGCAATTTTCATCGATTTCCAGTTCGGGATCATTGAGGCTTGCGTGATAGTGTTCGGGGCCTTCAAATACAATGGCGCGAGCCTCATGAGTATTCTCCTTGCCGGGAATACTCAAAAACTGCTTTCGGAAATCATCCGAAATTACGCTGGTTTTCATTAGCGCTGAATCAAACAAATTGCCTGAGAGAACAAGGAAACCTGCTTTTTCGCGCATGGGGTTGGCGACGGTTTTGATCACGTCATGCTCTTCACTGCGCACACCTTTAAGGGTTTCACCCATGGTTTTACCGGAGACGGTCATAACATCTTCATGCAATAGACCCGCTTCCTGCAATTCGCCCATGACGGCTGGAACGCCGCCAGCACGGAAGAAACTTTCGCTGAGATATTTGCCCGCAGGTTGCATGTTTACCAGCAGTGGCAGATCAAAACCGTGTTCCTGCCAATCATGAATATCCATCTCCACCCCCATATGACGCGCAATGGCCTGCAGGTGCGGGGGAGCGTTAGTGGAGCCGCCGATAGCGGTGTTGACAACGATGGCGTTCTCGAACGCTTTGCGGGTCATTATTTTTGATGGGCGCAAATCTTCGTGCGTCATGGCAACGATACGTTTGCCGGTCTCATAAGCCATGCCCATACGCTCACGGAAGGGTGCAGGAATTGCTGCACAGCCCGGCAGGCTCATGCCGAGCGCCTCAGCGAGCGAATTCATGGTGCTGGCTGTACCCATGGTATTACAGTGGCCGAGCGAAGGTGCAGATGCACAAACCCTGCTCATGAATTCTTCGTAATCGATTTTACCCTCGGCAAGCAGACGACGGCTCTCCCAAACGATTGTTCCGGAGCCTGCAAGTTCGCCCTTCCACCAACCATCGAGCATTGGACCACCGGATAAAACGATGGCTGGAATATCGACGGTCGCAGCCCCCATAAGCTGGGCAGGTGTTGTTTTATCGCAACCAGTGGTGAGGATTACGCCATCGATTGGATAACCATGCAGCACTTCCACCAAGGAAAGATAAGCAAGGTTTCTATCGAGGGCGGCAGTTGGGCGCTTACCAGTTTCCTGAATTGGATGGACCGGAAACTCCATTGGAATTCCCCCACCATCTCTGATGCCTGCTTTCATGCGGTCGACAAGGAACATATGAATTTTGTTACACGGTGCTATATCTGAACCCGTCTGTGCAATGCCAATGACAGGGCGGCCCGAGGTTAGTTCATCGCGAGTATATTCCTGATTTTGATACCGCTCGATATAGAGCGCTGTCATGCCAGGGTTATTAGGATTATCAAACCATTCCTGAGAACGGAATTTCTTATTGGCCTTGGTGTCGTATGAATCTGTCAATTGTACTTTCCTCCGTGCCATGATGTCTAATTGGGGTCGCATGGGCAAATAATACCATTTTTATTCCGGGTCTTCTTCTCTGGCAAAAATGTCCGTGATGTTGGTGATCGCTATTCTTAAGTGCTCGTCAAGAACTGAGGATGTTTGTACCTTGTCCCGGATTCTCAAGCCTTCCACAATATTGGCGTGATCCCTTAATATCTGGGCACGTCTTATCCGCCTTCGCGATGACATAAATCTTGCGCGCCACAAACGCGCATTATACTGACCATGGGTTTTAATCAGCGATGGATTCTTGGTCGAGGCAACAATTGCCTCATGAAACGCCATATCGACGGAGAAGAAATTAATCCAGTCATCATCAACATCCGAAATCGCGAGCATATGTTGATGGAGCCCTTCAATATGATCAAACTCATCAGCGGTAATTTCTTCACAGGCACACTCTCCTGCCAACGCTTCCAGTGCGCTTTGTACCAGCAATAATTGGGTCAAATCTTCCAATGAAGGGTCAGCGACAATCGGGCTTCGCGCCGGTGCCATGGAAATCAGACCCTCGACATCCAGGATCAATAATGCTTCCCGCAACGGGGTTCGACTAACGCCGAGCGCACTTGCAGTTTCGCGTTCAGGGATATTACTACCGGGCTTTAATTTCCCAAGCAAAATCTGTTTGCGTAACACGTCAGCGATCTGATCTGCCAGACGCTGCCGCGAAAGTGTGGGTATCGTACCAACCGGATCAACAGAATATTTCTTAGCCTCAACTACCATGTTCTTTCCGAGCCTTGTTCACCGCTAAAAAGTTACCCTCAGTATCAGATTATTTTCCAAAACCCACCTCCTTTATAAACATCGCACAAAAAAAGGCGAACATTATTTGGTATACCAAATTATATTGACAGGCATAATTAATTGGAATAGTTTTTTTTGGCAGGGAAAATCCGGATTTTGAAAATCATGACGCACCCGGCAAATTGAATTTTGCAGCATCTCAAAATTATTCGTTTCCAGGGAGGAAAACATGAAATTTCTGAAACTCGCCACAGCAGCTGCCGTCACAGCACTAATGGCAACAAGCGCATTTGCAGCTGACTACAAATTGCGCATGCAAACTCACTACGCACCGGAAACTGTATCCGGCAAATTGGCCCAAACTTTCATCGACGATGTGAAAGTAATGTCAAGCGGGCAGATCCAGATCGAAATGTTTTGGTCTTCTTCCGTCGTGGCTTCTGTTGAAGGCTTTGATGCTGCAGCAACCGGCATTCTCGACGGTGAAATGCATGGTGGCGCTTACCAAACAGGTAAGAACCCCGCGTTCCAGTTTGTTGGCGATCCAATGGGTGGCTATGACAATCCTTACCAGCTTTATTCTTTCCTTTATAATGGTGGCGGACTGAAAGCAGCAAACGACCTTTATCATGCTCATGGCATGCATCTTGTGGGTTGGTGGGCTGCAGGCCAGGAAGCAATGTCTTCTTCCAAGCCTCTTGCAGGACCTGCTGATTTGAAAGGCTGGAAATTCCGTTCTCCTCCAGGCCTTGAGACAGAAATCTTTGCCGAACTTGGTGCTACCCCGATTGTTATGGATTTCACTGAAATCTTTACCGCCCTTGAAACCGGCATCATCGATGGCGCAGACGCTTCGAGCCTTGCAAACAATGTGGGCCTTGGTCTTTATGATATCGTGAAACACGCAACATTCCCGGGCTTCCATTCAATGCCTATGGATCACGTGACGTTCAACAAAGATGTTTGGGATGCTTTCCCAGCTGATATTCAGCGCATCATTGAAGTTGCAACGCAAAAACTTGCTCTGCAAACCACAATGACATTTGATCTTGCCAACCGCGAAGCTGCAGTGAAATTGCAGGCTGAAGGTGTAACCCTTTATGATTGGAGCCCTGAAGACCGTGCCAATTTCCGTGCCGGTGCTCAAAAAGCCTGGGATGGCTGGGCGAAGAAAACACCTGAAGCTGACGCCTTGGTGAAAGCTCACCGCGTGTTCCTGAAGAAAATGGGCATGATCAAGTAGTCCTGCTGTTTTCATCATAAAAAATATCGCGGCAAGTCAGTTATTGGCTTGCCGTTTTTTTTTCAGATTCCAATTTTAGTTCTTGAGGTGTGACAATGACAAACCGTGTGGCAACCTCCAAAGATAGCCTGTGGCTTGGGTCTGGTAGAAAACTGGTTCGCAAGGCAATGTTTGCCAGTGTGGCGCTTCTAATTGCCCTGTCTATTTTTCTTATTCTTGGTACGTTGTTTTTCGGCACCGGCATTGGAATGAAACAGTTCCTCTCTCCGACTTCCGATACAGTTGTGTTGCTGGCCTTTATTACCGGTGCTGTTACTATATTTATCTCATCGATCTATTTTTCTGATTTTCAAGGTGCGATCGAACCCAAGCCTGAGGGTTTTTTTGATATTGTCTCTTTGATTTGCGCACGCACGACCATGATCGGCGTTGTCATCATCGTGCTGGTGATGTTTTATGAAGTGATTTCGAGATATATTTTCGACGCGCCGACCCTTTGGGCGAACGAACTTTCGCTTTGGTTAGCTGGCTTTGTTTTCATGCTCGCAGGCCTCTATGCCATGCAGCAGCGCAGCCATATCCGCATTTATGTAATCTACGACATGTTCCCCAGATGGGCGCAAAAGGCTTCCGACCTACTTTCTGTAACTCTGCTTTGGGTATTCACGGTCTCACTGATTTGGGGAGGTTATAACGAATCCTACGGCAAGCTGATGCGCTGGGAAACATTTGGCACGGCTTGGGATCCTCCACTTCCTGCCACGATCAAACCTGCAATTTTATTCATCGTGCTTCTGGTTGCCATTCAGGCAATTTCCAATCTGATTGCTGACTGGCACAAGGCACCTGAATCCCACACACCGATGGACGATATTGACGAAAGTGAAATCGAGCATATCCGTCAAACACTCAAGGACTGATCTCATGGTCGATATCGGAACACTATCGTTACTTCTATTATTGGGAATGTTTTTCCTGCTTGCCATTGGCATGCCTTTGGGTTTTGCCTCTGCCACTCTTGCTGTTGCCGTATTGGTGATGAAATTTGGCCCAGACCTTCTTTATGGGCAATTTGGCCGGGGACCGCTCGGCGTTTTGGCACAAGCCATCTATCGGCAAATGACCAATTACGTCCTGATATCGGTGCCGTTATTTATCTTTATGGCAGCACTGCTTGAACGATCAGGCATTGCAAAAGCCATGTATGAATCGCTGAATGTCTGGCTGTCACGTACGCGAGGTGGCATCGCGATTGTTACGTCGATCATGGCAGTTATCATGGCGGCGATGTCCGGAATCATTGGCGGTGAAGTGGTTCTGCTTGGCCTGATTGCCTTGCCGCAAATGCTACGTCTTGGCTATAATCAAAACCTGGCCATTGGTACGATTTGCGCATCGGGTTCTCTTGGAACCATGATACCGCCTTCTATCGTTTTGATTTTTTATGGCCTGATTACAGAGACTTCAATCAAGGCGCTGTTTACCGCCGCCTTCCTGCCGGGTTTTATTCTGGCGTCATTCTTCATCATTTACATCATCGTGCGCACACGAATGCATCCTGAAGATGCTCCCTTGCCGGAGCCGGACCCAAATGAACCAAGCGGCAATGAAAAGCGTGTTCTGTTTTTGGCATTCTTAAGCATTCTATCTATTGGCAGCGCTTCCGTTCTGCTGATACGGGCCTTGTTCTTAACTGCAACCGGCGGAAATGACATTATTGAAGGCGTCGATCCAAAGGCACTTGGTATGGTTGCTCATATTCCCTATATCATCGCTTGGATTGTGGTTCCCGCGGGGGCATTGATGTTTGCCTTTGGGCGCGAACGCACAGCTACGGCATGGGAAATGGGCAAAGGCCTTTTGGCCCCAATTATCGTTATCGGCGTCGTACTTGGCTCGATCTATGGCGGCATTACCGGCATTACCGAAGCCGCTGGCATGGGCGTGGTTGCAGTCTTCCTAATTACTCTCGCGCGCGGTGAAATGACTTTCAGTATCGTTTGGGATTCGCTGATGCGGACACTTAAATCTACAGGCACCATCATCTGGGTCACCATTGGTGCGGCAACCCTTGCTGCAGCCTACACCCTTGTTGGCGGCCCAACCTATATTGCCAATCTGATTGTTGGAGCCGAACTTCCAACCATGGGTATTATTTTGGTGATGATGGTTATTTTCCTCATCATGGGCATGTTCATGGATTGGGTTGGTATCGTACTATTGATCATGCCGGTATTTCTACCAATCGTACAGCGCCTGCCAGTTGAAGAGCTCGGCTTTATCGGTCACGTTGATTCGAAGTATGTGGCGATCTGGTTTGGTGTTTTATTCTGTATGAACATGCAGGTTTCCTTCCTGTCTCCACCTTTTGGACCGGCCGCCTTTTATCTGAAATCTGTGGCACCGGCGCATATTACTCTGGTTGACATTTTCAAAGGCTTCCTGCCCTTTATAGGACTACAACTCATGGCACTTACACTATTGCTGCTCTGGCCCAACCTTGTATCGGTGTTTTTATAATGGAAGAATTTGATAAATCTGTTCGTCTTGACGACCGCGATAATATCGTCACGGCAATCCAGATTCTGGAAGAAGGAACGGTGGTTGAAGGTGTTCGCGCTACCGACCGTATTCCCCGTGGCCACAAAATTGCAGTTTCCGCAATTGCCAAGGACGACCCGGTTTTTAAATATGCCCAGTTGATTGGTTATGCCGCAGAAAATATCGCGGCGGGTTCCCATGTTCACACCCATAATCTTGAGTTCCGTAATGTGGTACAGGAGTATGAATTTTCAACGGACCTTCGCCCGGTAACGCCTGCCAGCGATATTGATACATTTATGGGTTTTCGCCGTGAGAATGGCAGATCCGGTACGCGCAATTATATTGCCGTTCTAACCTCGGTGAACTGTTCGGCATCCGCTGCCCATATGATTGCCAACCATTTTACTCCAGAAGTTATGGCTGCCTACCCTAATGTGGATGGTGTTGTTGCTTTTGCCCACGGAACCGGCTGCGGCATGGCTGGTGACGGAGAAGGTTTTGAGGCCTTGCAACGAGTAATGTGGGGCTATGCCCGCCACTCAAATGTTGCTGGTGTTTTGATGGTCGGGCTTGGTTGCGAAATCAATCAGATTGACTGGCTGCTTGATGCTTTTGGAATTAAACAAGGGCCGATGTTTCAGGCAATGAATATTCAGGATGTGGCAGGTCTGCGACGTACTGTTGAAGCTGGCGTTGAAAAAATTTCCGCCATGCTGCCCATCGCAAATGAGTATGTCCGCGAACCCTGTCCTGCCTCTGACTTGATGGTTGCACTGCAGTGCGGCGGTTCGGATGCATGGTCCGGCATTACGGCAAATCCAGCACTTGGCTTTGCCTGCGATTTACTCGCGGCCCAAGGCGGCACGGGTGTTCTTGCTGAGACACCGGAGATTTATGGCGCTGAACATTTGCTTACCCGCCGCGCCGTTTCAAAAGAGATCGGCGACAAATTGATTGGTCTGGTCAGATGGTGGGAAGACTATACTCTGCGCAATAATGGTTCGATGGATAACAATCCATCGCCTGGAAACAAAAAGGGTGGCCTGACTTCCATTCTTGAAAAATCCCTGGGTGCCACGGCCAAAGGTGGCACCAGCCCGTTAAACGGTGTTTATAAATATGCCGAACCGGTTACAGCGTCCGGTTTCACGTTTATGGATAGTCCAGGATATGACCCGGCATCGGTCACCGGGCAGATTGCCAGCGGATGTAATATCGTGACCTTTACCACCGGGCGCGGATCGGCGTTTGGTGCGAAACCATCCCCTTCCATCAAGATTGCCACCAATACTGTTATGTATGAACGTATGACCGAGGACATGGACATTAACGCAGGCACCATCCTAACTGATGGCCAAACCATCGAGACTGTGGGCCGCGAAATATACAATAAAATTCTAAGTGTTGCTTCCGGTGAAGAAAGCAAATCGGAAGCGCAGGGCCTTGGCGACTATGAATTCGTGCCATGGCAAATTGGAGCCGTAATGTAGCAGACATAGTCTGTTAAATTTATATACGAAAGGGAGATATAAAATTATGAGCAAACCCTCCATCGGATTTATCGGCCTCGGCCTTATGGGTTCGGCAATCGTCAACCGGATGATCAAGCAGGGCTACCCAATGAATGTCATTGCCAATCGCAGTCGCACCAATGTTGATATTGCCGTTGCCGCAGGTGCTACAGAATTTAAAACTTCTCGTGAACTTACCGCTGCCAGTGACATCGTAATGTTTTGCATGGGTACGTCCGAATCCGTTGAATCGCGGGTGTATGGTGAGAACGGCGTTTTGGCCGGGGCAAAATCAGGCCAATTGATCATCGATACGGGCACATCACTTCCCGGCTCCACCAAAAAAATTGGTGCCGATTTGGCAACCAAGGGCACTCGCTATATGGATGGTCCATTGGGTCGCACACCTTCACACGCTGTGGATGGTCTTCTCAATATCATGACCGCTGGCGAAAAAGCCGACTTCGACGAAATCCTGCCGGTGCTTGAAGATATCGGCGAGAATATCTTTCATGTGGGCCCGCTTGGTGCTGGCCACACGCTGAAACTGATCAATAATTTTTATGCCATGACCACGGCTTGTGCCATGTCTGAAGCATTCGCCATGGCCGATCTTGCGGGTCTTCCACGTGAGACACTGCATCAGGTGATGTCGGCTGGTCCGCTAAAATCCGGTATGATGGATTTCATCAAAACATATGCTGTTGACGGTGATCCGAACGCACTCGCCTTTACCGTTGCTAATGCACGCAAAGATGTGGGTTATTATTCATCTATGGCTGATGATTTTGGTGTTCCAAGCCAAATGTCTATTGGCACAAAAAATACATTGGGCCTTGCCAAAGCAACCGGCTGGGCCGACAAAATGGTACCTGAAATGGTGAGTTATTTCGAAAAATTATTTGGTGGAAAAAAATGAGACTAGAAGGAAAAAAAGCGTTTATTACAGCGGCTGGTCAAGGTATTGGCAAAGCCAGTGTTGAGGCTTTCATTCGAGAAGGCGCGCAAGTTCTGGCGACCGATATTAATGGCGAAGCGCTTGCTACCCTTAAAGGTTGCGAAACGTTGGTCATGGACGCAACGGACCCGGCCGCAAGCAAATCAGCAATTGCTGATTTTGCACCGGATATTCTTTTTAACTGCGCTGGCTTTGTGCATAGCGGCACCATTCTTGATGCGAGTGAAGAAGAAATGGATTTTGCTTTCAATCTAAATGTCAAAGCGATGTTTCATACCATTCGCGCAGCCCTTCCCGGCATGATAGAGCGGGGGGGCGGTGTGATAGTGAACATGTCATCTGTATGTTCTTCGGTCCTCGGCGCACCTAACCGGATGGTCTATGGTACAACCAAGGCGGCTGTTATCGGCCTGACCAAATCCGTTGCGAAAGACTATGTGACGGAGAATATCCGCTGCAATTGTATTTGCCCGGGAACAGTTGAAAGCCCTTCTTTGCATGAACGTCTTCATGCAACGGGGGATTTTGATAAAGCGATGGCGGATTTTGTTGCAAGGCAGCCGATGGGGCGCATCGCAACAGCAAATGAAATTGCAAATCTTGTCGTGTATCTTGCTGGTGATGAAAGCTCTTTCACAACCGGGCATGCTCATGTGATTGATGGGGGATGGTCAATATAATGCGTATTCTAATTACTGGCGGTGGTGGATTTATCGGACATAAACTGGCTCGCAGGCTGGCTAAAGATGGTGCATTAAACGGCACTAAAATTTCCGAAATTATTCTTGCAGATATTGTTGAACCCAGCCCAATCGAGTCTTCAACCAAAATCAAATATGTGGCGGCAGATATCAGTGATGCAAAGGCCGTAAGCGCATTGTTTAATGGTGGTCTCGATGTGATTTATCATATGGCAGCTGTGGTGTCGGGTGCAGCGGAGGCAGACTTTGATCTGGGCATGCGCGTCAACCTTGGCGGCACGATGAATATTTTGAAAGCGGCTGCGGATTTGGGTACAAATCCGTTGGTAGTTTATGCATCCTCTTGTGCTGTACATGGCGGCGATGCGCCAGACCCCGTATTGGACGGTATCGAACTGAATCCTCAAACTTCTTACGGCACTCAAAAAGCGATTGGCGAATTGCTGTTGCAGGATTATTCGCGCAAAGGCTACATTGATGGCCGGGGCCTGCGTCTACCGACGGTGTCCATTCGTCCGGGAAAAGCAAATGCTGCGGCATCTTCTTTCATGTCGTCCATTTTTCGCGATACGCTGCAGGGAAATTCTTCAAACTGCCCGGTGGGAAAGGAATATCCCGTATGGCATACGGCTCCGCGCACTATCATCACCAATCTCATTCATGCGGCCAGCATTCCAGCTGCGGCTCTGGGATTTAACCGCAATATGAATCTGCCTGGCCGTACCGATACAATCGGCGAAATGATTTCCGCGATGAGCAACGTTGCAGGACCAGAAGCGGAAGCAAGAATTACGTGGGATACAGACCCGGTGATAGAAAAAATCGTCCTTGGTTGGCGAGCAAATTTCAAACCTGAAAAAGCGCTGGCTCTTGGTTTTGTTGCGGATGTGTCCTTTGCAGATAGTGTTCGATATTTCCTTGAGGACGACATCGCTTAATGAAGGGTCCTCCGGTAGAAACAGGTGGGAATAACAAACTTGTTTTGGCCGTTTTCTTGATGTTTGGCGCATTCTTGATGTTTGCGACCATGGATACCATGGCCAAATATATGGCTGCTCAAGGTCTGCCCACATTGCAAATTGTTTTTACGCGGTTTCTTGCCCATTTTGCAATTATTGTGTTGTTTTATTTGCCACGCGAAGGCGTGCAAATTTTTAAATCCCACACACCCAAAGTGCAGCTATTGCGTGGGCTGGGTCTGTTGGGTTCTACGATTTTTAATTTTGCCGCTCTTGCTTATTTACCCCTCACTGTGACCACAGCGATTTTCTTCACTACGCCTTTGGTAGTCTGTCTGTTGAGCATTAAAATTCTCAATGAGACCGTTGGAGCCAGAAGACTGACCGCGGTATTTGTCGGTTTCCTTGGAGTGTTGGTGATTACACAGGTTTGGTCTGCTGACTTTCACTGGGCCATGCTGCTTTCATTGGCGGCATTATTGTGTGCATCATTTTATTTTGTGCTGACTCGAAAAATCGCAGGCAATGGCGATAGCAACGCCGTTTCGCAAATCTATGGCAGCGGCCTTTCCTTGTTATTCGTTACGCCGGTTGCATTTTTTGTCTGGACCACACCGTCCGACCCTTTGCTATGGGTATTGTTATTTCTGATCGGGATATTCGGCGCAGTCGGTCACACTCTGCTGACTATCGCCCATCGGTTTGCGCAAGCCTCAACGCTTGCTCCACTGGTCTACGTACAAATCATTTATGCAACGGTACTAAGCTGGCTGGTTTTCGGGGCAATACCCAATTCATGGACAATTGCCGGGACCGCTATCATCGTTGGTAGCGGGTTCTATATCTGGCAGCGCGAGCGGAATATATTAACTGCCGATAAGTGAGAACACTGCAAGAGCTACCACAACCATCATGGCCGAAGCCATCGCCAGATTTATCCGAAACTGAATTTTTGGATCAAGATTAAGTTGCTCAATAAAAATTCCCGCCGCCAACCATGTCAGATGGATGGGTATCCAGATTAAGGCCATGATTGCAAATTTTATCAACGTCTCGCTCAAAAATGCATCGGGCATAAAGGCAAACCCTGTGAACAAGGCGGTGTTCACCGCGTAGGCTTTCGGATTGATGGCCTGTAGGGCAATACCGTTGAGAATGCCGGGTTTGCTTTTGGCTTCAATGAAGGCAATTTTTGCACCGGCAGAAGCAATCCTGAAGGCCAGATATATCAAATACAACACAGATAGCACCAGCAGAATGTTGCGGATAAATGGTACGGAAAAAACGATTGCAGCCAACCCGGATACAACCGCAAGGGCTACCAGATTGGTGCCAATAAAGAGGCCAACTAAATATCGAAACCCGGCCTCTTTACCAAAAGCGGCCCCGACGCCAGCGGTTGATAGAACCCCCGGCCCCGGCGTAATAATCAACAGGAATACTGCTGCCGCAAAAGTCCACATGCTGTTTTACACCACGGGAGTGATCAGAGGGTCACCTGCCTGATGGGCAAGCAGGTTACGCACAACCAGATCGCCCATACCCCAGCGGGTTTTATGGGTGGCACTACCAGAATGGGGAGAAAGAACAACGTTCTCCATTTGCCATAATTCTTCCGACATTTTTGGTTCTTCAGCAAAAACGTCGAGAGCAGCTGCGCCCAGTTCACCGGATTTTAGCATCTCAATCATGGCTGGTTCGTCGATTAACGAACCGCGGCCAAGGTTTACCAGAGAGCCTTTTGGTCCAAGTGCCTTCATAACGTTACGATCTACCAGACCGGCAGTTCCGGCACCGCCTGGAACAACAGCCACCAGCCAATCCACGTCTTTCGCCATTTCTTCTAAATTAGCGTAATAGGGATAAGGTGAGAAGCTCTGCTCGGTGCGGCCATGATAAACCACCCGCATTTTGAAAGCCTGACAACGTTGGGCGATTTCCTTGCCGATGCGGCCAAGGCCTAATATGCCAACGGTGGCTCCGGTCAATTCGCCGGTCAGCGGATAGGCACCATCGGCGAGCCATGTTCCGTCACGAACATATTTATCGGAAGCAACAATACGACGACAAAGAGAAAGCATCAGGCCGAGGGTCAATTCGGAAACCGCATCGGTTAAAACATCCGGTGTGTTGGTAACTTTGATACCGCGATCCTTCGCGGTTTCAATGTCCACCGAATCATAGCCAACACCGAAGCTTGAAACCAGTTCAAGAGCAGGCAGTGCTTTCATGAGATCACCGGAACAACCACTACCGGTCGCGATGAAACGAGTATCTTTCTGGCTGGCTAAAAACGCATCTTTGTCATCGGCTTCCCAATATTTATGGATAGTAAAACTCTTCTCCAGCGCCTCGCCAACACTTGCCAACATCGGGCCCACCATCACCAGATCATCCATTGCCAAAACTCCCTTTATCGACAGGCAAAACTTACAAAATCAATTGAGAAATACTAAACCAGTTAAGGGAAAATATCACTAATTAATTACTATGTATGCGGTAGCAGATATTGTAGCCATTGCACAGGCTACCGGTCCTGCGGTATTGTTTGTGTGTAGGGGATAGGAAAGGAAATACTTATGACACATATAAGCGGATCATGCCTATGCGGGCAGGTCACATTTTCAGGCGATATAGAAATAATGGGCGTTGCCAATTGCCATTGCGATGACTGCCGAAAAGCCACGGGCGCGGTTTATGGAACACTTGTATTTGCTCAGGAAAAAGCGATTGAAATTAAAGGAGAGACTCACTCCTATGAACATACCGCCGATAGCGGCAATACGCTGACGAAAATAAATTGTGCCAAGTGTGGTACGCCGATGTTTACCAATAATTCCAGCAGACCGGGAATGGGTATTCGCGCTGGTGTGGTTGATCAAAATGATCTGATTGTTCCGGCAAGATATGTTTTTAGTGAACGTGCTCTTGCTTCTACGCCGATTGACGAAACCCTGGATTCCCATATTGGAATGCCCGGTTAATTTGGTTTTTTGAGGTTTAGCAGATTGCCGGTGAGGATTAATGCTGCACCAGCGGCTGTATAGATGTCGATGACTTCTGCATAGACAAACCATCCAACCATTGCCGTGAGGGGCACGCGCAGAAAATCCATCGGCACTACGATGGTCGCGTCCGCATGGGTCATGGCACGCGCCATGCAGTAATGGGAAAATGTGCCACAAAACGAAACGACGATGACCCAACCCCAAAGGCTTGAAGGAACGGGTTGCCAGACGATATAGGCCGGAATTGCCCCGATAGCCGATTGGATCACCAGCATCCAAAAAATGATGCGCACAACGCTATCAACACGTGTCAGTGCTTTGATCAAAATTACCGAAATAGCAAAACCCACAGCTGCCGCCAGTGAAATTAGCTGACCAGTATTTATATTGCCAGTTGTTGGGCGAACAATGATAAACACACCAATTAACCCGAGTATGATGGCGATTATTTTCCATGAATTCATCCGTTCGCGGAGGAAAACCACAGCCAATAATGCGGTCCAGATTGGCATGGTGAATTCGATCGAAACAACTTGAGCCAATGGAATCAACGTGATTGCAAGGAGCCACGCATATTGCGCTGCATAATGCACCGAATTTCGCCAGATATGGCGCCATGGGTTGTTTGATTTCATTGCGGAAAAACCGCCGGCTGCATGAACCAACGGATAAAGCATGAGGAACCCCAGCAACGAACGCAGTTCCATTACCTGAAAAACATCAAGCACTCTGGCAGTTTCGCGACCAGCAACGGCCATGGTTAGCATGGCAGCCAACCAGCCGGCCATCCACATTGCCGCTTTTACATTTGAAGGTTGCAGCGCTGTCATTGGGTTACGATATTATTTTTTGACTTGCGCGCGAATTTTTTGGATCACAAGACGCTGGATATTTTTATTTTTGTCGATACCCACATGATCCACACCAAATTTGGAAACATCAATGGTGGTAATTTTACCCTTGAAGCCGCGACCACGACGATAATTTTTTCCAGATGGAATTTTATAGTTGATCACCCGTTTGGTGCCGCGACCGAAACGATTAGGCGACCTAAAACCGGGGTCGAGCCCAATAACCAATGCTACCGGAACACCGGCTGCGCCGAGCGTATTGGCAAAATCTGGCGCTTCAACACCCCCTAAAGAATGACCTACAATCACAATTGGATAAGAAACCTTTTTCTGTTTGGAGCGACGAATGATTTTTTGTGCAATGCCGCGCCAATCACCATTTGAAATCGCCGTTGCGCGAATGCCACGTGAGCGTAACTTGCGCGTCATCTGGTTCATGCCATCTGAAAAAATATTGAGAAAGCCACGGATCATGTACACTTCTTCAGCTGCTGCTGGTGAAATCGTCAGTGATGTGGCTGAAAGTATTGCAGCAAAGACCGTGTTGCGGATAACAGATGTTACTGGGCGCATTATTAATACCTCGTAGAATCAAATTTTATAGTTTCACATATTCACAATATTACAGACATTGTCAGAAATTCTGTGGTCGGTTTTCCAGTCGTCAACAGGATAGTTTCAACGCTTCCAAGAATTGGTAAAGCCCGCCCCGGCTTGCAACATCCAATTCTTACTCTGCTCACACTGAATTAACCGTGAAAGCTATGTTGCCAAATTCAACTAAAATCAAGGGTTTCTCAATGTTTTTCTCGTAGAAATATTCAAAATGGGAATCTCAGGTGTGATTTTTACGGATAACCGGTAGAATTTTATGGCAAGAAAATCTTCATATAAATCCCTGGAAGGATTTTCAAACAGGAATGTTCGCAGATCAGCGATGATCGAACAATTGCCTGTATATGAGGCACCCTCACTGGATTTATCAAATCTTTCTGAAACCATATCTCCCAATGATAAACTCGGTAAAAAATCCGGTAAATTCGAAAGTTTCACAATATTATGGCTGATTCTTGGCCATGCTTTGGTTCTCTTTGACCTGATTTTTGCAACCATCCTTACGGGCGTCATCATTGAATGGCGTGGTGAGTTGATACTTGGGGTATTGGCGATTGCCGGCTGTTGTTATTGGAAATATTATCTTTCGCAAAAGGCGCACTTGAACGAGACCATTGTCTGGCTAAACGGACAGGTGGAGCAGCTTTCAGATAAAACATGGGAATTGCGCGAAGGAGAAGAACGCTATCGTTCACTGGTTGAGGCGTTTGGTGATTCGGTGATGCATCGAAACAACGCTGGTATCATCACATTCGCCAACGGTTCCTTTGCTAGTATTTTTGATAAACTACCAACGGAACTCGTCGGCACCAGGTTTGAACCGCAATCTTTGGTCGGTGGTGGAGATTTCCCGCCATTGGAGCAACAGGGAATTGTACATGAAATTTGTGTGGATTCCAAACATGGCAAGCGCTGGTATTCCTGGCTCGATGTACCAATTCGAGACGCAGGGAGTGGGAACCCCGCAATTCGTTCCATCGTGCGTGATGTTACCCAGCACAAAGATACCGAACTGGCATTGCGCGATGCCAGCGAAAAAGCCGAAACCGCAAGCCGGGCAAAAACTCGCTTTCTTGCCAATGTGAGCCATGAAATGCGCACGCCGCTAAGCGGCATTCTTGGCATGTCTGATTTGCTTAGCGACACGGAACTCACCCCCAATCAGAATACTTATAATGAAGCCATACATACTTCTGGCGCTGCCCTTTTAACGCTGATTGAAGATATCTTGGATATTACCCGTATTGAAGCCAATAAATTTGAGATGCGTCGGGATGAGATTAATCTGGCGCAACAGGTGGAGCATGTGGCCGAACTCTTATCGGTGCGCGCCCATTCAAAAGGCATCGGGCTTTCCACCTACATATCAGGCGATATTCCTGACCGGGTGGATGTAGATGCCGGGCGCCTGCGTCAGGTTTTGATCAATCTTATGGGCAATGCAGTGAAGTTTACCGAGCATGGTGAAGTTTGCCTGCGTGTATCATTGGCAGAAAAATCATCCGCTATTCGCTTTGAAGTTGAGGATACGGGGCCCGGTATTTCGACTGAAGACAAGCAAAGAATTTTTGATGAATTCGTTCAGATTGATGATGAGAATACCCGTCAATATGGAGGTGCTGGTCTGGGATTAGCCATTTCTCAGGCAATTGTGCGAGAAATGGGTGGTGAAATTTCAATCGAAAGTGATAGCAAAACCGGCACGGTTTTCAGCTTTGAACTGGACCTTGAAATTCAACCGATACAGGGGGGACAATCAAAAACCCTTAAGGGCTGTAGTGTTACAATTATCTCTGGCTCAAAACTTGAATCTGACGCCCTTGCGCAAACTATTATTGATGCTGGTGGGGACAGCGCCAACAGTCAAAACCCTGATTATATTTTAGTGGATGCAGCCACATCAACGGATCCAATTCAGGCATTGGGCAAGATCAAAGCACAGTCACCCGAGAATACTCGTTCCGTCATTATGCTTACGCCCGAAAAACGCGGGGACTTGCAATCCTGTCTGGACAATGGGTTTGACGCATATTTGATAAAACCGGTGCGCGGGAATTCCTTGTTGAAAATCCTGAGTGGCGAAAGCGCAGGGCAAGAAATTCGTTCACCGGATGCACCCCTTAAAAATCAGCAGGAGGCGTCAATAATTCGCAATGATGCCACACGAATATTGCTTGCCGAAGACAATGATATCAACGCGCTGTTGGCAAAATCGGTTCTCGAAAAAGATGGTCATTTTGTCTGTCACGTGGTGAATGGGCAATTGGCTGTCACCGAATTTCAACAAAGTGCCGAGGCAGGCAAGCCTTATGATCTGATCCTGATGGATTTGCATATGCCTGTTATGGATGGGCTTGATGCGATCAGCCATATTTCACTATACGAACAAGAATACGGACTGACTGCAGTGCGCAAAATCATTCTCAGTGCCGATGAACAATCGGAAACCCGAATTGAGGCGGAAAGGGCCGGGGCTGATGACTATCTCAGCAAACCGTTTAAGCCTGCCCGCCTGATGGAAATTGCGCGTGAATGTTCTGTTGCTAAAATTAGCGGTCTACCCGCTGCAAAATAGCATCAGGGGTTTTTCCTGCTGGCCTGATGGCATTTTTTATCCGTATTGCCGCCCTTTCGGCAGTATCCTTGTCCCGTGCTAGTATGCGGCAAATTGGTTGATCGCCGTCCCAGTCTCTGGGAGCTATATCGATGATACCCACAGAATGATCAATGGCATCACCTGGGTTGGTGCGACCGCCACCCAGTTCGATTACCGCCAGACCGATTTCACGAGTGTCAAAACCGAGATTACCCTTGAGGGCGGATGCGTCCCCATCGGCATAAATTTCAATTTCAATTTCCGGGCGATCCAGATAGTTATCCATGTTCTCGACAAAGTCTGATGGCCCACCAAGTTCGGTCACCATTTTTCCGAAAATTTCTGCAGCTTTACCGCTGGAAAAAGCATTCTCGATTTTTTCTGTTGCCTGTTTTCGATCGTCTGCAAGCTTGCCCGACAATAGCATTTCTGCGCCCAGCGCCACCGTCACTTCGTACAGTCTTGGATCAATATGAGCACCGGTAAGAAAATCTACTGCATTGCGCATTTCAACAGCGTTTCCTGCGCAATTTGCGAGTGGGTGGTCCATATCGGTGAGCAGCGCTGTGGTGGCAAGGCCTGCGCCATTGGCTACTTCGACCAAGCTCTTGGTAAGCTCTTGTGCTTTTTCCAACGAATCCATGAACGCGCCTGAACCCACTTTCACGTCCAACACCAGCCCATGCAGACCCGCGGAAAGTTTTTTGGAGAGGATGGATGCGGTGATCAACGGCACGCTTTCCACAGTCGCCGTCACATCGCGAATACCATAAATGCGCTTATCTGCCGGGGCAAGATTGGCGGTCTGGCCAATTATGGCACAGCCTACTTCCTTGGTGACTTTACGAAAAAGATCGATATCCGGTTGGGTTTGATAACCGGGAATGGCATCAAATTTATCCAGTGTGCCGCCAGTGTGACCAAGGCCACGGCCTGAAATCATCGGAACATAGCCACCGCAGGCGGCAACAACTGGCGCAAGCATCAAGGATACATTATCGCCTACACCGCCGGTAGAGTGCTTATCAAGAACCGGGCCATCAAGATCACTCCAGTCGAGCACAATGCCGGAATCGCGCATGGCCTTGGTTAATGCCACAGCCTCGTCTCGCTCCATGCCGTTGAAAAACACCGCCATGGCGAGGGCTGACATTTGCGAATCCGTGACAAGGCCACTGGTTACGCCATCAATGAACTCAGCAATTTCGTGCTGCTCGAGCTTCAGGCCATCACGTTTTTTTCTGATTATTTCTTGGGGAAGCACTATTTAGTACCCCTTTGTTTGGGTGGCAGATTTGCCTTCAATCGTTGCGATTAAATCGGTGAGGACACCGGATGCGCCGAACCTTAGCGTGGCGGGGGATGCCCAGTCTGGTCCGAGAATTTCATCGGCAAGGGCCAGATAATCACCGGTATCTTCAGTTGTTTTCATGCCACCTGCTGGTTTAAAACCCACTGGTTTTCCACTAGCCCTGATTGCGCGCAACATGATACGGGCGGTCTCGATTGTGGCATTTACCGGAACTTTTCCGGTGGAGGTTTTGATGAAATCGGCTCCTGCTGCGATGGCAAGATTTGAAGCATTTTTGATCAATGGTTCATGGATTAATTTGCCGGTTTCCAAAATAACTTTGAGCAGGCAGGGAGGCTTGATCAAAGATTTGATTGCTTCGATCTGTCCCCTTGCCGTTTCGTGGTCGCCAGCCAGAAAGGCTGAATAGGGAAAAACCAGATCAATCTCATCGGCACCTGCAGCGAGGGCTGCTTTGGTTTCTTCAACCACCGCCTTCGTATCCGTTCCACCGGCGGGAAAATTTACCACCGTTGCTATGCGGATGCTTGTTCCTTCAAGCAAGGTTTTTGCCTGAGCGACGAAACGTGGCCAAATACAAACTGCAGCGGTTTTTCCATGCGCTCCGTTTGCCCGGGCGCAAAGGTCTTCGATGTCCCTCTCGCTGCAATCATCGTTGAGATTAGTGAGGTCGAGCAATTTTAATGCCCGTAAAGCAACTTCTTTGCGCACGATCATCCTTCAAATTTCTCCATCATGGCCAGCAATATCCTGCCGAGTTTTTTGCCGCCCTGTGGAGCCATTTCCTTGGTCTCGCCATGGGACAACTCTCCCCCGGTCATGCCTGCACCGAAATTGGTTATCACCGAAAATGCCGCCACATTGAGTCCGCAAAATCTTGCCAGAATTACCTCCGGCACAGTAGACATGCCGACAGCATCAGCGCCGAGCATTTTGGCCATACGGATTTCGGCCGGGGTTTCAAAACTTGGACCGGAAAACCACATATAGACACCTTCGGACATGGGGACCCCGGTGTTTCTGCTGGCAGCTCTTGCTGCTTCCATTGTGGGCGCATCATAGGCGCTGGTCATGCCAACAAACCGACGATCATCAGGTTCACCAATCAGCGGGTTCATACCCGACCAGTTGATGTGATCATTCACCATCATCACGCTACCGGGCGGCATATCCTCGCGTAGGGATCCGGCGGAATTGGTCAGGATTAGGCGCTTCACACCAATCGCCTGCATTACCTCTATGGGGAGCCGCATGGTATCTGCCTGGCCATGCTCATAATAGTGAGCTCTGCCGGATAAAATAACAACCGGTTTCCCGGCCATATAACCGGCAACGATTTTTCCCGCATGGCCAGAAACACCGCTTTGGGGAAATCCCTCCAGATCGCTATAAGAAATGACGATGGGGTTCTCGACCGCATCAACCAAATCACCAAGACCGGAACCCAATATGAGTGCGGTTTGCGGCACCAAGCCATCCAGTTGTCTTACCAGTTCTGTGGTTGCTGCTCTCATTGCGCGCCCTTAAAGTTTAGAGAAAGCCTTTGGCAGCAAGTCTGCCAGTTTGATTGATTCTACCACACCATTAGCATCACATAAATGAATCAGCGTATCCGGTGTGCCAAATTCGACGATGCGTTGTCGGCACCCGCCGCATGGGGTTATTTCATCCATTTTTGGTGCGAAAACGGCGATTTCCGATATCTCTCCACCGCCATCCATCACCATATGGGCGATGGCGGTGGTTTCTGCGCACCAACCTTCCGGGTAGGAAACATTTTCCACATTGCAACCGGAGAAAGTACGGCCATCGCTGGTTCTTATCGTTGCACCAACCGGAAATTTTGAATGAGGTGCGTGGGCTTTTTTGGCGGCAAGAACTGCCAAACGGTGAAGATCAGCTCTCAATTTAACGCTCCTTGGAATATGCAACACCGCCAGCTTTTGGTGGAATAGCTTTGCCGATAAAACCAGCCAACAGAACAACGGTGAGGATATAAGGTAGCGCCTGAATAAACTGGACCGGAACTTCGCCTATCAGCGGCAATTCGCGACCCTGCATGCGGATGCCAACCGCTTCCAGATAGCCAAATAACAGGCAGGCCAGCATTACGTTGATTGGTTTCCATTTGGCGAAAATCAAGGCTGCGAGCGCGATAAAACCTTTGCCTGCTGTCATGTCTTTAACAAAGCCTGCCGATACGCCGATGGAAAGGAATGTTCCAGCCAATCCGCACAGAATACCGCACACGATGACCGCACGATATCGCGCCCAGACAACAGATATTCCTGCTGTATCAACTGCTGCCGGGTTCTCACCTACAGCACGCAAACGCAGGCCAAATCTGGTTTTAAACAGTACCCAATAGGTGAATGGCACCGCAAGGAAAGCCACATAAACCAGTAAATTGTGCCCTGAAATCAAATCGGCATAGACCGGACCGATGATCGGTACATCAGCCATCATTTCTGCGCCGGGCAAGGTAATCTCGGTAAAGCGTTCTTCGGCCTTCAATTGTGGCGTTCTTCCGCCCTGACTGAACCAGCTTTGCCCCAATAGGGCCGTTAGCCCTGCCGCAACAAAGTTGATGGCCACGCCAGAAACAATCTGGTTTCCCTTGGCGGTGATCGATGCAAAGCCATGAACAAGGGCAAGCAGAACAGATACGCCAATGCCTGCAAGGAGACCAATCCATGCCGAATGCCAAACGGCAGCAGCGGCACCGGCAGCAAATGCAGCGCCCAACATCTTGCCTTCAAGCCCAATATCGAAGACGCCAGAACGCTCAGAATAGAGCCCTGCCAAAGCCGCTAGCAATAATGGCGTTGAGAGGCGGACAGTAGAATCCAGAGTTTGTAAGGATATCAGAAATTCCATTCTAACTGCCTCCTTTAACAAAAATTCGCATCAAGGCTGGCCGGAAAACATGCTCCAACGCACCGGCAAACAGAATAACGAGGCCTTGAATTACCACAATCATATCGCGTGAAATACTTGGCATATCAAAAGAAAGCTCCGCACCACCCTGATAAAGCATGCCGAACAGGATGGCGGCTAGAATGATACCTACAGGATGATTACGCCCCATCAGTGCAACCGCGATACCAACAAAACCTGCACCTGCCGGAAATTCAATATTGAGGCGTGCCTGATCACCCATGATTGGATTTAGCGCCATCATCCCGGCCAATCCGCCTGAAATCAGCATGGCAATTACAATGGTTTTCACCTGCGGAATACCCGCATAAATCGCGGCTGTGGGATTGGTGCCCATGGTTCTTAGTTCATAGCCGAGCTTGGTGCGCCAGATTAAAAGCCAGACTAAATAGCAAGCAAACAACGCCAGAAAGAAGGAAATATTAAACGGAGCGCCGCCGAGGTCTGAACCGAACATTTCCATCAGCCAGTCGAGCTTGGGCAATTGTCCTGCTTCAGTGAAGGTTCTGGTTTCCGGGTTCATGCTTTTTGCCGGTTTTAGTACTTCGACCAGCAAATAGACCATCAGGGCCGAGGAGATAAAATTGAACATAATGGTGGTGATCACCACATGGCTGCCTCTGGTCGCCTGAAGCCAAGCGGGGATGAACGCCCATGCAGCGCCAAAAATTGCGGCCCCTATCACCGCGAGAGGGAAGACCACATACCAAGGCAGATAGGCGTCGAATGCGAGACAGGCAAAGGCCACGCCGAGTCCACCAATATATGCCTGCCCTTCGCAACCGATATTGAACAGCCCGCAATGGATGGCCACCGCCACCGCAAGACCGGTAAAGATGAAATTGGTGGCATAAAAAAGAGTAAAACCAATGCCTTCACCAAAACCGAATGCACCGCGCACCAACAGATAGGCGGCCTCAAACGGATTTTCTCCCACCAGTAAGACTACAAAACCGGCGACAATGAACGCTATTGCGAGGTTAATCAGCGGCATCAAGCCGTAGTCGACCCATTTTGGCAGTTCGTTGTTCATTTTTCGTCACTCAGCAAATCAATATTTCCGTCGTCATCGAATTTGAAAAACGGATTGTGGGCCGCCTCCCACATATGTTCGTCGGGGTCTTTGAAATAACCGGAATAGCCGCCCCAATATGTTCGATCGGGTTTGCGTACCGCATCACCGCCAGCATCCATCGCTGTACGGAAAAACTGGTCCACATCTTCCGGAGATTCAAAATTGACCGCGAGAGTGACGGACGGAAATTCCGACGGCTCGAATTCAACGTCATGTTCTTCCTCAATAGATTCATTGCCAAACAGCGCGAGCACTACATTATTGCCTTGCAGGAATTTGATTGAATCCTGGCTTTGAGGAGCAAGCTCCCAGCCCAAAGCCTCATAAAAAGCAACGGAGATACCAAGATCCTCAACAGCGAGCGTGACAATAGAAATGCCAGCGGTAATTTCTGATTTACTCATTATGCAACATCCTTCGCACCATCTTCAACTCCATCTTCAACTCCGGCCATCAATAAGCCCAATTCACCTTCAGTGGCATCGGGACCGCGCTCGCCGACGATACGCCCGGCAAACATCACCAAAATACGATCTGACAAAGAACGGATTTCGTCGAGTTCAACCGAAACCAGTAAAATGGCCTTACCCGCATCGCGCATTTCGATGATACGTCTATGGATGAATTCGATGGCACCCACATCCACACCACGGGTTGGTTGCCCAACCAGAAGCACAACGGGATCGCGTTCCATCTCGCGGGCCAGCACGATTTTCTGCTGGTTACCACCGGAGAAATTTGCAGTCTTCAATTTCGGATTGGCCGGACGGATATCATATTGTTCAATCTTATTCTCTGCATCCCTTCTGATCGCATCAAGGCTTAAGAACATGCCGGAAGCGTATTCATCGCTGCCATGATAACCTAAAATGGCATTCTCGCGCTCTTCAAATGGCAGCACCAACCCCATGTGATGACGATCCTCTGGCACGTGAGCCAGACCACGTTGACGCAAAAGAGCCGGGTCGGCCCCACCGGTTACCGATATGGGGTCGCCGTCCAGTATTACCTGACCGGAAAGCGCCGTTTGAATGCCGGAGATGACTTCCAGCAGCTCCGATTGGCCGTTGCCAGAAACTCCGGCAATGCCAACAATCTCGCCAGCACGCACATCGAAATTCACATTATCGAGCATGACGACGCCACGGCTATCTTTCACCGTGAGGTTTTTAACTGAGAGCTTTATCTCACCGGGTGTCGCATCTTCCTTATCCACATGCAGCAATACGGAACGACCAACCATCAGTTCAGCGAGCTCTTCCACATTGGTTTCAGAAGTTTTTCTGGTAGCAACCATGGTGCCCTGGCGCATGACAGAAACCGTATCGGTGATCGCCATGATCTCGCGCAATTTATGGGTAATCAGGACGATGGTTTTGCCCTGATCCTTCAATTGATTCAGAATACGAAAGAGATGATCCGCCTCTGCCGGCGTCAGCACACCGGTTGGCTCGTCGAGAATAAGAATATCAGCACCGCGATATAGTGCCTTTAGAATTTCAACACGCTGCTGAATACCCACAGGAAGATCTTCGATAATAGCGTCCGGATCCACCTCCAGAGCGTATTCTTTCTCCAACCGTGCCAACTCCTTACGCGCGTGAGCAACGCCGCTTCCCAAGAACGGGCCACCTTCAACGCCTAAAATGAGATTTTCAAGCACACTAAAATTGTGAACCAGCATGAAGTGCTGGTGAACCATACCAATACCCAGCGCAATCGCTTCCTGACTGCCCGAGATGTTGACCGGCTTGCCATTAATACGGATTTCGCCGGAGTCGGCCTGATAGAAGCCATACAGAATCGACATCAAAGTCGATTTTCCGGCTCCGTTTTCACCAATTATACCGTGAATACTACCTGGGGCCACAGACATGTGAATGTCGTGGTTTGCACGGACAGGTCCGAAGCTTTTGTTGATCCCCACCAGTTCAATTGCTGGTGCATCCATATTGCCCGGTCCTCCAACTCTTTACCGGAGGGGAGGTTAGCACGGTCTTTCAGAGAATTCGAGCCTGCGGGTTCATATTTTTCCTGTGGGTTCATATTTTTTTGGATGAAATCATGGTCCGTAATCATCCCATTCTGAGGGGTAAGGAATATAGATCAACTCGCCCGGCCCAATGACATCGGGCACCAACCCGTCAAATGGCCATCCTGCCTTAAGAGCCTTAACGGTTTTATTCATTACGTTCACATCGATGTTTCGCGCCGTGCCTTTTAGCCGATAGGGGCATTTTTTCTTGCTGCAATTTCCACCGTATGAGAATTGCCAGAGCAGATAAGATTTCCAGTTTCCCATGGGAAACACACCAGCAATGCTCGGCTTATAGCGCGGATACCAAACCTTCAGACGTGACAGGATCGGCAGTTCAGCATATTTCATGGCAATTTTACGTAGGGTTATGGTGTTGGTATAGAGTACCGGATAGCGGCCAAGACGTTGTTTGATGCGTTTAGCGAAAAGCTCCGCATGTTCCAGCGAGATGAAATCACCGGATTCTACGTCTTCCACATCAATAACGATCATTTCGTCTTTTTGCGGATCGGCAAATTCAATGAAATGATCCGCCTGCTCCACAGGCTTACCCGGACGACCAAGGTGGTAAGCGCCCCATTTCAGTCCGTGAGATTTAGCGATCAGGCGGCGTGAATGGTATAATTCTTTGGTAACGGTATATTTGCGCCATGCCAAAGTACAGTATTTATAAACAAGGCTCTTTTTATCAGCCTTACACCTATAGCGTGGCGGCATGCCATCAGTAGCCTTGCCGATGAAGGCTGCAATGCGCTTGTCCTTGAGCATTTTCGTCCAGTCAATCGGATTGAACTCATAAGCATCTATCACAATTGCCCTGTTCTTTTGTCCCCATGGGGCAAAGAATTCAGCCGCTTGTGCGGGAGAAGCCAAAAGACACAGGCTTAACAATATGATGAAAAATCTGTTTGCCATCGATTGCCGATCGGCCCTCCATGACCTAGTTCAAATGCAAATTGGTTGTTGTACAGCCAAGTTGTTCATATTATGCCTGAGACAGGTTTATATATTGCAAAGATCAGGTAGTACCCATGAGCGAACCCCATCAGGCCAGCACTCAAGAGCTTGAAGAACAAATTGCCCATCAGGCAAAGATGATTGATGAGTTGTCAGAACAATTGGCGGCACAGTGGAAAACCATTGATGCATTGCAAAGCAAGCTGGACCGACTGTCTGAACGGTTTGGGGCGCTTGAAGATCTATCTACGCCGGAGCCGGAAAACCAGCGACCGCCTCATTGGTAGGGGTTTCTCTCTCACGGCGTATCCAAGCTTCGCTTGGGCCTGCGCGGCGCACTAGCACCGGGTTCCCACGCCTGCCCTTTGGGCTCTCATTCTTTTTTTCTGGATGGATATGTATTTTTGAACACAAAAAAAAGGGGGCTTTCGCCCCCGTCTCGTATTTCGATCTCACAAGCTAGAGCTTAGTAAGGGCATTTGGAATCTGACATATAGTCATGCACGGTAACTGCGCCTGAAATGATGTCGTCAGAAGCTTTTTTCACTGCTGCCATCATAGCATCGTCAACAAGGCCTTTGTTGTTGTCGTCCATTGCATAGCCAACGCCGCCTTCTTTAACACCAAGAACGCTGAAACCTGCGGACCATTTGTCGTTTTTCACGTCGTCGAATGCATTATAAACAGCAATGTCAACACGTTTTAGCATTGAAGTTAGAACAGAACCGGGATGCAAACCGTTTTGGTTTGAATCCACACCAATGCCAAGTTTGCCAGCATCTTTTGCCGCCTGAAGAACACCAAGGCCTGTACCACCAGCAGCATGATAAATCACGTCTGCACCGCGGTCGAACTGGGATTTAGCAAGTTCGCCACCCTTAACAGGGTTGTTCCATGCAGCACCAGTTGTGCCGGTCATATTCTGGATTACTTCTGCATTCATTGTGATGGATTTAACGCCACCTTCATAACCGCAGGCAAACTGGCGAATGAGCGGAATGTCCATGCCACCAATAAAACCAACTTTGCCGGTTTTAGAAGCTTGAGCTGCCATAACACCAACGAGGTAAGAACCCTCATGCGCCTTAAACAGGATTGAACGCACATTTGGCAGATCAACCACCATGTCTACAATGGCAAATTTTGTGTCAGGAAATTCTTTTGCAACTTTTTCCAAGGCAGCGGCCTGAGAAAATCCAATGACCACGATTGGATTGTGACCATCGCGAGCAAAACGGCGCATGGCCTGTTCGCGCTGGGCATCGTTTTGAATTTCAAAATCGCGATAATCGGTACCGAATTCTTTTTTGTACTGCTCGGCGCCGGTATAGGCAGATTCGTTGAAAGATTTGTCATTTTTGCCGCCCATGTCATAGACAACGGCAGGTTTAACATCCGCAGCATAGGCAGTAGCCGCCATTGCAACTGATGCAAGCATTCCGAAAATCAAACGTTTCATTTGTTCACCCTGTTAATTTTATGGTGCCAATTTATTATCTGGGCACCTGATTGTTGTTAACACTCTCAAAACATGTCGGCATATCGATCTGACGTTTGTTTTGGCGTGAAGGTGATACTAGCGCACATATTTGAGCCTGCAAGCAAAGAATCCCGATCATCGTTAAAATTGGAGCGAAAATTGCACGATATAAACGTTTTTTTATCAAACCCCGTGTCTTTTTTGCCATTAACCTCTAAAATGCTACGGAGTATCCAAATACACTGTTTTCTACTACTGATCAGGTCATGAAAGATGTTTGATTTTCCAATTTTGGTGGCCGATATCGGTGGGACCAATGCCCGCTTTGCACTGGTACAGGATGTACATTCCCTGCCTATTCTCAACAGCTCTGCTGCGGTCACAGATTATGAAAATATCGGGGATGCGATCGATGAGGTTGTGCTGGCTAAAACCTCCCACATGCCTAAGACTATTATTCTGGCCGTAGCCGGGCCTTTGGAATCCGAAGAAATAAGGCTTACCAATGCGGACTGGCATTTTTCTCCAAAGGAATTAATTGAGCGGTTTGACCTCGAAACCATCGTCATCATGAATGATTTTGCCGCTCAGGCTCTGGCAACCATCGCAATTGACAATGAACATTTGATGGCCATTGGCCAGGGTACAATCGAACCCAACAAACCGAAAGTTGTTGTGGGGCCCGGCACGGGGTTGGGTGTTGCCAATATAGTGCGCTCAGACGGCAAATGGCTTATTTTACCTGGCGAAGGTGGCCACACGGATTTGGGACCACGCACTGAACGCGAATTCCAGATTTGGCCAAAATTGCAAAAAGATCAGGGACGCATGACAGCAGAGCTTGCCACTTCCGGCCCCGGTATTGAAAACATATACCACGCAATAAAAATTACTGATGGGGGAGAAAATAACGACTTTTCCGCTACAGAAATTACGCATGCGGCGTTGGAAAAAAGCGATCCGGCGGCGGTGGAAGCTGTTTCATTGTTTTTTACGTTTCTTGGCCGTCTTTGTGGTGATTTTGCCCTTACAACCCTTGCTCGGGGCGGGGTTTATATTGCTGGTGGAATTGCTGCTAAACTGGCCGATCAATTTGCAGCCGGGCCATTTCTTGACGCATTTCAGGATAAATCACCCAATAGTGCCATTGTTCGCTCCATCGGAGTTCAGGTGATTACCCATCCCCTTGCTGCTTTGGAGGGGATGATTGCTTATGCGAGAGCGCCTGAGATGTGCGTGCTGGATGCGGCAATTGTTGTTCATCGGCCAGAACAATGACAATGCGTGAAGCCGCTTCTATATTCGTTCAATATTTGCCCGAGAGTCTTTGCAATTGACGATCACTCGTTTTAATAGAAACTACCTTTAATAAACGGACGCTAACCCCTTTTGGCTAAAAATCAGAAAAACTCCATACAGAGTGACGAATCTCTGGATATATTGAAACGCGTTCTGAGCGAAAACTGGCAGAATTACACTTGGCAATATGCGCAGGCTTTTGTGCTGCTGGTTGCTGTATCTGCGAGCACGGCATTTCCTGCATGGGCCATCTATAATATCGTTGAAGATGTGTTTATGCGGCAGGATCTTGATGTTGCTTACTCGATTTCCTTTGCCATTTTTCTGGCCTTTACGGTTCGTGGGCTCGCCACATACGGCTATATGTATGTGCTCGGCAAGATCAGCAATAATATGGTGGCGCGCTATCAAAAACGGGTCTACGCTCATTTGCTTAATTTGGGTGTTGGATTTTATAAAGAAAACCGCTCAGCTTATCTGGTCGGTCAGATAAACCAGAATATTGCCGGTATGCGCGAAATGCTGAACCAGTTTATTACGGTTTTTGCCCGCGACCTCTTAACCCTTATCGCCATGATAACCGTGATGGTTATTCGCGACCCGTTCATGTCGCTGAGTTCCCTGCTGGTATTACCGATTATCTATCTGGTTATGTCACGCTATGTGCGCAAGGTGCGCCGCGTGGCCCGCGAAGCGGTCAACATTAATGCGCGTGTTACATCTTCTATTGTAGAGACGACACAAGGCATTGAGGTGGTTAAGTCCTTTACCATGGAAGAGGCCCTTAACGGTAATATGGAAGAATTGACCAAAGAGGTCGAAACCCAAGCCAACCATATCGTCCGCCTTAATGCCAAAACCAAACCACCAACAGAAATTCTGGCTGGTCTGGCAATTGCCGGTGTGGTTGCGTATGGCGGATACCGGGTGGCTGAACTTGGACATAGCCCCGGCGGTCTGTTTTCGTTTCTGGTGGCAGCCATGCTCGCCTATGATCCGGCACGCAAGCTGGCAAGCTTCAGGGTGTCGTTTGAAAGTTCACTGGTAAATGCCCGCATGCTTTATGAATTGCTGGATATGCCTGAACGTCAGGCCGATAAGTCAGATGCCAAAACACTGGAATTGGGGAAAGGGCATATCGACTTCAAGAACATTACTTTTTCTTATAATGGTGACGAAACCATCCGCGTCCTTCACGATGTGAATATTGTTGCAAGGGCCGGCAAGACCACAGCTCTGGTTGGTCCGTCCGGTGGAGGTAAATCTACTTTGATTGCCCTGCTGCAGCGTTTCCATGACATCAATGAGGGTTCCATCGAAATCGATGGCCAAAATATTGCCGATGTGACGGCGAAGAGCCTGCGCTCCAAAATTGCCTATGTCTCGCAACAGCCGATGCTGTTTGAGGGGACAATCATGGATAATATTCGATAT
This sequence comes from Rhizobiaceae bacterium, assembly GCA_045047085.1. Lineage (GTDB taxonomy): Bacteria > Pseudomonadota > Alphaproteobacteria > Rhizobiales > Rhizobiaceae. The sequence continues at coordinate 980 of JASFYT010000075.1, read as the reverse complement.
GGCCGTCCCGGTGCAGATGACGAAGCGGTATATGAAGCTGCAAAAAAAGCGCAGGCTCATGACTTTATTTTAAAGCAAAGCGAGGGTTACGCTACTTCTGTTGCTGAACTTGGCGGCAATTTATCCGGAGGTCAGCGTCAGCGTATATCTATTGCGAGGGCGATCCTTCGCGATGCGCCTATCCTGATTTTGGATGAGGCCACATCAGCGCTTGATAATGAATCGGAAAAGCTGGTGCAAAAGGCTCTAGAACAATTGATGGAAGGACGTACCACCATCGTCGTTGCCCATCGGCTTTCCACCATACGTGACGCGGATAATATCGTGGTGATTGATGGTGGCCGGGTTGTGGAACAGGGTTCTCACGCCAAGCTGATCAAGAAAAAGACCGGGATTTATTCCAAGCTCTATGCAATTGGTACAGCTACGGCCGAACTGAAAGATGTGGAGATTTAGATGAGTGATATGAAACTTGTGGTTGTGGGTGCTGGCGGGCGCATGGGGCAGAGCCTCATTGCTGCCATCGATGCAATCGACGGTGCCGTGGTTTCCGGTGCCATCGAGCGACCCGGCTCGGAATTGATCGGGCAGGATATTGGCCTATTGGCAGGTGTTGGTTCCAACGGCGTTTTGATTACGGATGATGCTAAATCGGCACTTCAAGGGGCGGACGGTATCGTTGATTTTACAGTTCCTTCAGCAAGTTGCGCCTTTGCTGAAGTTGCAGCAGCAGCAGGCATTGTGCATGTGATTGGCACTACCGGTTGCACCGATGAGGACGATGCAAAAATCAAATCATTTGCCGATAAAGCGACCATCGTTAAATCAGGCAATATGAGCCTTGGGGTGAATTTGCTGGCGGTTCTGGTTGAACAGGCCGCAAAAGCGCTGGATGCTGGAGACTTCGATATCGAAGTTCTGGAAATGCACCACAAGCGCAAGATTGATGCTCCCTCAGGCACTGCATTGTTGCTTGGAGA
>JASFYT010000074.1:0-15976 GCA_045047085.1 Rhizobiaceae bacterium | reverse complement strand
GCCCGCTCCATTCCGATTGCGCAAGAAATTGCCGAGAGTTTTGAAGACATGAAGCTGGCCCGAGATATCGGCCCGTTAAAAATCAAAATTTCCGGCTGCATCAATGCGTGTGGACACCACCATGTGGGTCATATCGGAATACTGGGCCTTGATAAGGCTGGCGTGGAAAATTATCAGATAACTCTGGGTGGCGATGGTACCCAAACCGCTTCAATTGGCGAGCGTGTCGGTCCGGGGTTTAGTTCTGATGAAATTATCCCGGCTATCGAACGCATTGTGGATTGTTATATGGGCTTGCGCGAAGGAACGGACGAAACGTTTCTGGAGGCTTACCGGCGCGTTGGAGCAAACCCGTTCAAAACCGCTCTCTACGGCGAAAACGCACGTTTAGAAGCACCCAAGGAGGCCGCAAATGCTGCATAAATTGCCAGATAATGCGACTGTCTTCAAATCAGAAACTGATGCCTCAGCACTTAGCAATCTGTACAACCTTGAAGGCCTTTCGCCGCAAAACCTGCTGAAAAAGGCAATCGAAGAAATGTTTAGAAGCCGCATCGCGATGGTTTCTTCCTTCGGAGCAGAATCTGTTGTGCTGCTGCACATGATTTCCAAAATCGACAAATCCCTGCCGGTTTTGTTTCTCGATACCCAATTCCTGTTTCGCGAAACTCTGGATTATCAACGCACGGTTGCTTACCGCCTCGGCCTGACCAACGTGCAAACCATTGTGCCAGACGAGCATCAGGTAAGCCTGCGCGATCCCAATGGTGATTTACACAACGGTGATCAAGGCTCGTGCTGCACATTGCGCAAAACAGAGCCTCTAAATCAGGCGCTCGAAGGTTATGACGCATGGATTAGCGGCCGCAAACGTCATCAAAGCGATACGCGCGCACAATTACAGCCGCTAGAACAGGGTGATGATGGTCGTTTCAAGCTCAACCCGCTGGCCGAATGGAACCATGCGGAGCTGCGCCAGTATATTGATATGCTCGATCTTCCGCGTCACCCGCTGGTAGCGAAGGGCTTCGCCTCAATCGGTTGTGAACCCTGCACAACCCCGGTTGCAGAAGGCGAAGACCCCCGTTCCGGCAGATGGCGGAACAGCGAAAAAACCGAATGCGGAATTCACACAGAAACCGCGCCAGATACAGCCTTTGGTGGACAAATTTAATGACGATAATTGTAAACGACGATGGCTTCGGTGCAGACAATTGGTCAGAGGAACATTCCGATCGGCAAATTTTCTCACTCGAAAGCCTGTTAGCAGGTGAAGCAGGTGACCAAAACAAGCTGGTCGGCGTTGACCTGCCACCGGATGCCAGTGTGAACGAACTTGTTCAACATTTCGAAAATCTGGCATTGGTCAGCGTGCAATTCAATAGCTTTGCCGACGGGCGCGGGTTCAGCTTGGCAAGACAATTGCGCCAAAAAGGCTATAAAGGCGTCCTTCGTGCCACCGGACACGTATTGGCCGACCAATACGCAATGGCCCGCAAATCAGGGTTTGACGAAGTGGCCATAGACAAAGCCCTAAGCGAGCGCCAACCAGTTGATCAATGGATGTACCGCGTACCGAAGGAAGAAACCTATCAGGGGCGTTTGGGACAGGGTTGAAGCCAATCAGCTTTTTTCAATTTCACTAGAAGATTGGCCAATTTTTTTCCTCGAAAATTGATAGAACTTCTCTGCCTCCGAGGAGTCCGAAAATGCGGTCATAGGAATGATAAAGGCTTGAGACTTGCCCAACCAAAGAAGTATATTCTCCGGTGTTCGGGAAATATCTTCTAGAGCAGACCATTTTGCCTCTGTGCTTAACCCGGCCTGCTGTGCGATGATTTTTACCTCATCAGCCAAAAAATGCACGTCACTCACACTCAATTTGGACCGAAAATAGTTGCGTTTACGCAGCCAAGGCACAATCGTAAACATTACAAGGAGCAAAAGAACGATAACAATAATGTTCGGAACGGCGGTAACCCAATCACCATTCCCACCAAATGCGGGTACAATATTCCATACTGTCAATACAATATTTGCAATTATCAGGCCCCAAAGAACCATCGGGCGCAACCATGGAAACCGCACACGCGATTGATGATGACGCAAGTAAGCAAAATATTCTTTTTGGGAGATGCGATATGTAAGATCAAACATGGCAATGAAAACCTCAATTGAAAATTCTAGGGTCGCCCTGTTTGTTAAATTATATAGTATCTCAAAAACCGTTATCAATGGTTTCAGTGATAACAGTTTTTTTGAAATCACCTCATGACGGTGATAGATGGTTCCTGAAAATAGAGATCACATTCCAAACATCAACCACATGCCAACGTCAAAGCTCCCGTGTCATCATAATCGCACGAATACCCGAGTCTTCTTTTCCGCAATTCTCAGTAGTCCCCGTTTTTTCGAAACCAAACTTTTTGTAAAATTCAATCGCTCCGGTATTTTCAACATCCACCTGTAAGGTGACTATTTTGGCCTCTGGGAAACAGCTAAGCAACTCATTCAGCAAGTTCCCTCCCTGCCCTTTGCCGTGATGTTCTGCTGACACATAGAGCTGATGCAACATCAGCTCGGTGTCGTTTTTCATCCGGCCATAAGCCATACCACTTAGAGTTTTACCATCGTCAACGACCAGAAATTCCGAATTTGGTCGTTTCATCTGCTGTTGCAGAATATCGGTTTTATGCCAGTCAGCCGTCAGCGCGGTCACTTTTTCGCGCCCATATATGGCGTCATAAGTAGAGTGCCAGACATCGGCCAACAATTTTTGAATAGCCGGAGCATCCCGTTGGCTCGCCGTTCTGACCCACATTTATAAACTTCCTATTAGTTGGATTATTGTTTTCAATCCTTGAGGATTGGTTTTAACTTCAATATACATAAAATTGTGATGGCAGGAACGGACCATTCAGTCTTTTTTGCCCAACAAAAACTTCGAATATTACCAAGAGGAGAATATTATGGGTAAAAGAGACGATTTGATCGAAAAATATGCGGCTGACATGAAAGAAAAATGCGGTATGACAGCAGATATGGACCTTCTCACGAAGGTTACCATTGGCTGTGGCCCTGCAGTTTATAACGATGATGCATCCACCGTTTCAGGCAGCGACAAAGACGAGTTGCAAACCGTAAAAGAGAATTTCCTTATCAAGAAGCTTGGCCTCAGCGACAGCGCCAACCTTGATGCAGGCATTGCGTCCGTAATGGACACTTATGGCAAGTCAAACCGCAATAAATATCGTGCCGTGGTCTATTACATGCTGACCAAACACTTCAAAAAAGAAAGCGCTTACAGCTGACGGCGCGATCAGTTGCTAATTATACGCCGCCTATTTCGGCTGCAGATTATCTACAAACCCCGCCATTTCTGGTGGGGTTTGTGTGTTAAAAGATGAATTAATTGCTTCAAATTCCAAAATATACGGAACAGCATCTGTCTATTTCGCAATAATCCAAACAGGCGCGAAACATTATAAAACGCCACTTTCATTATAATATCTTCAATGGCGACGCTGCTGACAAAACACCGATTTTAGTTTGGATTGTTGTTGAGGTTGCGACATGCCTGCCATCGATACTTTGTACCAATTCCAGACATCCGTTGCGTTTAAGAATCGGTCTGATAATCTTCACGTCCAAGGAGGGGTTTCACTATGAAACGGAAATTGGCTGCAATCTTGGCAGCAGATGTCGTAGGGTTTGCAGGTCTCGTATCCAAGGACGAAGATGGTACGTTATTATCACTCGACCGCTTGATAAACCAGATCATAAGAGTGCAAGTCGAGGCGCACCGCGGTCGAATTTTTAAATCTCTTGGGGATGGGATTCTTGCTGAATTCTCTAGCACATTGGAAGCCCTAAAATGCGCCATAGGTATCCAGAAGACTCTTGCCATCGATACGCACAGATCGGGTGAAGGGAAGCCTTTGCGCCTGCGCATTGGTGTTTCTGTCGGCGATGTAGTGATACAGGGAACAGATCTTCTTGGCGACGGCGTCAATGTCGCCGCAAGGCTTCAAGCAATGGCAGATGTCGGCGGCTTAGCGATTTCAAGCGATGTCATGGCACAAACTCGAGGAAAGGTTGATATTGCTCTTGAAGACTGCGGGCATAAAAGACTTAAGGATAGTGACGAACCGATCCATGTCTTCAAAACGGGCAAGCGAAAGGGAAGTACTAAAGGACTTTTTGATTTTGATGAGAATGAGCTGGCGGACAATCTGATAAAGGGCAGTTGCTTGTGCGGTTCAGTCAAGATCGAAATCAGCTTGCCACCCATAAGCACTGGCTACTGCCACTGTCGCATTTGCCAGAAGTTCACAGGCTCTGCGATGAGCACATGGACCGCGTTTCCAGCTTCCGGGGTTCATTTCCCTGACAATGAACCTCAGTACTTCCAATCCTCTCCGATTGCAGAGCGCGGGTTCTGTTCCTCGTGTGGTTCCAGCCTTACCTACCGATTGGTTCAACCCAAACTTGCTGCATATCTGATTCTGTTTACATCCTGCCTCGATACCCCGGAGAAGTTCGCCCCCACAGTTCACAGCGGGATGGAAAGCAAGCTGTCGTGGCTCGATATTCTTGATGATTTTCCCCGAACCACCACCGCAGATTCTCGTGTTCTGCAGGAAGCGTGGTCATCGGTTGGCCTAGCCGATCCAGTGGAATGGCGCGCAAGGGTCAAACCAAAAGATGTATTCTAGTAAGTACCATCGTGTCGATTGTTGTCCGTTTTGGGTCATTATTCTAGTTATGCATTTCCAAACTGTTCCGATCGCGACATGCGTGTCACGTTGGATTTGGACTCAAAACGGACATTGCACTCATATCGTTGACCTGCGAAGTTCAGTTAATCCAGCCCAAAAATCGAACGTCACATACTAGCAGCATATTAATCCAGACCCAGTTTCTGCCGGACCAACTCCTGAACGGCCTGCGGATTGGCTTTACCACCAGAAGCTTTCATCACCTGTCCGACAAACCAGCCAGCAAGATTTGGTTTTTCAATCGCTTGCGCTACCTTATCCGGATTGGCCGCCATCACTTCTTCAACAGCAGTTTCAATCGCTCCTGTATCCGTCACCTGTTTCATACCGCGTTCTTCAACAATAGCTGCAGGGTCACCACCCTCAGCCCAGATGATTTCAAACAAGTCCTTGGCAATTTTGCCGGAGATCGTACCCTCTTTGATCAAATCTACGATGCCGCCGATTTGGTTTGGTGTCACGGGGCTGTTTTCAATCGTTTTGCCGTCTTCTTTCAAAGCACCAAGCAAATTATTGATGACCCAATTAGCAGTCAATTTGCCATCGCGGCCTTTGGCAGCCTCTTCAAAATAATCAACGATGATTTTTTCAGAAACCAGCACGGACGCATCATAGGCAGATAGACCAACTTCATTGATTAAACGGGCTTTGATTTCATCCGGTAATTCTGGCAGGCCTTTAGCCAGTTCGTCCACATATTCTTGTGTAAATTCCAATGGCAGCAAATCCGGATCAGGGAAATAGCGATAATCATGCGCATCTTCTTTTGAGCGCATGGAGCGAGTTTCCCCCTTCACTACATCATAAAGACGTGTTTCCTGATCAATCGTACCGCCATCTTCAATAATCGCAATCTGGCGGCGTGCCTCATATTCAATCGCCTGACCAATATTGCGGATTGAGTTCATGTTCTTGATTTCACAACGCGTACCAAAACCCTCGCCAGGTCGTCGCACAGAAACGTTCACATCCGCACGCATGGAACCCTGTTCCATGTTGCCATCGCAAGTACCAAGATAGCGTACAATAGTCCGCATTTTAGTCACATAGGCTTTCGCTTCATCCGACGAACGCATATCCGGTTTGGAGACAACTTCCATCAGAGCTATGCCTGTACGGTTTAAATCGACGAACGACATGGTTGGGTGCTGGTCATGCATTGATTTACCCGCATCCTGCTCCAAATGCAGCCGTTCAATACCGATTTCAACATCTTCGTAATTACCCTTTTTATCTGGGCCAACCGAAATGTTGACAATGCCTTCGCCAACAATCGGGTCTTTAAACTGGGATATCTGATAGCCCTGTGGCAAATCGGGGTAAAAATAGTTTTTACGGTCAAACACAGAACGTAGATTGATTTTAGCCTTTAAACCAAGACCCGTGCGTACAGCCTGTGCCACGCATTCTTCATTGATCACTGGCAACATACCGGGCATGGCCGCATCAACCAGCGAAACATTGCTGTTTGCTTCTGCACCAAATTCTGTGGAGGCACCGGAAAACAGTTTTGCCTTGGATGTAACCTGCGCATGGACTTCTAGGCCGATGATAACTTCCCAGTCGCCGGTAGCACCTGCGATAAAGCGTTTTGGGTCAGCCGTGCGTGTATCAACTAGTTCAGGGGTCATGCTTACCACCACTTCTTTGGTTCAAACGAGCCAGCCGCCTGTTCGATAACATTAGAAAGCTGGAAGAGTTCTTCTTCCATGAATGGTTTGCCGATCAATTGTAGCCCCATGGGCAACCCTTTGCTGTCAAGACCAGCAGGAACAGCAATTCCAGGAAGGCCAGCCATATTTACAGTCACAGTAAAGATGTCATTGAGGAACATTTTCACTGGATCTGCGGCCATTTCCTCATCGCCAACGGCGAAGGCAGAAGAAGGCGTCGCTGGCGTCAATATAGCATCAATGCCATCAGCATAGACTTTATCGAAATCCTGTTTGATCAACGTACGCACTTTTTGCGCTCGTAAATAATAAGCATCGTAATAGCCCGATGAAAGAACGTACGTGCCTATCAGCACCCGACGAATAACTTCGTCACCAAAACCTTTAGCGCGAGTATTTTCATACATATCCCGGATGTCGTCCCCAGCGGCACGAAGGCCATAACGCACGCCATCATAACGAGCCAGATTGGACGACGCCTCAGCAGGCGCAACAATGTAATAAGCTGGCAGCGCATATTTCGTGTGGGGCAACGAGATATCAACAATCTCAGCGCCGGCTTCGCGGTACCATTCGATGCCTTGTTGCCAAAGGGTTTCAATCTCCTCAGGCATTCCATCCATACGATATTCCTTGGGAATACCGATCTTCATGCCTTTGACTGATTTTCCAATATGGCTTTCATAATCTGGTACAGGCATATCAACGGAAGTTGTATCTTTCAAATCGAGGCTTGCCATGGATTTGAGCATGATCGCCGCATCACGTATATCACGGGTGATCGGCCCGGCCTGATCAAGCGAAGAGGCAAATGCCACCACGCCCCAGCGAGAACAACGCCCATAGGTCGGTTTGATACCCACTGTGCCGGTAAAGGCCGCAGGCTGACGAATAGAGCCGCCAGTATCAGTCGCAGTTGCAGCAATGCACAAATGAGCAGCAACCGCCGTTGCAGAACCACCCGATGATCCACCTGGAACCAATGCAGTATTTGAACCCTCTGCCTGCCACGGATTTTTTACCGGGCCATAATAACTGGTCTCATTAGATGAACCCATGGCGAACTCATCCATGTTGAGTTTGCCAAGCATCACCGCACCATCATCCCAAAGGTTCTGGGTGATGGTGGATTCGTAACGAGGCTTGAACCCGTCAAGAATATGGCTTGCCGCTTGGGTGTGAACACCTCTGGTTGCAAACAAATCCTTGATACCAAGCGGCAGGCCTTCCAGCGCACCGCCCTTGCCATCGGTAAGGCGTTCATCGGATTTTTTGGCCTGCGCCAACGCTTGTTCACCAGTTGTAAGGATATAGGCGTTCAATTCCCCATTGGCAGCAGCAATTGCATCCAGATAAGACTGGGTAAGTTCAACGGAAGTAATTTCCTTGGCTTTAAGCTTTTCGCGAGCCTGAGAAAGGGTGAGTGAGGTAAATTCGGTCATGGAAATTTTTCTAACAATTTAGATTAGTAATTATGGATATACGATTGTTATTCAATAACTTTTGGAACCATAAAAAAATTATCTTCACTGGCAGGCGCGTTTGCCACGATGTCTTCGGCCTTATTACCATCATTGACCACATCGGCCCTTTGACGCGCATTCATATCAACCACAGAAGTCATCGGCTGCACATTTTCCACATCAACTTCGTTAAGTTGTTCAACAAAGCCCAAAATAGCGTTCAAGTCATCCAGCAAGTCTGCTGCACGCGTATCGTCAACGGCTATATGCGCAAGCTTTGCCACGCGTTTGACGGTATCAATATCTACTGACATCAAAAAATTCCAAATGAGTTTTGAAGGTTCAAACCTAGTTTGTTGATAATGCTATAACGAGATGGAACAAAAGGTTCAATAAAGAACTCAAAAATCGTGGAAATCACCAGGTTTCATAACAATTACCTTATCGCTATCGCCTTCCATGGCACCGAGGAATTTCTCCGCACTTTGATCAACCATCGGAAATGTTGCGTAATGACTGGGAAAGATTGCATCAAATTTGAAAAACCGTCTACAGGCAAGCGCTGCTACAGCCCCACCCATTGTAAAACGATCACCAATCGGCACCATTGCAATCTGAGGCGCATGAAGTTCCTGTATCAACGCCATATCGCCAAAGATGTCTGTGTCTCCCATATGATAGACGCTCTTTTCCCCATCAATATGAAATACAACACCATTGGAATGGCCCAGATCGTGGGAAACACCATCTTCATCAAGCATCGCAGAAGAATGTTGCGCCTGAACAAAGGTAACCGAAAAACCATCTTGCATCAAAGTCCCGCCCGTATTACCAGGATCCAGGTTCCCGACGCCTTTTGCACCCAACCAAACGCACAAATCAGCATTGCCAATAATTTTTGCACCGGTCTTCCCGGCTATATCAATTGTATCTCCCAAATGGTCCCCATGGCCATGGGTGAGAACCACATGGGTCGTTCCGGCAATCACCGCGTCCTTGTCCTGCCCTTCGAAAGAGGGATTGCCGGTTAAAAACGGATCAATAAGAACTTTCTTATCACCAAATTCCAGACCAAAGGCCGAATGGCCATACCATGTAATTTTCATACTTTTACTCCAAATGTATCTTGGGCAGGAATCATCCCTCCTGCACCTCGGAATCAGAGCTATCAATGTAGCGCCTGTCCGATGGAAATCTGTAAGAACCAAATCTTAGAATAAGCACACAAATAGATAAAACAAGAATGGCGCCAGTCACAATCAGCAAATCATTGCTCGGATGCCCATGTTCGCCATTTACCAAGCCAATCAACAAACGCGTCAACGCCGTGATCGCCACATAGATTAGAAAACGTACCGGCATACGGTTGGTATTGAAATAAATGCCTACCATCGCCCCAAGTTCCAGATAGATAAACAACAACAACACATCTTCAACATCCACTTGGCCCTTAGTAACCATTGCAACGAAGGCATGGAACGCTGCCCATACAATGGTCGCACCAATTGCAAAAAGCGCTAACAAGTGGAACCCTCCAACCAGCAAGCCGCCAATGTTATCAATTGATTTTTTAAAGCGACCCAATGACCGCGCTGGGGTTGTCATATCAATATCTCCAAACATGCTAACTTAAAGTAAACTGGATTATTTGGAAGAAATAGACAATAGGTGTGGCAGTATGAAACAAAGAACATCAATTTTTATCCCATATGACCAACTTAATAGACATTACTGAATTACCTGCGTGTCACAAAATGGGCCAGAGGCTGTTTGGCCTTGATTTGGGATCGAAAACCATCGGCATTGCTTTATCAGACGGCAGGTTGCGGATAGCCAGTTCCTACCAAACCTTGCGACGCACTAAATTTAAACAGGATGCTGAAACCTTGCTGACCCTGGTTGAAAAAGAAGATGTTATTGGTTTCGTGATTGGCCTACCGCTGAATATGGATGGTTCTGAAGGACCAAGGGTTCAGGCAACCCGCGCATTCATCCGCAATATGGGTGTGCTCTGTGATCTACCATTCGTTTTTTGGGATGAGCGCTTATCCACAGTCGCAGTCGAACGCGTAATGATTGAAGCGGATTTATCAAGAAAAAAGCGCGCAGAAAAAATAGACGCCGCCGCCGCAACCTTTATTCTGCAGGGTGCATTGGATAGGCTGAGCGTCCTGTCTGATCAAGTGTCTGGCTAGACCTCTCGTTTGAACGGGACATGGAAGTTTTCGTTACTAGCGCTTCATCAATCGAAAATTGGTCAACGTCGCTAGCAGGAGTTTCCACACTTTGCTCAACCGATTGCGCAGGAGCCATGTTTAAGGCTTTTAAAACCCATTGTTTGGTTTGTGGGAACCACTTTTTATGCCAGCGCAATGCGGACATGCCTGCTAATAACATGGTATCAAATGCGAATGTACCGGCAATCAACATCGGAACTTCTTGCGGTGGGACCCCAAGCATTGAACCATACAATCTAAACATATGGTCATGGAATGCCCGTGACAGGAACAAAAAGCCCATAGAGAAATCGTTGGCGCTAAGGCCGTACCAGCCCCAGAAAACCACTATTGGTATTATCCATAAAATGAGTATCAGCCGCATTTTTGACCCTCGCTTCTGGCCACAGCATGCCCTCCACAAGCGTTTCGCGCAATTTAAACCATTTGTTAAGGTTAATTTGTATGAATTCATTAGGGATATCAATGGGACACGGTTTTAAAGGCCAACCATGCAACCATAAACGCCTCTCAAATCGGGCCAATAATGCCACAATAACCTATTGAATATCCCCAAAAACAGTTCTAACCAATGTTATCGCACCTCAGATTCAGGAATATCCAATGGCAGTAGTTTTTGAAGGTCTCCTGCCCGTGTTCCTGTTGATTGGCCTTGGAACTTTTATCAAATACATCAAACTAATACCGGTGGATAACTGGGGTGGGCTGGAGCGCCTGTCCTTTTTCGTATTTGTCCCTGCGTTGATGATAAATGCACTTTACAAGGCAGATTTCAGCCAAATTTCCTTTGGCGGTGTCTCCATCGCGTTTTTGGTGGGCATGAGCTTCACACTTCTGGCGGGCATTGCCATACGCACACAGGTGAAGAAAGTCTTTTCCATCGATGATCCAGCCTTTTCCAGTATCTATCAAGGGTTTACCAGATGGAACCCGTTTGTTGCATTGGCAGTCGTTGAAAAACTATATGGCAGTTCAGGTATGACCATCGTCATTTTAGGCATGGCGGTGATGACGGTGCCGATCAATGTAGTAAATGTATTGGTTGTCGGGTGGCTCGGAAACCGCGAGGGAAAATCCCAACCGTTAATCAAGACCCTGCTTCTAAACCCAATCATTCTTGCAACCATACTTGGATTGCTCCTGAACTTCTTTGGGCTGAAACTACACGTTGCGGCAGAAACAACGCTGGGGTTGTTGTCTGACGCAACCCTGCCACTCGCCCTCGTTCTGGTCGGCGCAGGACTGCAACTCACTATGAAGCGTAATTTTTTGGGTGCCGCCCTATTTGGCACAGCTATGAGACTATTGGCTGGACCGGCAATCATATTCGTCATCGGCCTTTGGTTCGGCATAACAGGTAACGACTTGGTGGTAATGACAATATGTGGCGGTGTTCCAACCGCTATGTCCGGCTTTTTGCTGGCACGCCAAATGGGTGGGGATGCTCCGCTACACGCCACCATCGCCACCATGCAAACCGCATTATCATTTGTTACGCTCTATCTGGTAATTCTGGTAGCTCAGTCACTGGCAGATAGAATTTAACCAGCCAAAAATAACCCATCCACGATACCTTTGGCATTGTAGCGATTGTCTATCATGCCGTAGGTTGTACGCCACAGTCCGCCAAGGCGAGTTTCACTGAATGCGTCGGAAATTGCACCAAGACCCAGCCGGTTAAGTTCAGCTGCAGCCGCAGTCAGCGCCAATTGCTCGGTCAAAATTCGGGCAGACCCCACATCTTCAACCGCCATTGCAGCCGCTGATCGAATAACGTCCACCGTCTTTGCAGCACTTGTTCCACCCAAATCACGTTCCAGCATAGCTAAAACCGTGTGGATAATATCCCCGCCGGACGCAATCACCCGCATGACATCAAGGCACATTACATTGCCGGAGCCTTCCCATATTGCGTTCAACGGCGCCTCACGGTAGTGGCGGGCAAGATTGCCATCTTCCACATAGCCATTGCCCCCAAGACACTCCATTGTTTCATAAATCAATGAAGGTGCCATTTTGCAGACCCAATATTTAGTAACCGGCGTCATCAATCGCGCGTAGGCAGCACTTTCTGTATCTGTGGTCGCCTGATCATATGAATTTGCCAACCTCATGGAAAGTGCGGTTGCCGCCGCCCCGTCCAGAGCCATATCCGCCAAGACGCGCAGCATAACCGGTTGATCAACCAGATATTTGCCAAAAACGCTGCGATGGCGACAATGGTGAATGGCCTCAGTCAGCGAAACATGCATCAATCCCGCCGACGAAACACAGCAATCAAGCCGCGTCAGCGTCACCATTTCCAAAATAGTGTTTATTCCTTTGCCCTCTTCACCAATCATATTGGCAAGGGCACCGTGGAATTCTACTTCGCTGGAAGCATTGGAACGATTACCGAGTTTATCTTTCAATCGTTGAATTCGAATGCCGTTGGTGGACCCATCCGGCAAAAGGCGTGGCATCATAAAACAGCTCAAACCGGACCGGGTTTGAGCAAGAACCAAAAACGCATCACACATCGGTGCTGACATAAACCATTTATGCCCATTGATGATCCAAACACCGTCGCTTGCTGCAGTTGCCGTTGTTGTCCCGGCTCTCACATCTGTGCCGCCCTGCTTTTCCGTCATCGCCATACCGATGGTTAGACCATTTTTTTGTACAGGTGGTTTATGGGAGAGGTCATATTTACGCGATCGAATGCGCGGTAGCCATTCATTCAATAGTTCTGGTGCAGCCATTAGGGTTGCCACAGAAGCATTGGTCATGGTGATTGGGCATAAGTGACCGCTTTCCACTCCGGAGGACATAAAGAAACGTGCGGCACGAATACTATTGCGTCGCCCCAATTCCTCCTGATTGTCGTCCCAAATAGATGCATGCAGTCCTAATCCAACGCTGCGCCGCATAAAGGCGTGATATGATGGATGAAACTCAACCCGGTCTATCCGGTTACCTTTTGCGTCGTGGGTTTTTAGCATCGGTAATTGCTGATTGGCCATCTGCGCCATAGCGATTGATTCGGAATGTCCTGCCCATGCCCCGTGGTCATGAAGCCCGGTTACAATGCCCTCGCCCATGTCCTTGGTGATGATTTTAAGCAGAGAATCGTTAGCATAAGCGTTATGTCCACCAAATACTGGCGATTGGTTGAACACTTCGTGGGTGAAAAAATTCGAATCGGTCATATGTCACAAATAAAATAGGTTGACGAAATTACGGTAGCCTAACCTGATTCTGCCCCCTATTCACATTATTTTTAACCCTATGCACTGCCTAGTCTTGCGATTTATTCTCCAAGCCCATATACGCTCTACTTTTAATGACTAAAAAAATAGCCAATCACAACATTCCCTTCACCCAGCACCATTTGCTGGGCATTAGCGATCTTTCCCCACAGGAAATTGAAACGCTGATCGATCTGTCGAATGAGGCAGTTTCCGTTTCCAGACAATATGAGAAGAAAAAGGCAGTTTTGCGCGGACGCACTCAAATTAATTTATTCTTTGAAGCCTCCACCAGAACTCAGTCCTCTTTCGAACTGGCAGGAAAACGGCTGGGCGCTGATGTAATGAACATGTCAGTTGCCTCCTCCTCGGTCAAAAAGGGTGAAACCCTAATCGATACAGCCATGACACTGAACGCCATGCAGCCTGATTTGCTGGTTGTGCGCCATCAGTCCGCCGGAGCAGCTGAGTTGCTGGCGCAAAAAGTTGGTTGTAGCGTTATCAATGCGGGGGATGGCTCCCATGAGCACCCGACACAAGCGCTGCTTGATGCGCTGACCATCTTCCGCCACAAAGGCAAAATCGCTCGCCTCACAGTGGCGATATGTGGTGACGTCCTCCATTCGCGCGTGGCACGTTCCAATATTTTCCTTCTTAATGCCTTGGGCGCAAGGGTCCGGGTGGTCGCGCCTTCAACCTTGCTACCTGCTGATATCGAAAAACTCGGCGTAGAAGTATTCCGTCGCATGGACGAAGGGCTTGAAGGTGCCGACGTGGTGATGATGCTTCGCCTGCAACGCGAACGCATGGCTGGCGCGCTTGTGCCATCCGTACGCGAATATTTCCATTTTTATGGCCTCGATGAGCGCAAACTCGCCTTTGCAGCCTCGGATGCTTTGGTAATGCATCCAGGCCCGATGAATCGCGGTGTAGAAATTTCTTCAGCGGTTGCCGATGGCGCACAAAGCGTGATTGAGGAACAGGTAGAGATGGGCGTCGCCGTTCGCATGGCGATCATTGAATCCCTGATCGGAAATTATCGCAATTCTGAGGTGAAGCCATGAGTAAATTGGTTATCACTGGCGGCCATGTGGTTGATCCCGCTCAAGGCATGGATGGTCCAGCATCTCTGCTCATTGAAGACGGCAAGATTAGCGAAATCAATCAGGGAACCGGCAAAGTTTCCATTCCTGATGGCGCTGAACATATTGACGCCACCGATCAACATGTTTTCCCCGGTTTGATAGACAGCCGTGTATATGTGGGAGAACCAGGTAGCGAACACCGCGAAACAATCGCATCAGCCAGCAAGGCAGCCGCAGCAGGCGGTGTGACCGGTTTCATAATGATGCCGGAAACCAATCCAATCATCGACGATGTGGCACTGGTAGATTTTGTACGCCGCGCCGCAGAAGAAAACGCCGAAGTTCACGTCTATCCTTCCGCAGCGATTACTAAAGGTTTCAAGGGCAAGGAGCTTTCAGAGTTCGGATTGCTACAACAGGCTGGCGCCGTGATGGTTACTGAAGGCAAGCGCTCCATATCCAGCAATTTAACCTTTCGCCGCGCCCTCACCTACGCCAAAGATTTCTGTCTCGTAGTTGCAAAAGAAACTAGCGACCCCGAACTCTCTGCCAATGGTGTAATGAACGAAGGCCTGAACGCCACCATTTTGGGCCTGCCAGGCATCCCACGCGAAGCTGAAATCATACCGCTGGAGCGCGACCTGCGATTAGCCGCACTCACCGGTGCACAATATCACGCAGCAAAGGTTTCAACCGAAGCATCTACCAAGACCATTGCCTACTACAAGGAAAACGGTCACGCGGTTACCAGCGGTATTTCCATCAATCATCTATCCCTGAACGAAAACGACATTGGTCGCTACAAAACCTTCATGAAGCTTTCGCCTCCCCTTCGTTCAGAGGAAGATCGTCAGGCAATGATCGAAGCGTTAAAAAATGGCACCATCGATATTATTTGCTCCAGTCACGATCCGCAAGATGTGGATACAAAACGCCATCCATTCGAAGAAGCAGCCGACGGAGCCATCGGGCTTGAAACATTATTTGCAGCTTCATTGCGCCTTTATCATAGCGAGCAAATTGGTATCACCAAACTGATTGAAGCCATGTCAACCAACCCTGCAAAACTGTTCAGCCTTCCCGGTGGAACATTAAAGGTGGGCGCGCAGGCCGACATCGCCATTGCAGATCTTAATTACCCATGGGTGATGAAAGAAGAAGACATCGTCTCCCAATCAAAAAACACTGCTTTTGAAGGCGCAAGATTTTCAGGCAAAATCATGCAAACCCTTGTGGGCGGGCGCACAGTTTTCAAACATAGCTCTTTGCAATAAGTCCCGACACTTGTTAGCCTCAATCTTTGAGAATATGAGGACAAATACATGCCAGACCCGATATCTTGGTCAATTGCCCTGCCCTATCTGATCGCGGCGCTGGTCTTCGGTTATTTACTGGGATCGATCCCTTTTGGGCTGGTCTTCACCAAACTTGCTGGCCTTGGCGATGTACGCGAAATCGGTTCTGGCAGTATAGGTGCCACAAATGTATTGCGCACAGGCAATAAAAAACTCGC
>JASFYT010000073.1:0-9479 GCA_045047085.1 Rhizobiaceae bacterium | reverse complement strand
GTTTGTAACTAAAACTGTTGAGCTAATTTACTAAACTACTAATTTGCTTTTCCAGAAGCCTCGGTTTTACCGGGGCTTTTGGCTTTCTTGAGGGCAGATTGGTTGCGGTTTCTTATGAGCGCAGTACTATCAATCAATAGACGATATGTTGAAAAATAAGGGAGTATGGTATTGCAGGAACGTGTTGATCTGGGGGGTTGGGATTATATTATTGTGGGGGCGGGGTCTGCCGGTTGTGTGTTGGCCAATCGCTTGAGTGCTGATCCGAAAAATCGCGTTTTGCTGCTCGAAGCCGGTAAATCTGACAATTACCATTGGGTGCATATTCCGGTGGGTTACCTTTACTGTATGGGAAATCCTCGTACGGATTGGGAGTTCGAAACTGTTGCAGAACCCGGTTTGAACGGGCGCAAGCTCGCTTATCCGCGTGGCAAAATTATCGGCGGGTGCTCATCCATCAACGGCATGATTTATATGCGCGGCCAATCGGGCGATTATGATGCTTGGCAGCAAATGGGTAATAGGGGCTGGGGTTGGGATGATGTACTGCCTTATTTTCTCAAGTCCGAAGATCATGCTGACCGCTCTAATGAACTGCATAATCAAGGTGGCGAATTGCGAGTGGAAAAGCAGCGGCTTCATTGGGATGTGCTCGATGCGGTACGTGATGCAGCGCTTGAACTTGGTATTCCCAAGGCAGACGATTTGAATGATGGAATTAACGAGGGTAGCGCGTTTTTTGAGGTCAATCAGAAAAACGGTTGGCGCTGGAGTGGCGCACGCGCTTTTCTTGACCCGGTAAAGGGTCGTAAAAACCTGACAATTTTGAAGCAAGCACATGTTGAAAAACTGACGTTTGAGGGAAAGCGCGTCACAGGCATGGAATTGCAAGTGGCGGGGAAACCTTCAAAGGTTAGCGCTGGTAAGGAAGTGGTTTTATCTGCTGGTTCCATCGGTTCGCCGCAAATTATGCAACTTTCGGGTATTGGACCGGTAGATTTGCTTTCGAAACACGGCATTGAGGTGCGTCACGGTATGGAAGGAGTGGGGGCTAATTTACAGGATCATTTGCAAATCCGCACTATTTACACAGTTGAGGGTGTTAAAACGCTGAACGAAATGCAGGCCAGACTTTGGGGCAAGGCAAAAATTGCGATGGAATACGCTTTGAAGCGCACCGGCCCCATGTCGATGGCTCCGAGCCAGTTAGGGATTTTTACCAAGTCTGATGCTTCTTATGCTTCTCCAAATATCGAATATCACGTGCAGCCTTTGTCATTGGATAAGTTTGGTGATCCACTGCATTCGTTCCCGGCAATTACCGTATCAATATGTAATTTGCGCCCTCAGAGCCGGGGAACCATGCATATCAATTCGGCTGATCCGTTTGATAAACCTCTTATTAATCCGAATTATCTCAGTGCAGAGGCTGATAAGCAGGTAGCTGTGGATTCTATCCGCCATGCCCGCACGCTGATGGCGACTGATACGATGGCGCAGTTTAACCCTAATGAGATCAAGCCAGGCCTCGCTTATGATAGTGATGAGCAAATTCTGGGAGCTGTTGGCGATGTGGCGACAACCATTTTTCATCCCGTAGGTACGGCGAAAATGGGAGATGACACAATGGCAGTGGTCTCAGATCGCCTAGAGGTGCATGGGCTTAAAGGTTTGCGGGTGGTGGATGCATCAATCATGCCGACCATCACATCGGGTAATACTCATGCTCCTGTGGTGATGATTGCGGAGAAGGCTTCTGACATGATCTTGGCCAAAAACAACTGATTTTTGCTTTGTGCCATATTGCACAGCGATATCTGCATTGAAACGCTATCTTTAAATCATAGGAAGACCGCAAAGGACTTTCGAAACCATTTAAGGGAGAAGTCAGATGAATATCGTAACTCTAAAGAAATCAATCCTTACAGCCTTAACTGTCGCTGTTGTTGCAACAGGTAGTTTGTCTGCCACGACCGCACCAGCTGCTGCTGGTGGCAAACATTTTGGATCCGGATTGGGTGTAGGACTGGCCATCGGCCTTATCGGGGGCGGATATCGTCGCCACCACGGTCGTCATGGCTACGGTCACCGTTATTACGGTAATGGGTATCGCGATTGTTGGACCGAGCGTCGCTGGCGTCGTAATCACTGGGGTGAAAGATACTCAGTACGGGTTCAGATTTGTAATTAAATTAGCCCAATCTGCTAAATTTACTTCTCCAGAAGCCTTGGTATATCACCGGGGCTTTTGGCGTTTTGGACCTCAGATTTTTGCTGCACATTCTGTAATTGCTGTGAAGCAAATATCCACGTCTTCCTGCCGGGTTTCAAATTGCCCGATCTGGACGCGGATTACGAATTTACCGACAACCTTGGTCTGAGTTAGATAAGTGCGGCCATCAGCATTGATGGCGTTGAGGAGTTTTAAATTGATCTCATCGAGATCATCGCCCTCTTCGCCAAGATACCTGAATGAAAATAGCGATAGCATTGGTTGAGTGACGATTTCGAAATTAGGTAGTTGATCAATTTGAGTCGCTAATTTTTCTGCGTATTTCACATGGTTTCGGATCATTTCGCTAAGGCCGGAAATGCCGTAATAGCGGAGCAGGAACCATAGTTTTAGTGCTCTGAAACGGCGGCCGAGGGGAATCGACCATTCGGAATAATTGGTGATCGGATATTCGTCATCGGTATCAAGGGTTTTTAAATACTCTGGCTGAATTGCCAAGGTTTTTGTCAGGCTTTTGGCGTCTTTTATAAAATGTGCACTGCAATCGAAGGGGGCCCCAAGCCATTTGTGCGGATTGAAAACGATGGAATCTGCATTTTCGACGCCCGGCCAATAATGCCTGAATTCTTCGCAAATCATAGCAGAACCAGCCCATGCAGCATCCACATGAACATAGAGATCGTATTTTTTTGCTATTCTGGTGATGGCATTTAGATCGTCGGTTGCTCCAACACTTGTTCCGCCGACGCAGGCGATAATACCTGCGGGGAGGTAACCTTTGGCAAGATCATCCTTGATCGCGGTTTCCAGCTTTTTCGGGTCGAGGGCGCGCCTTTCTCCATGAACCGGGATGCGTACCAAATTGTCTTCGCCAATGCCTGAGAACCAGATGGCGCGGTCAATGGAGGTGTGGACCTGATCGGAGGCATATACGCGCAATCGCTTTTGAGCGAATAAACCTTCTTTGTTGCCCTTCCATCCAAGTGCGCGTTCACGCATGGTGAGGACAGCGGCCAAGGTTGCCGAAGAGGCTGAATCCTGAATGACACCATCATACCCTTCCGGTAGTCCAATGGCTTGACGTAGCCAATCCATGATGCGGGTTTCAAGTTCTGTGGCGGCAGGGGACGTTTGCCATAACATGCATTGGGCCGACATGGCGGTGACCAGATAGTCTGCAACCACCGCAGCGGGTGCGGCATTCGATGCAAAATAGGCGAAGAAGCGTGGGTGTTGCCAATGGGTCATGCCGGGCATGATGATTTCTTCGAAATCTTTGAAGATTGCATCCATAGGCTCACCATCTTTTGGCGGGGAGAGCGGTAATTGCTTGATAATATCGCCAGGTTTTATATTGGGCCGGACCGGGAAATTACCCACGTTTTCGCGATAGTTTGCACCCCAATCCGCAGCTTTTTGCGACCATTTCTGAAATGTCTCTATGTCCATTTAGTTAACCTCTTAAGTTCTTTCCGATTTGTTATGGCGTGCATTTTGAAAAAGGGCAAAATGTTTTTCTGAAAAGCTTGTTGTATGAGCTTAGGCAAGTAAGAATTATTGGTTTATGGAATGGCAAAAGCGCTGGACAGAAAGGAAAAATCAAGATGTAATAACTGTTACGCTGATGGTATTAGCGTAAGTAATAAAAGTTGCGGGAAACTATAATGTCGGGAGGACAGTTTGGAAATCGCACAATTGTTATTGGGTGGGATTGCTAGTGGTTGCATTTACGGGCTGATCGCGCTTGGGTTTGTGCTGATTTATAAAGCAACGGAATCCGTAAATTTTGCTCAGGGTGATATGATGATGCTTGGGGCATTCATCACTCTACAATTGGTCAATACCGACTATTGGGGCCTGCCGTTCTGGCTGGCTATTCCACTGGCAATTGCGATCATGGCGGTGATTGGATATGCGCTGGAGGCGCTGGTTATCCGAAAGTTGTTTGGTCAGCCACAATTTGCGGTGGTTATTCTAACCATTGCCATCGGTTTTGTGTTGCGCTTTATCGCAGGCTTTATCTGGGGCCATGAGCCGCAATCGCTGGAGACACCGTTTACCGGTATTAATTTGCGTTTTAGCGGTTTGGTGATCGGTATGGATGAGGTTTTTGTCATTGGTGTGACGCTGCTTTTAACCCTGTTGCTCTATCTGTTTTTCATCAAAACCAAGGTCGGAGTGGCGATGCAGGCTGCTTCGCAGAACCAGTTAGCGGCCTATTATATGGGCGTGCCGGTGAAGCGGATTAACGGACTTGTCTGGGCAATTGCGGGTGGTATCGCAGCCGTTGCAGGAGTAATGTTTGCGGCGCGTGGTGCGATTGATCCTTCGATGGGGTTGCTTGGCATTAAAGCGTTTGCCGCCGCTGTGATTGGTGGCTTTGGCAGCCTCCCGGGAGCGTTGCTTGGTGGGCTAATCATCGGAATTATTGAACCGTTTGCCGCTCGCTACGGTGCGCCGGGCTATAGCCAGATAGCGCCATATGCATTGATGCTATTGGTGCTTATTTTACGACCGAACGGCATCTTCTCGCAAGTTCAAAGCAAGAAGGTTTAGCTCGTCATGCGCATACATTTCAAAACCAAATATGATGATGATATTAAACTGTTTGAAGATGGTCGTAAGATGTTTTGGTATGGCTTGCTCGTCTTGATGGCGGTCCTGTTACCGTTCATGCTGGACGAATATCTGCTTGGAGAGGCGGTCAATGTCCTGATTTGGGCAATTGCCGGAATGGGGTTGATGATTTTGGCTGGCCACACAGGGCAGGCGAGCCTTGGCCACGGCGCATTCCTTGCCTGCGGTGCCTATATGGAAGTGTGGCTGCAAAATAAGGGTGTTCCGTTCGTTTTATCTCTGCCGTTGGCGGGGTTATTTGCCGGTATTGTGGGTGCGTTCATTGCAATTCCCGCGTTAAAAATGTCTGGCATTTATCTCGCAATTGCAACGCTTGCCATGGGGGTGATCGCAGAAGATGTGATCATTTTACTTGAACCTTATACGGGCGGCATTGACGGGGTATTCATTGGTGCATTCACTTTGTTTGGCGTAGAAATTGATCGTTATATCAACCCGGATAAATTCTACTGGACCTGTCTTGGGGTGGTGATCATCGTGACGTTTGGCTATGCCAATTTGTTGCGCTCATCTACTGGCAGGGCGTTTATGGCGATTAGGGATTCTGAAATTTCGGCCCGTGCCATGGGCATCAATGTAGCTCGCTTTAAAACCATATCCTTCGGGCTTTCATGTTTTGTTACCGGAATTGCAGGAGCGTTGCTTGCCCATTATATGGGCGCATTTAACTATGAGGCGTTCCTGATTTTGATCTCCATTCAATTGCTGTTGATGATTGTTGTTGGTGGCATGGGCTCCATTCATGGAGCGTTTTTTGGTGCGGCCGTTGTGGGTTTCTTACCACAAGTGGTGACGATGGCACGCGAGGTGGTGACAAATGTTGCCATACCCGGTCTTGATATGGGTATCTTTGCGGTGATCCTGATCACCATCATTATCGTTGAACCGCAGGGACTTTACGGGCGCTGGATGAAAACCCGTATATGGTTTGAGCTGTTTCCGTTAGCGCGCCGCGATATGTTTCGCCGCAATAAGAGCTATTTAAAGACGGAGCGGATGAAATGAGCCTTCTTGAAATCCGTAATGTTTCAAAAGCTTTTGGCGGTGTTCACGCAGTAGATGATGTTTCCTTTGATGTTGAAGAAGGCGAAGTTTTTACCATCGTTGGCCCCAATGGTGCGGGGAAATCAACGATCTTCAATCTGATATCCCGCTTTTATGATGTTACTGAGGGTAGTATCCGGTTTGACGGCATAGATGTAACAAGCTTGAGGCCTGATGAAATTGCCGGAATTGGCATTGCCAGAACGTTTCAAAATATTGAGTTATTTGATCATTCCACAGTTCTGCAAAACCTGTTGGTTGGGCGACATACTAAAAGGAAAGCCTCCTTTGTAGAAAATGTATTATTTTCTCCGCGGGCACGTAATGATGAGCGTGCCCATCGTAGAGCAGCGGAGGATGTGATTGAGTTTCTTGATCTTCACGCCTATCGCCATAAGATGATCGCCGGGCTTCCTTACG
The DNA here is from genome assembly GCA_045047085.1 of Rhizobiaceae bacterium. Lineage (GTDB taxonomy): Bacteria > Pseudomonadota > Alphaproteobacteria > Rhizobiales > Rhizobiaceae. The sequence continues at coordinate 3,145 of JASFYT010000073.1, read as the reverse complement.
GAGTTCGTAAAGTGGTGGAGATCGGCCGGGCGTTGGCTTGCGGGCCAAAACTACTGCTGCTTGATGAACCTGCCTCGGGCCTTTCGGTTGAAGAAACGCAGGATGTGGCGTTCTGGATTGAAGATATGCAAAAGGATATGGGGCTAACCATCTTGATGGTTGAACATGATATGAGTCTCGTAACCCAAGTTTCAGACCGGGTGCTGGCGCTCAACAATGGTCAGATGCTTTCCATGGGTACTCCGGAAGAAGTGCAGTCTGATCCGAAAGTCATCGAAGCCTATCTTGGCGTGGAGGAAGTTGGCTGATGGCTGATAAATCTCCAGTTCTTGAAACTCGTAATCTGGAAGCTTTTTATGGTGCTGTGATGGCTCTGCGCGGGGTCTCGATAGAAGTGCCGGAAGGACAGATTGTAACCATCCTTGGGGCGAATGGAGCGGGAAAGACCACATTGTTGAAAACTGTTTCCGGCGTGCTTGATCCGGAAAAAGGGCAAATCCTGCTGAATGGCGAAGAGATACAAGGTATGGACCCTGATGCCATCGTCAAGCGTGGTATCGCTCAAGTGCCTGAGGGACGTGAGGTTTTTCCGTTTCTCAATGTGGAAGAAAATTTGCGGATGGGGGCTTATACCCGCTCAGATAATGAGATCGAAACTGATCTGGAAATGGTTTATTCCTATTTTCCAATTCTCAAGGAACGCACCAAACAGGCGGCTGGTTTTTTATCCGGTGGACAGCAACAAATGTTGGCGATTGGGCGGGGGCTAATGGCGCGGCCTAGAATTTTGCTGCTGGATGAACCCTCTCTGGGGCTGTCGCCGCTGTTGGTTCAGGAAATTTTTGCCATTATCAAACGGCTCAATACCGAACAAGGCGTCACCATGATGCTGGTGGAGCAAAATGCCAATGTGGCCTTGAAAGCTGCCCATTTTGGGTACGTGATGGAAATTGGCCGTATCGTGATGGCTGATAAATGCGATGTATTGCTGGCATCGGAGGATATACGGGAATTTTATCTTGGAGTGCAGGGAGAGAGCCAGCGGGCGCAAAAACGCTGGAAGCGGAAGAAGACTTGGCGATGAATGCACCATTTAAATCAGATACCATCATAGATTACGGGTCGAAAGACGGTTGCGATACCATGGCCTCATTGTTTCGCCATAGGTGCAAAAAATATGGCAACCGAACCGCGCACCGCGAAAAAGATTTGGGCATTTGGAATGCGTTTTCGTGGGAAGACTATTTTAATCATGCGAAATGGATTGGTCTTGGGCTGAAATCGCTGGGCCTCAAGCGTGGTGACGTTATTTCCATTCTATCGGAAGATAACAAGGAATGGCTCTATTTTGATTTAGGGGCTGTGTGTGTAGGGGCGATACCGTCAGGGGTTTATACAACCGATGCGGCGACGCAACTGGCTTATCTGGTCAATGATTCCGGTAGTTCATTCCTGATACTTGAAAATGATGAGCAGCTCGATAAATTTCTCGAAGTTCGCGATGAGATGCCAACCCTGAAAAAAATCATCGTGATTGACCGGGATGGTTTGCGTGATTTTCATGATGACCAAGTGATGTTTGCCGATGAGCTTTATGAACTTGGCAAGGCTGAAGATAAAAAGCATCCGGAATTGTTTGATGCTGAAATTGATATGGCGAAACCAGAAGACATTCGCATGTTGATTTATACGTCCGGCACTACCGGACGCCCAAAAGGGGCAATGATCAGCCATAGCAATATGATTTTTCAAATCAATTCGGTTTATCAATTGGTACATGGAGATGAGAGCGACGAACAATTGTGCTTTTTACCTCTTTGCCATGTGTTGGAGCGTTTGTTTTCTGTCGATTCACAAATTGCAGTGGGTGGCACGGTCAATTTTGCGGAAAGTCCGGAGACTGTTTTTGAAAATCTACAGGAGGTTTCGCCCCATGTGTTTGTGGCGGTGCCTAGGCTTTGGGAGAAAATATATTCCCAACTCCAAATTTCGCGCAAAGAGGCAACGCCCATTGGACGTTGGGCGTTTGATATGGCCGTTGCTGCCGGTATGAAACGGGCCAAGTATCAAATGGAAGGCGAGGGCGTGCCTTCCGGCGTTTTATTGAATTACAAATTCTGGGACTTTTTCGTACTTGGCAATTTGCGGCGGATGATTGGTATGGACCGCATTATTCGTGGGGCTTCGGGAGCCGCCCCCATATCTCCGGAATTGTTGAAATGGTATTGGGGAATTGGCGTGCCCGTGCTTGAAGGCTTTGGCATGACGGAAACTGGTGGTGTCGCCACCATCAACACCGTTGAACATAATAAAATCGGTACAATTGGTATCACTCTTCCGGGAACTGAAACACGAATTTCCAAAGAGGGCGAAATCCAAATAAAAGGTGGTCATATTTTTAAGGGTTACTGGAAAAACCCTGAAAAAACTGCCGAGACAATGACCGAAGATGGCTGGTTAAAAACCGGCGATATGGGTAGCGTCGATAATCAGGGATATTTCACGATTACCGGCCGTATCAAAGACATCATTATTACTGCAGGCGGGAAGAACATTACGCCTGCAGAAATCGAAAGTGCGCTGAAATTTTCGCCTTATATTTCCGATGCGGTAGTGATTGGTGATAAGCGTAAATACCTCTCCTGCCTGATTATGATTGATCAGGAGAATGTGGAAAATTTTGCACAGGAAAAACAAATTCCCTTCAGCGATTTCGCATCCCTTTGTGCAGCCCCTAAAGTAGTGGAACTGATTGGCAAGGATGTGGCGGCAGTGAACAGGCAATTTGCTCGGGTGGAGCAGATAAAAGACTATCGTTTGATTGATATTTTGTTGACGGCGGAAGATGAGGAATTAACCCCAACTATGAAACTTAAGCGGGGTTTTGTTGAATCGAGGCATAAAGGTCTGATAGACTCTATGTACAAGTAGAATTTAAGGAAGAAATGGGCGTAAAGCCCTGAAAACTAAACAGTTGGAGGAGATATCAACTATGAAGAAGTTTATTGCACTTGCTGCTACAGCAACGATATTGGCAGTAAATCCTGCTGCAGCGGAGACCCAAGGCGTTAGTGATACTGAAATCGTTATTGGTGGTGCCCATGATTTGCAGGGTATTTTTGCTGCATTTTCTGTGCCGGCAGTT